>NZ_JBIAVV010000002.1:0-397491 GCF_042894765.1 Streptomyces sp. NPDC001507
CGGATCAACGTGCTGTTCGCAATGCTCCGCGACGGCACCTTCTACGAACCCAGAACCCCACGCCTCACTTGACGAAAGACATAGAGGCACCCCCCCGCCGGCCGGAACCCGTGCCGCACGGCGGAGGCCGTCAACTCCCCGCACTGTCCCAGCCATCGTGAGAACCGATACCGGCCCGGCGGCCGCCGCTACCGGACCCGAGCCGGGCTGATGGGCGCCCTGTCCGCCGCCGCCCGTGCGGCGGAGCGCCCCGCACGTGGCTCATTCCCCACCCCCGTTGGCCAATCCCGCCCCGTTGAGACTTCAAGGGACCCGGCTACAGTCGTCGTCGGCCACCGCCGTCCCCCACCTCCCGCAAGACCCGCACGGCGCTCGACCCCCGCCCTGACCGGGCCACCGTCGCTCCCGGACTCGGCCTCCCCCCACTCGAAAGAGCCAGCCAGGAGGTCTCCGAGCCATGCCTCTGCGTCACCTCACACCCCGCGACCAGCACCTCTTCTGGCAGTACGGCCGCGGCGCCGACGTACCCGTCCACGAACCGCTCGTCCACCGGGCCATCGAGCGGCACGCCATCGCCCACCCGCACGCCGTCGCCGCCGAACACCACGGCGCGACCCTCACCTACGGCGAACTCGACCGCTACGCCGGTGCCCTCGCCGCCCGGCTGGTCCGCGAGGGCGTCCGGCCCGGTGACCGCGTCGGCCTGTTCGCCCGGCGCTCCATCCCGATGCTGGTCGGCCTGTTCGCCGTCCTCAAGGCGGGCGCCGCCTACGTCCCCCAGGACATCGGCCGCACGCCCCCGGCCCGGCTCGCCGACGTCATCCGCACCGCACGTACCCGGGTGATCCTCACCCAGAAGGAACACCTCCCGCGCGTCCCCCTGCCCGGCGGCCACCGGCTGATCGCCCTCGACGACCCGGCGCCGTACGGCCCCGGGCCCGTGCCGCCGCCGCTGCCGCCGCATCCCGACGACGGCTGCTGCGTCCTCTTCGCCCCGGGGACCGCCGGCCGCCGCACCCACGGCGTGCAGCTCACCCACCGCAACCTCGCCAACCTGCTGCTCACCGAACCCGGCGGGCTCGGCATCCGCCCCGGCGACCGGGTCGCCCAACTCCTCGGCATCGCCTCCGGCCCCGCCGCCTGGGAGATACTCGGCTGCCTCACCCACGGCGCCACCCTGGCCATCCGCGGCACGGACACCGGCGCCGCGGCCCGCACCGCGACCGTCCTGATCGCCACGCCGGCCGCGCTGTCCGGCATCGACCCCGCCGACTGGCCGCACCTGCGCACGGTCGCCGTCACCGGCGAGCCCTGCCCGCGCCCCCTCGCCGACCGCTGGTCGGGCCGGGCCGCTCTCCTCCACTGCCGCGGCCCGGCCCTCGCCACCACCATGGGCCGCCGCACCCCGGACACCGGACGGCCCCTTCCCAACAGCACGGTGTACGTCCTCGGCGCCGACCGCAGGCCGCTGCCCATCGGCGAGACCGGCGAGGTGTGGGCGGGCGGCGACTGCGTCCCGGCCGGCTGCCTCGGCGACGAAGCCCTGAACGCCGAGCGGTACGCACCCGACCCGTTCCTCGGCGCCGGCCGCACCATGTTCCGCACCGGCGGCCTCGGCCGCTGGACCCCCGACGGCCACCTGGAACACGTCGGCCACCGCACGGACCGGCCGTTGCCGCGGCTCGCCGGGGAGCGCACGGTGACCGTCCCCCGGTAGGCCGTCCGCAACATGCCGCCGGCCGACCGCGGCGCCGTCGTGGCGGGTCGCGCAGTTCCTCGCGCCCCTTTGGGGGCGCTGCCGGACCGCGGCGGATTTCGCCGGAGTCAGGGCTTCGCCGCGGCCAGGGCCGCCGCCACCCCCGGCTCCTTCTTCCCGAGGAACCGGGGGTTCGGCTCGAAGAGCGCGTCGAGGGCCGCCTTCCCCGCCGCGAAGACCTCCCGCGTGCCCCCGTAGTACCAGGTCACGTCATGCTTGGCGTCGACCCCGACCCCGTACGACGTCACCCCCGCCGCCTCGCACAGCGCCACCGCGCGCCGGATGTGGAACCCCTGGCTGATCAGTACGGCCCGGTCCACGCCGAAGATCTTCTTCGCGCGGACGCAGGAGTCCCACGTGTCGAACCCGGCGTAGTCGCTGACGATGCGCCTGCCGGGCACGCCGTGCGCGGTCAGGTAGGTGCGCATGGCGTCCGGCTCGTCGTAGTCCTTGCGGCTGTTGTCGCCGGTGACGAGGACGACCTTGACGCGGCCCTCCTTGTACAGCGTCGCCGCCGCGTTCAGGCGGTTGGCGAGGTACGGCGACGGCTCGCCGTCCCACAGGCCCGCGCCGAAGACGACCGCGACGTCGGCGCGCGGCACGTCCGCCACCGTGCGCAGCCGGCCGGCCGTCGAGACGTACAGCCAGGTGACAGGCAGCAGCGCCAGCACGCACCCGGCCATCACACCCTGCACCAGGCGTCGCCGGCCGGCACGGGTCCGCGGCAGCCGCGGGCGGCGGATCCTCATACGTTCGTTCCCCCCTCGTGCTCCCCGTTCGCTCCGACCATGGAGGACGCAGCGCAGCGGACTCCGGTTCGCTCACAGCGTGCGGGCGCGCACCGTGAAGGGCCGGAAAAGACGCGTGACGGCCAGGCAACGGCCGTGCAACCTCGCCCGGCGAGGATCCTCGCATGACGGTGACCGACCTCTCCTCGCGCCCCGGTCCGCCCGCCCTGGTCCTGGTGGCCCACGGCAGCCGCGACCCGCGCGCGCTCAGCACCGTGCGGGCGCTCATGGACCGGGTGCGCGCACGGTGCCCCGGCCTGTCCGTGCGCCTCGGTCACATCGAGCTGAACGAGCCGCTGCTCCCCGACACCCTCGCCGCCCTGGGGAACACCGAGGCCGTCCTGGTCCCGCTCCTCCTCGGCCGCGGCCACCACGTCAAGCGGGACATCCCGGAGACGGCCGCGGCCGCCCGCGCCCGCATCGCCGCCCCGCTGGGCCCCCACCCCCTCCTCGCCGACACCCTGCACGCCCGCCTGCTGGAGGCGGGCTGGCGCCCCAGGCCCGCGAGCGCCGTGGTCCTCGCGGCGGCCGGCTCCCGTGACCCCGACGCCAGGGCCGACACCGACCGCATGGCCGGCCTCCTCGCCGCCCGCCTGCGCGTCCCGGTCCTTGCGGCCTACGCCTCGGCGGCGGCTCCGAGCGTCCCGGACGCGGTCTCCGCCCTGCGCGCGAAGGGCCGTCACCGCATCGCCGTCGCCTCCTACTTCACGGCCCCGGGCCGCTTCGCGACGGAGTCCGCGGCACACGCCCCGTGGCTCGCCTCGGCCCCCCTCGGAGCGCACGAGGCGATGGCGGACCTGGTCGTCCACCGGTACGAGCGGGCACTGGGAACGCCGGTGACCGCAGCCGCCTAGGGGTGCGCTCGCGGCTGCGGGTGCGTCGTGGTTGATCGCGCAGTTCCCCGCGCCCCTTTGGGTCGGCCCAGTGGGCCCGCCTTCTTGGGGGCGCGGGAACTGCGCGACAAGCCACGACGGCGGCGCACCCGCAAACGCACCCCGACCCGGCAGCCGAGTAGGCACCCCACAACCCCCGTTTTGTCACCACCAACCCGTACTGTCGAACCATGGCAGTCCCCGCACCCGTGCCTTCTTCGGCCTACGACCCGGCGTCAGCCGACCGCTGGGCCCCCGAACCCGACAAGCGCCCCGGCCGCACCGCCTTCCAGCGCGACCGCGCCCGCATCCTGCACTCGGCTGCCCTCCGCCGCCTCGCCGGCAAGACCCAGGTCGTCACCCCCGGCACCTCCGCCCAGGCGTGGGACGCCAGCCCCCGCACCCGCCTCACCCACTCCCTCGAATGCGCCCAGGTCGGCCGGGAACTGGGCGCGGCCCTCGGCTGCGACCCCGACCTCGTGGAGGCCGCCTGCCTCTCCCACGACCTCGGCCACCCGCCCTTCGGCCACAACGGCGAACAGGCGCTGAACGAGTTCGCGGACGACTGCGGCGGCTTCGAGGGCAACGCCCAGTCCCTGCGGCTCCTCACCCGCATCGAGCCCAAGCGGTTCACCCCCGAGGGCTCCGTCGGCCTCAACCTCACCCGCGCCGCCCTGGACGCCGCCACCAAGTACCCGTGGCCGCGTGGCGCTCACCCCACCGCCCCGGGGTCCCCCAAGTTCGGCGTGTACGAGGACGACCGGCCGGTCTTCGACTGGGTCCGCAAGGAGGCCCCCGGCACCCGCACCTGCTTCGAGGCCCAGGTGATGGACTGGTCGGACGACGTCGCCTACTCGGTGCACGACGTCGAGGACGGCCTGCACGCCGGTCACATCGACCCCAACTGCCTGCACGCGGAGCCGGAACGGCAGGAGGTGTTCGCGGTCGCCGTCGGCCTGTACGTGCCCGCCGGCACCGACCCCGCCGAACTCGCCGCCGCCCTCGACCGGCTCCAGGACGAGGAGTGGTGGCCGCACGGCTACGACGGCAGCGCGGTCGCCCAGGCCCGCCTCAAGGACGCCACCAGCCAGCTCATCGGCCGGTTCTGCCTGGCCGCCGAGGGCGCCACCCGCGAGGCGTACGGCGGCGGCCGGCTCACCCGGTACGGCGCGGAACTCGTCGTACCGCGCGAGGCCCGGACGGAGTGCGCGGTGCTCAAGGCCATCGCCCACCGGTACGTCATGCAGCGCGCCGAGCAGGAGCGGCTCCGCGCCGACCAGCGGATCGTCGTCGCCGAACTCGCCGAGGCGCTCACCGCCCGCGCGCCCGACGGACTCGACCCGCAGTTCCGGGCGCTGTTCGACGCGGCCGGTGACGACCACGCCCGCAAGCGCGTGATCGTCGATCAGATCGCCTCGCTCACCGACGCCTCCGCGCGGTCGCTGCACGCGCGGCTGACGGGACGTATATGAACACTTCGTGACTCTCCGCGACTCCCGCTGGCCTGATCGGGGCAAGATCGCGTCAGCGGGGGTCACACCCTCTTCCCGCATCACGCTGCGTGCGGGAGGCTCACAGTGCGGCGCATGTGGGCGGCATATGTGGCGGCACCCTTACGAGGAGGCATCAAGTGGTCGACGCGGACCAGACATTCGTCATCGTCGGAGGCGGACTCGCCGGTGCGAAGGCGGCCGAGACGCTCCGAGCCGAGGGCTTCACCGGCCGGGTGATACTGATCTGCGACGAACGCGACCACCCCTACGAGCGGCCGCCGCTCTCCAAGGGCTACCTGCTCGGCAAGGCCGAACGCGACAGCGTCTTCGTGCACGAGCCCGCCTGGTACGCGCAGCACGACATCGAACTGCACCTCGGCCAGACCGTGGACCGCATCGACCGCGCCGCCAAGACCGTCCGGTTCGGCGACGACGGCACGCTGGTGCGCTACGACAAGCTGCTGCTCGCCACCGGGGCGGAGCCGCGCCGTCTCGACATCCCCGGCACCGACCTGGCCGGCGTCCACCACCTGCGCCGCCTCGCACACGCCGAGCGCCTCAAGGGCGTCCTCGCCGCGCTCGGCCGCGACAACGGGCACCTCGTCATCGCGGGCGCCGGCTGGATCGGCCTGGAGGTCGCCGCGGCGGCCCGGACCTACGGCGCCGAGGTCACCGTCATCGAACACGGGCAGACCCCGCTGCACAGCGTCCTCGGACCCGAACTGGGCAACGTCTTCGCCCAGCTGCACAAGGAGCACGGGGTCCGGTTCCGCTTCGGGGCACGGCTCACCGAGATCGTCGGCCAGGACGGCATGGTGCTCGCCGCGCGCACCGACGACGGCGAGGAGCACCCGGCGCACGACGTCCTCGCGGCGATCGGCGCGGCGCCGCGGGTCGGACTGGCCGAGGCGGCCGGTCTGGAGCTGGCCGACCGGGCGCAGGGCGGCGGGATCGTCGTCGACGAGCGCCTGCGGACGTCCGACCCGGACATCTACGCGGCCGGTGACGTGGCCGCCTTCCCGCACGCCCTGTTCGACACGAGGCTGCGCGTGGAGCACTGGGCCAACGCGCTGAACGGCGGCCCGGCGGCGGCCCGCTCGATGCTGGGGCAGGACCTCGCCTACGACCGGGTGCCCTACTTCTTCACCGACCAGTACGACCTGGGCATGGAGTACAGCGGGTGGGCGCCGCCCGGGTCGTACGACCAGGTGGTGATCCGCGGGGACGCGGGGAAGCGGGAGTTCATCGCGTTCTGGGTGAAGGAGGGGCGGGTGCTGGCCGGGATGAACGTGAACGTGTGGGATGTCACAGAGCCGATCCAGCGGCTGATCCGCTCCGGGGCGCCGGTGGATCTCGACGCGCTGGCCGACCCCCATGTGGCGTTGGATTCGCTCGCCTAGGGGGCTGCCGCCGGCGGTGGGCGCGCGGGTGCGGGTCGGGTGTGGCTGGTCGCGCAGTTCCCCGCGCCCCTGAAGGGGCGCTCCGGCGCGCCGGAGTTGTCACAGCACCCCCGTAGAATCCATCCGTGGCTGGACGGATCAATGACGAGGATGTGAAGGCGGTACGGGACGCGGTCCCGATCGACGCCGTCGTGTCCGAGTACCTCCAGCTGCGCAACGCGGGCGGCGGGAACCTGAAGGGCCTGTGCCCGTTCCACGACGAGAAGTCGCCGTCCTTCCAGGTCAGCCCGAGCAAGGGACTCTTCCACTGCTTCGGCTGCCAGGAGGGCGGCGACACCCTCACCTTCGTGATGAAGGTCGACCACCTCTCCTTCTCGGAGGCGGTCGAGCGGCTGGCCGCCCGGGCCGGCATCACCCTGCGCTACGAGGAGGGCGGGTACAACCCGTCCCACCAGCGCGGTGAGCGCATCCGCCTGGTGGAGGCGCACAAGATCGCCGCCGCCTGGTACGCCGAGCAGCTCGCGACCAGTCCCGAGGCCGAGACCGGCCGGGTCTTCCTCGCCGAGCGCGGCTTCGACCAGGCCGCCGCCGTGCACTTCGGCGTCGGCTACAGCCCGCAGGGCTGGGACCACCTCACCCGTTACCTGCGCGGCCAGGGCTTCACCGACAGGGAGCTGCTGTCGTCCGGCCTGTCGCAGGAAGGGCGGCGCGGGCCCATCGACCGGTTCCGCGGCCGCCTGATGTGGCCCATCCGGGACATCGGCGGCGAGGTCGTCGGCTTCGGCGCCCGCAAGCTCTACGAGGCGGACAACGGGCCCAAGTACCTCAACACGCCCGACACCGCGATCTACAAGAAGTCCCAGGTCCTGTACGGCATCGACCTCGCCAAGCAGCACATCGCGAAGGCCAGCCGCGCGGTCGTGGTCGAGGGCTACACCGACGTCATGGCCTGCCACCTGGCCGGGGTGACGACCGCGATCGCCACCTGCGGCACCGCCTTCGGCGGCGACCACATCAAGATCCTCCGCCGGCTGCTGATGGACAACGGATCGGCCCGTGTGATCTTCACCTTCGACGGCGACGCGGCCGGGCAGAAGGCGGCCCTGCGCGCCTTCGAGGACGACCAGAAGTTCGCCGCCGAGACGTACATCGCCATCGCCCCCGACGGCATGGACCCCTGCGAGCTGCGCCTCGCCAAGGGCGACGACGCGGTCGTCGACCTGACCGAACCCCGCACCCCCCTCTTCGAGTTCGCGCTCCGCCAGATCGTCGCCCGCTACGACCTGGACACCCCGGCGGGCCGCGCGGCCGCCCTGGACGAGGCGGCGCCGGTCGTCGCCCGGATCAAGAACAGCGGCGCGCAGCACGAGGTCGCCGTCCAGCTCGCCGGCATGCTCGGCATCCTCGACACCCAGTTCGTGGTGAAGCGGGTGGCCCAGCTGGCCCGCTGGGCCCGCGACAAGGGCGGGAGCGGCAGGGGAGCCGGTCCGGCCCGCGGACCGCAGCAGCCGTCGTACGACACGGGCGCCGGCCGCCCCACCGTCTCCGGGCCCGCCCTCAACCTCCGCAACGCCGTCTACGCCACCGAGCGCGAGCTGCTGAAACTCGCCCTGCAGCGCCCCGAGCTGGTCTCCCCGGCCTTCGACGCGTACGGCATCGACGAGTTCACCGCCGAGCCCTACGCGGCCGTGCGCCGGACCATCATGGAGGCGGGCGGCGCCGAGTACGGCGTGCAGGATCCGCAGGAGTACCTGGTGCGGGTCCGTGAGGCGGCCGCCGACGACGGGGTCCGGGCGATGGTCACCGAGCTCGCCGTCGAGCCGATCATGCGCCGCACGGTCGACGAGAACTACGCGGGCGAACAACTCGTGACCGTCCGCCGTCGCGCCGTCGACCGCCGCATCCACGAGATCCAGATCACCCTCACCCGCCTCGGCAACGGCGGCGACCCGGCCCAACTCGCCTCCGTGCAGAACGAGTTGTGGGTGCTCCAGCAGTACGGGCAGGCGCTGCGCGAGCAGGGACCGGCCGCTCTCTGAGCCCCGGCGGACCGGCAGGATAACCGCGCGGTCACGGACCGGACGCAAAAAGTCACCGCACGCCCCTCGTGGCGGCGATGTGTCTTACCCCACACTGGGGTGCGGTGCCTGAGTCCTCGGAGCGCGGCCGGCCCGTCCCGGACGGGTCCCACACCCCCGCCGTTCCACTCATCGCGTACGGGACGGACAGCGGCGAGGCCGTCGTCTCCGCCCCCGAAGTACCGCTGCCGTACCCCCTGGCAGCGATCATCCTGGAGGTCGCCCCCGTGCAGACCCAGACCCTGACCCAGACGGACAGCAGCAGCACGCTCACGGACGAGCCGGAAGCCGATACCGGCGGCCATGCCGGCGTGCCCCCGCAGAGCCGGGCCGCGCTGCACCCCGAGACCGAGCCGGACGGCCCGCCACCGGAGGAGCTCGCGGCCGAGGCCCCCGACGCGGAGCCCGAGCCCGAGCCCGCCGAGCCGCGGGCCGCCGCCCGCGCCGACACCGGCGGCCCCTCCTCGGACCTGTTCCGCCAGTACCTGCGGGAGATCGGCCGCATCCCGCTGCTCACCGCCGCCGAGGAGGTCGAACTCGCCCGCCGCGTGGAGGCCGGCCTGTTCGCCGAGGAGAAGCTGGGCAGCACCCCCGACCTCGACAGCGAACTGGCGCTGGACCTGGACCGGCTGGTCGTCATGGGCCGCATGGCCAAGCGCCGCCTCATCGAGGCGAACCTGCGGCTGGTGGTGTCGGTCGCGAAACGGTACGTCGGCCGCGGCCTGACCATGCTCGACCTGGTGCAGGAGGGCAACCTCGGCCTGATCCGCGCCGTCGAGAAGTTCGACTACGCCCGCGGCTACAAGTTCTCGACGTACGCGACCTGGTGGATCCGCCAGGCCATGTCCCGCGCCCTCGCCGACCAGGCCCGCACCATCCGCGTCCCCGTGCATGTGGTGGAGCTGATCAACCGGGTCGTCCGCGTCCAGCGCCGGATGCTCCAGGAGCGGGGCTACGAGCCGACGGCCGACGAGGTCGCGGCGCACCTGGACCTGGCGCCGGAGCGGGTGGGGGAGGTGCTGAGGCTGGCGCAGGAACCGGTGTCCCTGCACGCCCCCGTCGGCGAGGAGGACGACGTCGCCCTCGGTGACCTCATCGAGGACGGCGACGCGGCGAGCCCGGTCGAGTCGGCGGCGTTCCTGCTGCTGCGGGAGCACCTGGAGGCGGTGCTGTCCACGCTCGGGGAGCGGGAGCGGAAGGTCGTCCAGCTGCGGTACGGCCTGGCCGACGGGCGGCCGCGGACGCTGGAGGAGATAGGGCGGATTTTCGGTGTGACGCGGGAGCGGATCCGGCAGATCGAGTCGAAGACGCTCAACAAGCTGCGGGACCACGCCTTTGCGGACCAGCTGAGGGGCTATCTGGACTGACGCCGGGTGCGGGTGCGTGGGGGCTGGTCGCGCAGTTCCTCCCCCAGCCTTCGGCCGGGGGTACCCCCAGCGCCCCTTACGGGGCTACTCAGCTGCGGGCAGGCGTGCCGCAGGGCGGCACGGGTGGGCGCAGCAGCACCCGGCAAGCGCCGGTGAGCGTCCCCACCCGTGCCGCACCCGCGTCAGTCCACCTCGGCCACCGCCTGCGCGAACTGTGCCTTGTACAGCCGGGCGTACGCCCCGTCCGCCGCCAGCAGCTCCGCGTGCGCGCCCTGTTCCACGATCGAGCCGTTCTCCATCACGAGGATGGTGTCCGCGTCCCGGATCGTCGAAAGGCGGTGCGCGATCACGAACGACGTCCGGCCGTCCGCCAGTTTGGCCATCGCCTTCTGGATCAGGACCTCGGTACGGGTGTCGACCGACGACGTCGCCTCGTCGAGGACGAGGATCGTCGGGTCGGACAGGAACGCGCGCGCGATGGTGATGAGCTGCTTCTCACCGGCGCTGACGCCCGTGCCCTCGTCGTCGATGACCGTGTCGTAGCCGTCGGGGAGCGTACGGACGAACCGGTCCGCGTGGGCCGCCCGCGCCGCCTCCTCGATCTCGCCGCGGGTGACCTCGCGCGAGGCGCCGTACGCGATGTTGTCCGCGATGGAGCCGCCGAACAGCCAGGTGTCCTGGAGCACCATGCCGATGCCGGCGCGGAGTTCGTCCCGGGACATGTGGCTGATGTCGACGCCGTCAAGGGTGATCCGGCCGCCGGAGACGTCGTAGAACCGCATGAGGAGGTTCACGAGCGTCGTCTTGCCGGCGCCCGTCGGGCCGACGATGGCGACCGTGTGGCCCGGTTCCACCGTGAGGGAGAGGTCCTCGATGAGCGGCTTCTCCGGGTCGTAGCGGAAGGAGACGTGCTCCAGGGCGACGCGGCCGCGCAGTTCGGCGGGGCGCTCGCCGGGGACCGGGTCGGCCTCCTGCTCCTCCGCGTCGAGGAGTTCGAAGATCCGCTCGGCGGAGGCGACACCGGACTGCACCAGGTTGGCCATGGAGGCGACCTGGGTCAGCGGCATCGAGAACTGCCGGGAGTACTGGATGAAGGCCTGGACGTCACCGATGGACAGCGCGCCGGACGCGACCCGCAGACCGCCGACGACCGCCACCAGCACGTAGTTCAGGTTCGACACGAACATCATCAGCGGCTGCATGATCCCGCTGTTGAACTGCGCCTTGAACCCGGCCTCGTACAGCGCCTCGTTCTGCTCGGCGAACTGCTGCGCCGACTCCTCCTGCCGGCCGAACACCTTCACCAGGGTGTGCCCGGTGTACATCTCCTCGACGTGGGCGTTCAGCTTGCCGGTGGAGCGCCACTGCTGCACGAAATGCGGCTGCGAGCGCTTGCCGATGCGGGTGGCGACCAGGAAGGACAGCGGCACGGTCACCAGGGCGACCAGGGCGAGGATCCAGGAGACCCAGAACATCACCGCGAGCACACCGATGATGGTGAGCAGCGAGTTGATGAGCTGGCCCATCGACTGCTGGAGCGTCTGGCCGATGTTGTCGATGTCGTTGGTGGCGCGGGAGAGCACCTCGCCGCGCTGCCGCTTGTCGAAGTAGGAGAGCGGCAGGCGGGACAGCTTCGCCTGGACGTCCTCGCGCAGCCGGTACATCGTGCGGTTGACGGACCGGTTGACGAGCCGGGTCGCCACCGCCATCAGCAGGCCGGCCACGACGTAGGTGCAGAGCGCGAACAGCAGGACGTCGCCGACCTGGCCGAAGTCGATGCCCTTGCCCGGCGTGAAGTCGGTGCTCCTGAGCATGTCGGCGACGGTGTCCTGGCCGCGCTCGTGCATGCCCTGCAGGACCTGGTCCTTGGTGGTCCCGGCGGGCATCTGCTTGCCGATGACGCCGGCGAAGACCAGGTCGGTGGCCCTGCCGAGGATCTTGGGGCCGATCACGTTGAGGGTGACGCTCGCGACCACGCAGAACAGCAGCAGGTAGATCGTGAGCTGTTCGGGTTTGAACCGGGCGATGAGCCGTTTGCCCGAGTTCTTGAAGTCCATCGAGCGCGAGTCGGGGCCGCCCCCGGCCATCATGCGTCCCATGGGCCCGGCCATCAGGCAGCCTCCGCTTCCGTCAGCTGGGAGAGCACGATCTCCCGGTAGGTCTCGTTGCCGGCCATGAGTTCGTGGTGGCGGCCGGTGCCGACGACGCGCCCCTCGTCGAGGACGACGATCCGGTCGGCGTCCCTGATGGTCGCCACCCGCTGGGCGACGATGACGACGGTCGCCTCGGCCGTCTCCCGGGCGAGCGCGGCGCGCAGGGCGGCGTCGGTCGCGTAGTCGAGGGCGGAGAAGGAGTCGTCGAAGAGGTAGATCTCCGGGCGCTGCACGAGCGTGCGGGCGATGGCGAGGCGCTGGCGCTGTCCGCCGGAGACGTT
Organism: Streptomyces sp. NPDC001507; assembly: GCF_042894765.1. Lineage (NCBI taxonomy): Bacteria > Bacillati > Actinomycetota > Actinomycetes > Kitasatosporales > Streptomycetaceae > Streptomyces > Streptomyces sp. NPDC001507. Next base: position 12,189 of record NZ_JBIAVV010000002.1, read on the forward strand.
GGTGCCGCCCTGGGCGATGGGCGCGTTCAGGCCGCCCTCCAGCTTCTCCACGAAGCCCTTGGCCTGCGCCACCTGCAGCGCGTGCCACAGTTCCTCGTCGGTGGCGTCCGGGTTGCCGTAGCGCAGGTTGGTCGCCACGGTGCCGGCGAACAGGTACGGCTTCTGCGGGACCATGCCGACCGTCTGCGCGAGCAGCTTCGGGTCGAGGCCCGAGACGTCCTCGCCGTCCACGAGGACCTGGCCGTCGGTGGCGTCGAAGAGGCGCGCGACCAGCCCGAGCAGGGTGGACTTGCCGCTGCCGGTGGAGCCGATCACGGCGGTCACCTCGCCGGGCCTGGCCACCAGGTCGACGGCCTTGAGCACCGGCTCCTCGGCACCCGGGTAGCGGAACCCGGCGCCCCGGATCTCCAGATGGCCGTGCCGGCGCAGCTCGGTGACCGGCGCGAGCGGCGGGACGACGCTGGACTCGGTGTCCAGGACCTCCTCGATGCGCTCGGCGCAGACCTCGGCGCGCGGCACCATCATGAACATGAAGGTGGCCATCATCACGGACATCACGATCTGCATGAGGTAGGCGAGGAAGGCGGTCAGGTCACCGATCGCCATCTGGCCGCTGTCGATCCGGTGGGCGCCGAACCACACCACCGCGATCGACGAGACGTTCACCGTCGTCATGACGATCGGGAACATCAGCGCCAGCATGTTGCCGGTGGCCAGCTGCATGTCGGTCAGGTCCTTGTTGGCCTTCCCGAACCGGCCCTGCTCGTACTCGTCGCGGACGAACGCGCGGATCACCCGGTTGCCGGTGATCTGCTCGCGCAGCACCCGGTTCACGGTGTCGAGCCGCACCTGCATGGCCCGGAACAGCGGGCGCAGCCGCCGCACGATCAGGGTCACCGAGATGCCGAGCACCGGTACGACGGCGACCAGCACCCCGGACAGCGGAACGTCCAGGCCGAGGGCGAGCACGATGCCGCCGACACACATGATGGGCGCCGACGCCATCAGGGTGAACGACATCAGGACCAGCATCTGGACCTGCTGTACGTCGTTGGTCGTACGGGTGATGAGCGAGGGTGCCCCGAAGTGACCCACCTCACGTGCGGAGAAGGACTGCACCCGGTCGAAGACGGCGGCACGCACGTCCCGGCCGAGCGCGGACGCGGTCCTGGCGCCGTAGTAGACGGCACCGACGTTGCACACCACCTGAGCGAGCGAGATGCCGATCATCAGGGCGCCGAAGGACAGGATGTAATCCGTGTCACCCTTCACGACGCCGTTGTCGATGATGTGCGCGTTGAGCGTGGGCAGGTAGAGGGTGGCGCAGGTCTGCAGGAACTGCAGCAGCACCAGGATGGAGATGGGTTTCCTGTAGGGCCTGAGGTAGGTCCGCAGAAGTCGTATGAGCACGCTACGTCTCTCGGAGTCGGCGGTGGGGTGGGCAGGGTCACCTGCCCGGAGGGCGGGGTGTTTGCCCTAGGCCCCTATCGTCCGACACTCCACCCGCGTTACCTCAACCGATTAACCCGACAGCGGACGGACACGGCCGTACGCGGACGCGCGTTTCGCGGGGTTTACGACCGGAACGCCCCCGGATGGGTCTGCTCCCGCACCGAGATGAACTGCTGCCGCACCGCCTGCCCGACGGCCAGCTCGTCCCCGGGCTCCAGGACCTGAGCCGCCGCGCCCTGCCACACCGGCGGCGTGCGCGGGTCCAGCGTCCCCTGCGAGACGCCGAGCGCCCAGGCCGCCTGCCGCGCGGCCCCGATCGCCGCGTAGTCCGCCGGCTGCGGTACGACGACCTGTGTGCCGAACAGCATCGGCGCCGCCGCCTGCACGGCCGGCAGCTCGGCGGCCTGCCCCAGCAGGAAGATCCGCCGCACCTCCACACCCCGGCCGCGCAGCACGTCCAGCGCGTCGGCGAGCCCGCACAGCATGCCCTCGAAGGCGGCCCGCGCGAGGTGCTCGGCCCGCATCGACTCCCGGCGCAGCCCGGCCAGCGTCCCGGCGGTGTGCGGCAGGTTCGGCGTCCGCTCGCCCTCCAGGTACGGCAGCATGACCAGCCCGTGCGAGCCGGGCGTCGACTTCATCGCCAGGTCGGACAGGGCCTCCAGATCGGTGAGCCCGAGCAGCTCGGCGGTGCCGCGCAGGGCCCGTACGGCGTTGAGGGTGGTGACGACCGGCAGGTGCATGCCGGTGGCGTCGGCGAGCGAGGTGATCATCCCGGAGGTGTCGGCGAGCGCCTCGGTGTGCACGGCCATCACCGAACCCGAGGCGCCGAGCGACACCACGGCGTCCCCGAACCCGAGCCCAAGACCGAAGGCGGCGGCCATGGTCTCGCCGGTCCCCGCGGAGATCAGCAGCCCCTCCGGGGTGGTACCGGCCGCGTCGGACGGGCCGATCACGTCGGGCAGCATCGCCTGGTGCCCCAGGGCGAGTTCGACGAGATCGGGCCGGTAGCCGCCGGTGGCCGCCGACCAGTACCCGGTCCCGGAGGCCCCGCCGCGATCGGTGGTCCGTCGGACCGGCCGCCCGAGCAGCTGCCACACCAGCCAGTCGTGGGCCTGCAGCAGTACGGCGGTCCGCCGGGCGTTCTCCGGTTCGGTCTTGGCCAGCCAGCGCAGCTTGGTGACGGGCTGCGCGGCCTGCGGCACGCACCCCACGGCCTGCGCCCAGGCCTCCCGGCCGCCGAGCGCGTCGATGAGATCGGCGGCCGCCACCTGGGCGCGCTTGTCGCCGCCGACCATCGCGGGGCGGACGGTGCTGCCCTGGGCGTCCAGCGGGATCAGCGCGTTCTGCTGCGCGGACACGCCGATGGCCTGCACGCCCTCCAGGAGTCCGCCGCCGGCGGCCTCGCCGAGGGAGAGCAGCCAGGCCTGCGGGTCGACGTCACTGGGGCGCGCCGCGCCGTCCGGCGTGTCGACCGGGTGCGGTGCGTATCCCTGGCGGAGCACCGCACCCGTGTCCGTGTCGCAGACCACGATGCGAGTGAAATCGGGTGAGCTGTCCAACCCGGCGACTATCCCCATGACCGAAATTCTGCCGCACGCGCCGCTGTGGTTCGGCCGAGGGCGCCGTAGGGGTTCGCGTGGTCTTGTGGGCGCGGGGCGCGCTGTGGCTGGTCGCGCAGTTCCCCGCGCCCCTGGGGGGTGCCGCCGGGCGCGTCGAAAAGTGGACCTACGTGTTGCTGGTGCCCCAGTCGTCGCCGGCTGCGCCGTTCGTGTTGCGGTCGCGCAGGGACCGGACCCGGGCCGCGACCGAGTCGGGCATGCGGTCGCCGACCTTCTCGCTCACCGAGTGGATGGCCTTGCCGGCGTAGACGCGGCCCTGCTGGGCGGCGGTCTCCGCGGTGTTGCGGACGGCCGGGTTCTGGGCGACCTGGCGGGCGGACTTCTTCAGCTGTTCGTAGCGCTCTCGTCCGGCTCGCGTGCCGAGCACGTAACCGAGAGCGAGCCCGACGACGAACGTGAGCTTGTAGCGCATGGCGGTGCCACCCTTCCGACGTGGGGGAGTACCGATTGGCGGAGCACCCCCCTGCTTGCGCTAATGTATGTGTCGCAGCGAGCGGGCGCTTCCTGGCGAATACCCAGGTAGGTACGTTCGATGCAACGAGGCATTCCTCCGTAGCTCAATTGGCAGAGCAGCCGGCTGTTAACCGGCAGGTTACTGGTTCGAGTCCAGTCGGGGGAGCTCGGTCCTCCGTAGCTCAATTGGCAGAGCAGCCGGCTGTTAACCGGCAGGTTACTGGTTCGAGTCCAGTCGGGGGAGCATGCTGAACGAGGACCCCTGGTGGGGTCCTTTTTCATGTCCGCGGGAACCGCCGGGCCTGCACCGATGTCCTGAAGGTCGTGACTGTCCGCAGAAGCCGACCAGCCGAAGCAGGAGATCGTATGAGCGGCTATGCTGCGGCAGACGGCGCGCACACTTGTACGCGACACGCCGCTATGGGGCGGTAGCTCAGCCGGTTAGAGCAGCGGACTCATAATCCGTCGGCCGTGGGTTCGAGTCCCACCCGCCCCACCAGTCACGTGGTTTGACCTGCGGAAACGCATCTTTGGTGGCCCTGAGTAGCGACCCGGGTCCCATGGGCAGAATCCGCTGCTCACAAGTACTGTTCGAGACGTCGCGGCAGGTGTGCGGCTACCCCTGTCAAGGGGCTGACCTGCAGCGATGCAAGGCGAGTTCGTCTGCTGGAAGTTGCGCGGCAGGGCCCAGAATCAAGATTCAGTGGACGCCCAGTGGACGCGAGGAAATGGAGACGGGCCGCAGGAAGTTGCGTGACCTGGCTGGCGTCCTACTCCAGCCCTGTCTGCCGGACGCCTCTCCAACTGCCGCTCGGTTCACCGGACAAGTTGCGTTGCCTCGCGTTTCGTAGCCCGAGGTCTGCAGGGTTTGGTCGAAGTCGCTGGTCTTGGTGTCCGCGCGTGCCCCGAGCGCCGATTGCCTGACTCATGGCGTTTCCGTCATCAGCGGGCCCTGCATGCAAAGCCGGGCGCCACCGGCGGGCGTTGACGTCTGAGGGTGATCGCTTGCGCCGGTTGGCCCGTCGTCCGGGCGATGGTTTCGAAGTCGCGGTTGTAGCGGAGCAGGGCGAGTCCTGTCTCTTCGGTGGTGGCGGCCATGAGGAGGTCAACCGGGCCCGCGCTGCGGTGTTCGCCCTTCGCGGTGAGCTGTTCCTGGATCACTCGGGAACGACGGTAGACACCGTCGGGCACGGGGCACCACGCGTAGTGGGCGTCGAGTGCCGCCGTCAGGCGTGCGCGGTCCGCGGCCGAGCGGGCGGAGTAGAGGACCTCGAGTTGAGGTTTTCGGTAACCGGAGAACCCCTCCGGAAGGGATTGACCGGGCTCCCTGGTGCACGTAGACATCCATGAGGAGCGGTCCGTCTGAGTTTGGAGGCGGCAGCTCGCGGGGTCGAGGTGGTGTCCGGTACCTGTCATTGAAGTTAACCGGAAGATTCTTTACCCGTGCTCGGTCGGTTGATCGCCTGATCTTGACTGATTCCTTGCTCTGCGGTCGAAGTGCCCCTGCCATGCTCTCGATCGCCAAGGGCTTGTGATCGACTCGTCAAGTACTCGGGGGTGGCTTGTGGGGGATTCGGGGGGTAGACGTGTGCGGCCGTTGCATTTGGCGTGGCTGGCCGCGGCGGTCTTGTTGATTCAGCCTGTCGCGACGAGCGCCGCGCACACGGCCGTCGCCGACGGCCAGGACACCGGTTCCGCCAGCACGGCTTTTCTCTCGCCGGAGGCGGCCGCCTCGCAGAAAGCGGCGGTGAGCGGTTCTCCAGTCGAGGTCACCGACGACCGTACGGAGTACACGACGACGTACGCCAATCCGGACGGCACTACGTTCACGGTGGACCAGTCGACCGTGCCGGTGCGGGTGTACCAGGGCGACGGGTCGTGGGTGTCCCCGGACCCGACCCTGGAGGTCCGGTCGGACGGTACGGTCGGGCCGAAGGCGGCCTTGGTGGACCTGGCGTTCTCCAGCGGCGGTGACGGCTCGGGACTGGTGGACATCGCCCGGGGCGGCAAGTCGTTGCGGCTGGGCTGGCCGGGCGCGCTTCCGAAGCCCACGCTGGACGGCGCGAGCGCGGTCTACACCGATGTGCTTCCGGGTGTGGACTTGCGGATGACGGCGACGGCTGAGGGCTTTCGTGAGCTGCTCGTGGTGAAGAGCCCGCAGGCGGCTGCCGACCCGGAGCTGAAGAAGGTCGCGTTTTCCCTTCAGGCGGACGGGCTGACGGTGGCGCCGACGAGTGGCGGTGGGATGACCGCCGTTGACGACGACGCGCGCCCGGTCTTCGCGGCTCCGGCGGCGCTGATGTGGGACTCGCAGGGCGATACGGCTGCCTCCGGCGCGTCTGCCCAACTGGAGCGGACGGCTGCGATCACGCAGGCGAGCAGTCCGTCGCCGTCGGCGACCACGGATCCGTCCGCTGGGACGTCGGCGGATGGTACGGCGGGGCCGGGTGACGGGGACGCGTCGGCAGTGCTGCCGGTCCAGGTCAGCACCGATTCGCTGGCCGTGGTGCCGGATGCGGGCATGCTGGCGAACAGTGACAGCAACGCCTACCCGCTCTACATCGACCCCAGTGTGGGACTGGACCAGACGGCCCACACGTATCTGCGCTCGGACGGCGTCAGCGATTTCAACTGGGGCAATGGCAGCAACAACGAGGGCAAGGGCACGGGTCACTGCTCTTCGTGGAACGGCTACTACTGTGGCCCCGGCTACACCGAGCGGCTGTACTTCCAGTTCTCGCCGAGCAGCCTGGCGGGTAAGAAGGTGCTGTCGGCGACGTTCCGGGCGACCGAGAGCTGGTCGTTCACCTGTGATGCGCGCTGGGTGGACCTGGAGCGCACCAGCAACATCTCTTCGTCCACGACGTGGTCAACCCGTCCTTCGTATCTGGGGATGATGGCGAGCCGTGATGTCTCGGCGGGCCGCAGTTCCCTGTGCGATCCTTCGCAGCCGCCGGCTCCGATCGAGTTCAGCGGCTCGAGCCTCACGTCGGCGGTGGGGGACTTGGCTGCGGGCAAGTTCTCCCGGTTGACGCTGTTGCTGAAGGCACGGGACGAGACGGACACCAGCGCCTGGAAGCGGTTCCGGAATGACGCCGTGCTGTCCGTGACCTATGTGGGGCTGCCGGCGGTGCCGACCAGGGCGGGCATCGTCGAGGGCAGCGGGATCAGCTGCGAGACCAACTCTGGCGACCCGGACACGATCACCGATCCCACCCCCAGCCTGACCGCGGCGGTGTGGACGGCGACCGGCGGTGGCAGCGGCGCGAGCCTGCGCGCCCACTTCTACATCCAAAAGCAGACCACCGACGGTTGGTCGGTGGCGACCGAACCGGTTCGTCCCACCAGCGGCTATGTCGGCAACGGCGGTGTTGTCACCTACCCCTCGCCGATCACCCTGTCCGAGGGGGTCCTGTACCGCCTGGCGGTGTTCAGCCGCTCGTACTACAACGGCGGTGACGACTATCTGGAGTCGCACAGCACGGTGACCACCAAGGACTGGTGCTACTTCAAGGTGGACACCACCGCTCCGAAGGCACCCGCGGTGAGCTTCGGACAGCCCTACTCGGAGTGCACGGCCAACCTGTGCGACCCTGCCGGCGGCCCTGGGACTCCCGGCCAGTTCACCTTCTCGCCTGCCTCCGGGGACACCAACACCGCCTACGAGTACAAGCTCGCGAGCTCCGCCTCCTGGTCCAAGCCGATCTCCGGCAACAAGGTCAATGTGGCGATCACCCCGCAGGTGGCGGGCAGCCAGCAGCTTCAGGTACGGGCGCAGGACAGCGCCGGACGCTGGGGCGCGAAGGCCATCGTGAAGTTCAACGTCGCCGCGGGCCAGACGGCGATCGGTCGCTGGCACTTCGATGACGCGGCCCCGGGTTCAGGGGCGACCACGGCCGCCGACACAGCAACCGAGGGCAGCACGCGGCACCCAGCGACGCTGTACACCAGCGGCGCAGGCTGGTCCTCACTTGCACGCCGAGGCGACAGCGACCGGTCGCTGTGGCTGAACGACACCTCCGACACCACACGCCAGGCCGGATATGCGGCCACCGCCGCTCCGGTCGTCAACACCCAGTCGTCGTTCACCGTTTCGGCCTGGGCCTACCTCACGGACGAGTCCGATTTCCGCACGGTGTTGTCGGAGACTGGCAGTGACGGCTCCGGGTTCTCCCTGTATTACTCGCCGAACGTCCAGCGGTGGGTGTTCCTGTGGAACTGGTACGAGAACGGGGTGCGCAAGTACCTCGGCGCGAGCGCGGACACGGCGGGCGTACCGATGAAGGTGTGGACGCATCTGACCGGTGTGTACAACTCCAAGGACCGCACCATCTCCCTGTACGTCAACGGGCGCCTGCAGGGCTCGCCGGTGGCGCTGCCCGCCACGTCGGATGCCACGATCAGCGACGGCACCCTCCAGTTCGGGCGAGCCAGTTTCACCCCCGGCAGCTACGTGAACTACTGGCGGGGCCGGATCGACGAAGTGGCCGTCTGGCAGCGGAATCTGACGGAGCAAGAGGACGGGATCGCCACCGAGGACCAACTCCTCGACTCCAACGGCGTGCCGAGCGTGGAGCTGATGGGCGCCTGGAACCCGGACGGAGCCAGCGGCACCACGCTGGCGGACACCACCTCCGGATACGGCCGCACGCTCACGCTGTCAGGCGGTGCCTCGCTCGACGGCCAGGCACTTGTCCTGAACGGAACGGATGGCGCCGCCACAGCTCCCGGCCCACTACTCGACGACACGGCCTCGTTCACCGCCACCAGCTTGGTGGACATCGACAGCAGCGCCTTGCTCAGCAAACCGACGGGTTATACGGCTCAGGTCCTGGGGCAGCGCAGTGCGGACGGTTCCGCCTGGGGCTTCTGGTACCAGCTGACCGGAACCGATACCGATCCGGACACCGACACGACCATCCCGGTCGGCAAGTGGTACTTCGGCCGGCTCAACACCGACGGCAGTTTCGACGGCGTGGTCTCCGACGAGGCCGCGGAACTCGGCAGCCCGGTCCGGATGACCGGCACGTACGACGCCCCGTCTGGCACGATCCATTTCTACCTCGGCCCCGACGAGAACGGCGCCGAGGCCACCCATCCCTATACGGCGGTGGCAGGGTCCGGTGTCTTCGCCGCCGGTGAGGGATACGTCGGCGGATCGTGGGGCCACTACCTGCCCGGCAAGATCACCGACATCCGGATCTGGGCCGGTGCCATGGCCAACCAGCAAATCACCGACACCATCGGAGACTGACCCGCGTGACAGGTACGGGTGGGGCGGCGCAAAGCAGCCGCCCTACCCGGCCCGGCTCCCTTGTCCCCCTTGCATTTTTGATCCCTTGGCGTGCGCAGGCGGCCGGCAGCGGTCGCGGGAGGCTAGTCATGAGACCCGGCATGAATGCTCGTTGGATCGGCACTGCTCTGACCCGCGGTGTTTTGCTGCCGTGGCGTGCACCTGCACTGAGGCGGGGTGTACGGCGTCGGCGGACACCTGTTGTCGCGGCGCTGTGCATGGCGCTGGCTGTTCCGGCGGGACTTGGAGTGCCGGCGGCTCATGCTGCCGGGGGCGGCCTGGGCAAGCCGGCGCTGCCGAAGCAGCGGGTCGACAAGGTACGGAAACATCCAGGCCTGGGCGCGGAGAAGGCCCGTGCGCAGGTTGCGAGAACCAGGGCCGCCAACGCGGCCCAGGCCCAGCGCGCATATGCCCAGCAACACGCGGTCTGGCCGCACACCGCCGAGGTGACCGGGCGAATACCGGGGCAGGGCGTGGCCAAGCTGACAGCAGGAGGACTGCCGGTCACCCTTGTACCTGGGCGGGGGACCGATTCGGCGGCGGGCCAGGTTCGGGTGCGGGTTCTCGGACAGCAGCAGGCCCGGGCAGCGGGCATCAAGGGTGTGCTGCTGACGGCATCGGCCGCCGAGCCGGGCTCCGCCCAGGTGAGCGTCGACTACTCGGCGTTCGCCTCCGCCTACGGCGGTGGCTGGTCCGGTCGGCTGCGGCTGGTCCAGCTCCCGGCCTGCGTGCTGACCACGCCGCGGAAGGCCGCCTGCCAGACACAGACCCCCCTCGGCTCGCACAACAACATCAGTGCTCAGACACTGTCGGCCAAGGTCAGCCTGGGGGAGGCGAGCAGTGGCGTGGACACTGCGCGGGCCTCGCGCTCGGCGCCGCGCACGTCCCTGATGGCTGCCGGCACAACGTCGGCCACCGTGCTGGCCGTGACCGCCACCTCATCGGGGGAATCGGCCTCCGGTGCCGGCAACTACGCGGCCAGCCCCCTCTCGGCCTCCTCCAGCTGGGAAGCGGGCAGTGCTTCGGGCGGCTTCACCTGGTCCTATCCTCTGACTGCTCCGCCGGCCGCTGCGGGACCTTCGCCGCAGCTGTCGTTGTCGTACGACTCGGGGAGCGTGGACGGCAGGACGGCTTCGACGAACAACCAGGGAACGCTCGTCGGTGAGGGCTTCGGCGACGTGGCGTCCTCCTATGTCGAACGGTCCTACGCCTCGTGCGACGACGACGGCGAGAGCGGCAAGTACGACGAGTGCTGGAAGTATGACAACGCCTCGCTCGTGCTGAACGGCAAGTCCACCGAGTTGGTAAAGGACGACACCACCGGCGTCTGGCACCTGAAGGACGACGACGCCTCCACCGTCACCCACTCCACCGGCGCCGACAACGGCGACAACGACGGCGAGTACTGGACCGTCACCACCGGCGATGGCACGAAGTACGTCTTCGGCCTGAACAAGCTGCCCGGAGCGGACACCCAGCGCACCAACTCCGTCTGGACCGTGCCTGTGTTCGGCAACAACTCCGGCGAGCCCGGCTACGACCAGGGCTCCGCCTTCGCCGACCGGGCCGTCACCCAGGCCTGGCGCTGGAATCTGGACTACGTCGTGGACCTGCACGGCAACGCTATGTCGTACTGGTACACCACGGAGACCAACTACTACGGAAAGAACGGAGCGTCCACCGGCACCGCCCAGTACACGCGGGGCGGCTACCTCACCAAGATCTTCTACGGGCAGAACAAGGACACCCTGTTCGCCGGCACTGCCTCGGACGAGGTCACCTTCGGCTATGACGAGCGGTGCACCGCCACCGACTGCTCATCGCTGACCTCCTCCACCGCCTCCAGCTGGCCCGACGTCCCGTACGACTCCCTCTGCACCTCCGGCGCGGACTGCAAGGCCACCGGTCCGGCGTTCTTCACCCGCAAGCGCCTGACGAGCATCGACACCCACGCCTGGTCGGCCGTCTCCAGCGCCTACACGGACGTCGACTCCTGGGCGCTGACCCAGCAGTTCCTGGACCCGGGCGACATCGGCAACAGCACCGACCAGACCCTGGTCCTCAAGAGCATCAGGCACACGGGCAAGAACGGCACCGCGATCTCTCTGGACCCGGTTACGTTCACCTACCAGATGCGGTCGAACCGGGTCGATTCCTCCACGGACAACGTCCTGCCGCTGAACCGGCCCCGCATCCAGACCGTCACCTCCGAGGCCGGCGCCATCACCACGGTGACGCTGTCCAGTCCGGAGTGCGTACGCGGCTCGCACATGCCGTCGTCCGAGGACAACGACACGCTGAGCTGCTACCCGGTCTACTGGCACGTCAACGGCGCCACCGAGGCGACGCTGGACTGGTTCAACAAGTACCGGGTCACCGACGTCGTCACCTCCGACCCCACCGGTCTGGGCGAGACGATGGAGAACCACTACACCTACTCCGGGCCGGCCTGGCACTACAATAACGACCCGTTCACCCCGGCCAAGGAGCGCACCTGGTCCGACTGGCGCGGCTACCGCACCGTCACCACGCTGAAGGGCGCCTCCAGCGAAACCCAGTCCAGGACCGTGTCGCTGTATCTGCAGGGCATGGACGGTGACAAGCAGAAGGACGGCACGACCCGCTCGGTCTCCGTCCCCGGCATCGGCTTCACCGGCCTGAGCGTGGCCGGTCAGACGGACAGCGACCGCTTCTCGGGCTTCACTCGCGAGCAGATCACCTACAACGGGTCCACCCCGGTCACCGTCACCGTCAACGACCCCTGGTCCAGCCGCACGGCCAGCCAGCAGAAGTCGTACGCCAGCGTCGAGGCCTACTTCGTCCGCACCTACAAGACGCAGACCTCGACCTACCTGACCGCCGCTTCCGACTGGCGCACCCGCAGCCTGACCACCAGTTTTGACAGCTACGGCATGCCCGCCACCGTCTACGACGCCGGAGACACGGCCGTCACTGGCGACGAGACCTGCACCCGCACCTGGTACGCCCGCAACGACGGCTTGGGCATCAACTCCCTGGTCTCCCGCACCCGTGTCGTCGGCCGCGCCTGCTCCGCCGCCGAGACCGACCTGAGCCTGCCGGCCTCGTCGAGCACCCGCGGGGACGTGCTGTCCGATGCGGCCACGGTCTACGACTCCGCCACCGCCACCGCCTGGACCGCCTCGCAGACCCCGACTCTGGGGGACGCGAACTGGACCGGACGTGCCTCGGCCTACCCCGCCACGGCCACCAATGGTGAGCGGTACCCGACCTCCTGGCAGACCGTCGACAAGACCACGTACGACACCCTGGGCAGGCCCCTGAGCGTGACCGACGCGCTGGGCAACCCGACGACCACCGTCTACACACCGACGACGACGGGGCCGCTGACCAAGATCACGGTCACCAACGCGAAGACTCAGAAGTCCTACACCTACCTCGACTACGCCCGTGGCACTCCCGTCAAGGCCTACGACGTCAACACGAAGCTGACCGAGTCGACGTATGACGCGTTGGGCCGGGTGACCGCCGTCTGGCTGCCCAACCACCTGCGGGCCGCCGGATACGGCGCCAACTACACCTACGCCTACTCGGTCACCGCCAACGCCCCGTCCTGGGTTTCCACCTCCAGCATCCTCGGCGAAGGCATCTACAACACCAGCTACACGATCTACGACTCGCTGCTGAGACCGCTGCAGACCCAGTCCCCGACCGCGAACGGTGGCCGGCTGCTGACCGACGTCCGCTACGACAGCCGCAGCCTGGCCTACGAGACCTACGCGGATGTCTTCGACTCCACCGCCACTCCCTCCGGCAGCTACGCCCGTGCCGAATACGGTGGCGCGCCGAAGCAGACCGACACCGTCTTCGATGGAGCCGAACGCCCGACCAACAGCAGCTTCTACGTCTACGGCGTCAAGAAGCGGTCCACTTCGACGACGTACACCGGAGATTCCACCGCTACCACCGCCCTGGCCGGCGGATCCGCGGCCCGCACCATCACCGACGTCTTCGGCCGCACCACCGAGCAGCGCGAATACTCCGGTACCGACCCGGCAGACACTGCCTATGGCTCGGGCGTCGGCAGCGCCTACACCTCGACGAAGTACACCTACACCCGTGACTCCAAGCCGGACATCGTCACCGGCCCCGATGGCACCCAGTGGTCCTACACGTACGACCTGTTCGGCCGTCAGGCCTCGGCGACAGACCCGGACAAGGGCACGAGCACCACGTCGTACACCGACCTGGACCAGGTCGCCACCACCACCGACTCCCGCAAAACCACCCTCCTGTACGGCTACGACGAACTCGGCCGCAAGACCGACCAGTGGCAGACGTCCAAAACCGACGGCAACAAACTCGCCCACTGGGCCTACGACACCCTGGCCAAGGGGCAACTGGACTCGTCCACCAGCTACGTCGGAGGGGTGACCGGCACCGCCTACACCCGCAAGGTCACCGCCTACGACAGCATGTACCGGCCGACCACCACTCAGTTGGTCCTGCCCTCGACCGACGCCCTGGTCACCTCCGGCGCCGTCGCCTCCACACTGAGCCTCTCGACGTACTACAACCTCGACGGCACCCAGCAGTACATCTCCGAACCAGCCGCCGCAGGCCTGGCCGCAGAGAAGGTCGTCACCCACTACGACAGTGCCGGTCTGCCCACCGACGTCGCCGGCCTCAGCGGCTACCTGCTCGGCGCCGCCTACTCCGAAATCGGCCAGCCCCAGCAGTTCACCCTGGGCACCTCCGCGGCCGAGGGCACCAAGAAGGCCTACATCACCAACACCTGGGAGGAAGGCACCGACCGGCTCAAGCAGTCGGCCGTCACCGACCAGACCCACAACTACGAACTGCAGGAACTGAACTACGGCTACGACGACGCGGGCAACGTCACCTCCATCACAGACCCCACCACTCTCGGCGGCACCGGCAAGGCCGACGACCAGTGCTTCGCCTACGACGGTCATCAACGCCTGACCGAGGCCTGGACCCCGTCCACCGCCGACTGCTCCGCCTCCGGCCGTACCACCGCGAACCTCGGCGGTGCCGCCCCGTACTGGACCTCGTACAGCTACACCGGCGGAGGCCTGCGCTCCACGGAGACCAGCCACACCTCCGCCGGTGACACCACCAGGACGTACTGCTACGGCGACACTGCTCACCCGCACGGCCTGACCGCCACCACCGCGGCCACTTCGTGCACGGGCGTGACCGCCACGTACGCCTACGACGCGACCGGCAATACCACCGGCCGCCCCAACGGCACCGACACCCAGAGCCTCACCTGGAGCCCCGAGGGCCAACTCGACACCCTCACCGAGAAATCCAGCACCGGCACCACGAAGAGCACCACCAGTCACGTCTACGACGCCGACGGCACTCTCCTGATCCGCCGGAACGCCGGCGGAGAGACCGTCCTCTACCTCGACGACGGCACAGAGGTCCACCTCGACACCTCCACCTCGACCGCCAAGTACTGGGCCCAGCGGTACTACAACGCCGGCGGCCAGGTCATCGCTCTGCGCACCAACAAGACCGGCACCGAGAACCTCTCCTGGCTCGCATCCGACCAGCACGGCACCAGCAGCCTGGCCCTCGACGCCGCCAGCCAGGCGGTGACGAAGCGATACACCACCCCCTTCGGCGCCTCCCGCACTGGCGGTACCGGCACCTGGCCCGACGACAAGACCTTCCTTGGTAAGTCCGCCGACTCTTCCAGCAGCCTTACCTACGTCGGCGCCCGCGAATACGACCCGACGATAGGCCGTTTCCTCAGCGTCGACCCGGAACTCGACACAAGCGACAGCCAATCCCTCAACGGCTATACCTACGCCGACAACAGCCCGTTGACCCAGAGCGACCCCACGGGCCTGGAAAGCTGTGGGCTGGCTCACTACTGCTCCGGCAGTAACGGCACGTACGGCACCTATCACGAGGAAAACGACCCGGGGTCGAAGAAGTACAAGGGTTCCAGCCACTACTGCGACACGCACAAATGCGGCGGTGGTGGTGGCACCGGCAGTGCTCCGGCGAGCGACCCGGTCACGATCGCGCCGATCCCGCCGCGCCAGTTTGGAGCGGAGGCGAAACGCGCATGGCTCGACGCACTCCACATGGTCGACAAGCAAAACCGGATGACGGACTCCGGCGACATGTGGGACGCCCGCAACGGAATCCATCTGGCGAGTGAGACGTTTTGGGAGGTCTTCTGCGACGAGGCCCCCGGAGCCTGCCCCAAGAGCCGGCCCGACGCTCACAACTCCACCGACTTCGGGTATTTCCCGATGACTTCGTCGGACTCGTCGGGAGAGTCACTCAAAGACGTTGTGCGTGGTGGCCCCTCGGCGGCAGCTGCCGGAATCTGGTACAGAAATCTGCGCCCCGACGAGGATCCGGCAGAGGGATTGTTCGCCAAGAACGTCGACGGCGACTACACCATCAACGTGCAGATCGGTCAGGGGACTCGGGTGCGGACCCAGTGGATTTCGGTGACGAAGAGCTGGGATGTGATCAAGAAGTGGCGCCAGCCCGGACAACGGGTCGCTATCATCGACGGCGACAAAGTCGAGGCGCGGTTGGTCGACCTCACTACCCCGGAAAACAGGGCAAGGTACCTGCGAGGATTTCGTTCACTCAACAATGCGCAATCATCGCAAGAGGCCCTGGTTGAGAGATACATAAACCCGAACGCCATAATCGGAATGGTCGAAGATGAGGAATGATCAAGTGGATGAGGAACTCGTGTCGCAACTGAACGACGCGGCTGAGGGGTTCATCGGTCCCCTGCGCCTGAACGACGGCTTCGATCAGCTCGCGCTGGACGAGCTGTGCAGGCAGATCGACCAACTCGGGCAGCAGTGGCGTGCAGCCGAGGTCATTCCGAAATCGGCTGCCCTCCTCCTCTCGGAGCTGTACCCGGCGATCAGCGCCTGCGCCGACCTCTACGCGGGGGACGAACGCCAGAGAATGATCGATGCTGCGGTGCGGGTCGGAGAAAGAGTCACCTACGCCTTGGACCCCGCGGGCGAACCCGAGATGTGAGGCCTCGCGCTGCACCGCCACCGCACACGACGAGCCCCGGACCATGCGTCCGGGGCTCGCTCGGCATTCGGCCTGCACCAGCCCCGCCGCCTCCCGCTCCTCCGGCAGTCAACGGCGTCCCCACCAGCGGGGGCGCAGTGCATCCTGCAGTGCCTCCTTGGTGCGGCCGCCGGCCGCCGGCTGCATGAGCGGGCCCACGCCCACAATCCCGGTTATGCCAACGACTCCCGTGTCCAGGTGATCCATCCCGACAGCGGATTCGACTCGGGCAGGGTCTTCAACCGAGGGAAAGGTAATCCGCTGCTCGATACTTCGAAACCCTCGTCACGGTGTGCCATTGCCTGCATCGTTGTCCTTGCCGCGGTACCGGAGCCGCTGTGGAATGCCGCCGCACGGGCTCGTGGTGGACGCGCAGTGGACGGAAGGACCCGGAAGGATCAGGAAGGATGGGGCAAGATCAAACGACTTCTAGCATTCTGACCTGCAGAAATAGGAAGATCGAGTCAGTAATGCGGCGGGGTCGGAACCACCTCAAAGGACTCATAATCCGTCGGCCGTGGGTTCGAGTCCCACCCGCCCCACCATGCAGGTCTCTGACCTGTGGAAACGCCTTATCTGGCGTGCGGATGCAGGACTTTGGACTGCGGGGCCGACCTGCGCAGACGTATCGGCCTGTGGCTGGAGAACGGCGTCGTGGGTGGGCTGTGCGAGCGTCTGGACGTCGGAGTCTGGACGCTGGCTGGATGCGAGGATCCGGAAGTGGTGTCGCCCGGTGACCCCTGGGCGTCGGGAGACGGCCCGGGCCGCAGCGGACGGACAGCCAGTCGGCCGGGTCGGTCGGCAGCGCGGTGCCCGTCGGCGCCGCGCGAGCTTTACTGTCTGAGGTCGATGGTGCGGACCGGCTGCCCTGTCGTGCGGGCGATCGTTTCGAAGTCGCGGTCGTAGTGGAGGAGAGTGAGTCCCGCTTCTTCCGCGGCGGCGGCCACCAGGAGGTCCACGGGGCCCGCGCTGCGGTGTTCTCCCTTGGCGGTCAACTGTTCCTGGATGACGCGGGAGCGGCGGTGGACACCGTCGGGCATGGGGCACCAGGCGTAGTGGGCGTCGAGTGCCGACTTCAGGCGGGCGCGGTCCGTGGCTGAACGGGCCGAGTAGAGGACTTCCAGTTCGGTGAGGTCGCAGATCGCGACGAGGCCGGCGGCGATTCTGTCGTCCCATTCGGCGGTGTTCTGGCGGAGGAGGACGCGGGCGAGGGCGGAGGTGTCGATGAGGTAGTCGGCGACTGTCACTCGTGCGCTCCGGTGCCGCGGTCATCGTCCGCCGCGCCCGCGCTCGTGGGGCGGTATGCGCTCTTGTCCAGCAGCAGGTCGATGTCCAGAGCGCCCTCGGCCACCAGTTCGCGGGCCTCGTCGAGCGCTCGCAGACGCCGGTAGCGGGCCGTGACTTCCCGCAGCGCGGTGTTGATGGTGTCGCGTTTGGTAGAGGTGCCGAGTTCTTTGGCTGCTTCTTCCAGTGCCTCGTCGTCGAGATCGATGACTGTCCGACTCATGGTGGCCTCCGCTGCTGAGTGTATAGGGTGAAGTATATCAAGATACAAGATCTTTTATATATGGGCCGGGCGGCGTCTTGGCGCTCGGTGCTGCTTGATGCCGGTCCCGTTCCTCCCGCCTCGGTCCTCCAGAATCGCCAGGAGCCGCTTGGTGTCTGGCAAGGGCGCGACCTTGGTTGAGCCCCGCAGGGCGAGGAACCGGCCGCCGAAGCCGTCGGCACCCACCCCGCGGGCCTCCGCGGTGCGAATCCCGCACTGTCACCCCTGAGTACGGCTGGATGACGCACGGTTCGTCGCGCCGTTCGTGCGTTCGGCGCCCGTTACGGACCCGTACGTGGACGAGCGGAGATGAGAGGTGACTGAGGGTTGGGGAGGACACTGGTGCAAAGAGCACCAGGGACCTCCCTCGCTTCGCGCCCCCGATTCCGGCCAGAGTGGAAGGCGTGCCGAGCCCGCGCCGTTGACAGCGTGGGGCCTTTGTGGCGACGTCTGTGGAGGTGGCCGAGATGGCTGGAAACAAGAGGGTTGCTCTGGTGACCGGTACGACATCCGGGCTGGGCAGGGAGGTGGCCCTGGCCCTGGCCGCACAAGGTATCCACGTCCTTGCGCACGGGCGTGACGCGACGCGTCTGGAAGCGGTCGGCGCCGAGGTGCGGGCCGCGGGCGGTCGGGTGGACACGTACCTGGCAGATCTGGCCGATCTGTCGCAGGTGCGCGCACTTGCCGAACGGGTCGGAGCGGACCATCCCGAGCTGACGATTCTCGTCAACAACGCCGGGTTGGGGGGTGGCCCGCCGCCTCACAAGAAGCGCGAAGTGAGCGCCGACGGCTACGAGCTTCGATTCGCGGTGAACTATCTCGCGCCGGTGCTGCTGACCCGGCTGCTGCTGCCGTCACTGATCGCGGGGGCGCCGGCCCGGGTGGTCAACGTCGGGTCGGTGGGACAGGCGCCGCCCGACTTCGGCGATCTCCACATGGAACGGCGTTACGACGGCGCCGACGCGTATTTCCGCAGCAAGTTCTCGCTCGCCGCGTTCACCTTCGACCTGGCCGACGAACTTCGGTCCACCGATGTGCATGTGAACTGTGTGCATCCGGCCAACTTCATGGACACGTTCCAGGTGCGCGAGGCGGGTATCACTCCGTGGACGTCCGCGGCCGCCGGTGTGGAGCCGGTCCTCAGCCTCGCCATCGGTCTGGGCGGCGAGTCCACCGGCCAGTATTTCGACGGGACGCGTCCCGGTCGAGCGAACTCCAAGACGTACAAGAAATCGGTGCGGCAGGAACTCGGAAAGGTCACCGAGGATTGCCTGGCGGCGTTCCTCTGACGGTGCGGGTCGTCGGCGTGTTCGGCGGCTCGAATTTAGAATTATTTGGGACTCCTTAAACTTGTCTTTTAATGTAGAGTGCAACGATGGGAGCGTGGCGCGGCTGCAATGACGGAGTCGCTGGGTCCATATTCAGGGGGAATCAGCGTGGAGTTCCGCGTTCTGGGATCTTTGGGTGTTTCGTCCCTAGGTCGTGAATGGTGTGTGCCCAGCGCCCCGAAGCAGCAGCAGACTCTGGCGCTTCTGCTGCTTCAGGCAAACAGGTTCGTCTCTGCCTCCTCGCTTTCCAGGGAGCTGTGGGGAGATGCTCGGCCGAAGACCTCCGGTGCCACCCTTCAGGCCTATATAGCGCAGGTCAGGCGCTTTCTCGCGAAGATGTCCGGAGTGTCCGTAGGGCGGATCATGAAAGACGTTCTGGTGACGGAGTCGGGTGGCTACTCGCTCCGGGTGGGTACTCCGGAACTCGATCTGGCCTCTTTCGAGGAAAGAGTACGAGAAGGCCGTGCAGCTCTCGGTGAGGGAGATGCGGAAGCGGCCCGAGTGCTCTTGAAGCGGGCGCTGGACCTGTTTGGCGGTCTTGTCCTCGAAAACGTCCCGCACGGTTCCGTGGTAGAGGTTCAGGTGCGCCGGATCGAGCAATTGAGGCTCGCCGTGACCGAACAGTGCTACGAACTGAATATCCGGATGGGACGCCATCACGAAGTCATCGGTGCGCTCTCGGAGATTGTCGAGGAAAATCCCTTCCACGAGAATTTCCACGTGCTCCTGATGCGCGCCCTCCACCAGAGCGGGCAGCGCGTGGAAGCCCTGCGGATCTACCACCTGCTCCAGTCCCGTCTGAACGAGGAACTCGGCCTCGCCCCCTCCCCGCAGGTCATGGCACTGCGCCAGTCCATCCTCGAGCCCTCGGCGCGGTGACCCGCGCTCCCTGGTAGCGGTTGCACCAGTACCAACGCTTTCTGGCTGCCGCCACGCTGCGGCGGCACCATCGGGCACCATGAGCCAACTCTCGCAACGGCGGCCCGAAAGCGCCGGGTCCGGACTCGCACCCCTGCGCCACAACAGCCGTACTGTGCGCGTGTTCGCGGTGGTGGCGGGCCTGTGCGTCTCGAACCTCTACTACGTCATCGTCCTGCTCCCCGAGATAGCGGCGT
The DNA here is from genome assembly GCF_042894765.1 of Streptomyces sp. NPDC001507. Lineage (NCBI taxonomy): Bacteria > Bacillati > Actinomycetota > Actinomycetes > Kitasatosporales > Streptomycetaceae > Streptomyces > Streptomyces sp. NPDC001507. The sequence goes on from NZ_JBIAVV010000002.1 coordinate 32,063, forward strand.
CCCATCACCGTCCCTCGCAGGACTTCGCGCACCTGCTGTCGCTGACCCAGGGCGGATACACCCTGGGTCTGCTGTTCGTCGTGCCCCTGGGCGACCGGGTGGAGCGGCGCAGGCTCTGTACCCTGCTGCTGGCCGCCGCCTGTCTGGTGTGCGCCGCCGTCCCCTGCGCGCCCACGGGTGCCTACCCGGTGCTGTTCGTACTGCTCGGGCTGTGCAGCGTCACGGCGATGGTGCTGGTGCCGTGGGGTGCGGACCTCGCTGACGACTCGGCGCGCGGCCGGGTGGTCGGCACCATCATGACCGGCCTCATCCTCGGCACCCTGCTGTGCCGCACGGTGGCCGGCGCCATCGCCCAACTCGCCTCCTGGCGCTTCGTGTACGGCAGCGCGGCCGTCCTCATGGCCTTGTGTGTCGCCGCCCTGTACTGGGGACTGCCGAGCGGGGCGGTAATGGATCGGCGCCGACCGCGGGACGCGCAGGGCGAGAGCTACCTCCGCCTGCTAGGCTCCCTGCCGCGAATCCTGCTGCGCGTCCCCGGTGTCGGGGAACGCAGTCTGTACGGGGCGCTCGCTTTCGGCGCCTTCAGCGCCTTCTGGGCCGTTCTGCCGCTGCATCTGCAGGCGCCGCCGTTCTCGTTCGGACCGGCCGAAATCGGGCTCTTCGCGCTGCTGGGCGGAGCCGGGGTGGTGGGCGCCTCGGCCGCGGGCCGACTCGCGGACCGCGGGCTCCAGGCCCCGACCACCCTGGCGGCCTTCGCCACCGTCGTGGCCACTTTCCTGGTGCTGGGCGCCTGGCCGCGGTCCCTTGCCCTGCTGATCGTCGGGACGGTCGTCCTCGACATGGGCATCCAGGTCGCCCACATCACCAACCAGAGCGTGATCTACGCGGGCAACCCGGCGATGCGCAGTCGTATCACGACGACCTACATGGTCATGTACTTCGTGGGCGGCACCCTCGGCTCGGCCGTGGCGGCGACCGTGTGGGGGCGGGGCGGCAGTTGGGGCGCCACCTGTCTGGTCGGCGCCGGGATGGGAGCCGGCGCGCTGGCAGTCGCGGTACTGCGGACCGGGCTCGGGCGCCTGCGTGGTCGCGGGACGGACGGCGTACGGCCCTGAACCCGCCCCTGTAGCTGGGAAGTTCACCGTGACACTGGGTGGGCTCTGGCGGCGCTGGGACAAGCCGCTGGATCTTGTTGCAACAGTTGACGCGGCAAGCATCCGGAACGACGGACGGCTCGGCACCAACGCATATGGGGGATTCAGCGTGGCACACAGCCTGACGCACTCGATTGCTCGCGAACGGACGACCGCCGGGGCCCGGACGGGCGTGGTGACGGTAAGACTGCTGGACGGATTCGCGGCCGGCCCGTTGGTGCCGTCGCCGACGCCCGGCAGCGTGTGGCGGATTGCCGCCTACCTGGCGTTGTACGGCCCCACGGCGCGCCAGCGGGTCGCCGGGGAACTGTGGCCCGAGGCCACCCAGGAACGCGCCCTCGGCAGCCTGCGGAGCGGGGTGTGGCGGATCCAGCGGGAGCTGCCCGGCCTCATCGATGCCCGCCGGGCGCTGCTGTCACTCTCCGACCGCGCCGTGGCCGATGTCGACGAACTCGTCCGGGAGACCCGGGCGGTTCTGGAGTGCGACACCCACTTCCCCGAGGACGCCTCCGTGCTGCTGCGGCACGGCGAGCTCCTTCCGGACTGGCACGACGAGTGGGTCGTGGTCGAGCGGGAGCGGCTGAGTCAGCTCCGGCTCGATGCGCTGGACGCCCTTGCCGGCCGGCTGCTGGCGGACGGCCGGTTCGGACTCGGTCTCGAGAGCGCCCTGGCAGCGCTGCGCACGGATCCGCTACGGGAGAGCTCCTGTCAACGAGTCATCCAGGCCTGCCTGTTGCAAGGCAACACGGCCCAGGCCCGTCGGCACTACGAGTTCCACGCCGCGCGGCTCAGGAAGGAACTGGGCGTCGAGCCCGCCCCGTTCCGGGCGGCGCTGGCGGGCATGCCGGAGTCGGCCCGTGCGCTGGCCGGGTGAGCCCCATGGACACCTTGGACACCATGGACAGGGTGCGGTCCGCCGGGTCGGCCCGCGGCGAGCTGGCGGAGTTCCTGCGTAACCGGCGGGCCCGGCGGCAGCCTGCGGACGTCGGGATCAGTGCCCTCGGCCAGCGCCGCACACCGGGCCTGCGCCGTGAGGAGGTCGCCACCCTCGCCGGTATCAGCGCGACCTGGTACACCTGGCTTGAGCAGGCGCGGGAGATCGGGGTGTCGCGGGGTGTGCTCGCACGGCTGAGCGGGGTCCTCGGGCTGGACCCGGCGGAGCGGGCCCATCTCTTCCGGCTTGCGGGTCATGTGCCGCCGGCCCGTGACACGGCGTGGGCGAGCGAGTGCGGGGCACCGCACCGCATTCTGCTGGCGCAGCTCGACCCCAGTCCGGCGGTCCTGACCAACCGGCGCCTGGACGTCATCGCCTGGAACCGGGGCTACCAGTCGCTCTTCGGGCACCTGGGCAGGCTGCCGGACGGCGACCGCAACCTGCTGTGGCTGGCCTTCATGGATCCCCGGTTCAGGGCGCTCTCCCCGGAGTGGGAGGCGGAGGCGGCCGCCATCCTCGGGCAGTTCCGCGACCGGCTCGGTGACCGGGTCACCGAGCCGGCCACCCGGGCCCTGGTGCGCCGTTTGGAGGAGGCCAGCGCGGACTTCCGCAGGCTGTGGCGAGCCATGGCCGTGGCGCCCGCCCGGCCCCGGCGCCGGCCGATCCTGCACCCCCGGCTCGGCCGTATCGAGCTGGAGACGATGGAACTCGCGATCTCGGACGGCGGCGAGGCCACGGTGATCGCGTCGCTGGCTCCGCCGGGCTCCGACCTCGCGGAGCGGCTGTCCGCACTCCTGGAGGAGACGGCCCTCCTGGAGGAGGTCGATTCAGGCGGCGTCGGCCTCGGCGGCGCCCCGCGCCGACACGGCGGCGAGATGGTCGCCGAGCACGGCCGACACGATCCGGTGGTGGTCCGCCGCGAGAAAGGCGAAGTGCCCGCCGGTGAGCAGTACCACCCGGCAGTGGGCACCGCTGTGCTCCGCCCATCCTGACAAGGTGTGCGCCGGGACCAGCGGATCGCTCAGCCCGCCGAGCACGGTGAGCGGCACGGACAGACGTACGTCGGCGAAGTCCTGCTCCGCCTCCGCTCCGAGCCGGATGTCCGCACGCAGTCTCAGCAGTACGGACGACCTGATGTCCGGGTCGGCGAGGATCGTCTCGGGGACGTCGCCGGCCTGGCCCAGGACGGTGAGCAGGTCCTGGTCGCCGGTGACGTGCAGGGGCCAGCGGGGGCCGGGGCCGGGCGCCTGGGACGCGGCCACGACGCCGTCGAACAGCGCGGGCAGCCGGTGCGCGGCCCGCACCGCCAGCAGAGCGCCGACGCTGCACCCGAACGCCGTGGTCGGGAGGGGTTCATGCGTCGCGAGTTCCGTGGCGAGGGCTGTCAGCACCCTGGTCAGGGTGGTCTCGGGCGTCTCCGCGAGCCGACGCTCCCGGCCCGGCAGGGAGACTGCGAGCACTTCGGCGCCGGCGGGCAGCAGGTCCACGAGTCCGCCGAGCGCGTGCGGCCCGGCACCGGCGTGCGGGAAGACCACGATCCGGTGCCGCGGCCGCCCGGCGGGCCGGTGCAGTTCGGTGAGCCAGGAGGGAGTGCCCGGGACGGTGCCGTGCAGGTTCATCGGTCGCCCTCCGCGGCGGTTGTGGCGGTGCGCAGTTCGATGGCGACCAGCTTCAGGGGCCGGTCTGAGGTGTTGGTCATGAAGTGCGAGAACGGGAGCTGCTGCCGGTTGAACTGAACGGTGCCCTCGACCGCCGTCCCGGTGGCGATGAGTGTGCCGTCGGGGGTACGGGACTCGCCGTCGGCGCCCGCGAGGACCACGGTGAGCCAGGGATGCCGGTGAGTGTGCGGGGGGCGGCTCTCGCCCGGGGGAACCTCCTCGATCCAGCACTTGACCGTGGGCTCGTCCACGATCAGGCGGGCGCCCACGGCCTCCCAGGGTTCGAGAGCCGACCAGGGTTCCTCCGGCTGCGGTTCATCCCGCATGGGGTGCCTCCGGGTCCGCGGGTCCGCGGCCGGTGAGCAGCCGTCGGGGGTTGTCCTCGAAGAGGGCGGTGAGCTCGCCGTCGGTGAGGCCTGCCCGGCGCAGCGCGGGGATCACCCGCAGCGGGAGATGGTCGTAGGACCAGTCCGGCATCATCGACTGCCGGACCTCCTCGGGGAAGTGGTCGATGAACGAGGCGCAGTCGTGCGACAGCAGCAACTGGCGCAAATGGCCTCGGGCGACCAGTTCGAGCACGTTGGAGACGCGTTGTTCCTCCGGGACCATGACCATGCCGAAGCGATCGCACCCGATGTAGGCGCCGGAGCCGGCGACCTCGCGCAGGTAACCGGTGTCGGCGATGTCGCCCGCGTGGGCGAGGACCACGTCGCCGGCGTCGACCCCGTGTTTGCCGAGCAGGTCGAGTGCGAGCAGGGCGTTGGGCCGCTCCGGGTCGGTGTGGACGACGACGGGCACTCCGGTACGGCGGTGCACTTCGGCCACCGCGGCCGCCACCCTGCGCAGTGTCGGCCCGGGCTCCTGGTCCTCGCAGGCGAATTTCACCAGGGAAGCCTTCGATTTGGTTCCCGCGATACCGTCGCGGATGTCGGACTCCAGTAGATCGACCAGCGGATCGGGCATGTCGAGAATTTCTCCTGGGCCGCGATAGCGCACGATCTGCGGAAGGCCGTCAAGAGCGTATATTCCGGTGGCCAGGACGATATTGACCCGGGTTTTCTCTGCGACCTGTGCGATGAGCTGCGGATCGCGGCCCTGGCCGAGCACCGTCAGATCGACGATGGTGCGGATGCCCAGCTCATAGGCGCTTTCCAGCTGCTGTGCGGCCCGCTCGACCCCGGCCGCCGAGTCCCACAGTGCGGGGAAGTTCCGATGGAATTCCGGGTTCCAGACGAAGAGGTGCTCGTGCGTCAGTGTCATGCCCAACGCGTCCGCGTCAATATCGCCACGAACTGTGGATATCCGGTCGGATGATGTGGTACGGGTATCTTTGGCAGGCATGGAAAAATGCTAGGGGTGGCGGAGAAAGCCACGCAAGGCGGTCCTCGGGGTATTTAAGCTCCTGGTGTTCTGCTTTCTGGTACCGAAACCAACAGTATCGGCGTGATCCCGGTCTGCCTGGTAGCGCTGCCACCAGCACAACGCGCATCTGGAAGGCTGTCTGACGGGGCCTCACGATCGGTGGTGCAAGCAGGAATAACTGGAGGCATTGATGCGTGTTGTGATCTTGGGCGGTACGTCGGGTATCGGCCTGGCGACGGCGGAGAAGCTGACGGCGGCCGGCGCCGAGGTGATCGTCACCGGGCGCGACGCCGAGAAGCTGGCCGCGGTCAAGGACCGGGTGAGCGTCGCCGAGCAGGTGGACGGCACCGACGAGCAGGCCGTTGCCGAGTTCTTCGAGCGGGTCGGCTCCTTCGACCACCTGGTGCTCGCCTTCAGCCCGGGGGCGCTGGGCCTCGGCCCGCTGGCCGGCCTGAAACTCGCGGACATCAGGTCCGCGTTCGACGGCAAGCTGTTCGCCTACCTGTCCGCCGTCCAGAAGGCGCAGGTCACCGGCTCCGTCACGTTCGTGTCTGCGGCCACCGCGCGCTCCGCCGCCCCGGGCACCGTGACGTTCGCCGCGGTCAACGGAGCGATCGAGCGGATCGTCTCACCGCTGGCGGCCGAGCTGGCTCCGGTCCGCGTCAACGCCGTCGCGCCGGGCGCCGTGGACACGCCCTGGTGGTCGTTCGTGCCCGAGGAGGCGCGTGCGGGCCAGTTCACCGCGATGGCGCAGGACCTGCCGATCAAGCGGGTCGGCAAGCCCGGCGAGGTGGCCGACGCGATCGCCTACCTCGTCGGCGCGGAGTACGTGACCGGCACGGTCCTCCCGGTCGACGGCGGCTTCACGGTCGCCTGACCACTTACCGCTCCGGGAGCCGGGCCCGGCAGGCCCGGCTCCGGGTCAGCCGGGCCATCCCCCGGGCCCGACCGCGCCCCACCGGACCAGATCCGGTGGGGCGCGGTGCTGTCCGGGTGCGGCCTCAGTCCGGCAGCCGGACCGACAGCGGGTGCCGGAAGACGTTCCCGGGGTCGTACGCGGCCTTGACCCGCTGGAGCCGCGGGTAGTTGTCCTTGAAGTACAGGGTCTGCCACGGCACGCCCGAGGTGTTCCAGGCGGGGTCGGCCAGGTCGGTGTCCGGATAGTTGATGTACGAGCCGTCGGTGGCCCCGTCCGGCACCGGCACCCCTCCGGTCGCCGCGTGCATGTCCCGGTAGATCCCCCGCACCCAGGCGAGGTGCTCCTCGTCCCGCGCCGGGTCAGACCAGGCCGCGCCGGTGTAGGCCTTCAGGATTGAGTCGCGCTGGGCCACGGCGGTGGCGGCGGGGTCCACCGCGTTGACGCGTCCGCCGTACGACAGGAGGTTCACCGCACCCCGCCCCGGGAAGGCCGGATCCGTCAGATGCCGGTACATGACGGCGACCTGATCGGCTGTGTACGGTCGGCGCAGATAGGCGCCCTTGCCCTTGTAGCGGTTGTCGGTCAAGGAGACGCTGCCGAACAGGTCCGAGTAGACGGCCGTGATCCACGGCATGGTCCTGCGGTCGACCGTGTGCGGCGCCCGTACACCCGCGTTCACCGCGTCCAGATAGGCGTTCATCAGGCCGGTGGCGTTCGGTGCGGAGCCGTCCGTCTCCGCCACCAGTGACAGGGTGCCGGCGGCCCGGGACGACAGGACGAGCGAGGTGTACAGGCCGGCGTAGGGGGAGCCGTCCGCGCTGTGCTCGGCGTGCCAGGCGCCGTGGTTGTCGACGAGCCGCGTGAAGTCCGCCTCGGTCATGCCGTCCCAGGACCAGCGGACGGTGGCCACCAGGCTGCTGCCGGGCGGCTTCGGCAGCGCGCTTGCCGGATCGTTGCCCGAGGCATGCGGCGACCGGAAGAGGAACCGGGTCACCACCCCGAAGTTGCCGCCGCCCGCGCCGGTGTGACCCCACCACAGATCCCGGTGCGGATCGCCGGACTCGCGAGTGGCCAGGACCGTACGGGTACGCCCCGCGTCGTCCACCACCACCACCTCGACGCCGTGGAGATGATCGACGATAAGTCCCTGCTCGCGACAGAGCGCGCCGAAGCCGCCGCCCTGTGTGTACCCCGCGATGCCCACGGTCGGGCAGGTACCGCCGGGTATCACCACGCCGTGGCCGAGATAGAGCTGCTTGTAGACGTCACCGAGCTGGGCACCGGCGTCGACGGAGAAGGCGGCGTGCTCGGGGTCGTAGTACACGGAGTTCAGAAGGGAGACGTCAATGAGGGAGGTGACGTCGGGCCGGTCCACCAGGGAGTCCAGGCAGTGCCCGCCACTGCGCACGGCGATACGCCGGCCGGTGGCGACGGAGTCGGCCACGGCCTGTTCCACCTGCCGGGCCGTGAACACCTGGTGGATCACCTCGGGGCGGGAGGACAGCCGGCGGTTCAGGCCGCGGGCGCCGAGGTAGTCGTAGCGGGGATCGTCCGGGGTGACGGTGACCCGCGCGGGGGCCCGGTGACCGTGCGGGAACTCGGAGGCGTTCGGGACGGTCGTGCCGTCCAGGATTCCGGCCATGTGTGCAGCACACCCATCGTGCGGCCGGTCCGCCCCGGCGGTCCGCCGCACGTCTCGGACCGGGAGGGATCAGGGACGGACCCGAGTGTGGCGAAGGGCTCCAGAAGCACGGCGCAGCCCCGCCAGAGCCGCGCCAGTGGCGACGTCGGGGGCGACTCAGCCCTCGCGTTCCCGCAGCAGCTCGCCCAGGCGTCGTTCCAGGTCCGATCCTGGCTTGACGAGATACGACACCAGGGTCTTGTCGTCGTCCGCGACATGCATCTTGATGTACTCCAGCTCGATCACACCGAGCCGCGGATGGTTGACGGTGCGCGGCTTGGGGACGAACGGGGCCAGCTCCTTGAGCTCCCACAGCCGGGTGAAGTCGGGGCTGGACTCCTCCAGGGCGCTGAGGAGTTCGACGACATCAGGGTCGAGGATGCGCTCGCCGACCTGGGTGCGGAACAGGGCGAGGGTGTGCGAGGCCTCCTCCTCCCAGTTCTCCGACATCGCCCGCACCGCCGGGGAGGTGAAGGTGACCCACAGGACGTTGCGGCGCTCGTCGGGGAGTGCGCCCAGATCGCCGTAGAGCAGCTCGCAGCCCTGGTTCCAGGCCAGGATGTCGAAGCGCCGGTTCACGATGAACGCCGGATTCGGGTTCAGGTGGGTGAGTAACAGTTCGTACTGCATGGGGAGTTCGGGGCGCGGCGGGGCGTTGCCCGGGGGCACCTCGCCGGCCAGCCGGAACAGGTGGTCGCGCTCGACCGGGTCCAGGCCCAGTGCGTTCGCGAGGCTGCCGAGCACCTGTCGGGAGACCCGGATCTCCCGTGCCTGCTCCAGCCACGTGTACCAGGTGATGCTGAGGCCCGCGAGCGTGGCGACCTCCTCGCGCCGCAGCCCCGGTGTGCGCCGGTGGCCGACGACTGGCAGCCCGGCGTCCTGGGGCTTGCGTCGCTCGCGGCGACTGCGGATGAACTGCGCCAGCTCGCGCCGCTGTTCCTGCGTGCTCACCTGATCCCCCTCTTCTTTCCTGCCCGCCGACCAGCCTAAACGGTGGCCGGGTCGGGACCGGCATGACGGGGCGATGACGGTGCCGTCACGACCTCTGGGTCACTCTCTCCTCGGTTCCAACCGACCGCGCACAACGCGCCGACCGAAGGGCCGGACCGATGGAGGACCTCTCCTTCCAGCAAACCGTCGATCGCCTCCTGGTCCATCGGCACGCGGTGAACGAAGTGTTTCTCACCGACCTGGTGCCGATCGACCGCGACACCTGCGTTATCGGCGCCCAACTCCCGCTGTCCCACCCTTATTTCCTCGACCAGCGCGCACCTGCGGCACGGTACGACGCGCTGCTGCTGACGGAGTGCTGCCGTCAGGCCGGCACCTACGTGGCACACACCCAGTACGGGGTGGCGCGCGACTGGGTGTTCCTGGCCGCCGCCACCTCCATCGAGTTGGAGCGCACCGACATCCTGGAAGTGGGCGACAGCCCAGGCCAGTTGATCCTTGAGGTGCACTCTCTGCCTTCCTTCCGCGGCGGTCTGCTGCGCAGCGTCCGCACCCGCCTCGACCTGTCGATCGCCGGCGAGCGGATCGGCGTGATGGAGGGCGAGGGGCGCTATCTGGACCGTGAGGAGTACGGGCTGCTGCGCCAGGGCCGCCGGGGTGGGCAGGTGCCGCTGTCCTCGGCCCTCGGTGCCGAACCCGCCGGGGTGCCGGTCGCCCCCCGTCTGGTGGAGCGACGCGACCCCCGCAACGTTCTGCTGGTCGATGCCCACGGCACCGCGGACGGCCTGGCCGCCCGGCTGTGGGTCTCCGGCCGGCACACGACGATCTTCGACCACCCGCTGGACCACTACCCGGCGATGGCCCTGCTGGAGGCGGCCGCACAGGCCACGACACTGGCGGTACGGCTCGACGGGGCGGACGGCGCCGAGGTACGGATCACCGGGCTGGCGGCCGACTACGTCCGCTTCGCCGAAGTGGACGCCGACGTGGCAGTCACGGCGACGATCACCGAGCGGCCCCCGGCGGCCGGCGACGGACCGATCACGGCAGACGTGGTGTTCCAGCAGCACGGCGCCGTCCTCACCGAGATCGCCGTGAGGGCCGAACTCCACACCTCCGACCGTGTCCCGGCCCGGCAGGCGGTGGCCGCATGACGACACGCCACGAACGACAGGAACCGCCGGTGCGGGCCGTGTGGACCGACTTCGGGGGCGTCTGCACGCAGCCTGTCCGGGACAGCATGCGGGTGTTCGCCGAGCGGGTCGGCGTCCCGCGGGACCTGCTCCAGAAGGCCATCGCACGGGTCACCGAGGACGCCGGTGCGAGCGACTCGATGGAGCTCCTGGACACCCCGCTGATCACGGAGACAGAGTGGGCGCGCCGGGTCGAGAAGGTGCTGGCCGGGGAGTTCGGGCTGCACGCAGACCTCGGCGACCCGGGCGAAGCCTGGTTCGGCGGCCGTCCCGCCAATTCCGCGTGGGTGGCGCACCTGCGGGACATCAGGGCGCACGGCGTCTTCGTCGGCCTGCTGTCCAACATGGTCCCGACCTGGGAGCGGCACTGGCGGGCCATGGTGCCGCCGGACGGCGTCTTCGACGCGCTGGTGATGTCGTACCAGGTGGGCGTGCGCAAACCCATGCGCGAGATCTTCGATCACGCGGCCGCCGTCGCGGGCGTACCGCCCGAGGCCTGTCTGCTCGTCGACGACCTGCCGGCCAACTGCGCAGGGGCCGTCGCCGCGGGTTGGCGGGCGGTCGAGTTCAAGGACACCCCGGAAGCCGTCGCCGAGGTGGCGTGGCTGACCGGCACCGGGCGCGCGTGACGGCGGCGACCGCCCCGCGATCCGGCCAACTTCCAGAGAGGTGACGTGCGATGACCGCAGAGAACAACGAGATCGAGCTGTTCGTCCTGGAGATGCTCCGGACGCGTTTCGACGTGCCCGAGGCGAAGCTCACCGAGCAGGCCACCCTCAAGAGCCTCGGGCTCGACTCCCTGGGCGGCGTGGAGCTCAGCCTCACCATCAAGAAGAAGTACGGGGTGCAGTTCATCGCCGGTGAGATCGGCGTGGAGTTCACCGTCACCGACGTGGCGGACCTGACCCGTCAGAAGCTGGGCGAGCTCGAAGCGGCGGCCTCGTGACCGGCGCCGCCGGCCGGCGCCCCGACGTGGTCGTGACCGGCCTCGGCGCGGTGTCCGCGGCCGGTGTCGGGGTGCCGGAGAACTGGGACCGCGTCTGCGCGGGCGTCTCCACCGCGGCCCCCGACCCCGGCCTGCCCGATCTGCCGGTGAACATCACCTGCCGGGTGCCCGGCTTCGTGCCCGCCGACGTGGTCGGCGCCCAGGAGGCCCGGCGCACCGACCGGACCACCCAGCTCGGTCTGGCCGCGGCCAAGGAGGCGTGCGCCGACGCCGGATTCGACCCCCTGGACTGGAACGGTGCCCGCGTCGGCATCGTCATGGGCACCTCGATCGGCGCCGCGCACAGCTACGAGGCCGAGCACCTGCGGTACGTCGAGGAGGGCCACGAGTGGGTGTCCCCGCTGTTCGGCGTGACCGCCCCGATGAACCTCCTGGCCGGTTACCTGGCGGCGGCGCTCCACGCGTACGGCCCCAACATGGTGGTCAACACGGCCTGTGCCGCGGGCCCGGCCGCGATCGGCACCGCGCGCCAGTTGCTTCAGGCCGGACTGTGTGACGTGGTGCTGGCGGGCGGCGCGGAGGCTCCCCTGACGGGGCTGGTGATCAGCGGCCTGGTCCAGATGGGCGCGATGTCGCGGCGGACCGACGATCCGGCCGGCGCGTGCCGTCCGTTCGACGTGGGCCGGGACGGCATGGTCCCCGCCGAGGGTGCCGGAGTGCTGGTCCTGGAGCGCGCCGAGGACGCCCGGGCGCGAGGCGCGCGGGTCCGCGCGGGTGTCGCCGGATACGGGGCCTCGGCGGACGGCTACCACATGACGGCGCCGGATCCGGAGGGTGTCGGCGCGGAGCGGGCGATCCGCATGGCGCTGGCGGACGCGGGCCTCACCCGTGCCGACATCGGGCACGTCAACGCGCACGGCTCGTCGACTCCGCTCAACGACCTGGCCGAGAGCCAGGTGATCGACCGGATCTACGGATCGCCCGCGGTCACCTCCACCAAGGGCGTGGTGGGCCACGCGCTGGGCGCGGCCGGCGCGCTGGAGTCCGTGTACACCGTCCTCTCGCTGGAGAACGGCCTGGTGCCCCCGACGGCCAACCTCGTCGAGCAGGACCCCGCGATCACCGTCGACGTGGTCTCCGGCAAGCCGCGCGAGCTGGCCCTGCAGGCGGCGATGACCCATTCGTTCGGCTTCGGCGGCCAGAACGCCGTGGTCGCCTTCACCCGGGCGTGAGGCACCGGGTCCTGCCAAGGGAAGGAATCTCCTCTCCATGAGCCGGTCCGTACTGATATCCGGCGGCAACCGCGGGATCGGCCTGGCCGTCGCGCGGGCGTTCGCCGAGGCCGGAGACCGGGTGGCGGTCACCTATCGCTCCGGCATACCCCCCGAGGGCTTCCTTGCCGTGCCCTGCGACGTCACCGACACCAAGAGCGTCGAGGCGGCCTTCGACACCGTCGAGCGGGAGCAGGGCACCGTCGAGGTGATGGTCGCCAACGCCGGCACCACCCGCGACGGCTTGGTCCTGGCGATGGACGACGACGACTTCCTCGACGTCGTGGACACCAACCTGGTGGGCGCCTTCCGGATGGCCCGTCGCGCCGCCCGCTCCATGCTCGAACAACGCTGGGGGCGGCTGCTGTTCGTGTCCTCGGCCGTGGCCGCCATGGGCGGCGCCGGACAGGCCAACTACGCGGCCTCCAAGGCCGGGCTCGTCGGCTTCGCCCGGTCCCTGGCCTGGGAGCTGGGCAGCCGCGGCATCACGTCCAACGTGGTGGCCCCCGGGCCCGTCGAGACCGACATGAGCGCCGCCGTCGATCCGGCACGCCTCGACTGGGTGCTCGGCGCCAGCGCCCTGGGGCGGATGGGCGCCCCCGAGGACGTCGCCGCGGTCGTGCGCTTCCTCGCCGGGGACGAGGCCCGCTTCGTGACGGGCGCCGTCGTCCCGGTCAGCGGCGGCTTCGCGATGGGGGCGTGATGCACGTGAGCCTACGAGACCTACGAGGTGAGCTGTGAGCGAGAAGACCGACGTACTGATCGTCGGGGCGGGCCCGACGGGGCTCACCCTCGCGGCCGGGCTGCTGAGCCGGGGCGTGCGGGTGCGCGTCATCGACCGAGCCGAGCGGGCCAGTCCGCACTCCAAGGCGATCACGCTGTGGCCGCGTTCCTTCGAGGTGTTCGACACGCTCGGCGCCGGCCGGGAGCTGTACGACCGCGGCGTGAAGCTGGCGGCGACGAACTACTACACCGGCGACCGCCACATCGGCCGATTGCGCATGCGTCCGCTGACGGGCACCCGCTTCCCGGTGCCGGTCTCCCTGCCCCAGGTCACGACCGAGGAGGTGCTGCGCGAGACGGTGGGCCGCCACGGCGGCCGGATCGAGTTCGGCAGCCGCCTGGAGTCGTTCGTCCAGGACGACGACGGCGTCACCGCCCGGCTCGCCGACGGCACCGAGATCAGAGCCGGCTGGCTGGTGGGCTGCGACGGCGCGCACAGTACGGTCCGCGAGGGCGCCGGGGTCTCCTTCGAGGGGGCCACCTACCCGCAGTCCTTCGTCCTGGTCGACGGCGAGTACGACACCGAGTACGTCCACGACGAGTCGTACTACGTCATGGGGCGCACCGGAGTGATCGTGGTGGCCGGTCTGCCCGGCGGGCTGTACCGCTTCTTCGCGAGCGTGCCGCCCGGAGTGGAGGTCGAGGACGCCGAGGCGGCCGTGGCGCGCGCGGTGGCGGAGAACTCTCCGCTACGGGCGGACTCGGTGAAGGTGGCGGGCAGCGGGGTCTTCCGGATCCACCGCAAACTCGCCGACCGGATGCGGGTGGGGCGGGTGCTGCTGGCCGGGGACGCCGCCCACATCCACAGTCCGGCCGGCGGGCTCGGCCTCAACACCGGTGTCCAGGACGCCGGTTCCCTCGCCTGGCGGCTGGCCGCGGTCGTCCGGCGCGGGCTGGACGAGGCCGAGCTGGACGCCTGGCAGGAGGAGCGGCTCTTCGTCGCGCACGGGGTCGTTGCGGAGGCCGACCAGCAGACCCGGATGTGGCTGCTCAAGGGCTGGCGCAGGTGGCTGCGGGACGTCGGCATCACGGTGGGTCTGCGCACCGGCGTGATCGAGCGGGTGCTGCCGCGTCGCATGGCCCAGCTGGACCTGGTGCTGCCCGTCCAGGGGCCGGCCGCGGGGCGGCTGCGGCCCGGCTCCCGTCTTCCCGACGTGCCGGTCACCGGCCGCGGACAGTACTTGTACGACCTTCTGGGCGGCGGACACCTGCTGCTCGCCGCCGGCGACGAGGGCGCCGGCGCGCTGCCCGGCCTCGGGCTGCCGGTCGACGCCGACCCGGAGGTGCTGCGGATCGTCACCGTCCCGCTGCACGTGGCGCAGTCCCTCGGCGTACCGCGCCGGGCCCTGTGCCTGGTCCGCCCCGACGGCGTGGTCGCGGCCGCGGCCGCCCCGTCCGACCGGGCGGCCGCCGAAGCACTGCGCGCCCGGCTGCTGGCCCTCGTCACGCCCGCACCCGCCGAGAGCCGGGCGCGCTGACGCTGCCCGTCGGACGCATGGCGCCCCCTGACGCAAGGAGAGAGCACACACCATGACGACCACACCCCCGTCCTCCGTACCCCGGGTCGCCCTCGGCGAGCAGCTGGAGGTCTCCGCGCTCGGTCTCGGCTGTATGGGCATGGCCGAGTTCTACGGGCCCTCCGACGAACAGGAGTCCGTCGCCACCATCGAGCGGGCCGTCGACCACGGCGTCGACTTCATCGACACGGCTCACATGTACGGCGGCGGCCGCAGCGAGCAGATCGTCGGCCGGGCGCTCGCCCGCATCGGCCGCGACCGGGTCACACTGGCCACCAAGTGCGGCCTGGAGCGCACCGACACGGGCGTACGGATCGACGGCACACCCGACCGTATCCGCGTGGCCGTCGACGAGAGTCTCTCGCGCCTCGGCACCGACCACGTCGACCTGCTGTACCTGCACCGGGTGGACCCCGAGGTGCCGGTGGAGGAGTCGATCGGCACCATGGCCGAGCTGGCCGCCGCGGGCAAGGCACGGCTGCTGGGCATCTCCGAGGCCGGCGAGGACAGCCTGCGCCGTGCGCACGCCACCCACCCGATGGCGGCGCTCCAGTCGGAGTTCTCGCTGTCCACGCGGGAGCCGCAGCGCACTCTGCTGCCGGTCTGCCGGGAACTGGGCATCGGGTTCGTCGCCTGGGGGCCGCTCAGCCGCGGGCTGCTGACCGGCAAGCTCCCGGCGACCGAGTTCCCGGACGACGACATCCGCAGCGTGCTGCCGCGGTTCGGGCGGGATGCCCTGACCCACAACCTCCGGCTGGCCGACCGGCTCGCCGGGTTCGCCCGGGACCGCGGTCTGACGCTCGCTCAGCTGGCCCTGGCGTGGATCATCGCGCAGGGCGCAGTGCCGATCCCCGGCGCGATGAACCGCGGGCAACTGGACGAGAACCGGGCCGCGGCCGACATCGTCCTCGACGCGCGGACCCTGGCCGAACTGGACGAGCTGGCCCCGGAGGGCGCCTTCGCCGGCGACCGCTTCCACGCGCCGATGCTCTCCACCGTGGACCGGTAGGGGGCCCGTGATGCTGGTGATCGGATTTCCCGGCCAGGGCGCGCAGTCCAAGGGCATGGGACATGAACTGTTCGCCGAGTTCCCGGAGTTGGTCACGCAGGCCGACGAGGTGCTCGGGTATTCCATCGAGCGACTCTGCCTGGAGGATCCGCAGGGAGAGCTGCGCGGCACCCGGTTCGCCCAGCCCGCCCTCTACGTGGTCGAGGCGCTGGCCTGGCTGCGGCACCGGCGGGACCATGTGGAGCCCGACGTACTGGTGGGCCACAGCGTCGGAGAGTACGCGGCACTCTTCGCGGCCGGTGTCTTCGACTTCGCCACGGGGCTGCGCCTGGTACGGCGGCGCGGCGAGCTCATGGCCGACAGCATCCCGGGCACCATGGCCGCACTGCTGGGCCTCGACCTGCCCGAGGTCAGTGACCTGCTGGAGCGCAGCGAACTGACCGCGCTCGACGTCGCACTGCACAACGCGCCGGGCCAGGTGGCGCTCGCCGGCCCGGAGGAGGCTGTCGACCGGCTCGTCGACATGGCGGCCGAGGCCGACGTGAAGTGCGTACGGCTCAATGTGAGCGGGCCCTTCCACTCCCGCTACATGCGACACGCGGCCCAGGGCTTCGCCGCGGAACTCGCCCGGATCGAACTCGCCGCCCCGCGCGTCCCCGTCCTCGCCAACGCCACCGCACTGCCCCACGAGCCGGGCCGGGTGGCCGACGCGCTTGTCGCCCAGCTCACCGGGCCCGTGCTGTGGCGGGAGAGCGTCGAACGTCTCCTCGACGCAGCCGACGACGAGTTCACCTTCGTGGAACTCGGGCCCGGAACCACCTTGACCGGAATGGTGCAGCGCATCCGCCGGTCCGTGACGGCGTCGCTGTAGCCGCCGTCGTACGGCCGAACGCACCCACCTGATCACCGGGAGAACTTCGTGACCGACGCACCACACTCCCCGCTCGCCGTGGTCGGCATGGCGGGGCGTTTCCCCTCCGCCCCCGACCTGGACAGTTTCTGGAAGCTCCTCATGGAGCGCGGTGACGCCATCCGGCCCGTGCCCGAGGACCGGTGGGACACCTCGCAACCGCTCGACCCCGAGGTGCCCGTGCAGTCCGTGGGCGGGTTCATCGACGGGGTGCAGGACTTCGACCCCACCTTCTTCGGCATCTCCCCGCGCGAGGCAGCCAGCATCGACCCGCAGCAGCGGCTGATGCTGGAGACCGGTTGGCGGGCCCTGGAGGACGCCGGCATCCGGGCCGTCGACCTCGCGGGCTCCCGCACGGGGGTGTACGTCGGCGCGCTCTGGCACGACTACGAGGTGCTGCGCAAGGACCGCGGCGCACCGGCCACGCCGCACAGCGCGTTCGGCAACGCCAACGACATGATCGCCACCCGGCTCTCCTACTTCCTGGGCCTGCGCGGCCCCAGCCTCACCGTGGAGACGGGCTGCTCGGCATCCCTCGTCGCCCTGCACCTCGCGGCCCAGGCGCTGTGGGCGGGCGAGATCGAGGCGGCCGTCGTCGGCGGCACCAACCTGATGCTCGCCCCCGACCTCACCGTGGGCCTCAGCCACTTCGGCGGCCTGTCGGAGAGCGGGCGCTGCCAGGCGTTCTCCGCGTCGGCCGACGGATATGTGCGCGGCGAGGGCGTCGCGGCCCTGTACGTCAAGACGCTGGAGCGTGCCCTGCGCGACGGCGACCGGATCCACGGCGTCATCGCGCACTCCGCCGTGAACAACGACGGCGGTGGCGAGAGCCTGGTCACCCCGGACCCGGCCGGCCAGGAGGACCTGCTGCGACAGGCCTGGACGAGCGCTGCCGTCTCCCCCGACGAGGTCGCCTACGTCGAGGCGCACGGCACCGGCACCGGTCGTGGCGACCCGGTCGAGGCCACCGCCATCGGCCGCGTCCTCGGCCAGGTCCGCCGGCCCGGCAGCGGCCCCCTGCCGATCGGGTCGGTCAAGTCGAACGTAGGTCACCTGGAGGCCACCGCCGGACTCGCAGGCGTCATCAAGGCGCTGCTGTCGATGAAGCACGCGGTGGTGCCGCCGAGCCTGCACTCCGGGATCCTCAACCCGGCGATCGACTTCGAGGATCTGAACGTCACCGTCGTACGGGAGCCGCTGCCGCTGCCGCGCGACACCGACTACTACATGGGCGTCAGCTCCTTCGGGTGGGGCGGCACCAACGCCCACGTCGTGCTGCGTACCCCGCCCGCCGTGCCGCCCGCTGCCGAAGAGCCCGTGCGGCGGGACACCCTGAGCCTGTTCCTCTCCGCGCAGGGACGCCAGGCCCTGACCGAGCGGGCCCGCGGGACGGCGGCCGCGCTGCCTGCGGCGGGTGACCCGCACGGGTTCGCGGGCACCCTCGCCCGGCGGCGCGACCACTTCGCCGACCGGGTCGCCGTCGTCGCCGACGACGCCCGCGAGGCCGTCGAACTCCTCGCCCGCTTCGCCGAGGCCGAGACCGAGGCCGGGCAGTCCGGGAACACGGCGGAGGAGATACCCGGCCTGGTCGCGGGGCGGGCCCGCAAGCCGGGTCGCACCGCCTTCGTCTTCCCCGGCCAGGGCACCCAGTGGGCGGGCATGGCGAGCGAGCTGTTCGCCCATGACGCGGTGTTCGCCGCGACGATCCACCGCTGCGCCGACGCGCTCGCCCCCCACGTCGACTGGGACCTGACCGGCATCGTCTCCGGCGACGCCGGGGACGGCTGGCTGGAGCGCGTCGACATGCTCCAGCCGACTCTGTGGGCGGTGTCGGTGGCCCTCGCCGAGGTGTGGCGGGCCGCGGGTGTGGAGCCCGACGTGGTCGTCGGCCACAGCCAGGGCGAGGTCGGCGCCGCCACCGTGGCCGGCATCCTCTCCTACGCCGACGCCGCGATGATCGTGGCCCGGCGCAGCTCCCTCGCGCGCCGTACCTCCGGCCGGGGCCTGATGCTCGCCGTGGACCTGGATGTCGCCGGGGCCCTGGCGGCCCTGGAGGGCTTCGAGGAGACCGTCTCCCTCGCCGTCAACAATGGTCCGCGCTCCTGTGTCCTGTCGGGTGAAAAGGAGTCTGTCCTCGTCTTGAAGGAACTCCTGGAGGCGGACGACGTCTTCTGCCGCCTGGTCAACGTCGACTACGCCTCGCACAGCCCGCAGATGGACGAACTGGAGGACGACCTCCTCGCCGCCCTCGCCGCGGTCGCGCCCCGGGCCGGCTCCGTACCGCTGATGTCCACGGTGCGGACGGCCGTCCTGGACGGCCCCGAGATGGACGCCTCCTACTGGGTGGACAACCTTCGGCAGCCTGTGGCCTTCGCGGACGCCATGCAGGCGCTCTTCGCCGATGGGGTCACCCACGTCGTCGAGGTCTCCGGTCACCCCGTCCTGGTGCCCGCACTGGAGGAACTGGCGCAGACCCAGAGCGACCCCGCGCGCGTTCTGCCCACCCTGCGCCGCCACCACGGCACCGTCCGCGACCTCGGCACGGCACTGGCCAGGGCCTACGTCGCCGGCCTCGAACCGTTCGGCGGTCTGCCCCGCGACTCCTGGGAGGCGGTGCCCGGCTATCCGTGGCAGCGGCGCCGGTACTGGGTGGAGCAGGGCCGT
Organism: Streptomyces sp. NPDC001507; assembly: GCF_042894765.1. NCBI lineage: Bacteria > Bacillati > Actinomycetota > Actinomycetes > Kitasatosporales > Streptomycetaceae > Streptomyces > Streptomyces sp. NPDC001507. The sequence continues at coordinate 51,015 of NZ_JBIAVV010000002.1, forward strand.
CGGCGCGGCACCCCGAACGGCGGGACGGACTTCGTCCTCACCCCGTCCCCGGCCGAGCAGGACGCCTGGGAAGGCGGCTGGGAACTGGGCCGCGACGACACGCCCTGGCTGCGGGACCACCAGGTGTACGAGGCGGTCGTGCTGCCCGCCACGGCGATGATGGTGTTCGCCCTCGACACGGCCCGCGCCCGCACCGGGGCGGCACCGCGCGTCCTCACCGGCGTCGACTTCCGTCAGGACCTCACCTTCGCCGACGAGCCGCGCCGCCTCTCCGTGCGCTGGCAGGAGGACGTCAAGGACGGCGGCACGTACTCCCTCCTGTCGCTCGCGGAGGGCGCGACGAGCTGGACGACCCACGCGACGTCACGCGTCTTCTACACCACGCCGCCCGGGCACCCTGTCCCCGGCTTCCCCGAGCGGCTGACCGGCCTGCCACCGGCCGGCGTCGAGGAGTTCTACGCCGAGCAGGCCGCACGCGGCCTCAACTACGGTCCGGCGTTCCAGGGACTGCGCTCGCTGCGCATCGACGGGCGCGAGGCGTTGGGCGACGTACTGCTGCCGGAGCGGTGCCGCGCCGGAGCCCGTCCGCACGGCCTGCACCCCGCCCTGTGGGACGCGGCCCTCCAGGTCTCTCTCGCCCTGTACCCGCGGGACGTCACCGTGGTGCCCAGGTCGGTACACCGGGTCGAGCTGCTCCAGGACCCCGCCGAACCGGTCACCGAGGTCTGGTCCCACGCGGTGCTGCGCGCGGACGGCGCGGTCGACCTCCACTTGTACGACAGCGCGCGCCGCCCGCTGCTGACCATGACGGGCCTGGTGATGGAGCCGCTCGCGACAGCCGACGGCGGCACCGACGAGACCGGCACGCACACCTACGGATTCGGCTTCGTCGAGCAGCCGTGGGGTGCCGTGGACCCCGCACCCGGCACCTGGGCGGTCGTGGCGGGAGAGGCCGACGACGCGGCCCGTGAGCTGGGCGAGGCACTGATCGCCGCCGGTGCCCCCGAGCCGCTGCTGATCGACGCAGTGCAGACCGGCGAGCCGTACGCGCGACTGCGGGGCGCCGCCGACCTGGCGGGCGTGGCTTTCCTCGCACCCGTCGGCGACCTCGGCGCGCAGCGCCGCGGCCTGCTCGAACTCACCGAGCTGGTCCGGGCGTGCGCCACCCGGCCGGTGCCGCCGCGGCTCGCCGTGGTCACCTCGGGCGCCCAGCCGGTGACCGGCGACGACGGGGTCGACGCGGGCTCCGCACTGTACTGGGGCTTCGGCAGGGTCCTGCGCCAGGAGCACCCCGAGCTGCGTTCCCTGCTGCTCGACGTGACCCGCGCCGACCAGGGCTGGGCGCAGGAGTGCGTGGCCGAACTGCTCACCGTCGACGACGCCGAGGACCAGGTGGCGCTGCGTGCCGGCCGTCGCTTCACCGGCCGCCTCACCCACGGCGAACCCGGGCCCGCCGGCGCTCCGCCCGCCTGGGCCCGCTCCGAGCCTGCGTATCACCTGGTGCCGGAGCGCCCGGGACTGTGGGAGGGCCTGGTGTTCCAGCCGCTGGTCCGGCGCACACCGGCCGCCGGCGAACTGGAGATCGCGGTGACGGCGTCCGCGCTGAACTTCCTCGACGTCATGAAGGCCCTTGGCACCTTCCCGGACCCCCGGGGGGCGGACCTGCTCGGCATCGAGTGCGCCGGCGTGGTCACCCGCGTCGGCCACGGCGTCACCGAGCCGGCCGTGGGTCAGCGCGTGGTCACCTGCGCTTTGCCCGCGCACGCCTCGCACATCACCGTACGGGCCGACCACGTGCGGCCGGTGCCCGACCGGTGGAGCGACGAGGAGGCCGTCAGCCTCCCCGTCGCCCTGACGACTGCCTGGTACTCGCTACACGACGTGGCCCGGCTGGAGGCGGGCGAGACCGTGCTGATCCACTCCGCGGCGGGCGGCCTCGGCCTCGCCGCCGTACAGCTCGCCCGGCTGGCCGGCGCCGAGATCATCGCGACGGCCGGCACCGCGGACAAGCGCAACCACCTGAGGGAGCTGGGCATCCGCCACGTCTTCGACTCCCGCGGACTGGATTGGGCCGAGGAGGTGCGTGCCGCGACCGACGGCCGTGGTGTCGACGTCGTCCTCAACTCCCTTGCCGGAGCGGCCATCCCGCTCGGTCTCGACGTACTGGCCGAGGGCGGCCGGTTCGTCGAGGTCGGCAAGCGCGACATCTACTCCGGACACCGGGTCGCTCTGACCGCGTTCAAGAAGGGCATCAGCCTGGCCTCCGTCGACATCGCCGCCATGATGGACCGCAGGCCCGAGCGGTTCGCCCGCCTCCTGCGGGAGGTCTGGAGCGTCGTGTCGGCCGGCGACATAGCTCCGCTGCCCGTCGTCCGCTACCCGATGGCGCGGGCCGCGGAGGCCATGAGGGCCATGTCCCAGGGCAGCCACATCGGCAAGTTCGTCCTCGCCGCCGACCCGGACGTCCCCGTGGCGGTCGCACCGCAGCCGCTGCGGGAGGGCCGCCTGCGCGCCGACGCCACCTACCTGATCACCGGCGGTCTCGGCGGACTGGGCCTGTCCCTCGCCGAGTTCCTGGCCGACCTGGGTGCCGGCGCACTGGTGCTGCTGGGCCGCTCGGCGCCCGGCGCCGAGGCACAGGCCCGCATCAAGGTTCTCCGCGACAAGGGACTGCGCGTGGACACGCACCGTGTCGACGTCTCCGACGCCGAAGCCGTCCACCGCACCCTTGAGCAGGTACGGGCCGAACTGCCGGAACTGCGCGGTGTCGTGCACGCGGCCGGGCTCCTCGACGACGCGACGATCCGCACCCTCGACGCCGGGCAGCTCGCCCGAGTCCTCGCCCCGAAGGTCGACGGCGCCCGCCATCTCGACACCGCGACGGAACAGGACCCGCTGGACTTCTTCGTGCTGTTCTCCTCGGTGGCCTCGCTCGTCGGTCTCGCCGGACAGGCCGCCTACAGCGCGGGCAACGCCTACCTGGACGCCCTGGCGGCCCGGCGCAGGCGCCGCGGGATGCCGGCCCTCAGCGTGCAGTGGGGTCCTTTCTCGGACGTGGGCCTGGCCGCACACGAGGACGCCCGCGGCTCCCGGCTCGCCGAACGCGGCATGGGCGGACTTACCACCGAGGGGGCGTGGCACGCCCTCGCCCGGTACCTGGACCGCGGTCATGAGGTGGCGTCCTACGTACGGCTCGACGTACGCCAGTGGCTCGACTCCTACCCGGACACCGCGGCGAAGGCGAGCTGGAGCACCCTCCTCGCGGAGGGAACGAACCGCGCCGGTGGCACGGCCGGAGCCGGCCGGTTCGCCGCGGAACTGCTCGGAGCCTCCGACGAGGAGCGCCTGCCGCTGATCGAGGCGCAGGTGCGCGAACTCGCGGGACGGGTCCTGCGCCTGGAGACCGCGGCCGTCGACCGCGAGGCGCCGTTCAAGGAACTGGGACTCGACTCCCTGCTCAGCCTCGAGTTCCGCAACCGCCTCGAAGGAGCCTTCGCACTGAAGTTGTCGCCGACCCTGCTGTGGACCTACGGCACCGTACGCGCCCTGTCGGCGGCGCTGTCCGAGCGTCTCGCGCAGGCTGCGGGGCTCACGTCAACCGGAACGGAGTGAGCATGCAGGACACGTCTGACGGGGCGCCCACCCAGGGCCCCGCCCCGGCTCGGGGGACCACCCCCCTGACCCGGGCGATGGAGACGATCAAGCGCCTCAAGGCGGAGCTCGCGGAACGGCGTGGCGACGGCCCGGTCGCCGTCGTCGGCATCGGACTGCGCCTGCCGGGCGGCATCACCGGACTCGACGAATACTGGGAGGCGTTGCGCGAGGGCCGGGACCTGGTGCGCCCGCTGTCCGACGAACGCAAGAAGCCCTTCGCGGCCCAGTGGGCCGACCTGCCGCACCGCGGCGGCTTCCTCGACGACGTCTTCGGCTTCGACGCCGAATTCTTCGGCATCCGCGGCCACGAGGCCCGCAGCCTCGACCCCCAGCACCGGCTGCTGCTCGAAGTGGCGTGGGAAGCACTGGAGGACGCAGCCCTGCCCCCGGACCGCCTCTCCACGGCCAAGGTCGGCCTGTACACGGGCCTGACCAACCACGACTACGAGCACTGGCGCGACGACGACCCCGAGTTCGGCTGGATCCTCGGCAACATGCCCTGCTTCGCGGCCGGCCGGGTCTCCTACACCCTCGGTCTGCGCGGACCCGCCATGTCCGTGGACACCGCGTGCTCGTCCTCCCTGGTCACCGTGCACCTGGCCCGCCAGGCGCTGGCCAGGGGCGAGTGCGAGGTGGCCCTCGCGGGCGGGGTGAACCTCATCGTCGCCCCCCACATGACACGGCTGATGTCCCAGTCCGGTCTGCTCGCCCCTGACGGCCTGTGCAAACCCTTCGACGCCCGCGCGAACGGCTTCACCCGCTCGGAAGGGTGCGGGATCGTCGTCCTGAAGCGGCTGGACGACGCCGTCCGGGATGGCGACCGCATCCATGCCGTGATCGAGGGATCCGTCGTCAACCACGACGGCCGCTCCACCAGCATCAGCGCACCCAACGTCCTCGCCCAGGCCGAACTGATCCGGGCGGCCCTCGACGACGCCGGGCTCGAGGCGGCCGACATCGGCCTGGTGGAGACCCACGGCACCGGCACCGCCCTCGGCGACCCGATCGAGATGGAGGCCATCACCGAGGTACTGGGCCGGCCGGCCGCCGGGTCGAAGCTGTGGATCGGCTCGGCCAAGGCGAACCTCGGCCACCTGGAGGCCGCGGCCGGTATCGCGGGCCTGGTCAAGGCGATCCTCAGCCTGCAACACCGCATCGTGCCGCCCCTGGTCCACTACCGCACCCTCAACCCCCGTATCGACCTCTCCGGCACCGGGATCACCATGCCCACGGCGCCGGAGCCCTGGGAGGCAGGGTCGAACGGCCGCCACGCCGCCGTCAACTCCTTCGGCCTCAGCGGCACCAACGCACAGGTGATCCTGCGCGCCCCCGATCCCCGGGGAGCTCAACAGGACGTCCCCGTCGACGGGTTCGAACTGTCCGCGAAGACCCCCCAGGCCCTGCGCGAGTTGGCCCACCGCTACCACACCCACCTCGATGCCACCGGGGACGCCGGGTACCCGGCCTTCGCCTACACGGCCACGGAAGGCCGCGCCCGCCACCCGCACCGGTCCCGGATCGCCGCCTCCGACCGGGCGACCGCGCTCACCGCACTACGGGCGCTCGCCGACGGAGCCGACGCCCCTGCGAGCACCGAGGTCACCGACGACGGTGTCCCAAGCCCCTACCGCAGGCTTCCGCGCCGGGTGACGGCCTTGCCCGCCTACCCCTGGCAGCGCCACCACTACGCCGTCGACCCGCCCACGGCAGACGCCAGCAGCGTCCGCCATTGAGCAGGGAGGGAATCCCATGGCCGCACGACGGACGTCGGAGTCCGGACTGCCCATCGAACCCGTCTACGGTCCCGAGTCCCTGGCGGGCTGGACACCGCAGGAGAAGCTCGGCGAGCCGGGCGCGTATCCGTTCACACGCGGTGTCTATCCGTCGATGTACACCGGGCGGCCCTGGACCATGCGTCAGTACGCCGGTTTCGGTACGGCGACGGAGTCCAACGCCCGTTACAAGCAGCTGATCGCGAACGGCACGACGGGCCTGTCGGTCGCGTTCGACCTGCCCACCCAGATGGGCCACGACTCCGACGCGCCGATCGCGCACGGCGAGGTCGGCAAGGTGGGCGTGGCGATCGACTCGGTCGACGACATGCGGGTGCTGTTCGGCGGGATCCCGCTCGACCAGGTCTCGACCTCGATGACGATCAACGCGCCCGCCTCGGTGCTGCTGTTGCTCTACCAGTTGGTGGCGGAGGAGCAGGGGGTGGCCGCCGACCGGCTGACGGGCACGATCCAGAACGATGTGCTGAAGGAGTACATCGCGCGGGGTACGTACATCTTCCCGCCGAAGCCCTCGCTGCGGTTGATCGCGGACACCTTCAAGTACTGCCGGGCCGAGATCCCGAAGTGGAACACAATCTCGATCTCCGGCTACCACATGGCGGAGGCGGGTGCGTCGCCCGCGCAGGAGATCGCCTTCACACTGGCGGACGGGATTGAGTACGTGCGGACGGCGGTGGCCGCCGGGATGGATGTGGACGACTTCGCGCCCCGGTTGTCGTTCTTCTTCGTGGCGCGTACGACGATCCTGGAGGAGGTGGCCAAGTTCCGTGCGGCGCGCAGGATCTGGGCGCGGGTGATGCGGGAGGAGTTCGGCGCGAGGAATCCGAAGTCGTCGATGCTGCGGTTCCACACGCAGACGGCCGGGGTGCAGCTGACGGCGCAGCAGCCGGAGGTGAACCTGGTCCGGGTCGCCGTCCAGGGCCTGGCCGCGGTGCTCGGCGGCACGCAGTCGCTGCACACCAACTCCTTCGACGAGGCGATCGCGCTCCCGACCGACAAGTCGGCGCGACTGGCACTGCGCACCCAGCAGGTGCTGGCCTACGAGACGGACGTGACCGCGACCGTGGACCCCTTCGCGGGCGCGTACGTAGTCGAGAAGATGACGGACGAAGTCGAGGCGGCGGCGGGGGAGCTGCTGGCGAAGGTGGAGGAACTGGGGGGTGCCGTGGCCGGCATCGAGCGCGGCTTCCAGAAGGGGGAGATCGAGCGCAACGCGTACCGGATCGCGCAGGAGACCGACTCCGGTGAGCGGGTCGTGGTGGGCGTCAACCGTTTCCGGCTGGACGCGGAGGAGCCGTATGAGCCGTTGCGGGTCGACCCTGCGATCGAGGTCCAACAGGCCGAACGGATCAGCAAGTTGCGCGCCTGGAGGAACCAGCACCGGGTGGACGCGCACCTCGTCCTGCTGCGGAAGGCGGCGGCGGGGGACGAGAACGTCCTCTATCCCATGAAGGACGCCCTGGCTGCCGGAGCCACGGTGGGCGAGGTGTGCAGCGCGCTGCGCGAGATCTGGGGCACCTATGTGCCCCACGAGCTGTGAAGGAGACGCCCATGCCCACGCCTATCCGCGTGGTGATCGCCAAGCCCGGCCTCGACGGCCATGACCGCGGGGCCAAGGTGATCGCCCGTGCCCTGCGCGACGCAGGCGTCGAGGTCATCTACACCGGACTCCACCAGGCCCCGCGCCGAATCGTCGACACGGCACTTCAGGAGGACGCCGACGGGATCGGGCTGTCGGTGCTCTCCGGGGCCCACATGACGCTGTTCGCCGAGGTCGTCGCGTTGCTGAAGGAGGCGGGTGCGCAGGACATCACCGTCTTCGGCGGCGGCATCATCCCCGAGGCCGACGCCTCGGCGCTCCGGGCCATGGGGGTGGCCGCGCTCTTCAGCCCGGGCACGCCGACCGGCGACATCGTCCAATGGGTGAAGAGCGCCGTCCGCCCCCCGGACGTCATGTGATTTCGTCCGGTCAGGGCGTGCCCGGCGGCCCCGTGCAGGGCGCCGCCGGCCGCCCAGGCCCGACTGACCGGCACTGGGCGAGCTCGTGGCCGGTCGGGAACGCCCGGTCGGTGGCGGGAGGTCGGGACCTGCCCCCGAGCCCCCGGCGCCGGGCGCAGCGCACCGGGGGCGTCGGCTGTGACGGCCCGGCCGGACGGTGGGACCGAGGCCGTGCGCCCCGCCGTGCGCGGCCGGGACGCACCGAAGGGGTCAGCGGACCGGCAGTACGGCGGTGTGCTCCTCGCGCACGGCCTTGAGGGAGCGGGGGTCGAGACCGAGGAGGCTCAGGATCGTCGGCGCGATCTGTTTGGTCTGCACGTCCGCCGAGTCGCGCACGCCGTCCGGGACGGAGGCGCCGGACACGACGAGGGGGACGTCGAGGTCGTCGGAGTGGCCGCCGCCGTGCTCGGCGATCTTCTTGGTGCCGCCGGTGTAGACGACGCCGTACTGCGCGACACCGAAGAGGTCGGGGACCCGGGCGTCGCCGGCCTTGACGTGGAAGTAGTCGGCCGCGGCCCGGCCTGCGTAGACCTTGCTGAGCCCGCTGCGGGTGTAGGCCTTGGGCGCGGCGTTGATGTCGGTGCCGGTGCCGTTCTGCGCGAGCAGGTACTGCTTGGCGAAGGCGGTGGCGGCCGCGGAGCGGTCGGAGAGCCACAGCAGCATGGCGTCGTCGTCCACCGCGTGCGTCACCAGGTCGGCGGCGCCGGGGTGCAGCTTCTTCCAGGCGGCGTTGAGGCCGTCCAGCAGCGGGCCGTCGTCGACGCGGGTGAGCGCGGCCGGGTCGGTGGGCGACTGGCCGTGCTTGGCGGAGAGGATGACGGTGGTGCTGCCGGACAGGTGCCGCTTGCGGATCTCGGCGGTCAGGGCGCCGATCTCGGTGTTGACGAAGTCAAGGTTCTTCACCAGCAGCGGGCCCGGGACGTTCTTGGCGGTGTAGCCGCCGGTGAGACCGTCCGAGGCGGGCAGCTTCTGCGCGGTGGAGACGGACTGGAAGTTGAGGCCGAAGACCGCCGGGGTGCCGACCTTGTGGGAGCGGCTGTGGTCGTAGCCGTCGATCTCGTTGAGGACGGCCCGCACCTTGTAGCCGTCGTACTGTTCGGTGGCCTTGTTGTCCTTGGTCCAGTCGTCGCCGGTGGCGTAGCCGAGGGCGTCGCTGTTGATCTCCGGGGTGAACAGGTCCTGGACGCCGGTGCCCGAGGGGCCGTTGAGGATCTCGTAGGCGGCGTGCTTGTCCGACCAGGCGGTGCGCAGACCTGCCTGGCGGGCCACCTCGAAGACCGTGTTCACCTTGAGGTACGAGTGCGGGTAGACCGGCTTGCAGGTTTTCGGGTCGACCGGCAGCTTCGACGCGTCGATCAGGGTCTCCGGGTGGCCGGTCATCGACAGGATGCTGTCCGGCAGGCCCGCGAGGCCCTGACCGGCGTCGATGGAGGCCTGGTTCTTGTCCAGGTCCTCGGTGAGGTCCACCTCGACCCCGGGCTTGACGCCCTTGCAGCTGGTGGTTCCGGCCGGGAGGAGCGCGGCGTTGTAGGTGTCGTCGTAGTAGACGCCCGTGGTGCCGGGGCTGCCGCCGGTCGCCTGGGCGACCATGCCGGGGAAGGAGTCGGACGGCGTGGTGGTCCTGGCGTGGGTGTACTCCACGCCGCCGCCGACCAGCCGGGCCAGCGCGGACTCCGGGTGTCTGGCGACGTACCAGGCCAGGTCCGACTGGTGCAGCCCGTCGACGGAGATCAGCAGGACATGCCTGGCGGCGGCCCGGTGGTGCGGGGCGGCGAACGCGGAGGGCTGGGCGGCGGTCACTCCGGCCAGGACTCCGGTGGCGGCGAGGATGGCTGCGGATCTGACGTGACGTCTGGACATCTGGTACCTCCCGGGTGTTCGGGGCGTGCTGCGAGTGCCGGGCTCATCAGAGTCGCGCCCCGTGTACCGGAACCGGCGCGTCTGTGAACAACCTCGGAATGGGCGGTCGGGGCTTCACCAAGCAGGTCTGGTTTTCCCCAAGAGGGAGGGCGTCCCCGACCTCGGGCGAGCCGGATGACCGGAGCCGACAGGTCGCGGGCTGGGTGTGGAGGTCCGGGGCGCGGTGCCGCTCGGCTGTGTGCGGTCGACGTTCGTGCCGCTCCGTGTCGCGCGCTGCAGCAACAGCGCGCGACCAGGCTGAGGGCTCATCACATGACGCTGCGCGTTTCGGAGGGGGGCCGGGTGGCGCGTTCTGTGCTTCCGGGGCCTGACCGGTGGCCGGTGGCCGGTGGCCGGTGACCGGTGGCCGGCGAGCGGCGAGCGGTGACTCGTGAGCGGGTGCGCCGGTCGTCACAGCCGCCGCAGTCCGGCCAGCACCCTCTCCATCAGTGCCTGGGTCGGGACGTCGCCGGCGTCGGTGGCCGTCTCGTGGACGGTGATCATCCCGCGGTCCGCCAGGTCGCCGAGGAGGACCTTGGCCACTCCCAGCGGCACCGCCACGAGAGACGCCACCTCGGCCACCGACCGCGGTTCCCGGCACAGGTCGAGCACCGTGCGGTCCCACTGCGCGGCAGCGCCCCGGACGCCCTCCGGGCCGGCGGCGGTGACCAGGGTCTCGACCTCGAAGTGGTGGTGGGAGCTGGTCCGGCCGCCCGTCCACACGTAGGCGCGGACGAAGGCCGCTGCCGTTCCCGGCTCCGCGCTCTCCGGGACCTCCGGGTCCTCCGTGGCCTGCCGGTGGTCCGTCCGTGCGTTCGGCTCATCCGGCTCGTCCGGCTCGTCCGGTCCCTCCGGCTCGGCGGCAGGCGGCGGGGTGGCCTCGCCGTCGTCCCGCGCCGTCGCCTGCTGCGGCGTGTCACCGGTGCCGGAGGTCTTCCGCCGGCGTCGTCCCGTGCCGAAACTGAACGCGTTGAGCACGTCGGCGAAGGTCTGCTCGTCCTGCGCGTCCTGGTCTCTTCGAGGGCCGGGCGGTCCTTCACCGGTGCTCATGGTCTCCTCGTCCGGGCTAGCGGGCCGAGGCCTGCTGCAACTGCTGCAACTCGGTGCGCAGTTCCGGGGTCAGCAGCTCGCCGACCTGGTCGACGAGCACGGTCATCTCGTAGGCGATCTGGCCGATCTCGCAGTCCGGAGCGGCCAGGGCGACCAGGCACGACCCGTCCCGGATCGACATCATCAGCATGTTGCCGTGCTCCATCTGGACCACGGTACGCAGCGCCTTCCCCGTGTCCAGGCAGTCGGCTGCACCCTGGATGAGGCTGACGGCACCCGCCGCGACGGTGGAGAGCTGCTCGGCGCGGTCGCCCGGCAGCTGGTCCGACGCGGTGAGCAGCAGTCCGTCGGCCGAGATCACCACGGCGTGCGCCACATGGGGGACGCGTTGCGTGAAGTTGGTGACCAGCCATCCGAACTGGCTCACCTCCGGGGACTGGGGTGAGGTCATGGCTTCTTCCTGCCCGTTTCCGATGAGTTGTGCGTCTGATCGGGCTGCGTCCGACGGATGCCCGACTGGTAGCTGCTGAGGAAGCTCTGGGCGCGGCCGGCCTTCGTGCCCGCGGTGCCCGCGGCTGTCCCGTCCCCGGCGGCGTCCCCGGCGGCGGACCGGTCGGGCCCGGCCGGAGCGGACCGGGTGCGCGGAACCCTTCTGGGCAACCCGGCCTGCGTGACGCCGGACGCCGGCCGCTCGGGCTCCTGCGTGTCGCGCCCGGCCGCCGGTGGCACGGGTGCGGGCCCCGTCGGCGTGGGAACGGTGAACCACGACGGGGTCGCGGGTTTCCGGGGCGCGCCGTCGTCGTCCGCCGGGGCGGGCCCTGTCGTGCCCGGGGCGGCCCCTGTCGTCGTCGTGGCGGTGGCGAACGGCCGCTGCGGCGGGTGTGACGCCGTGTCACCGGGGTCCTTGCGGCCGCCGCGCGTCCGTACCGGAAGCGCGCCGGCGGGGCGCTCGGACGCGGTGTCCGGCCGGTCCGTGCGGGCCGCAGGCGCCTGCGCCGTGACCAGCTTCGCCGGTACCCGTACCCGTGCCCGCAGTCCCTTGACGCCCGGCTGCGCGCTCAGGCTGACGGCGATGCCGTGCCTGGAGGCCAGGCGGCCGACCACGAGCAGCCCCAGCTGCCGGGACGCGCGCGTGTCCGCGGCGGTGCCCGTCGCCACGCGCCGGTTGGACCTGGCGAGGTCGTCGGCGCTCATCCCGATTCCCTCGTCCTGGATCTCGATCAGCAGCGAGCCGTCGTCCTCCCGGGCGCCGCCGACGACCACCTGGGTGTGCGGCGGGGAGAACGTGGTGGCGTTGTCGAGCAGTTCGGCGACCAGCCGCCCCAGGTCACCGGCCGCGTACCCGATGACGTCGACGGGAGGGCCGGGCCGGACGAGCACGCGCCGGTAGTGCTCGATCTCGGAGACCGCACCCCTCAGCACGGTGTCCACCGCCGCACTCTGGGCCGAGCGCACCAGCGTGCTGCCGCACAGGACCATCATGTTCTCGTTGTTGCGCCGCATCCGCGTCGCCAGGTGATCGAGCGTGAAGAGGCTGGCCAGCTGCTCCGGGTCCTCCTCGTGCCGTTCGAGCTGTTCCATCAGCCGCAGCAGCCGGTCCACCAGGCTCTGGCTGCGCCGGGAGAGGTTGACGAGGGTGTCCCTGAGGTCACCGCGCAGCTCGGCCTGCTCCGCCGCCAGCCGCACCGCCTGGGCGTGCACCGTGTCGAAGGCTCTGGCGAGCTGGCCGAACTCCTCCGTCGTGTGCACCGGCACGGCGTCGACGACGGTGTTCGCCTTCCGCCCCTCGCGCATGTCCTCGACCGCGGCGGGCAGCCGGTGCTCCGCCACGTCGAGTGCGGTCGAGCGCAGGACGGTCAGCGACCGCAGCAGGTGCCGGCCGATCCCGAGACCGATGGCAAGGGCGAGCAGCAGCACCGCGAAGAGGATGACGGACGCCAGACCCGCCTGGTCGCTCGTCCGGTCCTGCATCCCGGCCGACGTGGTCCGCATGGTGCGCAGGAAGCCGTCCGCCGCCTTGTCGACGAGAGCACCGGTGGTCTCCGAGTCGCGGTTCCAGCTGTCGACCGGGACACGCAGCGACGGGGTGGCCTTCTGCGCGGCCAGTGCCTCGCTCACCACGTGCGCGCGCCGGCTGACGGCCGGTCCGGTGACCGTCCGCCGGTAGCCGCTGAGCTCCGCGGGGGTGGCCACGGCCCGGAAGGCGGCGAGGCTGTCCCGCAGGCGCAGGTCGGCCTCCTGCAACGCCCTGAGGAGTGCCGGGGCCGCCGGACGGCCCCGGCCTGCGGCCAGCAGCAGGATGGCGTGTTCGAGGTGGATCTGCTCCTCGGCCCGCTCCAGGCCGTACAACGCGGTTGCCGATCTGGTGAGTTCAGGGCTGATGAACCCGCTGCCGAGTGCCTGGTCCAGATCGAGCAGCCCCGTGATGATCGTGCCGTAGCCGTCGAGCGCCCTCCAGGAACCGATGCCGCCCGACGCCACCTGCGTACGCAGGGCGGGCAGGCGGGCCAGCAGACCGACGGCGTCCCGGTAACGGTTCGCCGCGACGCCCGTGAGGGAGACGCTCTGCTTCTCCGTGCGGGCGACGGCGGTCCGGGCGCTGTCGACACTCCGCGTCTGCTGCCGCAGGCCGGCGGGATCGTCGACCGTGTCGGCGGTGTCGGCGCTCAGCAGTTCGACGGACATCGTGCGTTCCATCTGCAGGGCCTGCAGCAGCGTCCGCAGCTGACCGCGCATCTTGACCAGGCGTTGCAGGCCCGCGTAGGAGTTGGCGCGGGTGACGTCGTCATGGATCTGCACGACGCCCAGGCCGACGGCGAGCAGGGCGGGTACGAGCAGCACCGCCGTCAGTTTCACGAGAAGCCGCCAGTTCCGCCACTGCACGAGCGAAGCCCACAGCGATGGTCGTACTGGAGGCGTGGTCGTATGCCCGGCCGCGGTCACGATATGAACTCCGTGCTCGGAACAGCTTGCTTGCAGGGACGCGGTGGAACCGAGGCGAGCTTAGGGCAGCGGAGCAAACGGCAACAATGCCGTTCCCCGGCCGCGCTGCCGACGAATCAAACCGTTACTCACATGTTCTCCAGATTTCGTGGGCCGGCTGGAGATGCCGTGCGCCTGTGGGTCGGTTCGGTGACTCCTGGGCAAAAAGAAGATCAAACGGCTTTCGGTTCGCGACTTCTCCGGGGTGCGTTCGGGACACCCATGTGGGTTTCGCTGCTCAACGCCCGAGCCGTTGGGTGTTGGTTGACGGTACGCGGTATCTCACTACACTCTCCACCGCCCGGGGGCCACGGTTTGCTGCTTCCCTCGCTCGTCGCAGGAGAGCGTCCGTGTGCCCTCCTGCCCGCATCCCAGGAACGAGGAACGTGACCAGACCGGCAGGGGCGCCCGCCTCCGAAGCGTCCGAGCGGCCTGCCGGGCGGGAGTTCACCGGGCTCCGTCACGAGGGCGGGCCCGACTACTCCGCGATTCAGCAGAGCGCGGAGTTCCAGCGGCTGCGCAGACGGATTCGGTTGTTCGTCTTCCCGATGAGTGCGCTCTTCTTCTGCTGGTACATGACGTTCGCTCTGTTGTCGGCATATGCCCACGGGTTCATGAGTCACAAGGTGACGGGCGAAATCAACATGGGCACCGTCCTCGGGCTGATGCAGTTCGCGTCCACGGTCGCGATCGTCCTGGCGTACCGGCGTTTCGCCGGGAAGAAGCTCGATCCGGAAGTGGACAGGATCCAGGAGCTGGCAGGAGGCGACAGGGAATGACACAGCAGATCGCCGCCGGCCCGACCGGCAGCCCCGCGCTCAATCTGAGCGTCTTCCTGGTATTCGTCGCCATCACTCTGTTCATCGTCTACAGGGTCACCAACAGAAACCAGACGGCATCCGACTACTACGCGGCGGGCAGCGCCTTCACCGGTGCGCAGAACGGCATCGCGATGTCCGGGGACTTCCTCTCCGCGGCCTCCTTCCTGGGAATCTCCGGGGCGATCGCCGTCCACGGTTACGACGGGTTCCTCTACTCCGTCGGATGGCTCGTCGCCTGGCTGGTCGCCCTGCTGCTCATCGGGGAGCGACTGCGCAACACCGGCCGGTTCACCATGGGCGACGTGATGGCCTTCCGCATGAGGCAGCGCCCGGTGCGGGCCGCGGCGGCCAACGCGACCCTGGTGATCACGTTCTTCTACATGCTTGCCCAGATGGCCGGTGCCGGCGGCCTGGTCGCCCTGCTGCTGGATGTGCACACCAGGGGCGGACAGGCACTGCTGATCAGCGGCGTGGGCGTCGTCATGCTCCTCTACGTGCTGGTGGGCGGGATGAAGGGCACGACCTGGGTGCAGATCATCAAGGCCGGCCTGCTCCTGGTCTGTGTGACCTTCATCAGCGTGTTCATCATCGGCAAGTTCGGATTCAGCTTCTCGGCGCTCCTCGAACAGGCGACCCACAACAGCCCGCTGGGCGAACGGCTGCTGGAGCCGGGCAGCCTGTACGGCCACAACGCGACGAGCCGGCTCGACTTCGTCTCGCTGGCTCTGTCGCTGGTCCTGGGCATCTCCAGCCTGCCGCACGTGCTGATGCGCTTCTACACCGTGCCCGACGCCAAGGAGGCGCGCAGGTCGGTGGTGTGGTGCTCCTGGTCGATGTTCACGTTCTACCTGGGCATCCTGGTGGTCGGTTACGGCGCCACCGCCCTGGTCGGCTCCGACGCGATCGTGCACGCTCCGGGCGGGGAGAACTCCGCGGCGCCCCTGCTCGCCTTCCGTGTCGGCGGGGTCGTGCTCCTGGGCGTCGTCTCGGCGGTGGCCTTCGCGACGATCCTGGCGGTGGTGGCCGGTCTGACCCTGGCCGCCTCGGCCTCGTTCGCCCACGACGTCTACGCCAACGTGATACGGCGCGGCAAGGCCGATCCCCGGTCCGAGATCCGGGTCGCCCGCCTGACGGCGGTCGTGGTCGGTCTGCTGGCCATCGTCGGCGGCATCGTGGCCGACGGCCAGAACGTCGCCTTCCTCGTGTCGCTGGCCCTGGCGCTCGCCGCGTCCGCCAATCTGCCGACGATGCTCTACACGCTGTACTGGAAACGCTTCAACACCTCGGGGACGCTGTGGAGCATCTACGGCGGACTGGTGTCCTGCCTCGTGCTCATCGTCCTCTCGCCGGCGGTCTCCGGTACCTCCACGTCGATCGTCAAGAGCGTCGACTTCCACTGCTTCCCGCTCATGAATCCCGGCGTCGTGTCGATTCCGCTCTCGTTCGTGTGCGGATACCTCGGCACCGTGTTCAGCAGGCGCCCCGCGGATCCGGACAAGCAGGCGGAGATGGAAGTCCGGGCGCTGACCGGAATCGGCGCCCGGCGGTAGCCGACCGCGGCAGGACCGGCGACGCTGTGCTTCCGCAGGTCCGCCGCGCTGTCCTCGGGCTGCCCGTCCGTGGGCAGGCGGCGAGGTCACACGACCTTGCCGGGTTCCCCGGTCCTTCCCCTGTGCCCTCTGTGTCCGTTGCGGCCGTCGTGGCCGTCCCTCCCGTCGATTCCTTCTCTCCCGGGGCGGCCTGGCCTGCCGTTGTTGCCCGGCGGTCCGGAGGGGCCGCGCGGGCCGGGGGGACCGGAGGGGCCCGGCGGGCCCGAGGGGCCGGGGTCGGCGTAGTAGCTCTGGAGGTCGGTGTTCTGCGTCCACATGTCGTCGATCTGCATCTGATGGACGACGAGTGCGGCCGACTGCGCGACGAGCGCGGTGCCCAGCGCGGCGCCCACCAACAGGGGGCGCCACGGTCTGCGCAGGAGTTGCTTTACGTTTCTCACAATGTCTCTCACGCTGTGTGACGACGAAAAGTACGGATGGCGAGGCGCCGGAGAAGGCGGTCCTTCTCGTGGGACATCGGGGACGGCGTCCGGCCGTGCGCCGGGGCAGTGTGGAGGACGGGGCCCGGGGCCCCGTCCTCGGAGGTTCAACTCGGGTTCAACGGGTTTCGGTCGGCCGTGGAGTGGCTACGGCGTTCTGCCCGTCCTTGCCGTCCTTGCCGTCCTTGCCGTCCTTGCCCTGCCTCCCGTCAAGTCCGTTCGTGCCGTTCTGCCCGTCCTTGCCGTCCTGCCCGTCCTTGCCGTCCTTGCCGGGCGGGCCGGCGGGGCCGGACGGGCCTTCGGGGCCGGGCGGACCGGACGGACCGACCTCGACCTGGTGTCCCTGCAGATCCATGTGCTGTGCCCGAAGAGAGTCGATCTCCGAGTCCTGGACGATGAGTGCGGCCGACTGTACGACGAGCGCGGTGATCAGCGCCGCGCGGAGAACAAAGGGGCGCTGCGAGCGCAGCATTTCGTTTACGCTTCTCACTTCATTCCTCACGCTGTGTGACGGCGAAAGTGTAAAGGCGGAGGCGTCGAAGAGAGCGGAACTTCGCGTGGAGTGTCTTCGTCGGCGAAACGGCGGACGAGCATCACGGCCGTCTCGGCGACTCCCTGCGGACGTCCCGGGGCACGGGGACGATCCGCTCCGCGGCCGGGGTGCCGAGACCCTGTCCGGAGAGCGGCGCAACGTTCCGCCGGGACCGTACGCCGAGCGGCGCCGCTGCTTCACCGGCCATCTCGACGCAATTCCGGCCGACGCCCGCGCCGTTCGCGTGCTCTACCGCGGAGGAGATCCGCGGCCGGATACGCAGGGCTCCTGAACGGCTGGAAAGACTCGGCCGGTCAGCGCAAGGCGCGATCCATGTGGGCCCGGTGCTCGGACAGCCACTGATGCGCCTGCCGCACCTCCGCCACCGCGCCGGCCTCGCGGAGACGGATCATCGCGGGGTCTCCGGAGCCGGCGGCAGCCTCGATGCCGCGCCAGCACCGGTCCTGCCACCACAGGATCACAGGGACGAGATCGCCTCGGTCCACGAGCCCGTACGCGTCGGCGATCAACCGCAACCGCCGGGCGGCTTCGGAGAGGTCGGCAATGCCCGGCCCGAGCCCGAGGTACTGCCAGCAGACGTGGGCGACGTCATGGATGCGCGCACCCGGCGCCGCCAGATCCCAGTCGATGAAGGCCACCGGGCGCAGGACGCCGCCGACGGGCCGGTAGACGGTGTTCCTCGGCGCGAGGTCGTTGTGGCAGACGACCTCGTGCGAGCCCGCGAGTTCCGTGCCGGCCGTCAGGTCGTGGAACTCGCGCACGAGTTGGGCGACCCGCAGCAGACTCCCGTCGGAGTGCACCTCAGGCGGCTGCCGTGGTCTCCAGGCCACGTGCCCGTCGAGGTAGGTGAGGACCTCGCGGCCCTCCTCGTCGATGCCGTGGTACCGCGGTGCACCGGACCAGCCGCCGGCTTCGAGCAACTTCAGCAGGTCGCCGGCGAACCGCGTGCGGGCGGACGCGGGACGCCGCACGGTGGCGCCGACGCGCACCACGTGATTGACAAAGCCACCGGGCAGCGAGGACTCGTGCATGCCACCACTGTGCACGGCCTTCGTCCCACCGGCTGTCCCGTGGCGCGCAGAGCTGTTGGCCCTGCTTCACCGTCCGGCCGGGCGCCGTGACACAGCTCCGCGGCACGCGGCTCGTCCGGCGCGACTTGACAAAGCGGGACGTTGTTCCGGATAGTAATCGGGACAGTGTTCCGTTTCGCTTGGCTGCGACCGGACGCAGAAGGGAACCGCTCGTCATGAGTGCATCCGCCGACACCGCCGACACCGACCGCGGCACCGACCGCGGCACCGCCGTCTCCGGCCCGCCCGCTCCCGTCCTCTCGTACAGCCCGGTGACTCTGGCCGTGCCCGGACGCCCCGTGGACCTGCAGGTCCGTGTCTCCGTGCCCGTGACCGGGACCGGCCTGCCCGTCGTCCTGCTCTCCCACGGGCACGGCGGCTCCAACAACCTCTCCTCGCTGAACGGGTACGCGCCCCTCGCCAACCTCTGGGCGGCCGCCGGTTTCGCCGTCGTCCAGCCCACCCACCTCAGCTCGCGGACCCTGGCCCGGCGGCTCGCCGGCGCCCCCGGCGCCCCCTTCTTCTGGCGCTCGCGCGCCGAGGACATGTGCCGCATCCTCGACCGGCTCGACGAGATCGCGCACACCGTGCCGCAGCTCGCCGGGCGCCTCGACCACGACCGGATAGCGGTCGCCGGCCACTCCCTCGGCGGCCACACCGCGAGCCTCCTGCTGGGCGCCCGGACCACCGACCCCGGCACCGGGGCGGAAGTGGACCTGCGGGACCGCCGGATCAAGGCGGGCGTGCTGCTCGCCGCGCCCGGCAGGGGCGGCGACGTCCTCAACGGGTGGATGGCCGACAGGGTGCCGTTCTTCCACGGCACCGACTTCTCCACGATGACCGCGCCCACCCTGGTCGTCGCCGGCGACAAGGACGACTCCGCGCACTTCACCGACATCGGCCCCGGCTGGCACGCCGACCCCTACCACCTCGCCCCCGCCCCCAAGACCCTGTTCACCCTGTTCGGCGCGGAGCACCTGCTCGGCGGCATATCGGGGTACGACGCCGACGAAACCACCGACGAGAACCCCGAGCGCGTCGCCGCCCTCGGCCGGCTCGCCGCGGCCTACCTGCGCACCCAGCTCCTGTCCGACCCCTACGCCTGGCAGAAGGCGTGCGAGGTGCTGACGACCGGAACCGCCCCGGCGGGACGGGTCGAGTGCAAGTAGGCCGCCAAAGGAGAAGGCAAGGCGTATTTGTTTGACGGATTGTCAAATACCTTTATTCAAAAGGTCATTGTCGATCGCATCAGGGCAACGGAACGACGTACGCGGTCCAATTCCGCGGTGTAGCTTCTACCCGTCAGTAGAGGCCTGAGCAACGGGGGACGCGTGGTTGCCTCTCCGCATACCGAGAAGTTCGCCGCCCGTCTTCGGATGCTGAAGGACCGCAGCGGCCGGGGATACGACCGCCTCGGCAAGGATGCGGGCGTCAGCGGTTCCAGTCTGCACCGGTACTGCTCCGGTCTCAGCGTGCCGGTGGACTACCGCGTGGTGCACGCCTTCGCCAAGGTGTGCGGCGCCGACGCGGAGGAACTACGCGAACTCCACCGGCTGTGGGCGCTGGCGGACACCGACCGGGACGCGCCGGCGCCCGCGGCTGCCGTACCGGAGGATGCTGCCGTACCGAAGGACGTTGCCGTACCGGAGGACATCACCCCGCCGGAGGACGTCACCGTGCCGGAGACCGGGCGGACGCGGCGGTTCCGGGTGCCCGACAAGCTGTCCCCGCGGGCCGCGGTCCTGGCCGCCGCGGTCGTGGTGGTGCTGGTGGCCGGCTTCGTGTGGCTGCCCGGCAGCGCTCCCGACGGTGCCGCGTCGGCGTCCGGTGACAGGGTGCTGGACTCCCCGGCCTGCAAGACCGTGAGCATGGGGCAGCACGACGCCTGCGTGCGCGAGGTGCAGACCCTGCTGGCGCGGGCGAAGGGCAAGCTCGCCGTCGACGGCGACTTCGGGCCGGAGACCCTGCGCAGGGTGACCGCGTTCCAGGTGCTGGCGGGGCTGCCGGCCACCAACGTGGTCGACGACGCCACCAAGAAGGCTCTCTACGCGCAGCGGGTGAGCATGACGACCTGGCCGCAGGACCGGGTGGCGAAGCGGATCCGTGAGGTGTTCACCGAGGATCCCGGCACCGCCGTGGCCGTCGCCCGCTGCGCGTCGTTCCTCGACCCGCTGTACGTGCTGCCGAACACCAACGGCAGCCGCAACTGGGGCGTGTTCCAGATCTCCGACGCCCGGCTGCGGGACCTCGACGGCACCCCGCTGCGGGCGTTCGACCCGGACTGGAACATCAGGGCGGCCCACCGGCTGTGGAGCGTCCGGCACGACTTCCACGACTGGCCCTCCTGCGAGGCGGCGCTCAAGAGCACGCCCAGCGGCACCCCCAGCAGCACACCGAAGAGCACGCCGTAGGGCACGCCGGCGGGCCGAAGCCCGGAGCTCCGGGTACCGAAGCGGCGGTACCCGGAGCTCCACTCCCCCGAGAGCGGCGTCAGACCGTGCCGTCCTCCCACCACCAGTCACGGCCGAGGTCGGCCCTGCTGTCCACGTGCTGGTGGTCGACGGTGTACGTCTCAAGACCGGAGAACCCGCAGGTCTCCGCCTTCTGGTAGACGGTCTTGGTGGCCACCCCGGGCACGTCCAGGTCGGCCGCCGTCCCGTACAGGTGCATGCTGTCGCTCGCCCCGCCGATCTCGGCGTTGTGCGCGATGCTGCGGAAGCCGGAGTTGACGGTGATCGGCTTGTCGCCCAGCTTCTTGCGCAGCGCCTCCAGCTTGTACATGCAGCGGCGGACGTTCTCCTTCACCTGGGAGGCGCTCAGCTTGCCGCCGTTGAAGGTGCCGTCCGACTGGTTCACGAACTCGCTCCAGTTGAAGTGGAGCGTGGAACCGTCCGACTGCTCCAGCGAGTTGAGCTTCGCCTGGGTGTTGGGGCCGACCTCGGCGTCGGCGCTGAGACCGTACGCCGCCTGGAACCGGCGTACGGCGGCGGCCGTGCCGGGGCCGAAGTCCCCGTCGATGCTCACCCGGCTGTGGCTGGCGCTGTCCGCCGCCCAGCCCGCGACCCGGATCTGCAGTTCGGTCACGTCGGCACCGGTGGCGCCCTGGGTCAGGGTGCGCGACCAGGAGTAGGCCTGCGCGGTGCCCGAGAACAGCAGCTGGCCGAAGGCTATGCCGGCGCCGGCGGCCAGCGTGCCGCGCAGCATGGTGCGGCGGTCCAGGGGACGGGAGGAGAAGGTCATGGTCGTCCTTTCGAGCGTGCGAGGCGGTCAGTAGGCGATCTGGAACGTCACGTTCTGCGCGTCGATGTCGTAGGCGTGCACGCGCAGGACGAAGTGGGTGCCGTCCTTGACGTCGGTGGCGACGGTTCCCCACTCGGTACCGTGCGTGGTGTACGCGTCATCGTTGTTGCACTTGGTGGTGTGGTCGACGAAGACCACGCAAGCGTCCAGGTACACGCCCGGCTCGTCCGTGATGAGCCGCAGGTTGATGTCGTTGCACCGCGAGGACGTGGTGTAGGTGCCGTACTCCTTGGCGGCCGACTGGTAGTGGTACGTCAGGGTCTTCGCGCCGCCGTAGCAACTGGTGGCGGCGGCCGAGGCGACCGGGGTCTGGGCCGAGGCGGGCACGGCGCCCAGGCCCAGCAGGGCGGCCGCGGTGCACAGGGCCGAGGCGAGCGTTCTGTTGCGGGTCATGGTGGTCTCCGTACGGGCGGCGGGGGTCAGAAGGCGATCTGCATGACGGCGTCGTCGCCCTCCAGGGGCACGCCGTTGGGGACGGTGAACTTGGTGCCGTCGAGCACGTCGGTGGCGATGGTCGTCCAGCTGCGGCCGACCTTGGTCCAGCGGTTGCAGACGCCGGTCTTCGCGAACTTCACGCAGGCGTTCACGTAGTCCGCGGTTCCGCCGGTGACCCGCATGTTGATGTCGGTGCAGCGGCTGGTCGTCCAGTAGGGACCGAAGTCGACGACGTCCCCGTAGCGCACCGTCACCGCCCCGCCGTAGCAGGTCGTGGCGGCCGCGGCGGAGACGGACGCCGTCGCGGTACCGCTCCGGTTGGCCAGCCGGTCCAGGTCGGCCTGGGTGCCGTTGAACACGTCGGCGGTCGCCGGGGCCTTGACGCCCGGGAACAGCGCGGCGTCGGTGTACTGCCACATCGTCCAGGTCGTCGAGCCGTTCGGCAGCGGCGGCTGGGTGATCGACTGGCGGTAGTCCGCGAGTTGCAGCGGATACCGGGCGAAGGCGGTGGTCGAACCGAAGCAGTCGTCCAGGAAGGACTTCTGCGTGTAGATGACCGGGGTGCGGCCGAAGGCCGCCTCCACCTTGTCGAGCCAGGCCTTGGCGTCGGCCACCGTGCCGTAGGTGGGACAGCGTCCGGTGCCGTCGTCCATGCGCTCCAGGTCGAACACCGGCGGCAGGTCGCCCGCGCGCTGCCCGGTGTAGCCGGTCGCCCGCACCGCGGCGATGAACCGGTCGGCCTGTGCGCCGCCCGTGTCGGCCGCGGTGCCCGTGTAGAAGTGGTAGGGCGCGACGGCGAGTCCCGCCGCCCTGGCCGCCGGCAGGTCGGTGGCGAGGTACTCGTCGGTGACGTTCAGGCCGCGGGTGGCCTTGATCGTCGCGAACTCGACGCCCGAGGCCCGAACGGCCTTCCAGTCGATCGGCGCGCCGCCCGGGTGCTGGTACTTGGCCGTGTCCAGGCCGTCGACCGGGTAGCCGGCCGGGCGCGGTGGCGTGCAGTACGTGTTACGGCCGGACCAGTCGGCCAGCTTCGCCCAGGTGTTGGGGCCCACGACGCCGTCGGCGCTGAGGCCCGCGCAGTGCTGGAGCTCGACGACCCGGCCCTCGGTGCCGCCCCCGAAGTCGCCGTCGATCGTCAGCGGCGGGTAGTGGAACGGCTCCATGGCCAGGTTGAGCCGGCACTGCAGCTCCTTGACCTCGACGCCGTTCGCGCCCTTGCGCAGGGTCGGGCGCGTGTCGGTGTGACCGCACACGGCCGCCTGCGCCGTGGCCGAGGTGCCCTGGGTGGCGCAGGTGTGCGGTGCGGCGGCCCAGGTGTTGAGCGCCGCCCAGGTCTGCGGGCCGAGCACGCCGTCCACGCCCAGCCCGGCACACGCCTGGAACTCCTTGACCCGCGTCTCCGTCGCCGGGCCGAACGAGCCGTCCGCCGCGATCGGCGTGTACCGGCTCGGCTTCGTCGCCAGATCGAGTTCGCACTG
Organism: Streptomyces sp. NPDC001507; assembly: GCF_042894765.1. Lineage (NCBI taxonomy): Bacteria > Bacillati > Actinomycetota > Actinomycetes > Kitasatosporales > Streptomycetaceae > Streptomyces > Streptomyces sp. NPDC001507. The sequence continues at coordinate 74,077 of NZ_JBIAVV010000002.1, forward strand.
GGCCTCGACCGTCGGGTCCCCCGTCGATCCCTGCCGCAGCGTGGGTTGTTCGCCGGTGTGCCCGCAGACCGCGACCGCGGTGGCGGCGGCCGTGGCGGTGGCGGTGGTCGCGGACTGGGCCGCGTGCACCGCCGTGGGTCCGTACAGGGGCAGGACCGCTGCCACGGCGAGGGTCAGACCCCGCAGTAGCGTCCTCCGTCCCATCTGTGTTCCCCCTCATGTGAGTTGGCCGGGAGCCCCCGGCCCGGTCATGCTGGCAGCGGCGGTCCCGCGGGCCGGAGCCCCTCGCCCCGGATCGGGACGCCGGGACGCTCACCCGCCGCTGACCTGCGGGGACGGACGGCCGCTGGGACGCGCGTGGGACACGTGCCGGAGGGGGGCCGAGCCGGCGCCTCGCACCGGGTCCGCCGCGGGGGAGGGCCGACGCCCCCAACGGGGGTGACCGTGACCGCGGTCGGCAGGCGTGATCTCCCCGCCGGTCGGGTAGCAAGGTCGTGTTTCGCGGCCGCTCGCGGCGACTGGTGTGAAGGGGGAGCACAGGGTGTCGGACGACGGCCCGCCGGACGGCTGGGAGGCGCACGAGCGGCGGCTGTGGGAGGCGTACCGGCGGGGCGAGTGGTGCGAGGACGTGCCGGAGGCGCGGGCCGAGGTCCTGCGGTGGCTGCTCGTCGCCGCGCCGCGCCCGGTGCCCGGGCGGCTGGCCCGGCTGCGGCTCCGCGGCGCCCGGATCACCGGCACCCTGGATCTGGCCGAGGCGGCCGTCCAGGGCGCGATACGACTCGACTCCTGCCGCTTCGACGAGGTGCCCTGCTTCGACGGCGGGCAGTTCGGGGTGCTCCAGTTGAAGGACTGCGCCCTGCCGGGGCTGAGTGCGGCCGGGGCGCGGATCGGCCAGGAGTGCGAGTTCGTGGGCTGCACCCTCGACGGCACCCTCAACCTCCGCTCCCTGACCGTCGGTACGCATCTGCTGCTCGACCGCTCGACCGTGCACGCGCCCGACGGCACGGCGGCCGTCGACGCGCGGTCGATCGCCGTCGGGGAACACCTCTCGGCGACCGGCCTCGTGTGCACCGGGCCGGTCCGGCTGATGAGCTCCCGGGTGCAGGACACCCTCGGCTTCCGCGGCGCCCGGCTCCAGGGCGCGGGGGCCTGCCTCCAGGCTCCCGAACTGACCGTGGGCGGCGGCCTCTACCTCGACCGTGGGTTCTCCGGCGACGGGGGGATCAACCTCTACGGCGCCTCGATCGGCGGTTCGCTGCACCTGGAGGACGCCACCCTGACCGGCCCCGACGCCCAGGACGCCGACCCCGCCCTGCAGCTGCTCTGCGCGTCGGTCGGCGGCGACATACAGGCCGGCTCGGGACTCGCCGTGCGGGGCAGCGTCGACATGCGGGACACCTCGGTGCGGGGCAGCGTCGTGCTGCGGCGGGCCCGGCTGCGCCATCCGGCCGGCACCGCCCTCAGGGCCCACCGGCTGCACGTCGGCGGCGACCTCGACTGCCGGGACGGCTTCGTCTCCGAGGGCACCGTGGACCTCTGCGACGCGCGGGTCGGCGGCTCGGCCCTCTTCGAGGGCGCCGAGCTGACCGGCCGCGCCGGGGCCGCCGCCCTGCGGGCCAACGGCATAGAGGTGGGCGCGGAGTTCAACTGCTGCGACGGGCTGACCGCGCACGGCCGGATCTCCCTCAGCAGCATCACCGTACGGGCCAGGCTCTGTTTCGAGAACGCCCTGCTGGACGTCCCGGCGGGGGAGCGGGCCCTGATCTGCCGGCGGTCCGCGGCCGCCGAGCTGACGCTGAAGCCCCGTGAGGCACCGCGCGGCATCGTCGACCTCAGCCACACCCGGGTCGGCGTGCTCCGCGACGACCCGGCCGGCTGGCCCCGCTCGCTGGTCCTGGAGGGCCTCGCCTACGACAGCACCAAGCCCGCGCTGCCCGGGCACCGCCGGCTGACCTGGCTCGACCGTGACCCGGCCGGCTTCGCACCGCAGCCCTACGAGCAGCTGGCCGCCAGCTACCGGCGCCACGGCCGGGACGCCGACGCCCGTCTCGTCCTGCTCGCCAAACAGCGCCGCAGGCGGGCCACCCTGGCTTGGCCCGCCCGGATCTGGAGCCTGCTGCAGGACCTCACCGTCGGCTACGGGTACCGGCCGCTGCGCGCGGTGCTGCTGCTCGCCGTCTGCTTCACCGTCGGCACCGTGCTGTTCGCGGCCTGGCCGCCGCTGCCCTACGGCGACGGCACGCCCCCGGACTTCCAGCCGGCCGTGTACACCCTCGACCTGCTGCTTCCGGTGGCCGACTTCGGGCAGGAGCGGTCGTACAGCTCCCACGGCGCCCTGCAGTGGGTGGTGGTCGCTCTGGTCAGCGTGGGCTGGGTGCTCGCGTCCACGGTCGTGGCGGGGGCCAACCGGGTCCTGCGCAGATCCTGATCCGGGCGCCTGGGCCGGTCACCGTGAACACGGTGGGAACCACAGGGCAACCGTGACAGTCCCCCACCTGTTCAGCCGGTGTGACGCAGCATCAGGACCCGCCGTCCGCAGGCGGCGGCCCGTCGATCCCGAGAGGGGATTCCATGCGCATCCGTCCGGCCGTCGCCGCCGTGTCCCTCGCCACCGCCCTTTCCGCCCTTGCCGCGCCGGCGGCCCCGACATCCGCCCTGGCGGCGGACCGGGCCGCGTCGAGCGACACCGTGTTCTCGCACGTCGTCGTCGACGGTGGCAAGGACATCGTCCTCGGCCTCACCACCAGGAAGACCGTCAGCATCACCTGGACGGCGACCGACCCGGACGGCGTCGCCGCCTCCTGGGCCTACCTGTGGCACGGCCCGAACACCGACGACGCCGACGGCATCCTGCCGCTCTACCCGCCGCCGGGTACCTGCACGGTGTCGGCCACCGACCCCACCACCTCCGCCTGCAAGGTGAGCTTCGCCGTGGACGCCGCGCGGGACCTCGACCACAACGGCCTGGCCGGCACCTGGAAGGTCCTCGCCGGGGCCCAGGACAACACCGACGACTGGACCGAGATCGACGCCGCGGGCACGGCCCGGGTCAAGCGGCTTGCCAGGGTGACCGTGAACGCCTCGCCCGAGCCGGTGAAGAAGGGCAGGACCATCACCGTCACCGGCAAGCTCGGTCGCGCGAACTGGGAGAGCGGCAGCTACACCGGCTACCAGGGGCAGGCGGTCGGGCTGCAGTTCCGCAAGAAGGGCAGCAGCACCTACACCACCCTGAAGACCGTCACCAGCGGCGGCGCCGGAGCGCTGAGGACCACCACCAGGGCCGTGGCCGACGGCTACTTCCGGTTCGTCTTCGCCGGCACCGCCACCACCGGCCCGGCCACCGCGGCCGGCGACTTCGTCGACGTCAGGTGAGCACGGCCGCCCCCGCGCGGGCCGGGAGTGGTCCCGGTCCACGCGGGGGCGGTTCGCCGGTTCGGCGGGTGGGTCAGCCGAGCAGCTTCGTCGCCAGCGTCGAGGCGTTGTACGAGCCCCAGCCGGTGGTGAAGTCCCAGCCGGTGGCCGCGGAGTAGGCGCCGTTGCTGCCGCTGGTGATGTCGTGGAAGCCGGTGCCGCTCGCCGCGTAGAGGGCGGGGTTGGCGAAGCCGAGGTCGGCCTTGCCGGCCGCCGCGGCCTGCTGGTTGTAGAGGGCCGCGAACGCCGCCCACTCGGGGGCCGCGGCGCTGGTGCCGCCGACCGAGGACCAGGAGCCCTGCGAGTAGATGGAGACGCCGGGGCTCGGGTTGGCGTGCGCCGAGACGTCCGGGACCTGGCGGTAGCCGCCGCCCGCGCTCTTCTGGACGGCCGTCTGCCAGCTCGGGATCTTGAAGACGGAGGACTTGCCGCCACCGCCGCCCGACCAGGCCACCTCCTTGCTGAAGGCGTTGGCGGAGGTCACGGTCAGCTTGGTGCCGCCGACGCCGGTCACGTACGGGTCGCTGGCCGGGTAGTCGACGGAGGTGCCGCCGTCGCCCGCGTCGTCGGAGCCGCTGTCACCGGAGGCCGCGTAGAAGCCGAGGCCCTCGGCGGCGCCCGCCTTGAAGACCGCGTCCACCGCGTTGATGTTGGAGGTGGTGCGGGCGGACTCGGCCGCGCCCCAGCTGATCGAGGTGGTCGGAATGCCGCTGTCGACGATGGCCTGGTACGTGTCGACCTCGCCGGCGTCCGAGTTGGGGCCCTCGAAGACCGTCACGTTCGCCTTGGGGGCGATCGCGTGCAGGACCTCGATGTCCAGCTCGACCTCGACCTGGCCGTCGCCGAGCGCACCGGAACCGCCGTCGACCTTGGACACGGTCGGGGTGGGCGAGCCCAGGCTGTAGTTGGTGTCGTACTTGGTGATGTTGGACTGCTGGAAGCCGTCGAACTCCAGGAGCGCGATCTTCTGGCCGCTGCCGGTGTACGTGCCGGAGACGTTGTAGCCGCCCTTGAGCTGGGCCGGGGTGTAGCCGCCGCCGGGGCCGTTGTGCGGGGAGACGGTGTGCGGGGTCGCCTGGTGGTGCAGCCGGACGCGGTTGTTGAGGCCGGCCACGTCGCTGACGATGGCGGCGAGGGAGGACGGGAGCGTCGGCGCGCTGTCGTTGGCGTAGAAGGAGCGGCCCGTAGCCGAGTCCTTCCAGGTCGACAGCCGGGTGCCGAACGCCTTCTGCAGCTGGGCGGCGGTGCCGCTGGCGTCGACGAGCAGGTTGCCGGAGTGCACCTTGCCGACGGTGACGCCCTGCGCACGCAGGTAGTCCTTCAGCTTCTTGACCTCGGCGTCGGTCCGGCCGAAGCGGGCGGCGAACTGGCCCTTCGTCAGGTAGTGGCCGTAGGCGGCCGAGTGCGGGTCGCTGACCTTGGCGATGAAGGTGTCGAGGGCGCTGCCGCCTCTGGGCGTCAGGCTGATCGCCACCGATATGCGCTTGCCCGAGCTGACGTTGCCGGTGCGGGACGCGTCGTGCTTCAGGCCGGGCAGCACGTCCCCGGCGACGGCGGCACGGGCGGTGTGCGGGGCGTCGGCCGCGTAGGCGGCGGGAACGACCGCCGTGATCAGCGCCGGCGCGGCGACCAGACCGAGCAGTTTCAGGCGTGACTTCACCGAGGTTCCTCCGGAGAGTGGAGAGTGGGGGGTGGGGAGTGTTCCGGAAGCGGAACGGGATCACCGTAGGAACTGCGGCCCCACCCCCGTAAGCGGGGGAACCCTTGCGTCACGTGTTAACGGCCGGTGTCATGTCAACGGCGTGTGTCGAGCGGGCGGGGGAGCCGGGCCCGGGCGCCCTGACTGACCGTCACTGTCTGGGCCGCGGGGCTGGGTTGGTCGTCCTCGGCGGTGTCCACGGCCGCGCCCGAGGCGATGACGGCGACGGCCATCGCGTGCGCCAGCGCGGTGCGGGAGCGGACGCCGACCTTGCGGTAGACCCGGGACAGCGTCCCCTCGACCGTCTTGACGCTGATGAACAGCTCGGCGGCGACCTCCCTGTTGGTCGCCCCGCCGCCGACCAGTTCGGCGATCCGCGCCTCCGTGGGCGTGAGGTCGGGCCCGGCCGCGCCCGCCTCGGCGCCGCGCTCCCCGGCGGCCAGCCGGGCCAGTTCGTCCCTGGCCCGGACCGCGAGCGGGGCCGCGCCGATCCGGGTCGCCGTCTCCAGCGCCTCGGCGAGCGCCTGGCGGGCCGCGTTCCGGCGGCGGGCGCGGCGCTCGACCGCGCCGAGCGCGATCAGGGTGCGCACCAGCTCGACCGGGAGCGGCAGCGGGCGCAGCAGGTCGACGGCGGCACGCAGCCGTACCGCGCCCTCCCGGGCCCGGCCGAGCCCCGCCTCGCGCAGCCCCTCCGCCCGTTCCAGCGCCGCCAGGACACTGCCGGGCGCCCCGTCCGGCACCCGCGCGCGGGCGTCGTGGAGCACCGCCCCGGCCTCCTCCGTCTCGCCGAGCACGACCAGGGCCTCGGCCAGGTCGCCGTACCAGTGCAGCAGCGGCGGGTCGGCGGCGCACATCGCCTCGCCGAGTTCCCGGACGCGTTGCAGCGCCTCGACGGCGGCCGCCGCGCCGTGCGGATCGCCGCCGAGCAGTTCGGCCTGCCCGAGGACGGCGAGGGCGCGCAGCAGGAACAGCCGGTCGCCGTCGGCCTCGGAGGCGCGGACCGCCCGTGCGGCCAGCCGGCGGGCCTCCTCGGGGGTGCCGCCCGCGGTCGCGGCGAGGGCCGCCGCGTACAGCGCCGGAGCCGCGTCGGTCAGGGCGCGCGAGCAGCGGGCCGCGGTGCGCAGCGCCTCCCGGCAGTGCCCGGCGCGCACCTGGATGCGGGTCAGCGCCACCAGGGTCGCGACGGTGTCCTCGGCCCCGGCCGGCTCCCCGGCCGCGGCGAGCAGCGGGACGACCTGGTCGCGGGCCTCGGTCACCCGGTCGGAGTCCAGGGCGAGGATCGCCCGCATGCGGATCAGCCGCCGGCTCTCCGGACCGCGGGAACGCTCCGCCGGGAGCGCCGGGACATCTGGCGCCGCGCCCCTGTGGGGGGCTGCCGGGCTCGGATGGACTTCGGCTGCGGCGCCGTCGTGGCAGGTCGCGCAGTTCCCCGCGCCCCTGTGGGGCGCTCCCGGGCGGGGGTGGGCTTCGGGTGCGGCTTCGTCGTGGGTGGTCGCGCTCGTGGGGCGGCAGCCGCGTGTCGGGCAGGGCTCCGTGCCCCTGTGGGGGGCTGCCGGGCGGGGGTGGGCTTCGGGTGTGGCTTCGTCGTGGGTGGTCGCGCTCGTGGGGCGGCAGCCGCGTGTCGGGCAGGGCTCCGTGCCCCTGTGGGGCGCTGAAAGCAAGGTCAGTGCCTCTGTCAGGGCTGTGTCGGCGGCGATCGGGTCACCGGCCAGGGACCGTACCCGGGCGAGGGTGGCGAGGGCGTCGATCCTGGTGCCGGTGTCGCCGGTCGCGGCCGCCTGCCGGGCGTGCTCGGCCGCCTCCGTCAGCTCCCCGCACAACAGGCCCCGCACGGCGGCCCAGTGGTGCAGCCGGGCCTCGGAGTGCGGATCGCCGGCCGCGTCCCGCAGGCCGTCCGCGATCAGGTCCTCGGTGCCCTCCAGTGCCTGCCCCGCGCATTGCAGCAGGACCAGCCGGGCCCGCACCCGCTGCGCCGCCGAGCCGGACCGGGTGAGCACGGCCCCGGCGGCCTCGCCCGCCTCCTCGGTGCGCCCGGCGTCGCAGGCGTACTCGGCGGCGGCCAGCAGCCGTTCGGCACGTTCCGCCGGATCGGCGGACGGGGTGCGGCGGGCGGCGAGGGCGGCCAGTTCGAAGGCGGTGCCGGAGGCGCCGTCGTGGCGCGCGGAACCGGCCGCCGCCATCAGGGTGCGGGCCGTGTCCTCGTCCTCGTAGGGATGGGCGAGCGCGAGATGGCGGGCCCGCTCCACCGGTTCGGGCACCGCGCGGGCCAGCAGCGCGTGCGCCTGCCGCCGCTCCTGCTCGGAGGCGTCGGCGTGCACGGCGGCCCGCAGCACGGGATGGCGGAAAAGTACGACCCCGTCGGCGTCGGCGGTCGCGATGCCGAGCCGCTCCGCCTGCGCGAGGCCGGCGGCCGGGTCCGGGAACCCGGCCGCCCGCAGCAGGGTGAGACTGGGGCGGGCCGCGGCGCTCGCGACGAGGAGGGTGCGCCGCACCGGCTCCGGCAGCACACGCGCCCGCTCCAGCAGGTGGGCGCGCAGCCCCGGGGGCACCGGCGGCAGCGCGCCGAACCCGGCGGGCGCCGGGGCGTGCCGGGCGGCGCGCCCCAACTCCAGTGCGTAGTACGGGTTTCCGGCGGCGGTTCGCTGGACCGCCCGGAGCAGCGCCGGGGGCAGGTCGGCGCCGAAGCCGGTGCGCACCAGGTGGGCGGTCTCGCCGTCGGTCAGGGGCGGTACCGGGAGTTCGACGGTGCCCGGCGGGCAGCAGCGCAGCCGCTCGGGCCGGCCGCCGTCCGGCACCCGCTCGGCGGCGAGCATCCGTATCCCCGGGTCGGCGAGCCGTCGTACGACGTGGGCGAGGACCTCGGCGGTCGGTTCGTCGAGCCACTGCAGGCCGTCGACGACCAGCAGGACGGGGCCGTCGGCCGCCAGGGCACGCAGCGCGTCGAGGACGGCGACCCGCACGGCGAGCAGGCCGCGGACGTCCGCGGGACCCCCGCCGCGCAGCAGGGCCGACCGCAGCGCCGCCCGTGGCTCCGGCGGCAGGTTCTGCAGCCGGCTCTCCGGGACCCGCGCGAACAGGTCGACCAGCCCGGCGAAGGGCAGCCGGGCGTCCGCCTCGGCGGGCGAGCAGTGCAGGACGGTTCCGGCGGCCGGGTCCGCCGCGAGGGCCGCCACGAGCGCGGACTTGCCGATGCCGGCGGGACCGTGGAGGAGCAGTCCGGGGCGGGCCGCCGCCTGGACCCGGGCGGCGTCGAGAAGCGCTCGGCGCCCGGTCAGTTGCATGTGTTCATGACAACCCCGGGTGATCGGGTGTGTCAATGACGTTCGTCACCTCGCGGCGGCGCGCCCCTTGCCCGACATGGTCCAACAGGTCATGTCTTCTTCCTGAATCCCTCGTTACGGAACGCGGAAGGCTCTTCCGCCCTCCTCCTGTGCGGAAGCAACGAAACACGGGCAGGGAAAACAGGGACTGAATGACATGGGTTTGACCAGTCGAACGACCGTATACGCGCTGGCGGCGCTGGCCGCCCTGTGTGTGGCGCTGCTGGTCTGGCTGTGGCCGCGGCTCGCCAAGACGGGGCTGTGGCAGGTGCTGGGTCGGCTCGGGGCCGTCGCGGTGACACAGGTGACGATCGTCGCGGCGTTCGCCTGCGCGGTGAACTCGTCGTACCAGTTCTTCGGTTCCTGGAACGAACTGCTGGGCAACGTCGACACCGCCCCGGTCGGCGTGACCCAGGCGGCCGGCGGGAACGGCGGCGGCTCGGTGAACGGCATAAGCAGCGTCCACGGGGCGTCTCTCGTACAGCCCGCCGGGGACCAGCAGTTGAGCAGGGTCAGCGGGCTGCCCGCCGGGCCCGCCGCGGCCGTCGGCCGGGTGGAGTCCGTGAAGATCATCGGCCGGCGCACCGGCGTGGTCGACCCGGCCTTCGTCTACCTTCCGCCGCAGTACTTCCAGAAGGCGTACCACCGGATGCGGTTCCCGGTGGTCGTCGCGCTCAGCGGCTACCCGGGCAGCATCTACAACCTCGCCCAGCACCTGCGGGTCTCGCAGACGGCCGGTGAACTCGAGCGCAGGGGACAGATGCAGCCGACGATCATGGTGATGATCCGGCCCACCATCGCGCCGCCGCGCGACACCGAGTGCGTGGACGTCCCCGGCGGGCCGCAGACCGAGACGTTCCTGGCCAAGGACCTCCCGGACGCGATCAAGTCCGTCTACCGGGCCGGCCACGACGCGAGCTCCTGGGGCGTCATGGGGTACTCCTCCGGTGCCAGTTGCGCCCTCCAGCTCGCCATGCGCGACCCCGGCGTCTACACCGCGGCCGCCGCCCTGTCGCCCGACTACCGGGTCAAGGACGACCCCACCACCGGCGACCTCTTCGGCAGCGGTCCCGGCCGCCAGGCCCGGATCGACGGCCACGACCTGATGTGGCGGCTGAAGCACCTGCCCGCGCCCCAGGTCTCGGTCCTGGTCGCCACCAGCAAGCACGGCGAGAAGGGCTACGCCGAGACCCAGGCCTTCATCAAGGCCGTCAAGGCACCCATGCGGGTCGTCTCCATCCTCCCCGAGAACGGCAGTCACAACTTCCCCACCTGGGTGCGGGAGATGCCCGCCGCCCTGAAGTGGATGAACCAGCAGCTGACCTTCCCGCAGGACGTCGTGCCCCTGCACCACCCGAAGAAGCCGGTGACCGAGGCGGCGGGCAAGCCCACTGCGAGCCCCACCCCCGTGCCCGGCCACGGCCACCGCTCGCTGCGCGCGGAGGGCCCGGCGCCCACGGCCACGGCACACCGCTGACCGGCGCACTTCCCGTAGAGTGGACGGCCGGTGCCGGACCAGGGGAGTGGGGAGTGGCGATGCAGGTAGCCGTGGTCACCTTCGACGGGTTCAACGAGCTGGACTCCTTCATCGCGGCCGCGCTGGTCAACCGGTGCCGCAAGCAGGGGCTGGAGGCGTTCATCACGACGCCCGCCCCGGTCGTCACGTCCATGAACGGCGTCGAGGTGACCGGGCAGCGGCCGCTGGAGTTCGTCGCCGAGGCCGACGTCGTGCTGGTCGGCAGCGGGGTGCGGGCCCGGGACGTGGTCGCCGACGACCGGCTGGTCTCCCGGCTGCCGCTCGACCCCGCCCGCCAGCTGATCGGCGCACAGTGCTCCGGCGCGCTCGTGCTGGCCCGGCTCGGCCTGCTGGACGGCCGGCCCGCGTGCACCGACACCGTCAGCCGGCCCTGGGTCGAGGCCCGCGGGGTCACCGTGCTGGACGCGCCGTTCCACAGCGAGGGGAACATCGCCACGGCCGGCGGCTGCATGGCCTCCCAGTACCTCGGCGCCTGGGTGATCTCCCGGACCCTCGGCGACGAGGCCGTGCGCGAGGTCATCGGCTACACGGCACCCGTCGGGGAGAAGCAGGAGACCGTCGAGCGGGTCCTGCGCGCCGTCCGCACCGGCGAGACGGCGGCCGCGGCACCGCGCTGAGCGGCGGCCGCGGCACCGGCTGACCGGCGGATCCGCGCGGCGCTCAGATCCAGGTGTCGAGCCACATCCTGGACTGCCAGCCGCTGTAGGGAATCGTCTGCCCGGTGTAGACCGGGTAGAAGTAGACGAAGTTCCAGGCGATGAGAAGCACCAGCACCCCCGCGGCCACCGCGCCCCGCAGCCGTCGCCGCTCCGACGCGCCCGGCGGCCCGAGCAGGGCTCCGACCGTCATCGCCACGGCCAGGCACAGGTACGGCACGAAGACCACGGCGTAGAAGGAGAAGACCGTGCGGTCCTGGTAGAGGAACCAGGGGAGGTAACCGGCCGCCACCGCGCAGAGGATCGCGCCGGCCCGCCAGTCGCGGCGCAGCGCCCACCGGTAGAGCAGGTAGGCGAGAGCGAGGCAGGCCGACCACCACAGCATGGGGGTGCCCAGGGCGAGGACCGTGCGGGAGCAGGCGGCCGCGGTGGAGCAGCCGTCCTGGCCCGGCTGCGGGGAGTCGTAGGCGAACAGCACGGGACGGCCGAGGACCAGCCAGCTCCACGGGTTCGACTGGTACTTGTGCGGCGTGTGCAGGTTCACGTTGAACTGGTAGACGAGGTACTCGTAGTGCCAGAAGCTGCGCAGCGGTGCCGGTATCCACGACCAGGTGCCGCCCCGGCCGTCCGCCCAGTGCCGGCCCCAGCCGTCGTCGGACAGGAACCAGCCGGTCCAGGACAGCAGGTACGTCAGGAGCGCGGTCGGGACGAGGGAGAGGACCGACCGGCCGAGGTCCCGGCGCAGGACCGCCCGGTACGGGTGGCGGGCCCCGGCGACGCGGCGGGCGCCGACGTCCCACAGCAGCGTCAGGACCACGAAGAAGACCAGGACGTACAGGCCGTTCCACTTCGTCGAGGCTGCCAGGCCCAGGAGGACGCCGGCCGCGAGGCGCCAGGGCCGGCGGCCCGTCCCGGCGCGGTCGCCGGTGTCCGCGTCCGGGCGCACCCGGCCCTCCGCGTCGGCCGGCAGGGCCGCCGCCAGCCGGGCCCGGGACCGGTCCCGGTCGATCAGCAGGCAGCCGAACGCCGCCAGCACGAAGAACATGACGACGAGGTCGAGCAGCGCGGTGCGGCTCATCACCAGGTGCAGGCCGTCGATCGCCAGCAGCGCCCCGGCGAGACAGCCCAGGAACGTCGAACGGAACAGGCGGCGGCCGATGCGGCACAGCATGAACACCGACAGGGTGCCGAGGGCCGCCGTCATGAACCGCCAGCCGACCGGGTCGAGGCCGAACAGCCACTCGCCGACGGAGATCACCCACTTGCCGGTCGGCGGGTGCGCGACGAAGGAACCGGTGTCGGAGAGCGAGATCACCTGGGGGTGCGCCAGGATCTGCGGGTCGGCGATCTTGCGGTCCGGCCAGGTGCCCTCGTAACCGAGGTGCAGCAGCGCCCAGGCGTCCTTGGCGTAGTACGTCTCGTCGAAGATCAGGTCCCGCGGCCGGCCGAGGTGCCAGAAGCGCAGGACGCCGGCCAGGGCGGCGACGAGCAGCGGGCCCAGCCACTCCGTCGCCCGCGCGAGCCGCCGCGCCCGGGCCGGGCCGAGGCCCAGGAGCCGCCAGAGCCGGGTGGGGGGCTCGGGGAAGGGCGGGACCAGGCGTTCCCGGACACCGACGTGCGCGTCCGCGCGCGGGGCCCCGGCGTAACCGAACCGGCGCAGCCGGTCCGGCCACACCGGGGACTTCGGCGCCGGGCGTATGCCGTCGAGGTCGTGGGAACGCGTCGCGCTGCTGTTCGTCACCGGACGACCTTAGGCCGTCCCCGCACCGGGCCGCGAAGCGGCTGTGGCGTCGTCACGGCTGTGGCGTCGGCTGGGCGTCCACGGCGGGGGTCTGCCAACTTTCCTGCCCCGCGCAAGGCTTGGACCGGTCATGTGCGGGGCAGAGCCCTCCTACCGGACAGCAGGTACCGGTCAGGCTCGGCAAGAGGAGGGCGTCATGGACGGTCGGATCCGCGTACGCGTTGTTCGTCGGCCCGCTCCCCGCGGGCAGGAGATCGACCGCAGGACGCCTTCCGGGCGCATCCTGCCGTACTGAGCGCTTCGCTGGGGGCGCCGCGGGGTGGTGTCGGCCGTCTGCGGCGCCGTCGTGGCCGGTCGCGCAGTTCCCCGCGTCCCTTCGTGGGCAGTCGTCGGGCGGCGTGGCCCCGGCCATGGCCGCGGGAGGGGGGACACGGGCGTGCCGGATCTGGTGCGGACGACGGGCGGGCGGCGGCTGCGGGTGGAGGTGTCGGGGGATCCCCGCGGGCGGCCGGTGTTCCTGCTGCACGGCATGCCGGGCAGCCGGGTGGGGCCGCGGCCCCGGCCGATGTTCCTGTACCAGCGCGGCGCCCGCCTCATCAGCTTTGACCGGCCGGGCTACGGCGGCTCGGACCGCCGCCCCGGGCGGCGGGTCGTGGACGTCGTCGAGGACGTGGCGGCCGTGGCCGACGCCCTCGGGCTGGGCCGGTTCGCGGTGGCCGGCCGCTCCGGGGGCGGACCGCACGCCCTCGCCTGTGCGGCGCTGCTGCCGGGCCGGGTGACCCGGGCGGCCGCCCTGGTGGGGCTCGCGCCGCGGGACGCCGAGGGGCTCGACTGGTTCGCCGGGATGGCACCGTTCAACGTCCAGGAGTTCCACACCGCCTTCACCGACCCGGAGCGGTACGCGGCCCGGCTCATCCCGCGCTCGGCCGTCATCCGCAGCAATCCGGCGCGGATGCTGGAGGACCTGCGGGCCGATCTGACCGAGGAGGACCGGCTGATCGTCTCCGACACCAGCATCCGGTCCATGCTGCTGCGCACCTACCACGAGGCGCTGCGCACCTCGCCGTACGGCTGGATCGACGACGCGTTCGCGCTGACCAGCCCATGGGGTTTCGACCCGGCGCAGATCGGGGTGCCGGTGCTGCTGTGGGCCGGTGCGAAGGACGTGTTCTCGCCCGCCTCCCACTTCTCCTGGCTGGCCGCCCGCATTCCGCGCGCCAAGGCCGTCCTCGAGCCGAAGGCGGCCCACTTCGCGTCGCTGCGCGCGCTGCCCGACGTACTGGACTGGCTGCTGGCGGGGACGCCGAAGGGCTGACGGTGCGGGATCCCAGCGCGCCGTCCGCCGCGTGCGGTCACACGGCGAGCGGCTCCAGGTCCCGGTACACCCTGCGTTCCTCCAGCGCGAAACGGGTGATGCCGTTGTTCTCGCCGAGTTGCCGGCGCAGCCCCTTCAGGTCCCTGACCGCCTCGTCACGCAGCGCGCGGGCCTCGTCCAGGCGGCCGAGGGCGGTCAGGGTCAGGGCGCTGTTGCTGACGACGGCGAGAGCCTCGGGATGCTGGGCTCCGAGGTCGGCACGGAGCGCGTCGGCGCTGCGCTGCTCCCGCTCCCAGGCCTCCTCCGGCCGCCCGGTCTCGGCGAGCACGATCGCGTAGTTGGCGGAGCAGAACTGGGTGTGCGGGTGGTGGGCGCCGAGTACGTCGGTCATGCGGGCGAGCACCTTCAGGAACACGTCCTCGGCCTGCTCGCTGTCGCCGCAGCCCCAGTGGAAGACGCCGAGGTTGTTCATCGCGGCCTGGGTGTAGGGGTGGGCCTCGCCCGGCTTCTTCACGTACTCGGCGAGCACCTTCTGGGCGACGTCGCGCGCCTGCTCCCGGTCCTCGGCCGCGAACAGGTCCGCGGCGTGGTTCAGTTCGCAGGCGAGGAGGTCCGGGGTGGAGACCGTGTACTGCGCCCGGTACTGCTCCAGGGTCGCGGAGGTCAGCCGCCGGGCGTCCTCCAGCTGGCCCGCCCTGCGCAGCGACACCGCGAGCGACTTCGCGCACCGCAGGGTGCCGGGGAACTCCTTGCCGAGCACGCGCTTGTGCTGGTCGTACGCCTGGGACAGCACGGCCACCGACGCCGTGTACTCGCCGACCTCGCGCAGGTCGCGGCCCAGGTTCTCGGCGGACGAGAGGGTGTAGATGTGATCGGCGCCGTGGACCTTCGTGCGGCGGGCGAAGGTGACGTCGTCGATCTGCCGGGCGTCCCGGTACCTGCCGACCATGCGCAGGGCCAGGGCGAGGTTGTTGGCCGCGTTCAGGGTGCGCGGGTGGGCCTCGTAGAAGAGTTCGCTGAAGCCCTCGTGCGCCTCCTTCGCCAGCTCCACGGCCTTGGTGTACTCGCCGAGTGCCGCGAGGTCGCTGGAGAGGCCGGAGGTGGTGATGAAGGTGTGCGGGTGCCGGTTGCCGAGCAGCCGGCGCTGCCGCTGCAGCACGTCGTCGTCCAGCTCCCGTGCCTCGACGTACAGCCCCTGGGAGCGCAGCACGTTGGCGAGCTGGCAGCGCAGGTACAGGTACTGCTCGTCGTCCTCGCCGAGGGGCTCCTTCCAGTGGTCGAGGAGTTCCTCGGCGAGGCGCTGCGCCCGCGGGAACTCACCGCGCTTCCACAGGTAGCGGACGCGGTCGACGAGCAGCCTGCGCGGCTCGGACTCGGTGCAGTTGCGGATGTCGGAGGCGGTCAGATGGGGCCAGATGATGTCGAACTGCGGCCAGTTCTCGCGGTTGTCGGTGGGTTCGTCGCCCTTGGGGCGGGCGCCTCTGAGGATCTTGTGCACCGCGTGCCGGGCGATGCGCCGCTCCTGTTCCGACATCTGGGAGCGGATCACCGCCTGCACGAGTCGGTGCACCTGGATCGAGCGGGAGATCTGGTCGACCTTGGCGAGGGCGAGCTGGCTGATCTCCCGCACCAGCTGGCCGATCAGCAGGCTCTCCGTCAGGCCGAGGGCGGTGACCATCTCGTTGCTGTCGTAGAGCAGTTCGGAGGAGATCGGCTCGGCGGCGAGGAACGCGCACAGCTGCAGCAGCCGGACCGAGGCGGGCGAGCGTTCCTTCAGCCGCCGGATGGAGATGTTCCAGGTGGCGGCCACCGTGTCGGGGTAGTCGGCGGGCTGGTTGAGCCCCATCACCGCGGCCGTCTCCGCGCTGAGGCGGCGCAGGTACTCGGCCGTCGGCATGGCGGTCTCGGCCAGCCAGGCCCCGGCCTGCTCCACCGCGAGCGGCAGGTCGCCCACGGCGTCCGCGACCTGGTCGGCCTCCGCGGGGGAGAGGCCCGGGGCGCGCCGGGACAGGTGCTCGACGCTCTCCTGCCGCTGGAAGACGTCGACCGGCAGCGTCTCGCCCTTGTCCGACCACGCCTGGTTCCGCGAGGTGACGAGGATGTGCCCGCCGCCCGTGGTGGGCATGTACCCGGCGAGGTCGTCCGGGTCGTCGGCGTTGTCGAAGACGAGGATCCACCGCTTGGTCGGGTTGCCCCGGGAGAGCATGCGGACGGTTTCCTTGCTGGCCAGCGCCATGTCCTCGCCGCCGGGCGCGCCGATCCGGGAGCCGAGTTCGGCGAGCGTGGACACCACGTTGTCGATGTTCTCGGACGGCACCCACCACACCAGGTCGTAGTCGGCGCTGAACCGGTGCACGTACTCCAGCGCGATCTGCGTCTTGCCGACCCCGCCCATTCCGAACAGCGCCTGCTGCTGCGGCAGTACGGCGGTCATGCCGCTGCGCAGCTGCTCCCGCACCTTTTCGAGGATGTAACCCCGGCCGGTGAAGGTGCTGTTGCGCTGTGGCACGTTCCAGTGGTCCGGTACGTGGCCGGGGAACCGGGGCGCCGCCGGCCCGCCCTTGGGCAACTGGCCGGGCAGTTCGAGCGCGCCGAGCAGCGCGCCCTCGCAGCCTCCTTCGTCGAGCCCGTGGAGTTCGACGAGGTCGGCCTGGTGCCGGTACGAGTCCGGCGGCTGGACCTCGTCCACCCGTACCGATATCAGCGGTACGGGCAGCCCGTCACCGCTGATGGACGGGCTCGGCAGACTCCCCGTGTGCCGGGATCCGTACAGCGCCCTGGACCACAGGAGCAGGACGCGGGTGCCGGGGACGGGGCTGTCGAGCGGGCCGGCGGCCACGTCGCGCAGCGTGACGGTGCAGCCCGCGCGCTTCAGCAGCGACTCGATCCAGTCGGCCCACATCCGGTTCTCGGCCGCGTACACGACGGCCACCCGCGCCCCGTTGGCCTGCGGCCGGCGCCGGATGAAGGCGTCCCGGCTGCGCAGCCGCGCGGGTTCCGGGATCTGCGGCAGCGTGGTGACCTCGTCGTCGGTCACGGCCGCGGCGAGCCGTTCGAAGGCGGCCAGCAGCGACTTGGGGTCGCCCTTCTTGTCCCCGACGACGGCGAGGGTCTCCTCGTAGGCGTAGTACGGCTTGTACGGTATTTCGACGCTGCCCCAGTAGGCGGTGACCTCGTCGGCGCTCAGCCGCTCCCCGTCCGGTCCCTTCGGCAGCCCGGCGAACTTCATCCGGGCCACCGCGCGGCCCGCCTCGACCTTGTCCTTCTCGCCGTCGTCGACGCGCATCGGCACGGGCAGCACCCGGATCCGGCGCTTGCGGTGGTCGTCGCCGACGCTGTGCGCGACCTCGGCGGCGCCGTCGATGGACTGGTCGCTGAGGGTGAAGCAGTCCACGAGGACGTCGGGCATCTGGAGGGTGCAGATGTCCGCGGTGTCCGACAGACCGGTGCGCGAGTCGATCAGTACGTAGTCGTACGACTCCTTCATGCTGTCGCGCAGCGCCTCCAGGAACATGCCGCCGTTGAGGCGGTCGTAGAAGTTGTCCCACTCCAGGGAGGAGGCCGTGCCCGAGTAGGCCCGGAACTGGCGGCCCGCGGAGAGGAAGTCGAGCGAGCCGCCGTCCTCGAAGGCGAGCCCCTGCCGTTCGGGGGAGAGCGAGACGGCGTGCTGTTCCACGTCCGCGAACTGCAGGTGCCAGGATCCCGTGCGGCTGATTCCGTCGGTCGCCGCCCAGGCGTAGTCCTGGAGGATGTTGAGGACGCCGCCGGTGGCGGTGAGCACGTTGGGGTCCAGGAACGGGTGGAAGAAGCGATCCAGCCCCGGGGCCTCCAGGTCCCAGTCCACGGCCAGGACGCGTTTGCCGTTGGCGGCGAGGATCCACGCCGTGTTGGCCAGCGCCATCGTCCGTCCGGTGCCGCCCTTGTACGAGTAGAAGGTGATGATGCGTCCGTCCCTTGCGGCCGTCATGCCTCTCCTCCGGGTTCGTCTCCCGCGTCCGGGCCGGACGGCGGGTAGGGGTCCGCCAGACGGGGTCTGGGGAAGTGTGGGCCCGGTGGCAGTCGGACCTCGGCGTTCTTCAGGAACTGCCGGGTCGTGTAGGCCACGACCTCGGGCAGCACCCTGGTGAACGACTTGAGCGTGGGGACGCCGTTGACGGCGATCCGGGTGTCGCTGCGCCGGGCCCGCTCCAGGATGGTCGGCATCACCCGCTCCAGCTCCTCCGCGAGCCGCCGCCCCTCCTGGCCGTGGTTCTGCAGGTCGGCCCGGCAGCGCGGCACGATCGCGCTCACCCACGGGCGGGCGTACGCGTCGAACGTCTTCAGTCTGCGCCGGCGTTCCTCGTCGCTCAGCGCCCACTGGTCCACCAGCAGGATGCCGGGCTGCCGCTCGCCGGACCCGCGTGACTCCTCGGCGGGGCTCTCGTCGTCGAAGGCGGCGACCGTCACCCGGTAGTCCAGCGAGCGGATCAGTTCCTCGGCGTGCGTGGACAGCGCGCGTGTCGACTCGGTGTGGTACGGGTTCCAGTCCAGCGCGTCGTCGCCGTACGGCCGGGCGTCGCGGTGCTGCGGGACGGAGTCCTCGGTGGGGGCGGCCACGGTCAGCCGGATGTGCCGGGGGCCGGTGCCACGCGGTTTGAAGGCGCTCGGCGTGCTCTCGTAGTCCCGGGGGCGGCCGGGCGGCAGCCGGGCCTCGCGGGCCGCCTGCACGATGCGTTCGGCGAGGCCGAACACGGTCTCGTCGTACTCGTCGCGCAGCCTGCTGAGCTTGATCAGGCCGTAGATCCCGTTGTTGAGGTACCGCCCGCCCGACGACGTGCTCTCGATGTGCATGTGGCGTACGGAGTCCGGGAGTTCACGCAGATCGACGCGGGTCCACAGGGCGGGCACGATGGCCGAGGCGGTGGCCGTTCCGGTGGTCCTGGCGTTCAGCATCCGCTCGTGGAACGCGTACCACTCGCGGCCGCACATCTCGCTGGAGAAGTAGCGCGGCGAGAACAGCGGTACGAACACCCGGCAGACGGCGAGGTTCTCACTCAGTTTCTCCGGCCAGCCCTCCCCGGACCGCATCTCCCGGTCCATGAAGCCGGGCGGGGACCCCGCGGGCAGGTCGGTGAGCGCCACGATGTGATTGCACAGGTCGTTGAACAGGACGCGCACCCAGTGGTCCGGGTCCCCGCTGTCCGGGCCCCACTGCGGGGTGTGGGCGTACGACAGGAAGAAATAGGGCCGGTTGTCCGGAGCCCGATCCTGCACGCGTTCCCCCATGTCCGCACGTCCCCCTGCCCGTCGGCAAGCCACGGGACCGCCCCCGTCGACGGTGCGTGCCTCCGCCGGACTCAACAATGTGCCCGACGGACCCCGCTTCCGGTTCACTGCTTTCAGGCCAAAGGTCGTCGATATCCAGACATCTGCCCCTTGGCGTGGCCCACCACGTCCCGCATGGCGCAGAGCACGACCGCCCGCGACGCCCACTCGGCCTCGGTGAGCATGCGGCGCGGCAGCCGCGAGCCGATCTTCCCGAAGTCGCTGTCGTCCAGGGCGAGATCCCGGTACTCGACCCAGTTCCCCTTGTCGCCCACCACGCACCGGTACGTACGCCGGGGCGGCCTGGGCCGCATCAGGTACTCGGCGTAGTGGAACGCGCTGCACACCTCGAACCCGACCCGCAGCAGCAGGATCTGGGCGTCGGCGGCGTACAGCCTCGCCATCGGGGAGAGCCTGCCCAGGTGGCTGCGCAGCGCATGCCGGCGCAGCAACCTGCCTGCCGCGGGTCCGAGTCCGGCGAAGGAGGTCTGCGGATGTGCGCTGCGCACCGCGCCGGGCGTCGACCGCACGCACTCGGCGAGCGCCCCCATGGTCGGGCACCCGGTGGCGTCCGGTTCGAACGGCGGCATCGCCTCGCGGTACGCGGCCGCCTCGGCCTCGTCCAGGCCCGCGACGGCCTGCCGGTAGGCGCGGGAGGTGTCGGAGTTCTCGGGCGTGAACGCGGGCACGATCAGGGTGCCCCCGGGACCGAGTGCGGCGAGCAGTCCGTCCCGGACCCGCTCCGGGGCGACCCCGGTGCCGCCCAGCGAGGCGTGCACCATCAGCACCCCGCCCCGCCGGACGCCCAACGAGCGCAGCAGGCCGCCCAGTTCAGCTGCCGACGTCTGTGCCGTCCCGGTCATGATCCCTCGCAGACGCTCGACCACTGCGACCACATGCGGGCCACCAGCACGGCCCCGGTCGCCGTCAGTTCGGACTCGGGCAGCAGGGTGAGCGCGGTGAGCGCGCGTGCCGCCTCCTCGTGCGCCCCCTGCCCCAGCCCGTCGTCCGCCCGGTCCAGCAGAACGCCGGCGGGGCTGCCGGGCCGGTGCAGGTCGGCCGTCTCGCGCAGCGCGGTGAGGCGGGCCCGGCGGCCGATGCGGGGAAGTTCCCGCGCGAACTCCTCGGGGGTCACGTCGACCGCCACGCCCAGCGCCCCGAACCCGTGGCTGCCCAGTGCCAGACCGCTGCCCGCCGTCAGCGGGGTGAGGACGGTGGGGCGGAACGCCTCCGGCGCGCAGGGCCGGTCCGGGGGGTCCTTGGCCAGCAGCTCGTAGGCGCGCGCCATCCGTTCGGCGAACTCGCCGCACTCCAGGGACGGGGCGACGGGGACGGGGTAGCAGTCGCGGTAGGGGTCGGCGTCGTCGACCAGTGGACCGTCCTGGACCGGCAGCCGGTCCACGGGGCGCCAGTGCGTGGAGACGGGGACCCCGTCGAGGCGTACCCAGCCTGCGCCGGACCCCCGGTTCTCGCGTACCCGGAAGGCGTCCGGTGTCACGGTGACCTCGATGCGGCCGGGGGCGTCGAGGCGGTAGGTGCCCCAGGTCGGCAGGTGCAGCCGGGTGGTGGGCTGGTCCCAGGAGAGCGTGGCCGGTACTCCTGCCCGCAGGGCCGCGGCGGCGGCCAGGGACATGAACCGGGCCGTGTCGGCGGGGCCGCGCAGGGAGCGCTGGAGGCTGGTGCGCACATAGGGGTGCGCCAGCACCTCGTCCAGGTGCGGCGCGGTGGCGGCGTCGGCGTCCAGGGCCAGCAGCAGCCGCCAGGCGTCCGCCCAGTCCGGCTCGGACGCCAGGTGCTGCTGTGCCCGGCGCAGCAGCACCCGGTCCAGTTCCAACTGGGCCCACGAGAGCCGGTCCGAGCCCAGGACCGCGGGGGAGAACGCGCGGTCGGTCACCCGGTCGGCGATGCCCTCGATCAGGGAGCGGAGGTCACCGCAGAAGACACTGGGGTTGTCGAAGCCGTTCCCCGAGCGGTACCGGTGCCCGTACAGGCCGCCGCCGCAGGACCGCACCACCGGACAGCCGCGGCAGGTGTCGCCGAGTCCGTCCACCCCCCGCTGCCGGGCCTGCACACCGGGGTGCGCGGCGAACTCGGCGAAACCGTGCCGGAAGACGTCGTACCCCGTCTCCGGGGCGCCGGCGTAGGCGGACTTCAGCCAGTCGGCCTGCTCGAAGTCCCCGTCCGTCTCGATCACGGCGAGGTCGCTGGGCGCCAGCCCCAGCGCCTCGGTCAGGGGCGGCCCGCCGCGCAGCGTGCTCAGCACCGAGTCGAAGGTCCGCACCGGCATCGGGCGGCCCTGCTGCTCCCAGCGGTCGAAGACCGCGAGCAGCCAGTCGGCGTACGGGGTGGTGGTGCCGGCCGGGTTGGGCG
Source organism: Streptomyces sp. NPDC001507 (assembly GCF_042894765.1). Classification (NCBI taxonomy): domain Bacteria; kingdom Bacillati; phylum Actinomycetota; class Actinomycetes; order Kitasatosporales; family Streptomycetaceae; genus Streptomyces; species Streptomyces sp. NPDC001507. The sequence goes on from NZ_JBIAVV010000002.1 coordinate 95,430, forward strand.
GGGGGCTGTCCCAGGTGGAGTGCGGAAGCAGGTAGTCGATCCGCGGCGGGGCCAGCTCGGTGAGGGCGTCGTGCACGGCGACCGGGTCGTTCGCCACGTCCACCGTGCACAGCACTCCGCTGAACAGGTGTCGGTACTCGGGCTCCTGGAGCAGCCGGATGCCGCGGACCACGCGGTCGTAGCTGCTGCGGCCCCTGCGGTCGAGCCGGTGCCGGTCGTTGGCCGCGCGGTCGCCGTCGAGCGACACGCTGACCCGGACCCCGAACTCCCGGCAGACGTCCAGGTGCCGCCGGTTCAGGGTGACCGCGTTGGTGTGCATGCGCAGGTCGAGCGCGGTCAGTGGGGCGAGGGCGCGGGTGAGTTCCGCGCAGATGTCGCGCAGCCGGGCCGGACCGACCAGCAGCGGTTCGCCGCCGTGCAGGATCACCGAGACGGATTCCAGGGCCCGGGACCCGGCGTATTCGGCCAGTCGGGCGGCGACGGCGCGCACCGTCTCCGGGCGGATGAAGGTCGGGCGGGACCGCCAGCTCTGGTCGGCGTGCTGATACACGTAACAGTGGTCGCAGAGCAGATCACACCTGCTGTGGATCTTGAGGACCAGCTGTCTCAGAGGTGGGGCGTCGGGCGACTGGCTCGTCACTGGAGGCAGTCTGTCAGACTTCCCGTGCCCAAGGCGCCCCAAACCGCTTCATCGGTGGGCGCGTTGACGCCAACGGCGCACTGACGTGGGTGCGGGCGGTACGCCCGTCCGCCGGGGCGCACCCACGTCCGTGTGAACGTCCTCGTGTCGTCGTTCCCGGTCAGAACGCCGAGTTGAACGTCGACTGGCCCGAACGGCGGTCGGCGACGTCGGTCACGCGGCCCGCGGCGCGCGCCGCGGCGGTCCCGAGCGGGTCGATCTCCGACAGGGGCTTGTGCCGTGCGACCGGCCCCGCGGGCTGAGGGGCGCGCCTCTTGGGCGTCGTGCTGAGGTTCATGATGGTTTCGTCGCTCCGGTTCGGGTGCGTGGAACCGAGTCTGGTCCCGATGGTGCGGACCCTATACCAGGAATGCCCGGCGAACCTCTTGTGCACGGGGCTGCTTTCCCCACTCATTGTGTTCTTAGGCCATCTTGTCGGGGGCGCGCGCAGGTCTTCGGAGGCGTGCGGTGAATTCGGGGGGCGTTCATGGGGGCCGCAAGCACTCCTGTACCGGGTACCACGCTGGGCGAGCAGGATCTGCCGCCGCTGTTCCAACTCAGTGACCAGTGGGCGTTACGCCATCAGAGCGACTCGTTCCGGGCGGTGCGTACGCACCTGATCCTGTTGCTGCTGGCCACCGCGGCCGCCGTCCTGACCGAGCAGGCGTCGGGGCACGTCATGACGGTGCTGGCGGCCCTGCTCTACGGGCTGACGATAGCCCTCGGCCTGAGCACCTCCCGGCGCCGGTCCCGGGCGCACTGGCAGGCGCACCGGGCGGCCGCCGAGCTGCTGAAGTCGCTGGCCTGGCAGTACATGGTGCACGGCGGCCCCTTCCACTCCCATGTCGTCGACCCGGACGCGGTGTTCGCGGAGCGGCTGGAGGAACGTCTGCGCGAGCTGCGGGCCTGCGGCTGGGAGGACTCCCGCGACCCCGAGGAGCGGCGCAGGGGGCAGATCACCCCGCGGATGCGCGCGGAACGGGCCAAGTCCTACGCGGCCCGCCGGGACCTCTACCTGCGCGACCGGCTCCTGGAACAGGCCGTCTGGTACAAGAACCGGGCCGCCCGCGCGCACCGCGCCGCCGCCCGCTGGTCCTCCGTCACCGCGGCGCTGACCCTGTGCGCCCTCGCGGCCGCCCTGCTGCGGACCGTCGACCTGCTCGGCGGCGCCGACCTCGCGGGGCTGCTCAGCGCGGCCGCCGCGGCGGGCGTCGCCTGGCAGGAGGTACGCAGGCACGGCCCGCTGACGTACGCGCACTCCCTCATCGAGCAGGATCTGGAGACCACCCGGATCGCCATGACCACCACGGTGACGGAGGCGGGCTGGGCCGAGGCGGTGGGGGAGGCGGAGCGCCTGATGTCCCCGGCGCACACGGAGTGGCTGGTGCGCTTCGGCACCTGAGGCGGGCCGGCCGCGCCCCGTCAGTCGCGCAGTACCCCGTCCGGCCACAGCACGGTCACCGGCACCCCGATGTGCCGGGCGTAGGCCACCACGTCACCCGTGCCGCCCAGACCGCGTGCCGGACGGCCGTCCCACACGGCGAGCAGTTCGTCGGAGCGCTCCGCGATCCACTGGCCCGCCGCGAAGTACGCCTGCTCGTGGGTGGGCTGGACGGGGAGCTCGACCCGGTTCGCGCAGCGCCCCAGGATCCTGCGGTACGACGCCCGTGCCGCCTCGTCCCCCAGGTGGGCCTCGTAGTCCATGCCCGGGATCACGGCCGTCACCGGGACGCCGTGCGCCAGGGCGAGGTCCGCGAAGAGCTGGTCCGTACCGGCGGCGAGGCAGCTGAGTGCCTCCAGGGCCACGTCGGTGCGGCTGAGGTGCCGGTGCAGGGCGGAGCGGACGTAGGGCAGGACGGACGGCGGGAACACCCGGTGGCCGGTCACGCCGACGCGGGTGACGGCGAGGCGGGGGACCGGTGCCGTCTCGGCGAGCTGGTCGGTGAACACGGTGATGTCGGCTGTCACGGACCGTCCCCTCCCGTCACCATCGGTGAGTCCACCCTAATCGAGGAGTGACGAGGCGCGCACGGGGCGCGTCGGCTCACATCGGGGCCGGTCGGCGGGTACGTGTGCTCAGGCGGCCAGCGGGTCCAGCACCAGCGGCTCGATCCGGCCCTCCAGCATCGCCCCGATGCCCTGGACGGCGCACACGTCCGGCCGCTCCGCGATGTGCACCGGCATGCCGGTGGCCTCCCGCAGCAGCTGGTCGAAGCCGGGCAGCAGCGCCGAGCCGCCGACCATCACGATCCCGCGGTCGGCGAGGTCGGCGACCAGGTCGGGCGGGCAGTCGCGCAGCACCTTGCCGATCCCGTCCAGGACGGACATGAGGGGCGTCTGGATGGCGTCCCGGACGGCCGCGGTGTCCACCCGCACGCTGCGGGCCAGCCCGGTGACCACGTCCCGCCCGTGGATCTCGGTGGAGGCGGGGCCCTCCGGGGTGAGGCCGGTGCCGTCCAGGGCCAGCTGCAGGGGGCGTACCGCCTGGTTCGGCAGCATCAGCTCGTGCTCGTGCCGCAGGTGCTGGACGATCGCGTGGTCCACGGCCTCCCCGCCGACGGGCATCCGCTCGGCGCACACGATCGACCCGAGGGAGAGCACGGCGACCTGGGTCGCGGCGGCCCCGCAGACGAGGATCATGCTCGCCTCCGGCCGCTCGACCGGCAGCCCGCACCCCACCGCCGCGGCGATCAGCGTGTCGACGAGCTCCACCCGCCGGGCCCCGAGCCCCACCAGCGTCTCGATGGTGGCCCGCTGGGCCAGCGGGTCGGCGTCGTGCGGGGTGCAGGCCGCCGCCCGCAGCCGGGGCTTGCGGCGCAGCGAACGGCGGATCTTGTCGCCGAGCAGCTGGCGCAGCATGCGCTGGGCCATCTCGATGTCGACGATCGTCCCGCCGGAGACGGGCCGCACGACACGGATGTAGTCGGGGGTACGGCCCGTCATCCTCTCCGCGAAGTCGCCGACGGCGATCAGGGCACCGGTACGCGTGTTCATCGCGGCGACGGAGGGCTGGTCGACGACCAGGCCCATGCCCCTCACGTACACCCGGGTGCGGGAGGCCCCCAGATCGACGGCGAAATGGCAGCGGCGCAACTGCTCCAGACTGACGGTCACGGCAGATCCTCCCGGTGCGCGGGCCGTGTGGGGTGGCACCGCCGGTCGGCGGCCTGCTTCGCATCCTCCGGGGGATCGCAGCGGCGCGCCTGCGGGGAGGGTCCGGGCGGGGCGCCGCTGAATGGGGGGTTTCGGGCCCGTCGGGCCGCCCGCGGGTCAGCCGGGCGGTGCGGGCGGCGCGGGCGCGGCGAGGCCGTCCGGGGAGTTGCCCACGATGCCGCGGACCACCCCCAGCTCCACCAGGTCCTGGGGCCGGATCCGCAGCTGGCCGGCGGTGGTCTCGACGTCCTCGGGGGCGCGTTTCAGGATCGCCGCCGCCAGTTCCGGTGCGATGACGGAGAAGTAGCTGTCCGGGGTGGCCCAGGTGTTGCCAGGCGCGGCCAGCGCGAGGGCGCCGCCCGAGCCGCCCTCCCCGACGACGAGGGTGGTGATCGGCGTCCGGGCCGCCGCGACCTCGCCGAAGAGCTCCGCGATGGCGGCGCCCGCGCCCTGCCGTTCCGCCTCGGCGTCGTTCGCGGCGCCCGGGGTGTCGACCAGCGTCAGCACGGGGATCCCCAGCCGGTCCGCGAGCCGTATCAGGCGGGCGGCGGTGCGGTATCCGGCGGGCCTGGTCGCCGTCCCGGTCTGCGCGGCGAAGGCGACCGTACGGCCGTCCGCCCGCTCGCCGAACCCGCACAGCATCCCGCCCGGGTCCGCCCCGCCGCACCGGTCGCCGACCAGGGCGACGCGGCGGGTGAAGTACGCGTCCAGGTAGGCCTCGGCGCGCGGGCGGTGCGGGGCGCGGGCGCGCCGGACGGCCTCCCAGCCGGTGGCGGGCAGCGCGCTGCCGCCGAGGGCGAGCGGCGGGTCGGCGGGTATCGGGGCGGGCGCGGTCAGCAGCCGCAGCCACAGCCCGAGCGACGCCTTCAGCTCCGCCGGGGGCACCACGGCGTCCGCCGCCCCGGCCGCGAGCTGCGCCTCGGCCGTGTACGCGGCCGGGTCGGCGTCCGGCGGGCGGACCCGGGAGCCGGCGAAGCCCACCTGGGCGCCGGGCAGCGCCAGGATCACGTCGGCCCCGGCGCCCAGGGTGGCCCAGCCGCCGCCGGTCGTCGGGTCGCGCAGGACCGCGACCTGCGCCAGCCCCGCCTCCCGGGTGAGCGCCGACTGGCGCGCCACCCGCTGCAGCTGGGACAGGGCGAGCATGCCCTCCTGCATCCGGCTGCCGCCGGTGGCGACCAGCGGTACGACCGGGAGCCGGTGGGCGCGGGCATGGACGTACGCCGCCTCCAGCCGGTCGCCGGTCCGCTCGCCGAGCGAGCCGCCGAGGAAACCGAACTCGAAGGCGATCAGCACCGCCGCCGTGCCCTCGACCCGCGCGGTGCCGACGACGACGGACTCCTCCTCGCCGGTGCGCTCGGCGGCGCGGGCGCGCGAGGCGTCGTACCCCTGCCAGCCGAGCGGGCCGTCGGGCGGCGACCGCCGCGCCGGGTGCGGGAGTTCGGCGAAGGTGCCGGGGTCGGCGACGAGGGCGAGGACGCGGCGGGCCGAGAGCCGCGCGGGTGCCGGACCGGGCGCCGGCACCGGGACCGGCTCAGGCACCGAGGGCCCGCTTCATGATCTTCCCCATGTCGTTGCGGGGGAGGGCGTCCAGGTAGTGGACGACGCGGGGCCGCTTGTGCGGGGCGAGCCGCCCGGCGACGTGGTCCGCCAACTCCTCGGCCGAGGGCGGCGACTGAGGCTCCGCAGGCACGATCCAGGCGACGATCCGCTCGCCCAGGTCCGCGTCCGGCTCTCCGGTGACCGCGGCCTCCCGCACCCCCGGATGCTCCAGCAGCGCGTTCTCGATCTCCCCGGCGCCGATCTTGTAACCCCCGCTCTTGATCAGGTCGGTGGCCTTGCGCCCGACGATCCGCACATAGCCGTCCGGCTCGCGCACCGCCATGTCCCCGGTGCGGAACCAGCCGTCGGCGGTGAAGGCGGCGGCGGTCGCGTCGGGCCGGTTGAGGTACTCGGTGAACAGGTTCGGGCCGCGCACCTGGATCTCCCCGACGGTCTCCCCGTCGTACGCCGCGATCGCGGTCCCGTCCTCCTCCACCAGCCGCAGCTCCACCCCCGGCAGCGGCACCCCCACGGTCCCCGCGCGGGCCTCGCCGTCGGCCCTGACACTGGTGTTCATCAGGGTCTCCGTCATGCCGTACCGCTCGACGACCCGCCGTCCGGTCGCCGCCGCGATCCGCTCGTGGTCGTGGACGGGCAGCGCGGCCGAGCCGGAGACCAGCAGCCGGGCCAGGCCGAGCGCCTTCGCCAGGCCGGGGTCGGCGGGCAGCGCCTCCGCGATGCGGTGGTACATGGTGGGCACGCCGAAGAACATGGTCGCGCCGTCGTTCAGTTCGCGGGCGACCCCGTCGGTGTCGAACCGGCCGAGGTGCCGGACCGAGCCGCCGCGCCGCAGCGGCCCGAGGATGCCCAGCACGAGCCCGTGCACATGGAACAGCGGCAGGCCGTGGACGAGGACGTCCTCCCCGGTCCACTGCCAGGCGTCGGCGAGCGCGTCCAGGGTGGCGGCGAGCGCCCGGCGCGGGATGACGGCGCCCTTGGGCGGCCCGGTGGTGCCGGAGGTGTACACGACGAGGGCCGGGTCGGACTCGTCGGTACGGTCCTCGGGCACCGGCCCCACGGCCGCCGCGTCGACGTCGATGCGCGGCAACTCATCCAGTGCAGGGGGAAGTTCGGCGCCGGGTGCGGCCAGCACGGCGGCCGGCGCACTGTCGGCGAGGATGTGCGCGAGCTCCTTCTCCCCCGACCTGGGGTTCAGCGGCACGGCCGCCCGCCCGGCCAGCAGGGTGCCGACGACGGCCACCGCCGTCTCCAGCTCCGGCGTCGCCCACACCGCGACCCGGTCGGCGTCCCCGACCCGCCCGGCGAGAGCGCCGGCCGCGGCGGCGAGCTGCCCGTACGTCAACGACCGCGCCCCGAACCGCAGGGCGACCTTCCCGCCCGGACCGTCCACCAGGGCCGGAAACAGAAACGACACGCGACGACTCCTCACCGTTCGGAACCCCGACAGCCTCTTCCTACACCAGCCGCCACCCTCCGGGGCCGCCTCGGCCGCCGAACGCACCGTGTCCTCCAGGAGGTTCAGCACGTTCCCCGCGGACGGCTCCGCCTCCTCCAGCGGCCTGAGCGCCGACACGGCGGCGGCACGGGCCGACGCCCCGGCCGGCCCGCACCCGTCGGCGACGGCCAGCAGCCGGCGCCCCGCGTACGCGGTGTCCTGGTTGGACGGCCGGACCCGCCCCCGGTCCGAGTGGGCGGCATAACGCAGTTCCAGCATGGTCGTGGTATCCCTTCTCGACTCTCCGGACAGGTGGTCGACGAGGAACGCGGCCAGGTCCCGCCGTACGGCGGTGTCCGCCTCGACACGGGCCCAGTACGCCCGCACCTCCCGGGCGGCCCGGTCCGCAGGCAGCGCGCACACCTCGCGGATGCGCGCCGGCGGCATGCCCAGCCGCCGCAGCCAGGCCACCAGCCGGGCGCGTTCCAGCTGCGCGCCGGCGTAGTACCGGTATCCGGTCTCCGGGTCGACCCGGGCGGCCTTCAGCAGGTCCAGCTCGTCGTACAGCCGCAACGCCTTCGGCGACAGCCGGCTGACCTTCGCGAAGGCCCCGATGGTCAGCCACTCCATGCCGTCTCCATGCCGTCTCCCTACCGGTGCGAGCTGATGTTCCGCGTCGTCCGCCATCGATGCTGGGGCTTCACCGAAGGTGAAGGTCAACGGTGTTCGCGGGTTAGCCTGCCAATGGACGCAACGCAGACCCGGACAGCCAAGGGAGCCCCCGCCGTGCCCCGCATAGCCCTCGCCACCTACGACCCCGGCACGGAACCCAGCAAGGACCAGGACCTGCCGGTACTGCTGGCGGCGCTGACCGCCGCCGGGGCGCAGGCCGTCGCCCGCCCGTGGGACGACCCCGAAGTGGAGTGGGGCGGCTTCGACCTGGTCGTCATCCGTTCGACCTGGGACTACGCCTGGCGGACGGACGAGTTCGTGCCGTGGGTGGAGCGGGTGGGGAAGGCGACCCGGATCGCGAACCCGGCGGAGGTCGTGCGGTGGAACACCGACAAGCGGTATCTCGGTGACCTCGCGGCGGCCGGGGTGCCCGTCGTGCCGACCCGGTATCTGGCCCCCGGCGACTTGGCCGCCGACCTGCCGGCCGACCGCGACTTCGTCGTCAAGCCCACCTTCGGCGCCGGCGCCCGGTTCGCCGCCCGCTACACCCCCGGCGAGCACGCGACGGCCGTACGGCACCTGGCCCGGATGCACGAGGAGGGGCTGACCGCGATGGTCCAGCCGTACGTCGCCGGGATCGACGTCAGCGGCGAGCGGGCGCTGCAGTTCTTCGGCGGGCGGCTGCTGCACGCCAGCCGCAAGCGGGCCGTGCTCACGCCGGGCACGGCGTACGACGCGGACAAGGTCGCCCACCCGGACCTGGCGGCCTGGACCCCGACTCCGGCCGAACTCGCCGTGGCGGAGCGCGCGTTGGCCGCCGTACCGGACGCGCCCGAGCTGCTGTACGCCCGGGTGGACCTGGTCGACGGCGCGGATGGGCGGCCGCAGGTGATGGAGCTGGAGCTGGTCGAGCCGAACCTGTTCCTGTTCCTGCACCCGGGGTCGGTGGCCGGGGTGGCCGAGGCGATCCTCACCGCGGCTCGTCGATGACCGCGGTGCGCTGCAGCAGGCCCCAGGTGAACTCGGCGACCACCTGACGGCCGTCGGGCACCCGGAAGGTGAGCCCCCAGCGGGTCGGGGCGGTGCCCTCCAGGGGGCGGGCGGGGGCGAAGGCGCGGGCTGCCTCGTCGACCGTGCAGGACCAGGGGGTGAGATCGTCGTACGACTCCAGTCTCGGGGCGGGGGCGTCGGGGGCACGGACCAGCCATTCGTTCCAGACCACGCCGCCGGGACCGGCCATGACCTCGAAGCGCAGGGTGGGCCAGAGGGGGACCGGCCACTGCCAGGCCGCGCACTCCAGGTCGCCGACGATGCGCTTGGTCTCCCACTCGGGCGGGCCGAGGACCGAGCGGTAGCGGGCGGCCGCGGACCGGGACCGCGGTGAGCGGGCCATCGCCTGCCAGCGCTTGTTCGCCTCCCGCATGTCCGCGATCGACGCACCCAGCGTGCGCCGGGCGTCGTCCACCAGGTCCGGGTTGTGGTCGGCCATGCGGCGCAGCAGCACCAGCTGGAAGTCCAGTTGCATGCCTCCCATGGTGCACGCGCCGGTACCCGGCTGGTTCCCGGCCATTGCCCACGGAATCCCCGGTGGCTAGCCTGTGTTCGTCATGCCGATCGCCTGTTGATATCTCGAACGGCTCCGCAGCTGAGACGCGCGCCGCACCGATATCCGGCGCCTAGACCCAAGGGAGGGGGCCGGACGTGGGACGCCTCGTGCCTGCCGTGACCCGGGCTCTCGACATTCTTGAGCTCTTCCTGGACGGGGACGGGACCCTCTCCGCCCCCGACATAGTGCGCAAACTCCAGCTGCCGCGGACCACCGTGCACGAGCTGGTGACCACGCTGTCCGCCCGGTCGTACATCGTGCCCGTACCCGGACAGCCCGGACGCTACCGGCTCGGCGTCCGTCCGTACCAGCTCGGCAGCAGATACGCCGAGCAGCTCGACCTCGCCGCCGAGGGCCAGCAGGTCGCCCGGTCCGTCGCCGAGACCTGCGACGAGACCGTCCACGTGGCGATCCTCGAAGGCACCGACGTCATCTACATCGCCAAGGTCGACTCCACCCACGCGGTCCGCATGGTCTCCGCCGCCGGCCGCCGGCTGCCCGCCCACTGCACCTCGGTCGGCAAGATGCTGCTGGCCTCGCTGCCCGAGCACGAGCTGACCGCGCGCATCCCGGACGACGCCGACCTCGTCGCGATGACCCCGAACAGCATCACCGAGCCGGGCGCCCTGCGCGAGGCCCTCACCGGGATCCGCGCCCGCGGGATCGCCGTCGAGAGCCGGGAGTCCAACCCGGACGTCTCCTGCGTCGCCGCGCCGGTCCGCGACCGCACCGGACAGGTCGTCGCGGCCCTGTCCATCTCCGTCCCGATGATCCGCTGGAGCGACGAGCGCCGCGGCGAGCTGGAGCAGCTCGCCGCCAAGGGCGCCGCCGAACTCTCCGAGCGCCTCGGCCACCGGAGTGTGGCATGACGACGGTGACGACGACGGCGTACGAGGTCGCGGTCGCCACGGAGGCGACCCTCGGCGAGGGCCCCACCTGGGACCCGGCGACCGGCCGCCTGCTGTGGATCGACGTCCTCGGCTCCCGGATCCACACGTACGACCCCGCGACCGGACGCCGCACGGTCCGCACGACGGACCAGCACGTCGGCGCGGTCAAGCCCCGTGCGGGCGGCGGCCTGGTCCTCAACCTCCGGGACGGCGTCGGCCTCCTGGACCCCGACGGCACGTTCCGCTGGCTGCACCGCGAGCAGGTCCCGGGCCGCCGGGCCAACGACGCGGCCGTCGCCCCCGACGGCTCCCTGTGGGCCGGCACGATGCGCTACGACGAGGCGACCGGGGGCGGCACCCTGTCCCGGGTGGCAGCCGACGGCACGGTGACGACGCTGCTGCCGGACGTCACCGTCAGCAACGGCATCGGCTGGAGCCCGGACGGCCGCCGCGTCTACTACGTCGACACGCCGACCCGCCGCGTGGACGTCTTCGACTGCGCCGACGGACTCCCCGTCGGCCGCCGCCCGCTGGTGACGATCGAGGAGGACGCCGGTTTCCCGGACGGCCTGACGGTCGACGCGGACGGCTGCGTGTGGGTGGCGCTGTGGGGCGGGGCGGCGGTGCGCCGCTATACGCCCGACGGCGAGCTGGACCGGGTGATCAGCCTGCCGGCCTCGCTGACGACGGCCTGCGCGTTCGGGGGCACCGACCTGACGGACCTCTACGTCACGACGGCGCGGGTGGGCCTCGACCGGCCGCACCCGACGGCGGGGTCGCTGCTGGTGATCCCGGGCGCCGGGAAGGGTGTCGCCCAACCGGCATTCCAGGGCTGAGCGCCCGGGATTCGTCCCGGACTTGAGCGCCCCGTCAGGGGCGCGGGGAACGGCGCGATCAACCCCCACTCGCCCGCGGGCGAACGACAACCCTGCGGCCCCGGGCAGCAGACCGTCCGCGGCACCGTCGTGGCTGGTCGCGCAGTTCCCCGCGCCCCTACGGGGCGCTCAACTCGTCCAGCAGTTTTTGTTCCGCCGGAGTCAGGGGCGGGCCCGAAAGCGGTGGCAGCAGCGGGCCGTTGAGCGCGGCCAGGAGCGCGCTGGGGCGCAGCAGTCGGGACGGGCCCGTTTCGAGGCTGCTCACGTCCCAGAGGGCGGCCGCCGCCTGGTAGGAACCCGTGGCCGCCTTCAGCAGGCGCCGTGAGTAGCGGGTGACCAGGCGGTCCGCCGCTTTCGGCTCGCCGCCGCGGGTTTCGGGGTACCAGACGTCCTGGCCCACCGCGGTTGCCCAGGGGCCCTCCACGACGGTGGCGACCCGGCGCTGCACGCGGCGGGACAGGCCAGGTGCGGCGGGGCCGGAGCGGTCCAGCTCGCGGGAGAGGGCGCGGGCGCCCTGTGCCGCCACCGACATGCCCTGTCCGTAGGCGGGGTTGAAGGTGGCCAGGGCGTCGCCGAGGACGACGAGGCCCTCCGGCCAGGTCCGGGCCTTCTCCAGGTAGCGGCGCGCGTTGTGCGTGCTGTGGCTGGTGTGGACGTCGGTCAGGGGTTCGGCGCCGGAGACGAGGCGGCCGAGGATGGGGTCCGGCAGCCGGCGGATGTACTCCAGGAAGCCGTCCGGGTCGGCCGGCGGTTCGCCGCCCCTGGTGCCGGCCAGGCTGACCATCCAGCGGTCGCCCTCGATGGGCAGGACCATCCCGCTGCGGCCCGGCCGGGACGCGTACGGGTCGGCGTGCAGCACCGTGAGGGGGAAGTGCTCGGCGCCCTCGGGCCTGCGGTAGATCCGGGTCGCGTTGACCAGGCCGGAGTCGACGGTCCGTTCGGGTATGCCGGTCACCCCGAGCGCCTCCAGCCAGTGCACGATGCGCGAGCCGCGACCGCCGGCGTCGACCACGAGGTCGGCGTCGAGCACCGTCTCCCCGGAGGTGGCCGAGTCGCCGGCCGGGGCCTTCGAGGAGACGCGGACGCCCGTCACACGGTGCGCGGTGCCGGTCAGGGACAGGGCCTGTGCCGTGCGGATCTCGGTCTTGGAGTGGGTGAGCACCTCCGTGCGGACCACCCAGTCCAGCAGTGCCCGGCTGCAGGTGATCATCCGGGGGCCGTCGTGCCGCCAGCGGTGCATCCAGCCCTCGGAGGTCAGCGCCAGCATGCCCGAGCCGAGGGGTATCTCGTGGGCGCCGGCGGCGAGCAGCCGCTCGCGCATGCTCACGCCGGGCACGAGGTCCTCCATCGCGGCCAGTCCGCCGGACATCAGCAGATGGGCGTGGCGGCCCTGCGGGAGCCCGCGGCGGTGGTCGGGCCCGTCGGGCAGTTCGTCCCGGTCCAGTACGACCACTTCGTCCACGTGACCGGACAGCGCGGCGGCGGCCAGCATGCCGGCCAGTCCGGCACCGATGACGACAGCTCTCCGCGGCATGGGGCTCCTTGTGTCCGGTCAGGGGTGTGCGGTCAGGGGACTGTGGTGCGGACGGCCGGGGCGGACGCCCTTGTTGCAGGGGGGTGTTCACCCCGGGACCGCCCTCACCCCGGCGTGGCCCTCACCGTACCTTCCGGCACCGTGGCGGTGAGCCGGGACCGGGTGAGCGCCTGCGCCAGCTCGACCAGCCCGCCCGTGCCGGCCACCTCCGTGGCGTGGAGCCGGTACGTGCTCGGGGTGGTGCGGGGCTCCTCGTGGGCGGCGGCGCGGCGGGCCGCGTCGCTCACCATGGCCGCCTCGGCCGCGACCCGGGCCTCGTGCGCGGAGCGGCCCTCGTGCAGGGCGGCGTCCCGGGCGCGCTCGCGCACCCCGTCGTCGAAGTAGGGGGCCAGTGCCAGCAGGCCGTCGTGGATGGAGACCTCCCGCCAGTGCAGGCGTACCCGGGGCGGCTGCCACACGGCCATGGGCGGCTTCGGCGCGAGGGAGGCGAACCGCACCTCCGACCACAACGGACCGAGGCCGCGCAGGTCGTCGAGGTCACGCCGGCAGGCCAGGGCCACCGGCAGCAGCCTCGGCAGGACGAAGCCCAGGGAGCACGTCAGGGCGCCCAGCGAGGCCATCGGCGGGGCGACACCGGTGGACAGGAAGTCGAGGTCGTGCCCGGACCAGCGGGCCACGAGCGCCGTGTACTTGGCGAGCTGGAAGCCCACCACGTCCAGCAGGATCCCGGTCAGGATCAGCCGCAGCCCGGTCCTGAGCAGACCGGTGACCTCACGGCTCCAGGTGACGCACACGGCGCACATCACCAGGGTGGCCGCGCTGTGCCCGAGCAGGTAGAGCACGATCATCTCGCGCATGTACGGCGTGTTCGCGTAGTACGTGTCGAGGTCGGTGAGCCGCTCGGTGCTCGGGCCGGCCAGGGTGAACAGCACGACGATGGCGACGATCAGCGCGCCGTAGGCGGCCATGGTGCGCAGCACCAGGCGGCGGATCCGGGCCGGGGTTCCGCCCCGCCAGTTGATCAGCAGGACCAGCAGGGAGCAGCTGTACGCGGAGAGCATGCCGTAGGTGAGGGGGGCGCCGAAGTTCGCGATGCCCGTGAGGCGGTTGACGGCGGACAGGGTCAGCGGGGCCGAGCAGACGAAGACCAGGGCGCCCAGGACGATTGCGACGCAGGTGGACACGGTGAGCGGGTTGCGCGGGGCCGCCAGGGGTCTGCGGAGCAGGACGACGCAGGAGAGCCCGAAGACGGCGCCCGCGAGGTACACCACGAGGCTCATGCCCGGCTGATCCCTTCCGTCGTACCGACGCGGAGCCGGGCGGCCGCGACGAGCGGGGACAGCACCAGGGCGTCGGCCACCCGTACCAGCAGGGCGGGAGCGGGGTTGCGGTCCGCGAACCAGTCCGGTTCGCCGACGGGCGCGAGCCGGTGGCCCGGGCCGCGCTCCTCCACCGCGGCCGCGGCGATCACCGCCGCCCACGCGGTGGCCTCGGCCCATTCCGGGTCGTTCGTGGTCCGTGCCGCGGTCTCCAGCGTCCGTTCGTAAAGGCCCCGGTCGAAGAACGCGTTCAGGTGGCCGAGTGCGTTGTGGATGCTCGTCTGGCGCCACACCAGCCGGGTGGCGGCGGAGGACCAGCGCGGCCGGGGCAGCCGCAGCGCGCGCCGGGTGAGGAGTTCGTCCAGCTCCCGTTCCAGCGGTTCGAGGCGGGCGAAGGTCCGCCGGGCCCGCCACCGCTGCGTCAGCCGGGGCCCGGTCAGCGGGATCAGCACGCCGATGACGGTCAGCAGCGCGCTGACCCCGGCAGCGGCCGGTGACACGGTCGTACTGACCCAGGACCAGTCGAGGCCGCACCAGCGGGCCACCACGGCGGCGAGCTTGGGCAGGCTGTACCCGGCGCCGCACAGCGAGCCGACGCCGAGGATGACCAGGCCCGCCCGCAGCCAGCCGTGCACCCGCCGGGCCCAGCGCAGCGACGACACCGCGGTGACGCTGACGGCGGCGAGGTGCCCGGCCAGGTACAGCACGATCATCTCGGCGGTGAACGGGGTGGTCGCGTAGTAGGTGTCCAGGTCGGTGCGGCGCTCCACGGGCGTGTCGCCCAGCACGAACATCGCCGCGATGCCGACGAGGACGATGGCGTACCCCACGATCCAGCGGCGGGCCGTGCGGTGCACATGGGGTCCGCCGCGCCAGTAGACGATCAGGACCTGGGAGGAGGCGCTGTAGGCGGTGATCGACGCGTAGGTCAGCGGGGCGGCGAGGTTCGGGACGCCGCTGAGGTGGTTGACCGCCCCGACGGTGGGGGGTGCCCCGAGGAAGAAGCAGGTGCCGGCCAGGCCGAGCACCACGCAGATGACGCGCAGGTAGGGGTCGCGCCAGTGACGTACCAGGTCGGGGGCCTTCACCAGCAGGCCCAGCCACAGCAGACCGCAGCTGACGTAGTTGATCAGGCCGTTCATCTTCCCGGTCCGTCTCCCGATCCGCTTCCCGGACCGCCGCTCGTGCCACGGTAGTTGAGGGCGGCGCCGATGCGCCCGGCGAGGCCCTGGGCGTCGTCCCCGGCCGCCGCGCCGCCCTCGGCGGCGGAGCCCGCGGCGGCCTCCAGCCAGGGGCGCAGCCGCCCGCTCATCAACATGCCGAAGCGGTCGGCCTCCTGCTCGTCGGCGAGGCTGAAGTCGGTGCGCGCGGCGACGGGGCGCGGGTCGCCGTCCGCGGGCGGCGCGGGCGAGGGGCGGGCGTCGCGCTGGTGCATGTGCCACACCTCGTGGCAGAAGATCACGATCTGGTGCCAGACGGCGGCCCGTTTGTCCACGACGACGACGTCGTACGTGTCGCCCTCCAGCCACAGCCCGCTCGCGGTGTGGGGCGGGAACACCTCACGCCGGACGACGACCTCACGTCCCCGCCAGCGGCAGACGGAGTCGACCAGTGCGTCGAACAGGGCCTCGGGGTCGGCGGGCACCGGAACCCGCATGGGCTCGACGAGGGCACCGGCGAGCCGGCGCATCTCCTTCTTCGTGCGCACCGCTGCAATATGCCAGGACATGATCCGCCTCAGCCACCTCACCGTCGACGCGGCAGGAAGGAACCGGCCGCCTCCGCCGAACGAGCCGCCTCCGCCGAACGAGGCGCCTCCGCGGATCCGGCCGGCTCCGCCGCCACGCGAACGGCGTCGATCACGTCGGGGTGGCGCAACTCCCGTGAGACCGCCCCGATCTCCTGGAGCAGCTCCGTCGCGTCGGGGTGGCTCGTCGCACCGTCGCCGTGGGCGGAGCGCCCCCCGTCGGCCACGGCGTCCAGGATCGCCACCGCCGCGGCGAGGGCCCGGGCCCGGGCGGGCGGGAACTCCAGCCGCAGCGCCGCCCGGTACGCCCTGGCGCGCAGCTCCTCGTCGAGGTGCCGGGCGAGCGGGAGGAGTACGTCGCGGATGTACGTCTCCCGTCGGACCAGGCGCAGTTCGGGGGTGGCGCGGGGCGGGAAGGGGAGTCCCTCGCCGTTGACGGTCCGCAACAGCCGGTACAGCGGCCGCAGTTCGCGGTGGGCGAGGCGCACACGCCGGCGGTCGTGCAGGTACTGGCCGGCGTGCGGCAGGATGAAGCCGACGGCGATCAGGATGGCGGCCAGACAGGCCACCGGCGGGGCGACGTCCGTGCTCAGCCGGTCCAGGTCGTGGCCGGTCAGGCGGGCCGTCACGGCAGTGAACTTGGCGAGGTCGAAGACGAGGTTCAGGCCGTAGCCGATCCCCAGGAACGTCAGCCCGCAGCGCAGCCGGGCGCCGAGACCGTCGGCGCGGACCCAGTTCCACACGAGCCACGAGGTGATCGCCACGGCCACCGTGTGGGCGAGCAGATAGAGCAGGATCTCCTCGCGCATGAATGGCGTGTTGGCGTAGTACGTGTCGAGGTCCCGCACCCGCTCCACGGGTACGTCCGCGAGGGCGAAAAGCACCCACAGCGCCACGATCACGGCCGAGTAGACGGAGATCACCCAGCGCCTGGCGCGCCGGTCCGCGGCCGAGCGGTCGGCGGGGCCGCCCCGCCAGGCGATGATCAGCAGCAGCCCCGAGCCGCTGAACGCGGTCAGCAGCGAGTAGACCCAGGGGGCCGAGATGTTGGGCACGCCCGTGACCCGGTTGGTCCAGGTGATCGTGGCCGGCGTCACGGACACGAACACGGCGCAGGCGAGCAGCAGCAGCCCGCCGACCGCGCGCAGCAGCGGGTCGCGCCAGAGCCGGAGGATGCTCGGCAGTCTGAGCACGAGGGCGGCGACGAGGATCGCGGTGGGAATCCACACGAAGGACGTGTACAGCTCGCCGAGGAAGGTCATCACCACGTCGTACGCTCCCCCCTCTCCCCGGCCGTCCGCCGCCGTCCGCCGCACGGCCGGTCCGAGGTTACGCGCCCGGAACTGACGGCGTCATGTCCTCCGCTGGCCGTCGTGGGACCGCGAACGACCGCTGTGTCCGGAAACCGACGTCGGGGAGGCGCGCGAGGGTACGGACCGAAATCCGTTGAAGCCTGCTCACCCCATTGACGCGCGAGCGCTTGGATTTTACGGTCCCGTTCGAAGTCACGAGCGCCATACGACATTTCGAACAGGTAGGACTTCTTCAGTAACGGCCCCGCTTGCGTCAGGGGCGCGGGGAACTGCGCGACCGGCCACGGACAACCTGCACCCGCCCACGACAGAGAACAACCCACCCCCGAAAGGCGAACATTGCGCACCGCCCGCTTCACCCTCGACCCCGCCTTCACCACCGGCGAAGTCAACCCCCGCCTCTTCGGCTCCTTCGTCGAGCACCTGGGCCGCTGTGTCTACACCGGCATCTTCGAGCCGACGCACCCCACCGCTGATCCCGCCGGCCTCCGCCAGGACGTCCTCGGCCTGATCCGGGAACTCGGCGTCACCACCCTGCGCTACCCGGGCGGCAACTTCGTCTCCGGCTACCGGTGGGAGGACTCGGTCGGCCCCGCCGAGGACCGCCCCCGCCGCCTCGACCTCGCCTGGCGGTCGACGGAGACCAACCGCTTCGGCCTCTCCGAGTACATCGCCTTCCTGAAGAAGGTCGGCCCGCAGGCCGAGCCGATGATGGCGATCAACCTCGGCACGCGGGGCGTGGCGGAGGCCCTGGAACTCCAGGAGTACGCCAACCACCCCTCCGGCACCGCCCTCTCCGACCTCCGGGCCGCGCACGGCGACAAGGACCCCTTCGGCATCAAGGTCTGGTGCCTGGGCAACGAGATGGACGGCCCCTGGCAGACCGGCCACAAGACGGCCGAGGAGTACGGCCGGGTCGCCGCCGAGACGGCCCGCGCCATGCGCCAGATGGACCCGTCCGTGGAACTGGTCGCCTGCGGTTCCTCCAGCCAGTCCATGCCGACCTTCGCCGAGTGGGAGGCGACGGTCCTCGCGGAGACGTACGACCTGGTCGACTACATCTCCCTGCACGCCTACTACGAGCCCCAGGACGGCGATCTCGACTCCTTCCTGGCCTCCGCCGTCGACATGGAGTCCTTCATCGAGAACGTGGTCGCCACCTGTGACCACGTGGGCGCCAGGCTGAAGTCCCGGAAGAAGATCAACCTCTCCTTCGACGAGTGGAACGTCTGGTACACGTCGAGGTGGCACGAGATCGAGAACTCCGACGCACGGGACTGGCCGGAGGCCCCGCGTCTCCTGGAGGACAACTACAGCGTCCTGGACGCCGTGGTCTTCGGCTCCCTCCTCATCGCCCTGCTCCGCCACGCCGACCGCGTCACGGTCGCCTGCCTGGCCCAGCTGGTCAACGTCATCGCCCCGATCCTGACGGAGCCCGGCGGCCCGGCCTGGCGCCAGACGACGTTCTTCCCCTTCGCCCAGGCGTCGCGGTACGGCAGGGGCCGGGTCCTGGACGTACGCGTGGACTCGCCGACGTACGACACGAAGAAGTACGGCGAGACGAACCTGCTGCACGCGACCGCCGTCAGGGCCGACGACGGCACGGTCACCGTCTTCGCCGTGAACCGCAGCCGCACGGAGCCGCTGCCGCTGGAGGTGGCCCTGAGCGGCCTCGGCCTGACGTCCGTGGCGGAGCACAGCGTCCTGGCCGACGAGGACCCGGACGCCCGCAACACCCTGGAGGAACCGGAGCGGGTGACACCTCGTCCGGCGGGGGGCACATCGCTGAACGAGGGCACGCTGAGCGCGGTCCTCGAACCTCTCTCCTGGAACATGATTCGACTGGCGTGAGGTGAAGCGCCCCGCCAGGGGCGCTGGGGGTACCCCCGGACGAAGGCCGGGGGAGGACCTGCGCGACCAGCCCCCACCGGCCCGCAGTCAACGGCCGGGGGAGTCCACCGAAGTCACTGGAACTCCTCCGACCGCACTCCCCAGCAACTCCAGCCGTACGACCCCCGGCCCGGCCTCGCTCGTCCCGTCCGCAAGCACGGCCAGCGCCAATGTGTTGGCCCCGCGGGTCCGCAGGATCCCGTTCGGCAGCACGAACGTGTGCTGCGGCCCCACGTCGTTGACGTACTGCCCGAGGTTCCACCCGTTGAGGAAGATCTGCACCCGGTAGGCCCGCGCCGGATCGTCCTCCAGGACCAGCCCCACCGACGCGTCCACCCCGCCCGGCACGGACAGCCGGAACCCGGTCCGGTACCAGGTGACGCCCATCCCCTCGTCGGAGCGGGGAAGCGTGACCGGCTCCCAGCCGCCGTCCGCGAACCCGGGCAGGTGCCAGCCCTCCCGCTCCCCGTACAGCCCGCCGGTGTTCTGCGGCCCCCGCACCGGATCCGGTGCGACCGCCCCCTGGATCCGCCAACTCACCTTCGGCGAGACGCCCTTGAAGGAGACGTCGGTCAGCCCGCGTGCCGCCTTGTGGGTGTCGAGCGACCCGCCGTCCATGTCGTGCTGCATCCGCCGCACCAGCACGGACAGCACGTGCCCCGGCTTCCTGCGCTGCTTCTTCCCGAGCTTCTTCCTGAGCCCGTCGGCGGAGAACTCGGCGGTGGCCGTCCAGCTCCCCTTGCGCACCGTCTTCGCATCCGGCACCGGCATCCGGTGCGAGCCCAGCGGCACCCCGTCCAGCCAGGCCATCAGCATGCCCTGGGTGCCGGTGCTGTAGGCGAGGGAGACGGACTCCAGGTCCTCGATGCCTCCCTCGATCCGCGCCCGGTACCAGACGTCCCCGTAGTGGAAGCCGTAGTCGTCGGCGAAGAGCACCGGCCGGCCCGCCGGGACGGCCGTCGTGCTGAACGACGTCTTCTTGTCGGCGGTCCGCCACGCCGAGTCGTCGAAGCCGGCCGCGGCCTCGGGGTTCTCGGTCCTCCGGCGCCAGCCGGTCAGTTCCGGCAGCGCCGGCCGCGGCGCCGCCGGCATCCGCGCGAGGGCGACCAGGCTCTCCGAGACGGTCACCCGGGTCTGTACCGGCTGCCCGTTCCAGGTGACCGAGGTGATCCCGCGGGGCCCCCAGACCTCGACGCCGCTCGACCCGACGATGTCCCCGGTGAGGTGCACGGCGGACCCGTCGAGCTTCGCGTGGCGCAGCAGCGCCGGGCCGTAGACCAGGAGCGTGCCGGACGGGGTGTCGTACGGGAACAGCCGTACGGAGGTCGCGTCGTCGGCGAAGAGGAGGAGCAGCGGGGTGTCGGACTCGCCGCGCTGGACCAGGACCCGGGTGAGCCCGCCCTTTCCGAGCGGCGCGGTGACGTGCAGGACGCCCTGGTCGTAGACCCAGGCCGCCTCGGGGTCGACGCGCTGGACCAACGGCTCGGCCGGGCACTCCAGGACGAGGTGCGCCATCTCGCCGTAGCGGCCGGTGAACAGGGCGATGTCCTGGCGGCCCGCGGTGAGCACGAACATCGGCTGGGCGGTGCAGTAGCGCAGCGTCCGCCTGCCGAGGGAGAGGCCGGTGGTGACGAGCCGGGCGTCGTGGCCCGCGACGGTCAGCTCGACGTCGTCGCCGTCGGCGGTGCGCAGCGTGGAGGTGACCTCGTCGGCGCCGTCGTTGCGCAGGACGTAGACGTGTGCCTGGGTGTCGGGGTTGGTGAGGTGGTACGTCTTCAGCCCGGCCACGTGGACGTCGGCCGCGCGGTCCAGCTTCGCGAAGTCCGGTACGCGCTGCAGGAGATGGCCGAGCTGGTGCATCGGCGCGATCTTCGGGGTGACGTTGCGGGCCTCGTCGATGGCGGCGCCGTAGTCGTACGACGTGTAGACGACCGGTGCCGGCAGCCAGCCCCAGGTGGTGCCGCCGAAGGTCATGTAGACGTTGTGGAGGGTGAGGCCGTTGGCGAGGTTGGTGAGGTAGAAGCGGCGTTCGTAGGCCGCGTCGCGGGTGCGCCGGGACTCGGCGTACCCCTTGCCGCCGAACTCGACCCCGCCCCAGGGGTCGAACCAGCCGCCCCCGTACTCCGGCACGAACCCGGGGGTGCGCGGGCTCGCGGTCGCACCGCCCTTGAGGCCGCCGATCCCGAAGTCGCCCCAGTCCGGCGGGGGCTGGGAGGGCGAGGGATAGCCGTCGAAGCCGTACAGCCACTTGCCCCGCTCGCCGCCCGTGTCGAAGGAGCCGGGGATCCAGTAGCCGTTGCGGCCCTTGTCGTTGTGGAAGAGGGGGACGTCGATGCCGTCGGCCCGCACCTTCTTGTAGAGGTGGGACATGTAGGCGGGGCCGCTGGGGTCCGTGACGTGGCCGTCGTACTCGTTCTCGATCTGGTAGAGCAGGACGGTGCCGCCGCCGTCGGTGTGCTGGTGGCGGCGGACGATGCGGTTGACGGCCGTCAGCCACTGGTCGACGTGGCCGAGGTAGGTCGGGTCGGTGCCCCGGGCGGCGCCCTCGGTGGCGGTGAGCCAGCCGGGGAAGCCGCCCGCGTCGACCTCGGCGTTGATGTAGGGGCCGGGGCGGAGGATCACGTACAGCCCGGTCTCGGCCGCCGTGCGCAGGAAGAGATCGAGGTCGCGTACGCCGGTGAAGTCGTACTCCCCGGGCGCGGGGGAGTGGTAGTTCCACGCCACGTAGATGCTGACCGTGTTGTAGCCGTGCCCCCGCATCTTCTCCAGGACGTCCCGCCACAGGGACGGGCTCGGCAGGCGGAAGGGGTGCAGCTCGCCGGACCAGACCACCAGGCGCCGCCCGTCCACGACGAGGGAGTAGTGGTCGTAGCCGATGGTGTGCCGCCGTCCGTCGGCTCTCGGCGCGGCCGGTGCCGGGCCGGTCGGCACACTGCGTGCCGCGTAGGCCGCGGGCGCCCCGGGGCCGCCGCTGCCGCCCAGTGCGAAGCCGAGCGCGGCCGAGCCGGCGAGGGCACTGAAGGTACGTCTGCTGAGCGCCAAGGGATCCTCCCGGGCGATCTTACGGGGCGCGGGTGCGGCCATTGTCCACGGGAGGACGCCCCACAATGGACGCATGAGGATCTCGGCACGAGCGGATTACGCGGTACGGGCGGTTCTGGAGCTCGCCGTACGGCAGGGAGAGGGCCCCGTGAAGGCGGAGGAGATCGCCGGCGCCCAGGACATCCCGCACAAGTTCCTCGAGGGCATTCTGGGTGACCTCCGGCGTGCCGGGATCGTCGACAGCCGGCGTGGCGGGGGCGGCGGCTACCGGCTGGCGCGGGAGGCGTCCGCGATCACCGTGGCCGACCTGATCCGCGCGGTGGACGGCCCGATCGTCTCGGTGCGCGGCGAGCGTCCGACGGGCCTGGCCTACACCGGCACCGCCCAGCCGCTGCTGCCCCTGTGGATCGCCCTGCGCGCCAACGTCCGCAGGATCCTCGAAGGCGTCACGGTGGCGGACATCGCGGCGGACGCCCTGCCGGAGCCGGTACGGGCGCTGGCGGCGGAACCGGCGGCCTGGGAGAACCCCTGAGCCCCTGCGGCGGTGCCTCTGGGGGGGTGTGAAATCCGGCGTTGTGAATGGCCGGAGTTCGACCTGACCGGTTCATGCCATGGTTCCTACGATTCGAGCGCCCCGGCCTTCACAGGAAACTCACAGTTTCTTCAAAAGTGAACTACGGAACTACGGGACGGCCGCGGGTGCAACCCCCCACTCGATCACCGAACCGGAGAAACCATGGGACCCAGGAGACACCGACTCCTGTTCGGCGGAGCGCTGGCCGCGCTGCTCACCGCCGGGCTGCCCGCTCAGGCTCAGGCCTCGTCGTCGCCGGTCTTCGACGACCCGCCGCCGGACAAGATCGTCATCAACGTCGCCACGGTGAACGGCTCCGGCTGTCCGCAGGGAACCACCGCGGTCGCCGTGTCCGAGGACAACGAGGCCTTCACCGTCACCTACAGCGCCTACCTCGCCCAGGCGGGCGGCAACTCCGACCCGACCGCCTTCCGGCGCAACTGCCAGCTCAACCTGGTCGTCCACGTGCCGGGCGGCTTCACCTACGCCATCGCCAGCGCCGACTACCGCGGCTTCGCCTCGCTCCAGCCGGGCGCCACCGGCACCCAGCGTGCCTCGTACTACTTCCAGGGCTCCTCCAACACCGCGTCCGCCAACCACCCCTTCACCGGCCCCTACAACGACAACTGGCAGGCCACCGACACCACCGACTGGGCCCAGCTGGTCTGGGCGCCCTGCGGGGTCCAGCGCAACTTCAACATCAACACCGAGCTGCGGGTGAGCGCCGGCAGCGCGAACCCCGGCAAGGTCAGCTTCATGACCATGGACTCCACCGACGGCGAGATCAGCACCGTCTACCACCTGGCCTGGAAGCACTGCCCCGCCAAGTAGCCCGGCCGGTCACAGGCTTCCCGGCCGGACCAGTCCGGTCCGCTTGACCCCGGTCAGGATGGGTGTGACCTCCATCGCGGAGACGTGCTCCAGGGCGCCGACCGTCTCGCTCAGGAAGACGTAGAGCGCGTCGAGGTCGGCCGCCGCCACGGCCACGACCAGGTTGGCCGAGCCGGTGGTGGCCGAGGCGAACCGCACCTGTGGATGACGGCTCAGCCGCCGCCCGGTCTCCTCCAGGCGGCCGGGGGCCACCGTCATCCACAACAACGCCTCGGTACGGATGCCCAGCCGGGCGAGATCGACCTCGGTCGCGAGCCTGAGGACCAGGCCGCCCGTCAGCGCCTCCAGGCGCCGGCGGGCGGTCAGGGCACTGATGCCGGCCCGGCGGGCGAGGTCCGTGTAGGAGGCCCGCCCGTCCTCCACGAGCCCGGCGACCAGCTGGTGGTCGGCCGGGGTGAGCGCGGGGCGCGGGGCGCCCTCCGGCAGGTCGGGGCGCAGACTGGCCAGCTCCTCCTGCGACAGCAGGCCGCCGCTCCAGTCGAAACCGGCCGGAAAGACGCGCAGCAGCGCGTGCGAGGTCCACGACTGGACCGCCGCGGTGGCCGGAAGGTCGCGCAGCAGCAGGTTGTTGCGGGCGTCCGGCCCGTCCAGGAACAGGATCGTGCAGATCTCGTCGCCGCCGCCGAGGACGTCCACCCAGATCGTGTCGGGGCGGCGGGCCAGGGTGGCGGCGATGGCGCTGATCCGGTTGGGCTTGCAGCGGATGCGCAGGGCCAGCGGGATCAGGTCGGGGAAGCACACCGGGTTGCGGACGGCCGTGGCCCGCAGCGTGCCGTCGTGGTAGAGCGGCGCCGCCCGCCGCACCACGGTCCGCTCCGAGACCCCGAGGACCCGCCCCACCGTGCGCCAGGAGGCTCGCGGGGAGGCCAGCATCGCGGCGGCGATCCGGCTGTCGGTCTCGTCCAGCTGATGACGCGCTTTCTCCATATCGATCGATGATATGACACGCTTTCTCGATATCCAGCCCGCATTCTGGCTCATCTCCGCACTCCTGGTGAGGATCGGTGACATCGCAGCCGAACCGAGAGAGGTGAGCACCATGGCGGGCATCGAGAACCCGGTCGTGGCCACGGAGCAGGGCAGGGTGCAGGGCGTGGCGGAAGGCGGGGCGGTCTCCTTCCGGGGCATCCCGTACGCCGCGTCACCGGTCGGCGGGCTGCGGTTCGCCGCACCGCGGCCGCACGAGGGCTGGACGGGGGTGCGGGAGGCGGTCAAGGCCGGACCGTCCGTCCCGCAGGGCCCGTCCCGCCTGGAGCGGGTGATGGGACACCGGGTGCCGGACTGGGACGAGGACGGCAGCCTCACCGTCAACGTCTTCGCGCCACGCGGGGCCCTGGCGGACGGCACGCCCCGCCCGGTCCTGCTCTGGTGGCACGGCGGCGGCTTCACCAGCGGTTCCGGCGGCTGGGACTGGTACGACGGCGGCCGCCTCGCCGCCCTCGGCGACATCGTGGTCGTCACCGCCAACTACCGGGTGGGACCGCTGGGTTACCTGTACCTCCCGGAGATCGGCGCCGCCAACCTCGGCCCCCAGGACCAGGCCGCCGTGCTGCGCTGGGTGCGGGACAACATCGCCTCCTTCGGCGGCGACCCGCGCGCGGTGACGGTCGGCGGACAGTCGGCCGGCGCCTACTCCGCGCTGTCCCTGGCGCTCGACCCGGCGACCTCCGGCCTGGTCACCCGGGTGCTCGTGCAGAGCGGCCCGTTCGGACTGGCCCCGCAGGACCCCGAGGACGCGGCCGCGAACGCCGGGGCCTACCTGGAGCTGCTCGGCGTCCCGGCCGGCGCCGGCACCGCGCAGGCCCTGCGCGCCCTGCCCGCCGAG
This sequence comes from Streptomyces sp. NPDC001507, assembly GCF_042894765.1. Lineage (NCBI taxonomy): Bacteria > Bacillati > Actinomycetota > Actinomycetes > Kitasatosporales > Streptomycetaceae > Streptomyces > Streptomyces sp. NPDC001507. The sequence goes on from NZ_JBIAVV010000002.1 coordinate 120,435, forward strand.
CGGCTCCTGTCCGCCTACGGGCAGCTGGCGGCCCGCCTCGCCCGCCCCGGCAACGCCGCCCCGCCCATGTACCCGGTGCTCGGCGCCCCCGGCATGCCCCGCACCTGGCAGCGGGCGCTCGCCGACGGCGCCCTGGAGGGCAAGCCGCTGCTCATCGGGACCACCGCCGACGAGGCCACGTCCTTCTTCGCCTTCGACCCGGCCGTCCGGAACCTCACCGGCGCCGGTGCCCTGGACCTCCTGTCCGCCCAGGCAGGCGACCGGGCCGGGGCGATCTACGACGCGTACGCCGCCCGGCTCCCGCAGGGCACCCCCGCGCAGATCTTCACCGCGATCGGCACGGACACCCTCTTCCGCGACGGCTCACTGCAGATCGCCGACCACCACGCGGCCGGCGGCAACGCGACCCACGTCTACGAGTTCGACTACCGCCCGGCCGCGGACCCGCACGCCCTCGGCGCCGCGCACTGCGCCGAACTCCCCTTCCTCTTCAACACGTTCGACGCCTACCCGGACAGCCCGATGCTCGGCAGTGTCGGCGACGCCCAGCGCGCCCTCGGGCACGAGTTCGCCACCGCCGTCGCCGAGTTCGTCAGGACCGGCTCGGTGCGGGACTGGCTCCCGTACGCCCCCGGCATGCCTGCCCGCGTCCGCCACTTCGGCTGAACCGGCTGAACCGGCTGAACCCGGACGGCGGCGGCCCGCTCAGACCCGGCCGGCCGCCGTGGCCCGGAACGTGTTCCGGTAGGCCTGCGGGGAGACGCCGATCGCCGCGTGCAGGTGCTGCCGCAGCGACGTGCCGGTGGCGAAGCCGACCTCGGCGGCGATCCGGTCGACCGACAGCTCGCTGGTCTCCAGGAGGTCGCGGGCGCGCCGCACCCGCTGCTGGATCAGCCAGCGCCCCGGGCTCGTCCCCGTCTCCTCCTGGAACCGGCGGGCGAAGGTGCGCCGGCTCATCCGGGCGTGCTCGGCCAGCTCCTGCAGCGCCAGCGGCCGTTCCAGGTTCTCCAGGGCCCACGCCCGGGTGGCCGCCGTACCGGTGGCGCCCTCGTCCGGCACCGGCAGCTCGATGTACTGCGCCTGGCCCCCGTCCCGCCACGGCGGTACGACGCACTGCCGGGCCACGCTGTTGGCGACCGCGCTGCCGTGGTCGGAGCGCACGACGTGCAGGCACACGTCGACGCCGGAGGCCGCCCCGGCCGAGGTCAGCACATCCCCGTCGTCGATGAACAGCACGTCCGGATCCAGCGCCACCTGCGGGAACATCCGCCGGAACCGCGGCGCCAGCGCCCAGTGCGTCGTCGCCGGCCGCCCGTCGAGCATCCCGGCCGCCGCGAGCGCGAACGCCCCCGTGCAGATGGAGACGATCCGGGTCCCGGGCCGGATCCGCGCCAGCGCGGCGGCGTCGGGCCCGGACAGCTCCTGCGCGATCCGCGCCATGTCGTACGGCGGTACGACCACGGTGTCCGCGCTCTCCAGCGCCTCGGGCCCGTGCCCGACGGTGATGGTGAAGTCGGCGTTGGTCGCCACCGTACGGTCGTCCGTCGCCGTGCAGGTCACCACGTCGTAGGCGCCGGGAACGCAGGCGAAGACGCGGTTCGGGATCCCCAGTTCGAAGGGGTAGACCCCGTCGAGAGCGAGCACGACGACCCGGTGCGGGCGGGCGGGCAGGAAGTCGATGTCGGCGGACATGGCACGATCCTATCGCTCACGGCCTATCCTGCCACCACCTGGACCGGGCACCCGAGGGGTTCGACCCCGCCGCGCACGACTAGGGCCGCGGTCCGCCGGGGCGGCTGTCGCGGGTATGGGCTGGGCATGTCTGCCCCCGGGCTTGCCCCTCCGCCCCTTCCCCACGAGTCGCCAAGGGTGGAAGATCCTCCCTCTCTGCCCTGGCCGACATGAAGGAGAAGTGGCGTGCGCGCGCAGACACGGCCCGGCGCGGTCGAGGCGACCGGGGCCGGGCCGCAGCGGTCCGAAGCGGCGACCGTCCGGCCGCCCGTGCGGGACCTGAGCCCTGCGGGCGTCCGGGATTTCCAGGGGACCGCCGGCAACGAAGCGGTGACCCGGGCGGTCCAGCGCCTCCGGGACCCCGTCGCGACGGTGCAGCGGACCAGGACGGCCGATCCGGAGATCCAGCCCATCGTCGACGCGGTGGAGGAGATGCTGGGCACCGCCCGCTCCCTGATCGCCACGGCACAGGGGTTCGCGTTCCGGCTGCGGGGCAGGGAGAGCCAGCAGAAGCACTGCGACGACCTCGGCATGTCTCTGGACACCGCCGAGCACATGGTCTACGGCCAGTTCCGCGCCGACGGCCCGGCCGGCCGGACGGCCAACCCGCGTACCACCGCGCTGAAGGCCTTGCTCGACGAGATCCAGCAGCGGCACATCGAGTACGTGGGCATCCTGCGCCGGTTCGGCCTGCGTCCCGTCGGTGCCGACATCGGTCCCCAGGACACCGAGAGCCTGGCGCAGCTGTCCGACACCTGGTCGCGGGTGGTCGGCGGCCAGGGCATCAGGACCTCGTCGACCCCGCGGCCGTTCGGCGAGGACCGTACGCCCGCCCCGGTGCGGGGCTTCGAGGACCAGATGCTGTCCCACCACGCCCGGCTGCTCTCCCGGCAGCACGGCCGGAACCTGGTCGGCGGTCTCACCGCAGGGGTCGCGGGCGCCGGCACGGCCATGGTGGGCGTCGTGCCCTTCCACCCCGAGCAGATCGAGTTCATGGGCGGCAACAGCGTGGTCGGCGCGGAGGCGGCCGTCGACACGCCCGAAGGACTCGCGTCCGCCCCCGACACCCCCGGCAGGGGCAGCACCAGCGTCGTCGCCGTGCCGCACGGCCTGCGGGACAGCGAGGGCGCGCACGAGGGCGAGGCCGTCTCGCCCGCCTTCCTGGTCTACGGGCACGAACTGATCCACGCGCAGCACAACATGCACGGCATCAACATCCGCAACATCGGTGACGAGGAGGCGGCGACCGTCACCGGCAACGAGACCTCCACCGCCCTGCACGAGCAGCGGCGGGTGCCGGTCACCACGGAGGAGATGCTGCGCGACGAACACGGCCTGCCACGTCGCGGCGGCTACACCTGAGGAACGGCCGCCGGCCGCAACGGCCCTACGCCTCGCGCCCTAGGCCCGACGCCGGATGCGACCGGACGCGTCACCTCATAGCCTCGCCGCATGGCATCAGTTGACTCTTCCCGCGGCGAACCCCGAAGCCAGGAGCAGCGCAAGCGCGAGGCCCTGGAGCGGCTCGCGCGGGACAACGACGTGTGGGTCGCCACGGCCGACGCCAGCGGCGAGCCGTGCCTCGTCCCGCTCGCCTTCTGGTGGGACGGCGGGAGCGTGTGGCTGGCCACCCGCGACACCAACCCGACCGGACGCAACCTCATCGCCTCCGGCCGGGTCCGGCTCTCCTTCGGCCACACCCGCGACGTCGTCCTGGTCCACGGCACCGCGCGCATGCTCACCCGGGAGGAGCTCCCGGCCGCGGTGGGCGACTCCTTCGCCGCCAAGGACGGCTGGGACCCGCGCGAGGACCACCCGTCGTACGTCTTCTTCCAGGTCGCCCCGCAGGTGCTGCAGGCGTGGGGGACGGTCCCGGAGCTGGCCGGACGGACCCTAATGCGCGACGGGAAGTGGCTGGTCTAGGGCTGCGGGGCCGTGCACGGGCCCTTGCACGGGCTTGCCGAGACGGATCCGGTCGAAGGGCGTCTGCAGCCGAGACGCCGGAGGCCCGCCGTTGTGCACGCCTGGCGGAGAAGGACCGTGAGGCCACCCGCTTCTCCGGCCAGTGTCGTGCCTCCGCGCACCGAGTAAAGGGCGCTGCGCGTCGCCTTCGGCGATGGGCCTGCGGCCCACCCTTGACTCGGTGCGCTCCAGCACGGGAGAGAAGCGTGCGGGCGGCCGGAGGGGAACGGGGGCCGACCGGGGTGTACCCAGCCGTCGGCCAAGTCCGCATCGCGGCCGGGGGCGCCACCGCGCCTCGGCGGCACGCCGCGCGGGCCAAGCGGCGAACGGCCGGTGGCGGCCGGACCGCTCAGCCCAGCCGCAGGGTCCTGTTGTTCCGGTGGAGTCACGGGTGGATCGGAGGATCCGTGCCATCCGTCCACCGGTCCATCCCCGCCTCACCTGGCGGACATCCCCCCAGCCCGGCACACATCCTCCTTTCGCCCCTCCAGACGGTGCGGCGGTGCGGAGGGTGGGGGCGAAGGGCCGAGGCGGCGCCGGTGGCTCCGGCCCTGGCCTTCGGCCACCCGCCACCGGCCGTTCGCCGCTTTGCCGGCCCGGCGTGCCGACGAGGCGCGACCGCGTCCCTTCACGCCGGACGCGTACGCAGCCGGCCGTGGGGCCTGTTTGCCCGAGCCGCCCACTTTCCCGGGCTGCCCGCTCGCTTCTTCCCCGTGGTGGAGCGACCCGTGTCAAGGGTGGGCCGCAGGCCCATCGCCGAAGGCGACGCGCAGCGCCCTTTACTCGGGTCGCGGAGGCACGACCATGAGAGAGAAGCGGGCGGCCCCACGGTCACTTTCCGGCGTGCGTGAGGAAGTTGGCCCACGCGGCGGGGGAGAGGGCGAGCTGGGGGCCCCGGCGGTTCTTGGAGTCGCGGATGTGGATGGTGGTGGGGCAGGGGGCGACCTCGACGCAGTCGCCCTGACTGCCGCTGCTGTAGGTCGACTTGTGCCAGGAGAGGGCCACCTCGACGCAGTCGTCGCCCGAGCCGCCGCTGTAACTGCTCTTGAACCAGGCCAGGTTGGTGGTGCTCATAAGTCCCCTCGCATCCGCTCCAGCAGGCCGACTGAGTCTCTAATAGTGTGAGCCTGCGAGCGCATCCTGGCATACCGCATCTGGAGCATGCTGACCACTTTGGAGTCAGAGATCAGTTGACCGCTCTCCTGGCCTTCGCAGTAGGCGAACCAGCGGTTCTCCGATGTTTCCAGCAGCCGCATGGGGCCGTCCAGGCCGGCATGAGTCTCCTGTACCTGCGGCATGACCTGGATCTCGACGTTCCGCAGCTCCGCGAGCCGCAGCACATGGTCGATGAGTTCTCGGGTGACCTCCGTTCCGCCGGTCCGGCGCAGGAACACCCCCTCTTCCAGGATGAAGCTGAACGCCGTGTTGGGGCGCTCGCGCAGTAGTCGCTGTCGGTCGGCTCGGGCCACCCACTGTGCCTCGATCTGCTCGTCGTCCAGCGGCGGCAGCTGTTGGGTGAACAACGTCCGCGCGTACGCCTCCGTCTGCAACAGGCCGGGCAGCAACCGGCATTCGTAGGTGTACAGCGTGATCGCCGCCGCCTCCATCCGCGCCCACCGCCGAAACCAAGCCGCCAACCCAGGCTGCCGCGCCACATGCCCCGCCGCCCGCCGCAGCGCGCCCGTGTTGCCCAGGGCCTCCTCCGCCGCCTCCACGAAGGACTCGTCCGGCATGCGGCGGCCCAGCTCCACGGACGCCACCGTGTGTTTCGAGAACCGCACCCGTTCGCCGAACTCCTCCCTGCTCAGCCCGGCATGTTCGCGCAACGCCTGGACCACCGCCCCGAAGGTCCGCAGACTGTCCGACGACTCCGGCTCCGCTCCATCGCCCACGTAGGCCACCTCCCGGCCCCATGGTGACGGCGCGTCACCGGTACGGTCCAGTCCGTGACCGCGTACGCGGGACCGGCGTACGCGGCTTCCACCTGGAGAAGTGCCCGTTCCTGGCGGCAGATTGGGGGCATGGACGCACCCCCCACCACGGTCACCGTCAGTCGAACACTCGCCCAGCGGCTCAGCGGCACCCCGCGGGGCGCCCGGCTCGCGCGGCATCTCGCGGTCGCGCAACTCCACGCATGGGGCGGCCGGTTCGCGTCGGCGGAGGTGATCGACAAGGTGTCGGTGATCGTCGCGGAGCTGGCCGCGAACGCCGTGACGCACGGCCGCGTGCCGGGGCGGGACTTCGAGCTGCGGCTGTCGGTGGTGACGGGGAGCGTGCGGGTCGAGGTCACCGACACCCGGGCCGAACGGCGGCCGCCCGGCCCCCGGGACGTACGGCCGTCGGGGCCGCTGGACGCCGGTGGGCGCGGGCTCGTGCTCGTGGACGCCCTGGCGGATCGGTGGGAGGTGCTGGAGCGGGACTGCGACGGCGCACCGGGCAAGACCGTACGGGCCGAGGTGGACCTGCCGCTTCGTCGCAGACCCTGAGCGGGGCCCCGGGGGATGTGTCCCTCCGGGGCCGGGGGCGTCAGGTCGAGACGCCCAGGGTGAGCGTGCCGGTGTAGCCGGCGGTGGTGGAGCCGGTGACGGTCATGAGGCCGGAGGAGGCGCCGCCGTCGTCGTAGATCGAGTCCTGCGCGAGGGTGGTGCGGGTGGTCGTGTTGGTCGAGTAGGGCGAGACCTTGGCGACCGCCGTGGTGATGGTCTCGTCGATGAAGAGCTGGCCGGTGTGCACGGTCCTGCCTCCGGTGAAGGAGCCGTTGGACGTCAGGGTGACGCCCGTGTGGACCTTCACGTGGATGTGGATGCAGCGGCCCCGGTACCAACCCGGGTAGATCGTGGTGATGTTGGCGATGCCGCTGGAGTTGGTGAGGACGCCGCCGCGCAGGAAGGTGCCGTCGTCGGCCTCGTTGTGGCCGTTGTTGCCGACGTAGCCGGAGTACTCGCCGAGCGCGTCGGTGTGCCAGACCTCGACGAGGGCGTTCGGGACGACGGTGCAGGCGGAGTTGACGACGGTGAGGGCGAGCTTGAGCGGGATGCCCGCCTTGCCCTCGGTGATGTCGGTGCGGACCAGCGCGCCGTCGAGGTAGTAGGGGCCTTCGGTCATTTCCTCCGTGAGGGTGCAGACCGCCGCCGCGGCGGCCGGCCGGAGGTCGGGGGCGGCGGCTGCCGCGGGGGCCTCGGTCGAGACCGCTGCGCCTACGGCCAGGGCAGCGGCGGTCGTCCCGGTGGCGACGAGTACGGTACGGCGGCCGACGGAGCGGGCGCCATCTGAGGTATCTGTCATGGACACGGCACCTTAGGAAGGGCTCCTGTCGGCGAGCTGTCAGTTCCGTAAAGCCACCGGCCGTCAAGTCCCGAGTTGAGACAGCCGTTCGGCGGCCGGTGTCCGGCAGCGCGGACAATGTGCGGGCAAAGGGGCCATTAGGGTAGTTCGCCGCGGCGAGGGCACCCCCTGAACGGCGAGGGCTCGCGGAATTCGGTGCGGGATCCGGGTCTAATCGCGCCGGAGAACCGAGACACCGCACGGACAGTGCCGGGTGGCGAGGGGCTTCGACGTCACCACCCTGTCCCGCAGTGCTGGAGGAGGATTTCCATGGGCGCCACCCCGCCCCTGCCGACGCCGTCCGGTCCCTACCTGGGCGAAGGGCTGCTGCCCGCCGACTTCTACTCCTTCGAGGAACTGCTGACGGACGGCGAGCGGGAGAAGATCGAGCGCGTCCGTGCGTTCCTCGAAACGCAGGCCGCTCCCCTCGTCGACGACTACTGGGCACGGGCCGAGTTCCCCTTCCAGCTGGTGCCGGGATTCGGCGGCCTCGGACTCGCGGACTGGGCGGACCCGGACTCCGCGGAGTCGAAGCCGAGCAATCTCCTCTCGGGTTTCCTCGCGCTGGAATTCGCGCATGCCGACGCGTCCTTGGCGACGTTCTCCGGCGTGCACACGGGCCTCGCCATGGGCTCGATCCTCGCCTGCGGCTCCGAGGAGCAGAAGCGGCGGTGGCTGCCGGCGATGAGCCGCTTCGAGAAGATCGGGGCCTTCGGGCTGACCGAGCCGCACGGCGGTTCCGACGTGGCCGGCGGCCTGCGCACCACCGCGCGCCGCGACGGCGACGGCTGGGTCCTCGACGGGGCCAAGCGGTGGATCGGCAACGCGACCTTCGCCGACCTGGTCGTGATCTGGGCGCGGGACACCGAGACGAACCACGTGCTGGGCTTCGTCGTGGAGAAGGACACCCCCGGGTTCACCGCGACGAAGATCGAGAACAAGATGGCGCTGCGGATCGTGCAGAACGCCGACATCGTGCTCGAGGGCTGCCGCGTTCCGGAGGCCAACCGGCTGCAGAACGCGAACTCGTTCAAGGACACCGCGGGCATCCTGCGCCAGACACGCAGCGGGGTGGCCTGGCAGGCCGTGGGCGTGATGTTCGGCGCGTACGAGATCGCGTTGCGGTACGCGAAGGAGCGCGAGCAGTTCGGGCGCCCGATCGGCGGCTTCCAGCTCGTCCAGGACCTGCTGGTGAAGATGCTCGGCAACGCCACGGCCTCGTGCGGGATGGTGACGCGGCTGGCGCAGTTGCAGGACGCCGGGATCTACCGGGACGAGCACTCCGCCCTCGCGAAGGCCTACTGCACCGTGCGGATGCGGGAGAACGTCGGCTGGGCCCGGGAGCTGCTGGCCGGCAACGGCATCATCCTCGACTACAAGGTCGGCCGCTTCGTCGCCGACGCCGAGGCCCTCTACTCGTACGAGGGCACCCGCGAGATCCAGACCCTGATCGTGGGACGCGCCGTCACCGACGGCCTGAGCGCCTTCGTGAAGTGACGGCGATGACTCCTGAATCCGGTACCTCCGAATCCGGTACCCCCGAATCCGGTACCCCCGAGTCCGTCTTCAGCGGCCTGAAGGTCCTCGACGCGTCCTCGTTCATCGCGGGACCCGCGGCGGCCACCGTGCTCTCCGATTTCGGAGCCGATGTCATCAAGATCGAGCCGCCGGGGACGGGCGACCCCCAGCGGCGCCTGAGCTCCGTACCGCCCAGCCCGCAGGCCGAGGCCAACTACAGCTGGCACCTGGCCAACCGCAACAAGCGGGGCATGGTGCTCGACCTGAAGTCTCCGGCGGCCGTCGAGGTCCTCAAGCGGCTCGTCCGGTGGGCCGACGTGGTGATCACCAACTTCCCGCACGGTACACGCGAGAAGCTGCACCTCGGCTACGAGGAGGTCGCCGGCTGGAACCCGAGGGTCGTCTACGCCGACCTCACCGGCTTCGGGGACGCGGGGCCCGACGCCCGGCAGCCGGGGTTCGACCTGACCGCCTTCTGGTCGCGCAGCGGTCTGCTGGCCTCCACCCGGGACGCCGGTGCCCCGCCGACCGTACCGGTGTGGGGCAGCGGCGACTACACGACGGCGATCGCCGTCTACGCGGCGATCACGACCGCCCTCTACCACCGCGAACGGACCGGACAGGGCGCCGACGTCGGGACGTCGCTGCTCGCCACCGGCGTCTGGGCCACCGGAACCCTCGTGGCCGGCGCCCTGGCCCACGGCACCCCCTTCGAACTGCACGACCGCAAGGCCCCGGCGAACCCGCTGATCAACCCCTACCAGACCGCCGACGGCGAGTGGTTCATGCTGGTCGCCTCGCCCACCCGCTGGCCGGGACTGACACGCGCCGTCGGACACCCCGAACTGCTGGAGGACCCCAGGTTCGCCGACCTGGAGGGCATGGTCCGGCACGCCGACGCGCTGACCGAGCTGCTCGACACCGAGTTCCGCTCGCAGACCTTCGACCACTGGAAGGACGCGCTGAGCCGCGAACGCATCACCTACAGCCTCATCCAGACGCCGGAAGCGGCCGCGCGGGACCAGCAGCTGCGCGACAACGACATCGTCGTACCGCTGGCAGGAGTCAGCGGGCTGACGGAGACCGTCAGCAGCCCGGTCACCCTCCGAGGGGTCCCGAAGGTGCCCGCGAAGCGGGCGCCGGACCTGGGCGAGCACAACGACGAGATCCTCGCCGAGCTGGGATTCGGCCCCGCCGAGATCGCCGCACTGCGCGCCGGGGGAGCTGTCCCCGGCACACCGCCGCAGGGGCCGCCGCGCTGAACCCCTCATCTCGGCTTGGCTTCGAAGTCGTCTGGAAGCAGGGGTCCGGCCGGTCTGCGTTTCCCGGGTGGGACAGGGTTCGTTGGTAGCGTCCGCGTACCCCGTGCCGTCCGACCGAGAGAGACCTGATGTCCCCGACGATCCGCAGGGCCGTGATCCCCGCCGCCGGACTGGGCTCCCGCCTGCTGCCCCTGACCAAGGCCACGCCGAAGGAGATGCTCCCCGTCGGCGACAAACCGGTGATAGAGCACACCGTGCGGGAGCTGGTGGACTCCGGGATCACCGACATCACCATCGTCGTCTCCGGCGGCAAGAGCCTGATCCAGGACCACTTCCGGCCCAATCCCGCCCTCGTGGAGCAGCTGCGCGCCGACGGCAAGACCGCCTACGCGGACGCCGTCGAGGAGGTCGCCGAGCTGGCCCGCAAGGGGCACATCACCTACCTCGACCAGCACGGGCCGTACGGCAACGGCACGCCCGTGCTGAACGCCGCCCGCTCCTTCGGCGACGAGCCCGTCCTCGTGCTCTGGCCCGACGACGTGTTCGTCGCCGAGGTGCCCCGCGCCCAGCAGCTGATCCGCGCCTACGAGCAGACCGGCTGCCCGGTCCTCGCCCTGCTCCCGATGGACCCCGCCGACTCCCAGCGCTACGGCGTGCCCATCGTCAAGGAGGACCTCGGCGACGGCCAGCTGCGCATCACCGGCCTGGTCGAGAAGCCCGCGCCGGCCGACGCGCCGTCGCCGTACGCGGCCATCGGCGGCTACGTCGTCACCCCCGGCATCATCGACGAGCTGCGCGAGCAGACCCGCCGCTGGTACGAACACCGCACCGGCGAGGTGTACCTGACCGACGCCATCAACGCCTACGCCGGCAGCCGGGCCGTGTACGGGCAGGTCATCCAGGGCCGCTGGTACGACACCGGCAACCCGGCCGACTACCTCGTCGCGCAGATGGCCTTCGCCCTCGCCCACCCCGAGTACGGGCCCGTGCTGCGCGGTCTGGTCAGCAAGCTCGACGAGGGCGACGTGCGGGGCGAGTTGCGGGGTGACGTGCAGCGTACGGTATGATCGTTTCAGAGCTGGTCGCCGCAACTCGCGGAGGCTGGTGCTGCGTTGGTGGTCCAAGGAAAGACGCCCCGCTTCCTGCGGGGAGATGCAGGTGCAAGGCCTGCCCGGCGCTCGATCCGGTGCCCGTTCGCATTCGATGCGGACGGGCACCGTTCTGTTTCCGCCCTGGTTCCCGGCGTTTCCCGGCAGCTCTCGTCACCTCAGGCAACCCTTTAGGGGTAATTAGTCAGCTTCCTACCCTTATGTATGGGTTGCGGCTGATATGAAACCTTCTGGACAGAGGGCAACTCCAGGGGCGGGGCATGGCAACAGCACAGGCCGGTGTAGTGATCCTCGGCGCCGGCCCGGCAGGGCTCGTACTGGGGAACCTGCTGCTGGACCGCGGCGTCGACTGCGTGATCCTGGAGCGGCGCGACCGAGCCGCGGTGGAGGGCAGGGCCCGCGCCGGATTCCTGGCCGCCCACTCCGTGCGCGTGCTGACGGAACACGGCCTGGCCGACGGCCTGCTGGCCCGCGGGAAGACCCACACCACCTGCCTGTTCCGCGGCGACCGCGGCGAGTTCACCCTGGACTACGGCACGTTGGGCCTCGGTCAGCCGCACACCGTCTATCCGCAGCAGGACCTCGTACGGGACCTGATCGCCGAGTACCTGCGGCGCGGCGGGGAGATCCGGTTCGGCGCCGAGGCCGGTGAAGTGACCGAGGAGGGCGCGGCGGCCCGGGTGCGGGTGCGCGGCGGTGCCGACGTCACCGGGCGGTACGTGGCCGGCTGCGACGGGCACCGGGGGACCGGCCGCGCCGCGCTGACGGCCCGCGGCACCCGGACCGCCCGCCGGGACCACGGGGTCTCCTGGCTGGCCGTGCTGGTCGCGGCCCCGCCCAGCCTGGAGGCCGTCGGATACGCCCTGCACGAGCGCGGGTTCGCCGGCCACATGGCCCGCACGGACACCGTCACCCGGTACTACCTCCAGTGTCCGCGCGGTACCGACCCCGCCGACTGGAGCGCGGACCGGATCTGGACGGAGCTGGCGACCCGGCTGCGGACCGCCGAGTTCGGGCCGCTGCGCTCCGGCCCCGTCCTGGAGAAGGCCGTCGTCGACCTGCGCTCCGACGTCCTGGACTCCCCGGGCGCCGGACGGCTGTGGCTGGCCGGTGACGCCGCCGGACTCATCAGCCCCTCGGCTGCCAAGGGCGCCAACCTCGCCGTCCTCCAGGCCGAGTTGCTGGCCCTCGCCCTCGAAGCGGCCCTGGCCCACGGCGACGGGACCGGCCTCGCCCGCTACGCCGCCGACTGCCTGCCCCGCGTCTGGCGGGCCCACGAGTTCTCGCACTGGATGAGCGGCCTGCTGCACGGCCCGGCCGGCGTGGACGACGAGGCCCGCTACGGCCGCCGGCTGCAGTACGCCCGCCTGGAGAGCCTGCGCGCCTCCCGCGCCCACCAGGACTTCTTCGCCGAGAACTACACCGGCATCTGACCCCCGGGGCCGGCGCTGCCGCCCCGGTTCTTCCTGCCCCACGATCCTCGGGAACCCTTCATGAACCTCTCCGTCGTACAGGCATGTCTGACGGAAACCGACCTGGACCGGATCCGGCACGCGGCCGACCACGTCCGCGACCACGACACGGACCAGGTCCTCGCCGGGCTGCTGCCCGGCCTGACGGCCGACGAGCGGGCCGACGTCGCCCGCCACCTCGGCTACGACCACACCGCCGTGCTGGTCTTCCCCGCCTCCCTCGACGGGCTCGGCGACGACCTGCGCGGCGCCGGCCTCGACCCGGGTCCCGTCACCCCGAGCGTGGTGGTGCGCGGACGGCTGGCCCGCCGCTATGGCGCCGTCCTCGGCGACAGCCCGGTCGGGATCGTGCACGTGCCGGTGGCCGGGCGGACCGTGGAGATCTTCGCGCTGCCCGTGCCGCCCGGCTCCCCGCTGGAGGCGGTCGCCGCCGACGAGCGGGCGGGCGGCCACGAGTCGCACCACGCCTTCGCGGTGACCGCACCGGGCCGGGTGATCCCCGCCGGACTGCGCACCCTCCTGACGGAACGCGGCGGCGCGGTCCCGGACGGCGGCGGCTACAACAACCACGAGAACGTCACCGTCCTCTACTTCCGCACCGCCGGCCACCGGCGCTTCGAACTCCGCCTCCCCGGCCGCCAGGAACCCCTGCCCGACCCCACCCTCGCCCTCCTCGGCGTCATGACCGGCGCCTGGGCCACGCAGGCCGTCCGCACCATGGCCGAACTGGGCATCGCCGACCACCTGGCCGCCCGCCCCGCCCTGGACGCCACCACCCTCGCCACCCTCACCGGCACCGACCCGGACGCCCTGCGCCGCCTCCTGCGCTACCTCGCCACCCTGGGCCTGCTCACCTCGTCCCCCGACGGCACCCACCACCTCACCGCCCTGGGCGAACCCCTGCGCACCCACACCGAGCAATCCCTCCACCCCCTCGCACTGCTCTACGGCGGCCCGTTCTACGACTCCTTCGCCGGGCTCCCGTACGCCGTCAGCACGGGGAAGGAAGCTTTCGCCCACCGCTACGGCAAGCACCACTTCCGCTACTTCGCCGAGCACCCCGAACTCGCCGGCCTCTTCCACCGGTCGATGGCGGCGAGCGCGGAGATGTTCGCGCCGGTACCGGACCTCGTCGACTTCTCCGGCGCACGACGCGTCGTCGACGTCGGCGGCGGCAACGGCGCCCTGCTCGGCCGGATCCTGCGGGCCCACGGTCACCTGGCGGGCGTCCTGCTGGAACGCCCCGACGCCCTGGCGGCGGCCCGGTCGGAACTGGCCGACCTCTCCGGCCGCTGCACGTTCGCCGAGGGCGACTTCACGGCGTCCGTCCCGTCCGGCGGCGACGTGTACCTCCTGTCCCGCGTCCTGCACGACTGGGACGACGACCGCTGCCGCACCATCCTGCGCCGCTGCGCGGAGGCGATGCGCCCGGGCGCCGAACTCCTCGTCGTGGAGCGCCTGCTGCCCAGCGAGACGGCCGCGGCCTGGGACATCCACATGCTGTGCAACGTGGGCGGCCGGGAACGCGACGAGGCCCACTACGCCCGCCTCCTGGAGGAGGCGGGCTTCAAGCCGACGTCCTGCCACGCCCTCCCGCTGGGAGCCGCCCTCCTGCGAGCCGCCCGCAACTGAGCACCCCACTGCTCCCGGCCGGCTCCTTCCCCGCGGGCCGGTGGGGGCTGGTCGCGCAGTTCCCCGCGCCCCTGACGGGGCGGCGTTTCGTTTGTTCCCGCGGGTCGGTGGGGGCTGGTCGCGCAGTTCCTCGCGCCCCTGGTGGGGCGCCCCTTCAGGGGCGCGGGGAACTGCGCGATCAGCCACGGTGGTGGTGCACCCGGCAGCGCACCGGACCGCCTGGGGTGGCTAGCCGGCCTGGCCCATCCCCGCTGCGTTGGGCCAGCTCTGGGCGTTCGGCCAGCCGGTGGCCGGGGCCGGGGCGAGGTTCGGGACCGGTGGTGCGGGGGCCGTCATGCCTCGTACCTGGGCGGCCGTGAGGCCACCGCGCGCGGGGACCCCGGGCGGCGTGGGCCCGGCCGGGGCGGGCGCCGGGGCCTGCATCTGCATGGGCATCGGGGCGGGCGCGGGCGCCGGTGCCATCGGCATCACCGGTGCCATCACCGGCTGCTGCTGAGGCTGCTGCATCTGCATGGCTGCCGCCGGCATCGGCATCCCGGCGCCGCCCTGCTGCGCGGCGACGGGGAGCGGCATGCCGACACCGGCGGCGGGAGCGGCGGCGAGCCCCGGTACGGGCCCCGCGCCGACGGCCTGGGCGAGCTGGATGCCCGCCCCGTTGGTCTCGCTCACCAGCCGGTCCACCGCCGCCGTACCCGAGCTGTAGCTGGTCCCGGTGCTCAGCTCGGGCACGGCGGCTCCCCTCCTGGTCCCGTAGAGCACCTGTTCCATGGCGGACACCAGGCGACGCACGTCCACTTCGGGGCGCACCACGAGACGCAGGAAGCGGCTGGAAGACCCGATCTTGTTGCCGCACTCGCGGACCAGGATCCGGTGCTCGGTGAGCATCCGGTCCCGCACCACGGTGCCCTCGGCGCCGACGGGAAGGCGCACGAAGAGGAAGTTGCCCTGCGAGGGGTAGACCGTCAGGCCGGGCAGGGTGGCGAGCTGGCTGGCCATCTCCAGGCGGTCCTTGCGGACCTGGAGCAGGCTCTGCGCGTACTCGGCGCCGTGTTCCTTGAGCATGAAGACGACGTACTCGGCGAACGCGTTGAGGTTCCACTTCGGGAGCATCGAGCGGACCTTGCCGGCCAGTGCGGGGTTGGCGACCATGTAGCCGAACCGGATGCCGTGCAGGCCGAAGTTCTTGCCGAGGCTGCGCAGCACGATGACGTTCGGCCGCAGCATCGCCTCCTGGACGACGCTGGGCTCGGCCTCGGCGTCGGCGAACTCCAGGAACGACTCGTCGACGACGATCAGGTCCAGGTCGGCCATCGCGTCCATGAACTGCACCAGCGCCTGCTTGTGCAGGAAGCCGCCGTCGGGGTTGTTGGGGTTGCAGATGACGGCGACCCTGGTGCCCCGCTTGCGGATGAACTCGGCGTACTGCGCGAGGTCGAGGGCGAAGCCGTTGGACTCCTGGAGCGGGAACATGTCGACGCGCTTGCCGGTCTCCATCGGCTGGTCGGTCCAGCGGCCGAAGGTGGGGACGGGGACGGCGAGGGACTCGCGGACCAGCAGGTGGTCGATCCAGGTGATCAGCTCGGTGGACCCGTTGCCCATGGCCACGGCCTGCGGGGGGAGCTGGAGGAGCTCGCACAGCTCCGCGGTGATGGTGTCGGCGCTGCTCGGGTAGAAGGTGACGATGTCCTTCAGGCGGGCGGCCATCGTTTCCATCATGGCCGGGGTGGGGAAGTACGGGTTGCAGGGTATGCAGAAGTCGACCGGGCCGGTGCCGTCGCCCCCCTCGCGGGTCAGTGCCGCCATCGACGGGCTGTGAGCTCCGCTGCGGAACAACGAGGTGACGCTGCCGGCCATTGAACCTCCGTATGAGGCGGGCCCGATGGAGACGTCCGGGCCCGTCGTCTTGGGCGGCCCGCGCGGGGGAGCACGGGCCGCCCTTGAGTACGGGGGCGGGTGCGGCGCTGTTCAATCCGTGTGAAAAAAGTGTGGGTTTACGTTTCTTCTTGGAACCGTACGCGCGTGGGCGCGACCAGCCCCTTACCGGCCGCGCCCACGCCGTCCCACCTCAGGCGTCGAACGAGTGAACCGTCCGCGTCCTGTACACCTGCCCCGGCCGCAGCACCGTCGACGGGAAGCTCGCGTGGTTCGGCGAGTCCGGGAAGTGCTGGGTCTCCAGGCACAGCCCGTCGCCCTGCCGGTAGGTGCGGCCGGAGGTGCCGGTGAGGGTGCCGTCGAGGAAGTTGCCCGAGTAGAACTGCAGCCCGGGCTGGTCCGTGGCGATCTTCAGGGTGCGGCCGGAGCGCGGGTCGCGCAGCGTGGCGATGTGCTCCGGCTTCGCCGTGACGCCCTTGTCCAGGACCCAGTTGTGGTCGAAGCCCTTGGCCTGCACCTGCTGGGGGTGACCCGCGCGGATGTCCCGGCCGACCGGCTTGCCCTTGCGGAAGTCGAAGGGGGTGCCGGAGACCGTGGCCAGCTCGCCCGTGGGGATCAGGCCCGAGTCGGTGGGCGTGTAGCGGCCGGCGGCGATCGCCAGCTCGTGGTCCTCGATCGTGCCGTTGCCCTCACCGGCGAGGTTCCAGTAGGTGTGGTTGGTGAGGTTGACCACGGTCGGCCTGTCGGTGGTGGCCTCGTAGTCGATGGTCCAGTCGCCGTGCCGGTTCAGGGTGAAGGTGACCTTCGTCCTGAGGGTGCCCGGATAGCCCATCTCGCCGTCGACGCTCGTGTAGTGCAGGTGCAGGCCGACGTCGGAGCCCGAGGTGAAGCCCTCGATGTCCCAGACCTTCGTGTTGAAGCCCTTGGCGCCGCCGTGCAGGCTGTTGACGCCGTCGTTGACGGAGAGCTGGTAGGTGGTGCCGTCGAGGGTGAACCGGCCCTTGGCGATCCGGTTCCCGTACCGGCCGATGGTCGCGCCGAAGAAGGTGGTGCCGGCGACGTACGCGGCCAGGTTGTCGTAACCGAGCGACACGTTGGCGTACCTGCCGTGCCGGTCCGGGATCTCCAGGGACTGGATGATGCCGCCGTAGGAGAGGACCTTCAGGCGGGTGCCGCCGTTCGCCAGGGACCAGCGGTGGACCTTGGTCCCGTCGGCGAGGGTGCCGAAGAGCTCCTTCACCGGCTTCCTGCCTCCCGAGGCGGCCTCGGCGGTGCCCGCGCCGAGGGTCGTGGCGGCGATGCCCGCCGCCGCGGCTCCTGCGATGACCGTGCGTCTGTTCAGTTCCATGTGCGGCTCCTTACGAAGGAGGGGCCCCGCCTTTCGGCGAGGCCCGCGCTGACTACGAACCGGACTTGCGCTTGTTCCACACGTCGAAGCCGACCGCCGCGAGGAGGGCGAGGCCCTTGATGACCTGTTGCCAGTCGGTGCCGACGCTGAGGAGGTTCATGCCGTTGTTCAGCACGCCGAGGACGAGACCGCCGATGATGGCACCGAGGATGGTGCCGACACCGCCGCTCATGGAGGCGCCGCCGATGAACGAGGAGGCGATCGCCTCCAGTTCGAAGCCGTCGCCCGCCTTCGGTGAGGCCGCGTTCAGCCGGGCCGCCACCACCAGGCCGGCCAGGGCCGCGAGCACGCCCATGTTCAGGAAGACGTAGAAGGAGACCTTCTTGTCCTTCACGCCGGACAGCTTGGCCGCCGGCAGGTTGCCGCCGATCGCGTAGATGTGCCGCCCGAAGACCGCGTTGCGCATCACGTAGCCGTAGCCGACGACCAGCGCGCCCAGGACGATCAGGATGATCGGGGCGCCCTTGTAGCTGGCGAGCAGCATGGTGAGGACGAGGATCGCGGCGATTAGCGCGGTCAGCTTCAGCAGGAACAGGCGGGTGGGCGGCACCTCCAGGGCGAACTCCTGCTGGCGGCGCCGGTCCCGGAACTCCTGCCAGACCACGGCCGCGATCAGCACGATGCCCAGCAGCAGCGTGATGTTGTGGTAGTTGGTGTGCGGGCCGACCTCGGGGAGGAAGCCGTTGCCCAGCTTCTGCAGGCCGTTCGGGAAGGGGCCGATGGTCTGGCCCTGGAGCAGGATCTCGGTGAGACCGCGGAAGAGCAGCATCCCGGCGAGGGTGACGATGAACGACGGTATGCCGAGGTAGGCGATCAGGAACCCCTGCAGCGAACCTGCCACGGCGCCCATCACCAGGCACAGGATCAACGCGATCGGCCAGGCCACTCCGTGATTGACCGTCAGGACGGCCGCGAAGGCGCCCACGAACGCGGTCAGCGAGCCGACCGACAGGTCGATGTGCCCGGCGATGATCACCATCATCATGCCGATGGCCAGGATCAGGATGTAGCTGTTCTGCAGGACCAGGTTGGAGACGTTGCGCGGCAGCAGCAGGTCGCCGTTGGTCCACACCGCGAACAGGGCGACGATCAGACCGAGCGCGATCAGCATGCCGTACTGGCGCATGTTGCGGCGCAGCCCGTCCAGGACCATCCGCAGCAGGTTCCCGTCGGCGGCCGCTCCGCTCTTGCCCGGCGGCGCGGGCGCCGGGCTCTTGGCGGTGACATCCGTGCTCATCGCGTTACCTCTTTGTCCTTCGCCTTGTCTTTCGTCATATGGCGCATCAGCACTTCCTGCGTGGCCTCGGCTCTGGGCACCTCACCGGTCAGGCGGCCCGCGGCCATGGTGTAGATGCGGTCGCACATGCCGAGCAGTTCGGGCAGCTCGGAGGAGATGAAGACGACCGCCTTGCCCTGGGCGGCGAGCTGGTCGATGACCGTGTAGATCTCGTACTTGGCGCCGACGTCGATGCCGCGGGTGGGCTCGTCGAGGATCAGCACGTCCGGACCCGCGAAGATCCACTTGCTGAGGACGACCTTCTGCTGGTTGCCGCCCGACAGCTTGCCGACCGGCTCGAAGACCGTCGGCGCCTTGATGTTCATGGACGTGCGGTAGCCCTCGGAGACCTGCCGCTCCTCGTGCTCGTCCACGATCCCGCGCCGGGCGACCTTGTTCAGCGCGGTCAGCGAGATGTTGCGGTTGATGGTGTCGATGAGGTTGAGGCCGTAGTGCTTGCGGTCCTCGGTGACGTACGCGATGCCGTGCCCGACCGCTTCCGCGACCGACTTGGTACGGATCTCCGTGCCGTCCTTGAGGACCGTGCCGCCGTCGTAGCGGCCGTAGGTCCGGCCGAAGACGTTCATCGCGAGTTCGGTGCGGCCGGCGCCCATCAGGCCCGCGATGCCGACGATCTCGCCGCGCCGGACGTGGACCGACACGTCGTCGACGACCTTGCGCTCGTGGTCGATCGGGTGCCGCACGGTCCAGTTGCGGATCTCCAGGGCCGGTGCCGCGTCCGTCTCGCCCTCGTACGCGGTCCGCTCCGGGAAGCGGTGGTCCAGGTCGCGGCCGACCATGCCCGCGATGATCCGCTCCTCCGTCGTCTCCTTCGACTTCACGTCGAGGGTCTCGATGGAGTGGCCGTCCCGGATGATCGTCACCGAGTCGGCGACCCGGCGGATCTCGTTGAGCTTGTGCGAGATGATGATCGAGGTGATGCCCTGGTTCTTCAGCTCCAGGATCAGGTCGAGGAGTTTGCCGCTGTCCTCGTCGTTCAGCGCCGCGGTCGGCTCGTCGAGGATGAGCAGCTTCACCTTCTTCGACAGCGCCTTCGCGATCTCCACCAGCTGCTGCTTGCCCACGCCGATGTCGGTGACGCGGGTCTCCGGGTGGTCGTCGAGACCGACCCGGCGCAGCAGTTCGGTGGCGTGCCGCAGGGTCTCCCGCCAGTCGATGAAGCCGCCCTTGGCGTGTTCGTTGCCGAGGAAGATGTTCTCCGCCAGCGAGAGGTACGGCGACAGCGCCAGCTCCTGGTGGATGATGACGATGCCGCGCTGCTCGCTCGCCCGGATGTCACCGAACTTGCAGAGCTCACCCTCGAAGAGGATGTCGCCCTCGTAACTGCCGTGCGGGTGGACGCCGGAGAGGACCTTCATCAGGGTCGACTTGCCGGCGCCGTTCTCCCCGCAGATGGCGTGGACCTCGCCCTGGCGGACGGTCAGCGTGACGTCCGACAGCGCCTTGACGCCGGGAAAGGTCTTGACGATCGAGCGCATTTCCAGGACGGGTCCCGCCATGGTCGTGCCTTCCAATCCGTAGGACAACTAGTGGGGGACAGGGGTCACTTGAGCTCGGCGTCGGTGTAGTAGCCGCCCTTGACGAGGACTTCCTCGTAGTTGGACTTGTCGACGCTCACCGGCTGCAGCAGGTAGGCGGGCACGACCTTGGAGCCGTTGTCGTACGTCTTGGTGTCGTTCGTCTGCGGGGTCTTCTTGTTCAGGACGTCGTCGACCATGGTCGCGGCGACCTTGGCGAGCTGCCGGGTGTCCTTGTAGACGGTCTGCGTCTGCTCGCCCGCGATGATCGACTTCACCGAGGCCAGCTCGGCGTCCTGCCCGGTGATCACGGGCAGCGGCTGGCTGCTGGAGCCGTAGCCGTCCGACTTCAGCGCGGCGATGATGCCGATCGAGATGCCGTCGTACGGCGAGAGCACCGCGTCGACCTTGGCGGACTTGTAGGAGGAGGTGAGGATGTCCTCCATCCGCGACTGCGCGGTCGCACCGTCCCAGCGCAGGGTGGTCACCTTGTTCAGCGCGGTCTGGCCGGACTTGACCACCAGCTGCTTCTTGTCGATGTACGGCTGGAGCACGCTCATCGCGCCGTTGAAGAAGTACTTGGTGTTGTTGTCGTCGTTGGAGCCGGCGAACAGCTCGATGTTGAACGGGCCCTTCTTGCCGCTGTCCAGACCCAGCTTGTGCACGATGTAGGTGCCCTGCTCGACGCCGACCTTCTCGTTGTCGAAGGACGCGTAGTAGTCGACGTTCTTCGTGCCGAGGATCAGGCGGTCGTAGGCGATGACCGGGATGTTGGCGTCGGCGGCCTCCTGGAGCACGTTGTTCAGGGACTTGTTGTCGATGGCCGCGATGATCAGGCCCTTGACGCCCTGCGTGATCAGGTTCTCGATCTGCGAGACCTGGGTGTCCGGGTTGTCCTCGCCGTAGACCAGCTTGGTCTTGTAGCCCTTGGACTCCAGGTCCTTGACGACGTTCTTGCCGTCCGCGATCCAGCGCTCGGAGGACTTGGTCGGCATCGCGATGCCGATCGTGCCGCCCTTGGCGCTGCCGCTGTCCTGCTTGCTGCCGCCCTCACCGCTCTGTCCGCAGGCGGACAGCGTCAGAGCGAGCGAGGCGGCCCCGGCTATGAGGGTGAGGGCGCTTCTACGAGTGCGCATGTGATCGGTCCCTGTTCTTCTCGTCGTTGAGATGTGTCAAGCAAGGTTGTGAAGCGCCCCGAAAGGGGCGCGGGGAACTGCGCGACCAGCCACAGACGACCCGCAGTCCCCGACGTTCATCAGGCAGAACCGTCGGCCGGGAACCGGTTCAGAACCCCCGGCAGCCGCGACCCCAGCGGCGCCATGTCCCCGTCCGCCCCGTGCCGCGCCAGCAGGTCCAGGGCGAGCCGCCCCCGCCGCACCCGCTCCTTGGCGGTGCTGAGGGTCACGTCCCGCAGGTGGTTGCCCCACGGGTAGATGCCGGGGGCCTTGGACAGGCCGAACTTGAGGTACACCGGCGCCCCGCGCCGGATCAGCTCGGCGACCTCGTACATCCGGATGTAGCCGCCGAGGTCGTCGGGGGCCTCGATGTACATGTCCATGGGCGCGCCCGACACCCGCCGGATCTCGGTGAGGTGATCGAGCGTCAGGTCGCTCGGCACGTTGATCGAGTCGGCGCCGAGGTGCTCGAAGACCGAGTACGAGGCCGGGTTGACGGGACCGACCAGCGCCGAGACCTTCAGGGTCGTGTCGGCCGGGATGATCCCCGCCTGCCGGGCCCGGTGCAGCGTCCACAGCACGCCCTCGTCGGCGACGAGCAGGCACTTGACGCCCAGCTCGGTCGCCCGTACCGCGTCCTCGACGCATCCCGCGACGGCGTCGTGGCCGCGGGCGCGCAGTCCGGCCCCCCGCGAGTCGGACCGCACCGAGCCGCCGATGTCCCAGGTGCCGCGCGGGCCGGTGAACAGGCAGAGCTCGATGTCCCGTTCGTTCGTCGCGTCGACCATCTCGGTGATCTCGGCGTCGGTGAGCATCCACACGCCGCTGCCCTGGCTGATCCGGTGGATCGGGACGTCCAGCCGCGAGGACTCCTTGAGGACGACGGCCAGCGCCTCGGGACCCTCGCAGGAGGGGATCTCGGTGCGCCACTTCCCGCCGCCCGGGAAGCTGTGGGCGGAGGCGTCGGCGGGGTCGAGGGCGGGAGCGCCCAGGCCGAGGGCGGCGAGCGCCTGCTCACCGGGTCGGCGGGCCGCCGTAACGGAAGCGTCGGTCGTCACAAGCTGTCCTTTGTGTTCGGTATTTCGGACAAGGTTCGCGGCTCGGGGCAGAAAAAAGGCTGTGGTGGTACGCCGGCCACGGCGAGATCAGGGCACGCCGCGGCCGGCGTACGACTAGGGGCGGAGCAGCACCTTGCCCACCTTCGGATCACCGGCCCCCACCAGCTCGATGGCGTGCGGGAACTCGGTCAGCGGCAGCTCGTGCGTGACCAGCGGCAACGGGTCGAGGAGGCCGGCCGCGAAGACCCGGACCGTGTGCGCCCAGGCGTCCGGCGGCGCCCCGAAGACGGTGTGCACCTCCAGTTGCCGTACGACGAGGTCGGTCGGGTCCAGGCCGTCGGCACCCGCGGCCGGGATACCGGTCAGGACCAGGCGTCCGCCGCGCCTGAGCAGGGAGGCGGCGGTGCGCGCGGCGGACGCGGACCCGGCGGTCTCGATGACGACGTCGAAGTCGTCGGGCAGTTCCTGGTCCCTGGTACGGAAGTCGGTGGCCCCGAACGACCGGGAGAGCGCCTCACGGTCGTTCCTGGTCCCCACCACCAGCAGCTCGTCCGGCGAGATCGCGCGCAGGAACTGCACGGCGAACATCCCGAGCGTCCCGGTGCCGACCACCGCGACCCGCTCGCCCGGCCGGGCGTTGCCCTTCAGTGCGGCGGCCGCGATGCAGGCGGCCGGCTCCAGGAGGGCGGCGGCGGTGAGGTCGGCGTCGTCAGGGAGGGCGTGCAGCAGCCGGGCCGGGAGGGTGAGGGTGGCGGCCATGGCGCCCGGCTGGGTGAAGCCGGTCTCCTCGTAGCCGTCGGTGCACAGGGTGGTCTCCCCGGCGTGGCAGCGGTCGCACACCTGGCAGTTCCGGAACCCCTCGCCGACCACCTTGCGCCCGACCAGCGACGTGGGGACCCCGGCGCCGACCGCCCGTACCGTTCCCGACCACTCGTGACCCGGCGTCAACGGGTACCGGACGTACCCCTCGGGCCGGTTCCCCTGGTACACCTCACGGTCGCTTCCGCAAATCCCGACCGCGTGCACGGCGACCAGCGCCTCGCCGGGACCCGGCTCGCGGGGCGTGTGCTCCTCGACCCGGTGGGCGCCCGGCGCCTCGACGACGACCTGCGACGCGCTCACTTCGTGCCCTTCGGCTTGCGCTGCTCCCAGCCTTCGGCCCACAGGTCGAACCGGGCCTGCTGCTGCGGGAACTCGGCGGCCGCGTCGGCGTCGAACTCGACCCCGAGCCCCGGCGCGTCGGACAGCTGGAAGTACCCGTCCACGACCTCCGGTGCCCCCCTGACGACCTTCTTGATCTCGGCGTCGGCGAAGTCGTTGAAGTGCTCCAGGATCTTGAAGTTCGGCGAGGTGAACCCGACCTGGAGGGAGGCGGCGGTCAGCACCGAGCCGCCCACGTTGTGCGGGGCGACCAGTACGTAGTGCGTCTCGGCGGTGGCGGCGAGCTTCCTGGTCTCCCAGATTCCACCGATATGGCCGACGTCCGGCTGGATGATGTCCACGGCCTGGCTCTCGAAGAGCTCGCGGAACTCGATGCGGTCGTGGATGCGCTCACCGGTGGCGACCGGGATGTCCACCTTGGCGGCGACCTTCTCCAGCGCCTTCAGGTTCTCCGGCGGCACGGGCTCCTCCAGCCAGGCCGGCTTGAAGGGCGCGAGTTCGCGCACCAGCCGTACCGCGGTGGAGGGCGAGAACCGGCCGTGCATCTCCAGCATCAGCTCGGCGTCCGGCCCGATGGCGTCCCGGACGGCCTCGATGAGCGACACGGCGTACAGGGTCTGCTCGTGGTCCAGCTCGTAGTGCCCGGTGCCGAACGGGTCGATCTTCAGCGCCCGGTACCCGCGCTCCATGACCCCCTGGGCGGCCTTGTGGTACGCCTCGGGCGTCCGCTCCGTGGTGTACCAGCCGTTGGCGTACGCCTTGACCCTGTCGGTCACCTTCCCGCCGAGCAGCTGCCACACGGGCACGCCCAGCGCCTTGCCCTTGATGTCCCAGCACGCCATCTCGACGACGGCGATACCGGACATGACGATCTCACCCGCCCGGCCGTAGTCGCCGTACTTCATCCGGCGCACCAGGTCCTCCAGCGCGAACGGGTCCGAACCGAGAATGTGGTTGGCCTCGGCCTCTCGCAGGTAGCCGATCAGCGCGTCGGTGTGACCGAGCATCCGGGTCTCGCCGACTCCGGTGATCCCCTCGTCGGTGTGCACCTGGACGTACGTCAGGTTGCGCCACGGCGTCCCGACCACGTGTGTGCTGATTCCGGTGATGCGCACGGCAGTTGCCCCTCAGCTGTTCGAGATTTCGTCACACGTTCGAAATGCTGGCGTGACAGTAAGGACGGGGCGGCGGGGGTGTCAATGGGTCGAACAGGTAACGGTTTCGGCAAGGCTTGCGATAGGTTTTTCGGTCCCCCACAGAACCTTCACAGCGGTGCCTGGTTATGTGACCCGCGGGGAACTTAGTCTTCCCGCGTCATGGACTACTGCCACCCGTGCCGCCGGCACCTCAACGGCGCCCTCGCCTGCCCGGGGTGCGGCACCGCCGCCGAGACGCTACGCGCGTCAGCGCCGCGAGCGGCCACCTCCGAACCGGTCACGCCCAGTGAAACCCCGTACACGGAGCCGGAGTTCACCGATAACGGGTACGACCCCGGCCCGGCGGGCGAGGTGGAGGCCGAGGCCGACGAGGCCGACGGACCGCGGTCGGGCGGCCGGGCCGAGCGGCGGCGGGCGACGCGTGGGCGCGGCGGCCGGAGCCGGGGGCAGGCCGCCGAGAGCTTCGCCGAGGATCCCGAGGAGGGGCAGTCCGCCCCCGACGGAAGCCGTCGCGACCGCAAAGCCGCGGCCCATCGCCGTAGGCGCCGCAGGGTCCTGCTGGTGGTCGCGGCGTGCGTGCTGGCGGCCGGCGGCCTGAGCCTCGCCGAACTCGGCACGGACGCCATACCGTTCACCAGCCCCGGCCCTGCCTCGGCGGGCGGCGACACCACCGACGGCGGTACCTCGACGTCGTCCCCGACCACGACGGCCCAGCCCCTGGGCGACACCTCCGGCGCGACCGGCAGGGCGGACTCCGCCTCGGCCGACCCGTCCGCCTCCCCGTCCCCGTCCTCCTCGAAGGACAAGGCGTCCGCCTCCCCGTCGGCCTCCCCGAAGGACACGGAGGGCCAGTCGGCGTCGACGGGCCCGGGCGCCGGCAAGCCGACGGCGACGGCGATATCCACGACGGGCTCGACCCCGACGGCGACCCCGACGACGTCGGACCCGTCCCCCTCCCCGTCCCCGAGCAAGACGTGCACGCGATTTCTGTGGTGGTGCTCGTAATTCTGTGGTGGTGCTCGTAAGGGGGATCTTCCTTTCGACGCCGCCTTGGAGAGCGCCCCGTAAGGGACGCGGGGCTGTGTCGATTTGCGGCTCCGCCGCGTGGGCGCGACCAGCCCCCACCGGTCCGCACCCGACGCATCCACCGCAGCAAACCCAGCATGCAACCGGCTCAGTCCACCGGAATCACCGTCCGCCCCGGATGACTCCCGCTCTCGGCCTCGTCCAGCATCGCCGCCGCGACCGTGGCTCTCCCCACCCTCGCGGGGAAGAACCTCCTCGGCGCCTCCTCCACGGTCAGCGTGCGCCGGCCCGCACTCAGCGGTGTGTCCGCCAGCGGACCGGCGTGGAACACCGTGCCGCCGGCCCCGATCACCACCTCACACGCCGTCACCCGGTCGCTCATCTCGGACTTCATGAACGTCCGCAGCAGGTTCCGGGTGAACCCGCCGGCCGCCTGCGCGGTCACGCCCGTGCCGAAGGCGCCGAGCCAGATCACCCGGGCGCCCGCGTCGACGGCCGCCCGCGCGCCCGCCGTCAGGACGCCCCGCCCGCTGCCGCCGCTGATGCCGAGCCCGGACAGCACGGTCGTGCTGCCCCGCAGCGCCTCGGCCAGCCGCGCCGCGTCGAGCACGTCCGCGGCGATCCCGGTCAGCCGGGTCTCGTCGGCCGCGGCGTACCGCGCGAGGGTCAGCCGCTCGCCCGGAAGGTCCCCGGGCACGGCGACCATCAGCCGGTCCTCGCCCAGCGTCTGCGAACGAATCTCGGGTGCGGCCGGCTCGGTGGCACCGACCTCGATGTCCACCTGCCCGTGCCGCAGGTCGTTCGTGTCCGTACCCGCCTCGGCAAGGAACCGCAGCCGCACACCGGGTGCCTGTTCCCGTACGGCCTTCAGGAGCCCGGGGCCGATCGCGGTGGTGACGGCGTCGTGGAACTGCAGGGTGAACGTCCGGTCCAGCGTGGCCAGATCCAGCCGCCGCTGCGGGGCCAGCAGCCCCTGCGCCTCCTGCACCAGCCGGTGGAGGTCCGCCCGCACCGCCAGCGCGTACGGCGTGGCCGTCATCGTCCGGCCGGTGCGCACCAGGATCTGATCGCCGGTCAGTCGCCTGATCCGCCCCAGACTCCGGCTGACCGCGGGCGCGGAGAGCCGAAGCCGATCCGCGGCCCCGGTGACGCTCCCCTCCTCCAACAGCGCGTCGAGTACCGTCAGAAGATTGAGATCCATCTGCATCCGGCGACTCTAGGCGGCAGCGCCCCCGAAGGGGCGCTGGGGGCACCCCCGGCCGAAGGCTGGGGGAGGAACTGCGCGGCCGGCCACGACGGCGCCGCACCCGGCCGGCGGCCTCTCGCGGCGCTGCCGGCGGAGCGTCACGCGTCGAGCATGCGCCGCAGCAGGTCCCGCAACGACAGCCGCTCCTCGTCCGAGAGCCCCGCCAGCGGCTCCCGCGCGAAGCGCAGCCCCTCGCGCAGGTCACGGGCGACCCGGCGCCCCTCGTCCGTCGCCGCGGCCAGCTTCACCCGGCGGTCGGCCGGGTCGGGCCGCCGCTCCACGAGCCCGCGCGCCTCAAGGCGGTCCACGATCCCCGTCACGTTGGACGGCTCGCACTTCAGCTTCTGCGCCAGCTTCCGCATCGGCAGCGGCTCCAGCGAGAGCAGGCTGAGCAGCCGGGCCTGCGCCCCGGTGAGGGTGTGCTCGCCCGCCGCCTCCTCGTAGTCCGCGTAGAAACGGGCCACGACGTCCCCGATGAGCTCGACGACCTCCAGGGTCAGGGCGTCGGGGCGGCGGGTCTGCGCGGGAGTGGACCGTGTGGACGACATGCGCTCCAGGGTACCGCGTTACTTGACATCATGAAATATTCAGGAGCATGGTTGTTTCAGGTACTGAAGTAATTTAGGAAAGGCGCATGTCATGATCAACCGCGAGTGGCACCTGGTGAGCCGTCCCGTCGGCTGGCCGAAGCCGGAGGACTTCGCCCTGGTCGAGGCGGAGGTCCCCACGCCGGGCGAGGGGCAGGTGCTCGTGCGGAACAAGTACCTCTCGGTCGACCCGTACATGCGCGGCCGGATGAGTGCCGCGAAGTCGTACGTCGCCCCGTTCGAGCTGGGCAAGGTCATGCAGGGCGGCGCGGTCGGCGAGGTCGTCGAGTCGAACGCCGAGGGCATCGCGGCCGGCGACCACGTGCTGCACTTCTTCGGCTGGCGCGAGTACGCGGTCGTGGACGCGAAGAACGCCGTCAAGGTCGACGCCGGCGCCGCCCCCCTGTCGACGTACCTCGGCGTCCTCGGCATGACCGGCCTCACCGCCTACGCGGGCCTGCTGCGCACCGCCTCCTTCAAGGAGGGCGACTCGGTCTTCGTCTCCGGCGCGGCCGGCGCGGTCGGCAGCCAGGTCGGCCAGATCGCCAAGCTCAAGGGCGCCTCGCGGGTGATCGGCTCGGCCGGCTCCGACGAGAAGGTGAAGCTGCTGGTCGAGGAGTACGGCTTCGACGCGGCCTTCAACTACAAGAACGGCCCGGTCGCCGAGCAGTTGCGCGCCGCCGCGCCCGACGGCGTGGACGTCTACTTCGACAACGTCGGCGGCGACCACCTGGAGGCGGCCATCGGCCAGCTCAACCGGGACGGCCGGATCGCGGTCTGCGGCATGATCTCCGTCTACAACAGCACCGAGCCGGTCCCCGGCCCGAAGAACCTGGCCCGCCTCATCCAGACCCGCGGCCGGATCGAGGGCTTCCTGGTCGGCGACCACTACGACCTGCAGCCGCAGTTCGTCGCCGAGGTCGGCCCGTGGGTGGCCTCCGGGCAGCTGAAGTACCGCGAGACGGTCGTCGAGGGCATCGAGAACAACGTGGAGGCGTTCCTCGGGGTCCTGCGCGGCGACAACACCGGCAAGATGATCGTCAAGCTGTAGGCCTGTCTCCACTTTCCGGTATGCGGTAACTTCTTTCCGAAACCGTCGTCGATCGTGGGCGCGAGTCGCGGCGGACCGAGGAGAGAAGAAACCGCATGCCCATTCAGCAGTCCGACGTCCTCTACACCGCCGTGGCCACCGCCGAGAACGGCCGCGACGGCCGGGTCGCCACCGACGACGGGCGGCTCGACGTCGTCGTCAACCCGCCCAAGGAACTGGGCGGCAGCGGGGCCGGGACCAACCCGGAGCAGCTGTTCGCCGCCGGGTACAGCGCGTGCTTCCAGGGGGCGCTGGCGGTCGTCGCCCGGCAGGCCGGGGTCGACGTGTCCGGGTCCCGGGTGACCGCGAAGGTGGGGCTCGGGAAGAACGAGGAGGGGTTCGGGATCATCGTCGAGATCTCGGCGGAGATTCCGGGCGTCGAGGAGGGGGTTGCCCGTGAGCTCGTGGAGAAGGCGCACGGGGTCTGCCCTTATTCGAAGGCAACTCGGGGGAACATCGGCGTGACGTTGGCCTGACGGTCGTCGTTGCGCTGTGTGCGGAGGCCGCACCCTTGGACGTGGGGTGCGGTCTCTCGCCGTGCCGGGTGCGGATTCCGTGTCGGGTGCGGGTGCGTCGTGGTTGCTCGCGCAGTTCCTCCCCCAGCGCCCCTAAAGGGGCGCGTTCAGCGCCGCCTCGTGCACGGCCCGCGCCAGCCGGTCGTTCTCCGGGGCCGCTCCGCCCGGGAACGCGAACCGGCGGCGTGTGTAGCCGTAGGCGACCCCGCTCCTCGGGTCCGCGAAAGCCTGGGAGCCCGCTGCCCCGCTGTGGCCGACGGTGCCCGCGCCGAGGAACGGGTGCCAGGTGTCCGCCGTCACCTGGAAGCCCAGGCCGTACGACCTGTGGGTCCGGGTCACCAGGTCGTAGCCGACCGAGTGGAACTGGCCGAACTCCGCCACCGTGTCCTCCTTCAGCAGCGCGGCCTTGCCGTCGACCTCGCTGAGCAGCGCCGCGTACATCCCGGCCAGGCCGCGCGCGGACGCCACCCCGCCGAAGGAGGCGGGGCCCTTGGCGCGGACCAGCCGGTCGTTGGGGAGGGCCGCCAGGTCCGTGGGCTCGGCGGCGTGCTCGTTGAAGGCGATCCCCCCGAGGGTGTGCGGGCCGGACGGGACGGAGTCGAGCAGGGCCTGCTCCTCGGGCGTGGGCCGCATCGGCAGGGTCGTGCGGAAACGCGGCTCGTGTGCGGCCGGCAGGCCCAGGAAGAACCCGAGGCCGTACGGCGCCCGGACCCGCTCCTCGTAGACGTCCTGGAGGGTACGGCCGGTCGCGCGCCGTACCACCTCGCCGGTGAGCGCCCCGATGACCAGGGCGTGGTAGCCGAAGGCCGTGCCAGGGCGCCAGAACGGCCGCTGGTCGGCCAGGCGTTCGGCCATCGCGCGGTCGTCGGCCAGCTCCTGCGGGCCGAACCCGGCGTCGGTACCCACCAGGCCCGCCCGGTGCGCCAGCAGGTCCCGCAGGGTCAGCGTGCCCTTGCCTTCCGCGCCGAACTCCGGCCAGTAGTAGGTGACTTTACGGTCCAGCTCCAGCGTGCCGTCCTGCACCAGCATCGCCACGACCAGGTGCGCCGCCCCCTTCGTGGACGAGAACACGCCGTACAGGGAGTCCCCGCCGGCCCCCTCGCCCGCCCACAGGTCGACGACCCGCCTGCCGCGGACGTACGCGCACAACTGCCCCTCGTAGTCGGCCGGTCCGCCGGCGACGAAGGCGGCGAACTCCTCGCGCACCGCCTCGAAGCCCTCCGCGACCGTGCCCTGGACGGTGATCTCCTGCGTCATCCGTTCTCCTCAACCGAGCCGCCGGGGCAGCTCCCACTGTGAACAACGCCCTACCCACCTGGGCGACCTACCCCTTCCTGCGATCGGTACGGCGAGATGTACCTGTTCGACTCAACCGGGGCATGCTGAGGGCGGACACACCGCGGACAGACCCCACAGCGGCGGGAGGGCCCCGGCTCATGGCGACGATTCCCTCACTTCCCGGCAGGGCGGACGTGCTGCGCATGGCCCGCAGCACCACCGACATCACCGGCCAGCTCCTGGACACCGCCCAGAACCTCACGAGGATCGCGGTCAACACCCTGGACCCGCGCGAGGGCTCGGCCCCCGAACTCCTGCGCGTCCTGCGCCGGACGACCGCGGAGCTGGCCGAGGCCAGTGCCGCACCGGGGGCGCAGGAGGCCTTCTACCGCGTCGTGGAGACCCTCACCCGGCTCGGCACCAGCGGCGCCCCGCTGGCCGTCCACCCGGTCGCGGAGCCGCTCCTGACGGCCCTCAGGGACAGTCTGCTGCCGCTGCTGGACGCGGTGGAGCCGGCCGTGGAGGAGTTCGCGGCGGCGCTGCGCGAACTGACCGAGGCGCTGTCCCCGCTGCTGCCGGCGGCCGCGGGCGGGGCGGCCGGCGTCCTGCTGGCCCTCACCCCGCTGCTGCGCACCTCGGCCGAGGCCCTCCGGGACTCCGCCCCCGAACTCCACCGCATCGCCGACGCCGTCACCTCGGCCGTGGCCCCGCTGCTGCCCCTCCAGATGGCCCTCGCCGAGCGCGTGACCGAGGCGGGCGCGGGCGTGGTCCGGGCCGCGCTGCCGCCGCTGGCCGACCTGACCGAGGCGGCGGCGAAGACGGCCCGGGCGGCGGGCCCGGCGCTCATCGCCGCCGAGGAACTCGCCGTGACGGGGCTCGAACACCTCCAGCCCTTGCTGCTGGCCTCCGCGGCCGGCGCGGGCCGGGTGGCCCGGGCGACGGCGGTACGCGTGTCGGCGGCGGTCAGCCCGGCGGCGGACCGGGGGGTGGTGGTGGCGGTGACCCCTGCGTAAGCGCTCCGCCGGGTCGGCCGAAGTCCACGCCGTCGTTTCGCCCGCGGCGCCGTCGCGGCTGGCCGCGCAGTTCCTCGCGCCCCTTCGGGGGCGCTGGTCGGGATGGGGCGTTGTTCGTCCGGGGCGTTCGTTGGGGCTGGTCGCGCAGTTCCTCGCGTTCCTTTGTGGGCGCTGTTCGGGATGGGGCGTCGTTTCGTCCGCGGCGCCCTCGTGGCTGGTCGCGCAGTTCCTCGCGCCCCTTCGGGGGCGCTGGTCGGGATGGGGCGTTGTTCGTCCGGGGCGTTCGTTGGGGCTGGTCGCGCTGTTCCTCGCGTTCCTTTGGGGGCGTTGCCCCCCCCGCGGGGTGTTGTTCGGGGGCCGGTAAAGTTTTGGCCATGCGTGATCTCGGGGTGGGGTTCGGTTATCTTCTCAAGGGCCAGCGGTGGGTCGGGCGGCACGGACGGCAGTTCGGGTTCGGTCTGCTGCCCGGTCTGATCACCCTGGTTCTCTACGCGGCGGCCCTCGTCGCCCTCGCGATATGGGGAGCTGACTTCGTCGCCTGGGCCACCCCGTTCGCCGACGACTGGTCCAGCCCCTGGCTCGGCCTCTTCCGCGGCTTCCTCACCGCCGTCCTGTTCGCCCTCGGCCTCCTCGGCGCCGTCCTCACCTTCACCGCCGTGACCCTGCTGGTCGGCCAGCCGTTCTACGAGAACCTCTCCGAGAAGGTCGACGCGGACGTCTCGCCCGACGGCACCGCGCCCGAGTCCGGGCTGCCGTTCTGGCGCGAGCTGTGGATCTCCGCCCGGGACAGCCTGCGCATCCTGGTCCGGGCCGCCCTCTGGGGCGTGTTGCTCTTCGCCCTCGGCTTCCTGCCCTTCGTCGGGCAGACCGTCGTACCGGTCATCGGCTTCTTCGTGACCGGCTTCTTCCTCACCGAGGAACTCACCGCCGTCGCCCTCCAGCGCCGGGGCGTCGACCTGCGCGCCCGGCTCGCCCTGCTGCGGTCCCGGAAGACCCTGGTGTGGGGCTTCGGCACCCCGCTGGGCCTCGCCTTCCTGGTCCCGTTCGTCGCGGTGTTCCTGATGCCGGGCGCGGTCGCGGGTGCCACCCTCCTCGCCCGCGACCTGCTGGGCGAGGAGACGGCCGAGGAGGACGAGCGGACCGGGGAACCCGTCAGTCCCTGAACGACGCGTCCGCCGCCACGGTCACGATCGCCCGTACCTGCTCGACGATGTCCACCCGGTTGCGCACGAACTCCGGGTCGGTCACCTGCGTGGTGTTCCCGGCACCGAACTGCAGCACCGGCGTGTGCACATGCCCGCCGGGCAGCGTGCCGTGCAGCCCGAGCCGGTCGCGCAGCAGCGTGGCCCGGTAGGCGATCTCGTTGGACAGGTAGTCCCCGCCGCCCCCGGCCCGCGCGGCGGACCCGGCGGTCGGCCCGTCCGCCCGTACGACGGGGTCGGTCGCGCCCGCGGGTATCTCGGTCACCTCGGTGTGGTCGTACACCGGAAACCGCCCCGTGTCCGCCGCCGTGATCGCCGCGTACGGGAGGGTGGTGGTCGTCCACTGCGGCTGCGAGGCCGGGTCGGCGACCGGGACGGTCCCGGTCCGGCTCACGTTCTCGTTGTCCGGGAACCCGCCCCGCCAGGCGCCGTTCGTCCGCTCCACGTCGAACCGGCCGACCCGCCCCTGGCTCACGGTCGTGAACAGGTCCACCTTCGGCAGGTACGGCCGCAGCGTCCGCTCCACGGTCCCGGCCGCGAAGTCGTCCCACCGCACCGGGAACACCGCCGTCTCCACCCGCGCGGGCCCCTCGTCGGTCTCGATCACGGTCCCGTCGAGGGCCAGCGCGCTCGCCCCGGACGGGTTGGAGATCCGGATGTCCCGGTCCAGCGTGAACGGGTCGAACCCGGTGAGGAGGATCCGCCGGAGGCCCTTGCCGGGGTAGCGGATGTCCGTCTGCCCGCGCGAGGTCCGCTCCAGCAGGTCCAGCAGCGCGGCCCGCTGCCGCTCGCCGACCGCGAACCCCGGCGCCCAGGTGCGCACCTGGCGCGTCATCCCGAGCCGCGCCCAGTACAGCGGCCGGTCGTCGTCCCGGCTCAGGTCACCGCCGGCGGGCCCGCTGCCCTGCGCCCGGTCCACGGCCCGCCGCCACAGCGCCGCCCCCTGCCGTGCCACGGCCTGCCGGGCCTGCGCGTAGGAGTGCGTGTGCTCCAGCGCACGGGCGAACCCGGGGGCCACGGCGTCGAACCCGGACCGCCGGAGTATCTCCTGCGGCACCGGCTGGTCGAGCCGCTGTTCCTCGACAGTGGGGGAGGGGGTGGTGGCGGCGTGCGCGGCGGTGGGGACGAGCGCTCCGGTCAGCAGCACGATGCCGAGGACGCCGATCCGAACACGTGGGGAAGTCAAGGGGGTTGGCCTTCCGTCGCAGTGGGGTGCGTGGTGCCGATCGGGCGCAGTATCGCGTGTGGGCCGCGATGTGGTCTACACCATGAGCCCCCCGACGAACCCGCGGGCGTTTGTGAAGGGTTCGTACGAGATCGCTGCGACGCGCCCGATGACCGGCCGACTTCTCACAGCCGCGGCTAAGGTCGGAGCCGGGACGCGTCCCCCTTGAGCAGCCCCGGTCCGGGACCTGACCCCTGGACCGGGGCTTGCGTACTGTCCGGAGCGTCAGTCCCGGACGCCGAAGCCGTACACCGTCGCCGAGCGGTAGGTCCGGCCCGGGTCCAGCCGGGTGCTCGGGAAGTCGGGGCGGTTGGGGGAGTCCGGGAAGTGCTGGGTCTCCAGGGCGACACCGTCGCCGGGGGCGAAGGGGCCGGTCAGGTGCTCGGCCGTGTAGAGCTGGATGCCCGGCTCGGTGGTGGCCACGGTGAGGGTGCGGCCGGACGCCGGGTCGTACAGCTCGCCGATCTCCACCGGAGTCTCCGTCCCCCCCTTGTCGAGGACGAGGTTGTGGTCGTAGCCGGAGCCGATCTTGCGGGCCGTACGGAAGTCGAACCGGGAGCCCGAGACGTCCGCGGGCTCCCCCGTCGGGATCAGGTCCCCGTCCACGGGCGTGTAGCGCGAGGCCGCGATCCGCAGCTCGTGGCCGCCCGCGTGCCCGGAACCGGCCAGGTTGAAGTAGCTGTGGTTGGTGAGGTTCACGACGGTCGGCGCGTCGGTGACCGCCTCGTAGGAGATGTGCAGGGCCCCCGACTCGTCCAGCGTGTACGTCACGGCGACCGCCAGCCGCCCCGGGAACCCCTCCTCCCCGTGCGGGCTCACCCGGGTCAGCCGCACGCCGTGCTCGACGGCCGTCGCCTCCCACACCCGCTTGTCGAAACCGCGGGCGCCGCCGTGCAGGGAGTTGGGCGCGTTGTTCGGCTCCAGGGAGTAGGTCACGCCGTCCAGCGGGAAGCGGGCGTGCGCGATCCGGTTGGCGTACCGGCCGACCAGGGCGCCGAAGTAGGGCCCCGGGTTCTCCAGGTAGCCGTCCAGGCCGGCGAACCCCAGCACCACGTCCGCGGTCCGCCCGTCCCGGTCCGGGACCTCGGCCGACTGCACGATCCCGCCGTACGACAGCACCCGCACCCGGGTCCCCGCGCGCTCCAGCGTCCAGCGGTGCACCTCGGTGCCGTCGGAAAGTGTGCCGAAAAGTTCGCTCATGGGGAAACCCTAAGGCAAGGGTCTAGTCCACCGGATCCTTGGCGGTGACGGCCCGGTAGGCGATCGCGGCCAGCTTCGACTGACCGTCGGTGCTCGGATGGAACCAGTCCCAGTGACTGAGCTGACCGGTCCCGAACCGGTACGCGTACACCGCCCCGCCGTCGAACCGGCACCGCCGGTCCTTGGCGCAGACCTCCCGCAGCACCTTGTTGTAGTCCTCGACCCGCTGCTGCACCTTGTCCCGGCGCACGGTCGCCGCGCTGGTCAGGTTGTCCGCGTCGGAGAGCATCGACGGGCAGATGCCCAGCTTCCACACCTGCTTGCCCAGCGGGTTGGTCCGCCCCTCGGACCACAGCCGCTTCAGGTTCGGCACGCTCGCCACGTACACCTGCGTCTTCGGCAGCGCCTTGCGCAGGGTGGCCAGCGCGTCCTCGAACTCGCTGCGGAAGTCGGCCACCGGGGTCATCGCCCGCACCGACGTGCGGCAGGCGTCGTTCGCCCCCACCATCACCGTCACCAACTGAGGCCTGCGCACCGCCGCGTCGGCCATCTGCCCCGGCAGGTCGGCCATCCGGGCGCCGGTCTCCGCGTAGTTCCAGCTGTGGTCGGCCGCCTGCGCCCGCCCCAGCAGCCGTACCGCGAGGCTGTCCACCTGCTCGCTGGTGCCGGTCGCCCAGGACACCTCGGGGCAGTCCGAGAGGACCGTGCAGGCATCGAAGCCGCGGGTGATGGAGTCGCCGACGGCCGCGATCGAGGCCGGGCTGCGGTCCCACACCTGCACGGCCCGGGCGGCCCGCGTCCTCTCGCTCTTCGTCGCGGCGGAGGAACCGCCCAGCACATCGCACCCGGCCACCCCCAGCACGGCGGTGACGGCGACGGCGCCTGCCAGGGCACGCGAACGCCGACGTCGTCGCTGCTTGCGCATACCCCTTCGGTCCTCTCCGTCTGCCCGATCGTCCCCGTCCATAACAACGCACGGGAGTTCCCGCCCCGCGCCCTGCAACGGACCACCCCCGTACAAGCGTCCCCCTGGGTGAATGGCGGGGGTTTCCTGGCTGTGGGACCGACGGTACGTCACACTCCTTGCGCCACCGCACGGTAGCCTCGCCATCAACGCGGCGGTCGTGTCACTGCCGCCGGCCAGCCAGCAAGATGTCCCGCTCAGCCCGGAGGTTCCGGTGACGACACGTGGAGTTCTGTACGTGCACTCCGCGCCCCGCGCGCTGTGCCCGCACGTCGAGTGGGCCGTCGCCGGGGTGCTCGGCACGCGCGTCAACCTCGACTGGATCCGCCAGCCGGCCGCACCCGGCACCTGGCGGTCCGAGTTCTCCTGGCAGGGCGAGGTCGGCACGGCCTCCAAACTGGCGTCCGCGCTGCGCGGCTGGCACCTGCTCCGCTTCGAGGTCACGGCCGAACCCTGCGCGAAGGCCGAGGGCGAGCGCTACAGCTGCACCCCCGACCTCGGCATCTTCCACGCGGTCACCGGAATCCACGGTGACATCCTCATCCCCGAGGACCGCCTGCGGGCCGCCCTGACCCGCTCACAGCGCGGCGAGACGGCCCTGGAGGCCGAGATCGCCAAACTCCTCGGCAAGCCCTGGGACGACGAACTGGAGCCGTTCCGCTACGCGGGCGAGGGCGCGCCGGTGCGGTGGCTCCACCAGGTGGTCTGAGCCGCCGTGTCGTCTGCGGCGCCGTCGTGGCTGGTCGCGCAGTTCCCCGCGCCCCTAAAAGACCAGGGGCGAGCGCCCCTTTAGGGGCGCGGGGAACTGCGCGACCAGCCCCCACCGGGCGGTCAGCCGACGACGAGACGCACTGTGGCCCGCACTCCGTCCAACGGAGTCCGGGCCACAAGCCTCAGCACAGCGTCTCTCACACGGTCCTGAACGCCAGGACGACGTTGTGGCCGCCGAACCCGAACGAGTCGTTCAGCGCGGCGATCCTGCCCTCGGGCAGCTGCCGCGCCTCGCCCCGCACCACGTCCGCGTTGACCTCGGGGTCGAGGTCGTCGAGGTTGATGGTCGGCGGAGCGGTCCGGTTCACCAGCGCCAGGATCGACGCGACGGTCTCGATACCGCCGGCACCACCGAGCAGGTGACCGGTCATCGACTTGGTCGCGGAGATCGCCATGTGGTCGACGTCGTCGCCGAACACCTTCCGCAGCGCCTTGATCTCGGCCACGTCACCCTGCGGCGTCGACGTCGCGTGCGCGTTGACGTGCACGATCTCGGCCGGCTTCAGATCCGTGTTGTCGAGCAGGTTCTGCAGCGCGTGCGCGATCCCGTTGCCCGACGGCTCCGGCTGCGTGATGTGGTGCGCGTCGGCCGAGATGCCCTGGCCGACCGCCTCCGCGTAGATCCGCGCCCCGCGCGCCTTCGCGTGCTCCTCGGACTCCAGGACGATCACGCCCGCGCCCTCGCCGAGGACGAAGCCGTCACGGCCGGAGTCGTAGGGACGCGACGCACCCTCGGGGTCGTCGTTGTTCTTGGACATCGCCATCATGTTGCCGAACGCGACGATGGGCAGCGGGTGGATCGCCGCCTCGGTGCCGCCGGCCACGACGACGTCAGCACGGCCGGTGCGGATCATCTCGATGGCGTACCCGATGGCCTCGGCGCCGGAGGCGCAGGCCGACACGGGCGTGTGCACACCGGCCCGCGCACCCAGCTCGATACCGACGTTGGCGGCCGGCGAGTTGGGCATCAGCATCGGCACGGTGTGCGGGGAGACACGGCGTACGCCCTTCTCCTTGAGCACGTCGTACTGGTCGAGCAGGGTCGTGACACCGCCGATGCCGGAGGCGATGACGGCGCCGACCCGGTCGGGGTTGGCGGACGCGTCCTCACCGGCCTTGGCGGTGAAACCGGCGTCCTTCCAGGCCTCCTTGGCGGCGATCAGCGCGAACTGCGCGGACCGGTCCAGCTTGCGGGCCTGCGGGCGGGGAATGATCTCGCCCGGTTCCACGGCGATCTGCGCCGCGATACGGACGGGCAGCTCGGCCGCCCAGTCCTGCTCCAGGAGGCGGACGCCGGACTTGCCGGCGACCAGGGCCTCCCAGAACGAAGCTGCGTCGCCACCCAGCGGTGTGGTTGCGCCGATACCGGTGACGACCACGGTGCGATTGGTCGGGCTCACGGGAATTCTTTCTCCAACGGATACGGGATTCGACGGCGCCACCGCCGGGTGGCGGGGCATTGCAGCCGGAGGCTAGTTAACTGCCTCAGGCCTGGTGCTTGAGGATGTAGTCGGTCGCGTCGCCGACGGTCTTGAGGTTCTTGACGTCCTCGTCCGGGATCTTGACGTCGAAGCGCTCTTCGGCGGCGACGACGACCTCGACCATGGACAGCGAGTCGACGTCCAGGTCGTCGGTGAAGGACTTGTCCAGCTGGACGTCCTCAACCGGGATGCCGGCGATCTCGTTCACGATCTCGGCGAGACCTTCGACGATCTCTTCCTGAGTGGCGGCCATGTCAGGCGCTCCTTCTTAGATGTTCCAGACGGTTGCTGAGGTACTGCGGACGGCGACCCGTTCCGGATGCATGATCCGGCACGGAGTGCCTAGGGGAGGGTAACGACAGTGGCGGCGTAGACGAGACCCGCCCCGAACCCGATGACGAGTGCGGTGTCGCCGCTCTTCGCCTCACCGGTCGCCAGGAGCCGCTCCATCGCGAGCGGGATCGAGGCGGCCGAGGTGTTGCCGGTGGTGCGGATGTCACGGGCGACCGTGACGTGCTCCGGCAGCTTCAGAGTCTTCACCATCGAGTCGATGATCCGCACATTGGCCTGGTGCGGGATGAAGACGTCCAGGTCGTCCGCGCTGATCCCGGCCGCGTCCAGCGCCTGCTGAGCGACCTTCGCCATCTCGAACACGGCCCAGCGGAACACCGCCTGGCCCTCCTGCGTGATCGCCGGGAACTTGATGTTGCCCTGGCTGTCGACCGGTAGCCCGGACCTGTCACCGAAGTGGAAACGGTCCCAGGGGACGGTCTGCTTGATGGTCTCCGACTTGTCGCCCTCGGAGCCCCACACCGTGGGGCCGATCGCCGGCTCCTGCGAGGGACCCACCACGACCGCGCCCGCGCCGTCGCCGAACAGGAAGGCGGTGGCCCGGTCCTCCAGGTCGGTGAGGTCGCTGAGCCGCTCCACGCCGATGACGAGCACGTACTCGGCGGAACCCTCCACCACCATGCCCTTGGCGAGCGTGAGGCCGTAGCCGAAGCCCGCGCAGCCCGCCGAGATGTCGAAGGCGGCGGCCTTGTTCGTGCCCAGCTTGTCGGCGATCTCGGTCGCGACGGCCGGGGTCTGGCTGAAGTGCGAGACGGTCGAGACGACCACGGCGCCGATCTGCTCGGCGTCGATGCCCGCGTCCGCGATCGCCTTGCCGGAGGCCTCGATCGACATCGCGGCGACCGTCTCCTCGGGGCCCGCCCAGTGGCGGGTCTCGATGCCGGAGCGCGACCGGATCCACTCGTCGGAGGAGTCGATCGTCTCAAGGATCACGTCGTTGGGCACCACGCGGGTCGGGCGGTAGCCGCCGACGCCGAGGATGCGCGCGTACGGAGCACCCTTGCTGGGCTTGATCTTCGACATCGCAATGGGCTCCTGATTCAGCTGTGCTCGGCGATGAGCTCGCGGGCCGCGTCGAGGTCGTCGGGGGTCTTCAGGGCCAGCGTCTTCACGCCGGGCAGGGCGCGCTTGGCCAGGCCGGTCAGGGTGCCGCCGGGGCACACCTCCAGGAGGGCGGTGACGCCGAGCTCCTTGAAGGTCTCCATGCACAGGTCCCAGCGGACCGGGTTGGCGACCTGGCCGACCAGGCGCTCCACGATCTCGGCGCCGGACGCCACGGCCCGGCCGTCCTTGTTGGAGACGTAGGCGAACTTCGGGTCCAGCGGCGCGAGTTCCCTGGCCGCCTCGGCCAGCTTCTCGACGGCGGGGCCCATGTGGTGCGTGTGGAAGGCGCCGGCGACCTTGAGGGCGACGACCTTGCGGACGCCCTCGGGCTTGTCCTCGTTCAGCGCGGCGAGCTGCTCCAGGGTGCCGGCCGCGACGATCTGCCCCGCGCCGTTGATGTTCGCCGGGGTCAGGCCGAGCTTCGCGAGGTGCGCCACGGAGACCTCCGGGTCGCCGCCGAGCAGCGCCGACATGCCGGTCTCGGTGATCGCGGCGGCCTCGGCCATCGCCAGGCCGCGCTTGCGCACGAGGGCCAGCGCGGCGGTCTCGTCCAGGACGCCCGCGAAGGCGGCGGCGGTGATCTCGCCGACGCTGTGTCCGGCGACCGCGCCCGGCGCGATGCCGGCGATGTCACCGAGTGCCGCGCCGGAGACGAGTCCGGCGGCGACGAGCAGCGGCTGGGCGATCGCGGTGTCCCGGATCTCGTCCGCGTCGGCGTCCGTGCCGTAGTGCACCAGGTCGAGACCGATGGCGTCCGACCAGGCACGCAGACGGTCCTCGACACCGGGAAGGTCGAGCCAGGGGGTCAGGAAGCCAGGGGTCTGGGCGCCCTGGCCGGGAGCGACGAGTACGAGCACTCTCACACTCTCTCTTGGGGACGGCCACGGCCGCCCGTGGGGACAGGGACGAAGAACACGAGGGGGTTTTGTGGGCCCCCGACAAAATCCTATGACTGGGGATCTCCATCGACCAGACGCCCCAGGATCAGCGCGATCCGCAGTGTGAAGGCGGATCGTACATCGGATGGCGACCATCCGGTGACGTCAGTCACACGTCGGAGCCGGTAGCGCACGGTGTTCGGGTGGACGAAGAGCATCCGGGCCGCACCCTCCAGGCTGCTCGCCTGTTCCAGATATACGCTCAGCGTTTCCAGCAGAGCCGAACCGGCTTCTTCCAGCGGTCTGTAGATCTCCTCCACCAACTGCTCGCGCGCGCTCGGATCGCCCGCGATGGCGCGCTCCGGGAGCAGATCGTCCGCCAGCACCGGCCGCGGCGCGTCCTGCCAGGCGGAACAGGCCTTGAGCCCAGCGGCGGCGGCCTGCGCGGACCGGGTGGCCGCCAGCAGGTCGGGCACCACCGGCCCGGCGACGACCGGCCCCGCGGCGTACGGCCCGATCAGCGACTTGGCCACGGCCAGCGGATTGTCGTTGCCGCCGGCGATGACGACGAGGCGGTCCCCGAGCACCCCGGTCAGCACCTGGAGCTTGGCGTGCCGGGAGGCCCGCCGGATCGCCTCGACGGTCAGTTCGCTGTCCCCGTCCGGCGCGGTCCCGAGCACGACGCACACGTTGTCGGGCGAGTTCCACCCGAGCGCCGCGGCCCTGCTGACGGCACCCTCGTCGGCCTCCCCGCTCAGCACGGCGTTCACGACCAGCGACTCCAGCCGCGCGTCCCAGGCACCGCGTGCCTCGGCGGCCTGGGCGTACACCTGGGCGGTGGCGAAGGCGATCTCACGGGCGTACACGAGCAGCGCCTCGCGCAGCACGCTCTCGTCGCCGGGTGCCGCGACCTCGTCGATCGCGCTCTCCATGACCTCGATGGTGGTCCGCACCATCTCCACGGTCTGCCGCAGCGTGATCGCCCGGGTCAGCTCCCGCGGCGCGGTCCCGAACACGTCCGTCGAGATCGCCTGCGGGGCGTCCGGGTGCCGGAACCACTCGGTGAAGGCCGCGATGCCCGCCTGGGCGACGAGCCCGATCCAGGAGCGGTTCTCCGGGGGCATGGCCCGGTACCACGGCAGGGTCTCGTCCATCCGCGCGATGGCCTGGGCGGCGAGGCTGCCGGACGACTTCTCCAGCCGCTTCAGGGTCGCGGAGTGCGGGTGGGCCTGATGAGCCGAGGGGTCGGACTTGCTTGTTACGGGTTCGGGCACGGGGACAAGACTGCCTTATCCGGACGGGAGCCTGCGCCGCCGGGTGCCGACTGCGGTCTACCGTGGTGCCGTGATGGACGTACGGCGCGCGGCGCAGCGCTATCCGGGAGGCGACCCGGCGACCGGCATCGAGTCGTCGCACGCCTTCTCCTTCGGCCCGCACTATGACCCCGGCAACCTGCGCTTCGGGGCGGTCATCGCCTGCAACGAGGAGCGGCTGGCGCCGGGCGCCGGCTTCGACGAGCATCCGCACAGCCACACCGAGATCGTGACGTGGGTGGTCGAGGGCGAGCTCACGCACCGCGACTCGGCGGGCCACGAGACGGTGGTGCGCCCCGGCGACGTGCAGCGGCTGAGTTCCGCGGGGGGCGTCCGCCACGTGGAGCGCAACGACGGCCCCGGCCCGCTGACCTTCGTCCAGATGTGGCTGGCCCCGGCACGCCCCGGCGGCGACCCCTCCTACGACATCGTCCGCGGCATCGCCGACTCCACTCCGTACGCGGTCCCGGAGGCCGCCGCGATGCTGCACGTCCGCAGGCTGGGGGCGGGGGAGCGGACGGCGGTACCGGACGGGGCGTACGTGTACGTGCACGTGGTGCGGGGGGATGTGCGGGTGGACGGGGTGGAGCTGGGGCCGGGGGACTCCGCACGGATCACCGACGCGAAGGACTTGGAGGTGTCGGGGATCACGGAGACAGAGCTGTTGCTGTGGGAAATGGCGGGGTAGCGACGGTCGCGGGCCGGCCGCGCCCGCGCGGCGGAGCCGCATATCGGCTGGGGCCCCGCGCCCCTTACGGGACGCTGCACTCGCGCCAGCCACATAGCTCCGGCCTACGTGTCAGCTACACAGCTCCGGCCTACGTGTCAGCTGCGGGCAGGCGTGCCGCAGGGCGGCACGGGTGGGCGCAGCGGCACCCTGCCAGCGCCGGTAAGCGTCCCCCCGCCCCGGCCGGCCTCAGCCCCGCAGCTCCGCCAGCACCGCGTCCGTGAACGCCGGCCACGCCTCGATCGCCCAGGGGCCGAACGCCCTGTCGGTCAGAGCGACGCACGCCACCCCCGCGTCCGGGTCCACCCACAGGAACGTGCCCGCCTGGCCGAAGTGGCCGAAGGTGCGGGGCGAGGACGAACCACCCGTCCAGTGCGGGGACTTGGAGTCGCGGATCTCGTAGCCCAGTCCCCAGTCGTTCGGGTTCT
The DNA here is from genome assembly GCF_042894765.1 of Streptomyces sp. NPDC001507. Taxonomy (NCBI): domain Bacteria; kingdom Bacillati; phylum Actinomycetota; class Actinomycetes; order Kitasatosporales; family Streptomycetaceae; genus Streptomyces; species Streptomyces sp. NPDC001507. Next base: position 163,489 of record NZ_JBIAVV010000002.1, read on the forward strand.
GGTGGCCGTACCCCGGCAGCACGCCCTTCGTGCCCGGGTACTGCACGCTCAGCGTCGCCTCCGCCACCGTCCGCGGGTCCAGCAGCCTCGGCGCCTGCAGCTCGGCCGCGAAGCGGAGGAGATCGGAGACCGAGGACACGCCGTCTTTTGCCGGGGAGCCCTCCAGCGACGTCGACGTCATGCCCAGCGGCTCCAGTACCGCCTGCCGCGCGTACTCCGCGAACGGCATCTCCGTCGCCTTGGCGACATGGTCCCCGAGCACCTCGAACCCGGCGTTCGAGTACAGCCGCCGATCCCCGGGCGGCGCCATGACCCGGTGCTCGTCGAAGGCCAGCCCCGAGGTGTGCGCGAGCAGGTGCCGTACCGTCGCCCCCTCCGGCCCCGCCGGCTCGTCGAGCTCGACCGCCCCCTCCTCGTACGCGACGAGCACCGCGTACGCCGCCAATGGCTTGGTGACGGAGGCCAGCGGGAAGCGGTGCCCGACCGGCCCGTGGGTCCCGGGGACCGTCCCGTCGGCGCGTACGACACCCGCCGCGGCGGTGGGGACGGGCCAGTTCTCGATCGAGGCGAGGCTGTTCAAGGGCATGCCACGACCCTAAGCGGCTCAGAGCCGCAGGGTCATCGTGGGGTCCGGCTTGTGGACGAAGCCGAGCGCGGCGTAGAGCGGCTCGGCCTCGGCGGACGCGGTCAGCATGACCTGCCCCGCACCCCGCTCGCGGAACCTGGCCAGCAGCTCCGCCATGCACGCGCGCGCGTACCCGCGGCGGCGGGCGTCCGGGTCGGTCGCCACGCTGAAGACGTACCCGGAGCGGCCGTGCGGATTGCCCGCCTTGCCGATCCGGTAGTCGACGGTCCCGGCGACCAGCGCGGCCAGTGCCCCCGGCCGGTCCGGGTGGTCGACGACGAACGCGGCGAAGTCCCCGTCCGGCTCGCCCAGCCTCTCCTCCAGCGCCGGCCGCGCCTGGGCGTGCCATCCTGTGGAGCTGTCCCCGCCGGGCAGCGCGTCGATCATCACCTGGCGCAGACGCAGCACTTCCGCGGCGTCCTCGGCCGTGGCACGGCGTACGAGACTCATGCCCCGCACGCTAGTCACCGCCGGGGCCGCCCGTCGCGGGTATTTATTACCGGGTTGCGCTTGCTTCGAGTCCACTCGAAGGTCATAGCGTGGGCGCATGACGGTGATGCAGACCACGACCGCGACCCCCACCCAGCAGTCCGAGCGCGCGCCCGCCGACATCTGTTCCGCCCCGCCCCGGCGGCATCCGCGCCCCGAGGGCCAGGACCGCTACACGATCAGCGAGGTCGTCGCCTTCACCGGCCTGACCGCCCACACCCTGCGCTGGTACGAGCGGATCGGCCTGATGTCCAGCATCGACCGCTCCCACACCGGTCAGCGCCGGTACAGCAACCGCGACCTGGACTGGCTCGACTTCGTGACCAAGCTCCGCCTGACCGGCATGCCGGTGGCCGACATGGTCCGCTACGCGGAGCTGGTGAGGGAGGGCGAGACGACCTACCCCGAGCGCCGCGAGCTCCTGGAGCAGACGAGAAGGGACGTCCTGGCCCGCATCGCCGAGCTGCACGACACCTTGTCGGTCCTGGACCGCAAGATCAGCTTCTATGAAACAGGCGGCAACTGAAACGCGCCCCTTCGGCGGCGCGAGGAACTGCGCGAACAGCCCCCACCGCGCCGCACCCGACAACGCACCCTCAAAGCTCCGCCAACAACTCCGCCTTCTTCGCGGCGAACTCCTCGTCGGTCACCAGCCCCGCCCGATGCAGCTCTCCCAGATGCCGAATCCGCTCCGCGATGTCCGCGGGGTCCCGCCGCCCCGCCGGCACCGGCACCGCCGCGGCCCCCTTGGCCCGCAGGGCCTCCAGCACCGCCGCCGCGAACGGCAACGACTCGTGCACCGGCCCGTATCCCAGCCCGAACACCACGGTCGCCGGATCCTGGTCGGCCGGGACCGTCGGCTTCGTCCCCGCGAGGTCCCGCCGCAGCAGCCGCAGGTGCCCCTCGAAGACCTCGGGCGAGCGCCACTCCACACCCCCGAGGTCGGCGACGGCGAAGCTCTGGTCGCCGGCCTTCCACTTCGCCGTGGACGCACCCGTCCACGACCACCGGAAGTGCACGGCACTGCCGTCGAAGCTCGCCTTCCCGTCGTACGCCTTGAACTGCCGGGGCCCCTCGGGCGCGGCGACCAGGAACCTGTCCGCCGGCCCGGACTGCGTGAGCAGTGGTCGCAGCTCGTCGGCGTAGTACTCGGCGAGGGTCGCCCGCTCGGCCGGGACCACCAGGCGGTACGGGTCGCTGCCGTCCTTCAGCTGTCCGGCCGCCGCCTCCAGGAGGGGATCGGCGCCGGGGCGCGGCTCGGCCTTCAGGACGACCGTGCCCCGCTTGCCGGGTGTGAGCGTCACACCCGCCAGCGCGGCCAGCGGCACCCGGCGCTCGCCCAGGCTCTGGAACAGCTTGGGTGTTCGAATCCCCCGTTCGTAGCGGATGAGCACGGAGTCGGACTCGAACTCCCAGGCGGCATGAAATCCGGCCAGTACGTCACCCATGCGGCTCATCGTATGCGGCACGTGCTTCCCAGTCCCATCCCCGCGCATACCGCACTTCCTGCTGTCTCTACGCGCGTCCGGCCGTCGACGTGCCGGACAAACCCGCCCGGCACCCGTCATCGTCGCGGGCGCAGGTCACCGCGCCGTATGCGCCGACCCCGACGTCCGCGAGGTTGCGCAGGCTGTCCGTGCCCGGCTCGAAGTAGCCGGCGTGTCCCTTCGCGTCGAGCGCCGACAGCACCCGGGCGCCGAAGGCGGAGGAGACGGGGTCGGCGCCGTGGCCGAGTCCGCCGAGCTCCAGGTAGGGGACGTCCTGGATCCAGTCGGTGGCGTCCCGCATCGCCCACACCCGGGCCGAGGTGCCCAGGTGGGAGGCGCTCTCGACGCGCATCCCGGGGCTCGCGGCCACCGCTATGTCGGTCACCCGGTCCGGCATGGCGTGCGCGGCGACCCCGCAGACCACCGAGCCGTAGCTGTGGCAGAACATCGACACCGGCGCGTCCCCGGGCAGCGCGCGCAGCAGCGCGTTGAGTCGTACGGAGCCCTGCTCGGCGGCCGTCCCGGTCGCCGCGGCCACGCCGAGACCGTCGGGCGCGGTGTAGTCGGCCCAGGCGATCACGGCCGTACGGGTCGACGGGCTCGCCGTGCGCTCCGCCCCGTACAGCGCCTTGGCCATGCCGACCGGGGCGGTGTACTGCCGGTACGTCTTCTGGAAGGTGAGCAGGTCGGTGTCGACGCCGGGGACGACGACGGAGATCCGCTCGGCCTTCGTGAGGTCGCCGAACACCTCGGCGACCCGGCCGCCGCCGTCCGGGTCGAAGGCGAGGATCTGCCGGCCCTTCGTCATCAGCGCCTCGTAGCGATGCATGCGCCGGCCGGCGTCCTGCTGCCCGGCCGTGCTGAGCCGTGGGTCGTGCATGCGTTTCTTCTCGACGGCGCGCTGCTGGCCGAGGGCGATGTCGTTGGCGCGGTAACGCAGTTCGACCGGAGCGCCGTTCATGTTGCCCACGGCGAGCGGGTACCGGTGCACGAGCCGGTCGCGCTCCTGCGCGGTGAGCGAGGTGAAGAACCGGGTGAGGAGCGCGGGCGACGCCTCCGGGTCCGGCAGGTGCAGGCCGTGGACGCTGCCGTGCTCCCACTTGGCGAGGGAGGTCTGCAGGGCGGTGGTCTCGCGGTGCGTGCGCAGGGCGGTCCAGCCGGTGGTCGCGAGCATCACGAACACGACGGCCAGGGCTAGCAGTGCGCGCCAGACGTTGAGGGGCGGGGAGGTGTCGAAGGAAGTCACTGGGAGGACACACTAGGAGAACGAAGGGGTCTCGCGTTAACTGAGTGACAGTTATCACGTTTTGGCAAACGTGAGGCCTGTCTCAGGCGGGTGTGACGGGGCGTCAGCCCTCTCGCCAGTTCCCGGTGAGCGCCGGTCCCACCTGATCGAGGTAGGAGGCGGTGAGTTCGCGGATTGCCGTGATGCTGAAGTCGGCGCCGACCGACCAGTGCCGCTCGGTGACCCGGATGACCGCGCCGAACACGGCGACCACGAGCCGGGGCCGGGGATCGGTGTCCGGGTCGACGCCCTCCCGCCCGGCGACGATCCGCGCGATCTCCTCCTCCGTCTCCGCCTGGCGCCGCAGATGGGCGGCGAACAGGGCCGGGGTCGCCTCGATCATCTTGTACGTGCGCAGGAACAGTTCGATCGGCACGTACCGCTCGATGGCCTCCTCGATGGTGTCCCAGCTGTCCATGATCGACCGGCGCAGCGCCTCCAGCGGGGGCTCCTCGGGCGGGCGGCGGCGCACCGCCTCGGCGTAGTGCTCCTCGGTCAGCCGCGGCACGAAGAAGGCCACGTCCTCCTTGCTCGCGAAGTAACGGAAGAAGGTGCGCTGCGAGACGTCGACGGCCGCGGCGATCTCGTCCACCGTGGTGTGCTCGTAGCCCTGGGTCACGAACAGTTCCAGTGCGGACCGCAGCAGCATGTCCCGGGTGCGCTGTTTCTTGCGTTCGCGCAGCGTTTCCATGCCTGACAGTTACTGACTAGTGAAATTGTTTGTCAACTGTCAGCGGCTGTCACTAGCCTCGAACGCATGACTAGTCAGACGACGATCGACACGGCGGGGTCGGGGGACAAGGCACCAGCAGCCCTGCCGGAACAGCCGCCGGCCTCCGGCCTGCGCGGCCACCCCTGGTTCACCCTGATAACCGTCGCCGTCGGGGTCATGATGGTCGCCCTCGACGGCACCATCGTGGCCATCGCCAACCCCGCCATCCAGAAGGACCTCGGCGCCACCTTCGCCCAGGTCCAGTGGATCACCAACGGCTACTTCCTGGCCCTCGCGGTCTCCCTGATCACCGCGGGCAAGCTCGGCGACCGCTTCGGCCACCGGCAGACGTTCCTGATCGGCGTCGTCGGCTTCGCCGCGGCCTCCGGAGCCATCGGCCTCTCCGACAGCATCGGCCTGGTCGTCACCTTCCGCGTCTTCCAGGGCCTGTTCGGCGCACTGCTGATGCCGGCCGCGCTCGGCCTGCTGCGGGCCACCTTCCCGGCCGAGAAGCTCAACATGGCGATCGGCATCTGGGGCATGGTCATCGGCGCCTCCACGGCCGGCGGCCCGATCCTCGGCGGTGTGCTGGTCCAGCACGTCAGCTGGCAGTCGGTCTTCTTCATCAACGTGCCGGTCGGCGCCACCGCCCTGATCCTCGGCGTGGTCATGCTGCTCGACCACCGCGCGGAGAACGCGCCGCGCTCCTTCGACCTGCCCGGCATCGCCCTGCTCTCCGGCGCCATGTTCTGCCTGGTCTGGGCACTCATCAAGGCGCCGAGCTGGGGCTGGGGCGACGGCAAGACGTGGACGTTCATCGCCGCGTCGGTGCTGGGCTTCGCCCTCTTCTCCTTCTGGGAGACACGGGTCAAGGAGCCGCTGATCCCGCTCGGCCTGTTCCGCTCGGTCCCGCTCTCGGCGGGCGTCGTGCTCATGGTCCTGATGGCCATCGCCTTCATGGGCGGCCTGTTCTTCGTGACCTTCTACCTGCAGAACGTGCACGGGATGGACCCGGTCGACGCCGGCCTCCACCTCCTCCCGCTCACCGGCATGATGATCGTCGGCTCCCCGCTGGCCGGCGCCGCGATCACCAAGCTCGGCCCGCGCATCCCGCTGGCCGGCGGCATGGCGGCCACCGCGATCGCCATGTACGGCATGTCCACGCTGAAGGCGGACACCGGCAGCGCGCTCATGTCCCTCTGGTTCGCGCTGCTCGGCCTCGGCCTCGCGCCGGTCATGGTCGGCGCCACCGAGGTGATCGTCGGCAACGCGCCGATGGAGCTGTCCGGCGTGGCCGGCGGTCTCCAGCAGGCCGCGATGCAGATCGGCGGCAGCCTCGGCACGGCCGTGCTCGGCGCCGTGATGGCCTCAAAGGTCGACAGCGACCTGCCGGGCAACTGGGCCGACGCGGGTCTGCCGAAGCTGACCGACGCGCAGTTGGCACAGGCCTCGGAGGCCGTCCAGGTCGGCGTCGCGCCGGTCGCCAAGGGCACGCCCGCGGAGATCGCCGCGAAGATCTCCGACGTCGCCCATGACACGTTCATCTCCGGCATGAGCCTCGCCTCGCTCGTCGCGGCCGGGGTGGCGGCGGTCGCGATCCTGGTCGCGCTGTTCACCAAGCGCGGCGAGAACGCGGGCGCTGACGCGGGCGTGGGTCACATCTAGCGCAACGCGCCGGGCCGATATGTCCGGTTTCTGGGAGCGAAGTTCGCCTATCAGGGTGACTCCGCTAAAGATTCCTCGCTCTTGGCACGCGCCGCAGGTCACAGTGGGTCAAGTCCTCCGCAGGGCATGGGGGGACGGGCTGGCCGCGGCGCGCTGCTGGAGGGGGGCAGCGCGCGGGCAGGTCTGCGGGCGCGGAACAGGGGTACCCGGTCATCAACCCGAACAGGTCACCAAGACCGAGGAGTTGATGATGGCGAGCTTCGGGCAACGAACACGCGGGTACCCCCGTTCACGTGGCGCCGCAGGCCCACGGAGCGGGCTGGACCGCGACACGCTGGGCATCGTCGGCACGATCTGCGCGGTCGCCGGCTTCTTCGCGCTGGGGATCGTGCTGGGGCCTGTGGCGCTGGTGTGCGGCTGGTTCTCGATGGGCCGGGCGTGGAACCCGAAGAGTTCCATACCGGCGCTGGTGGCGGTGGTGCTGGGGGCGATCGACACGCTGCTGGCGCTGCTGTTCCTGGGCGGGGTATCGCTCTAGCGTGCGGCCCGGTGAGGGCTGGTCGCGCAGTTCCTCCCCCAGCCTTCGGCCGGGGGTACCCCAGCGCCCCCTTACGGGGCGCTCCCCAGCCGTGTCTCCCTAGCTGCGGGCAGTCGTGCCGCTCGGGCGGCGCCCACCCGCGAAGCGGCACCCGCGCAAGCGTCTCAGCTGCGGGCAGTCGTGCCTCCCCCAGAGCCCGAAAGGCCTGGGGGCACTCCCAGGCGGCACGGGTGGGCGCAGGGGCACCCGGCCAGCGCCGGTGAGCGCAACGCCGTGGCCTCAGCGCCCACGCCCTCGCGCAAGGCGAGCACCTCCGCCCGCAGCGCCCGTACCTCCTCCGTCAGCAGAGCGATCGCCTCCGTCTGCCGCCGCTCCTCGACGTCGTCCTTCTCGAACCGCGCGATGAACCAGGTCGCGATGTTCGCGGTCACCACACCCAGCAGGGCGATCCCGGAGAGCATGAGGCCCACCGCGATCATCCGGCCCAGCCCGGTCGTCGGCGCGTGGTCCCCGTACCCCACCGTCGTCATCGTCGTGAACGACCACCACAGGGCGTCACCCAGCGTCCGGATGTTCCCGTTCGGCGAGTCGCGTTCCACCGAGAGCACGGCCAGCGAGCCGAACATGAGCAGGCCGACGACCGCGCCGACGACGTACGTCGTCAGCCGGATCTGCGAGGCCATCCGGGCTCGCCGCCCCACCAGCATCAGCGTCGCTACCAGCCGCAGCAGCCGCAACGGCTGGAGCAGCGGCAGCACCACCGCGCACAGGTCTATCCAGTGCGTCCGCACGAACTCCTTGCGGCGCGGCGCGAGGGCGAGCCGTATCAGGTAGTCCACGGCGAAGGAACCCCACACCACCCACTCCGCCACCGTGCACGCGGCGGTGAGGACGTGCCCGGCGGAACCGTCCACGATCGGCAGCGCGTAGGCGATGGCGAAGACCACCGCGAGCGCCAGCAACGGCCGTTGGGTGACCTGCTCCCAACGGGCCTGTGCCGACTGTCGTTCCATGTGCGCATCGTAGGCATCAACCGCGCCCCCGACAGCGCCCCGGAGGGGCGCTGGGGGTACCCCCGGCCGAAGGCTGGGGGAGGAACTGCGCGACCGGCCCCCACCGGCCCGCAGTCGCCCACCGGCCTCCTCGCGGAGCGCTACGCGTCGCCGCCCGCCGCGCCCGGGTGCGCCGCCGTCACGTCCAGCAGCTGGTACCGGTCGATGGCCTGCTTGAGCACCGATCGGTCGAGCTTCCCCTCGCGGGCCAGTTCGGTCAGCACCGCGACCACGATCGACTGCGCGTCGATGTGGAAGAACCGGCGCGCCGCGCCCCGCGTGTCGGCGAAGCCGAACCCATCGGCGCCCAGCGACTGGTACGTGCCCGGCACCCAGCGCGCGATCTGGTCCGGAACCGACCGCATCCAGTCGGAAACGGCCACGAACGGCCCCTCGGCGCCGCTCAGCTTCTGCGTCACCCACGGCACCCGCTGCTCCTCCTCCGGGTGCAGCAGGTTGTGCTCCTCGCACGCCACGGCCTCGCGCCGCAGCTCGTTCCAGGAGGTGGCGGACCAGACGTCGGCCTTCACGTTCCAGTCCTCGGCGAGGATCTTCTGGGCCTCGATCGCCCACGGGACCGCCACGCCCGACGCCATGATCTGCGCCGGGACCGTGCCCGCCGTGCCCGCGCTGATCCGGTGGACGCCCTTGAGGATGCCCTCGACGTCGACGTCGGCCGGCTCGGCCGGGTGCTGGATCGGCTCGTTGTAGACGGTCAGGTAGTAGAAGACGTCCTCGCCGTGCGGGTGCTCCGCGTCGCCGCCGTACATGCGGCGCAGGCCGTCCTGGACGATGTGCGCGATCTCGTACGAGTACGCCGGGTCGTAGGCCACGCAGCCCGGGTTCGTCGAGGCCAGCAGCTGGGAGTGGCCGTCGGCGTGCTGGAGGCCTTCACCGGTCAGGGTCGTACGGCCGGCGGTCGCGCCCAGGACGAAACCCCGTGCAAGCTGGTCGGCCATCTGCCAGAACTGGTCGCCGGTGCGCTGGAAACCGAACATCGAGTAGAAGACGTAGACCGGGATGAGCGGCTCGCCGTGCGTGGCGTAGGCGGAACCGGCCGCGATCAGCGAGGCCGTGCAGCCTGCCTCCGAGATGCCGTCGTGCAGCATCTGGCCGGTCGGGGACTCCTTGTACGCGAGCAGCAGGTCGCGGTCGACCGCCTCGTACTGCTGGCCGAGCGGGTTGTAGATCTTCGCGCTCGGGAAGAAGGAGTCCATGCCGAAGGTGCGGTACTCGTCCGGCGCGATCAGCACGAAGCGGCGGCCGAGCTCCTTGTCCCGCATGAGGTCCTTGAGCAGTCGTACGAACGCCATCGTCGTGGCGATCGACTGCTGGCCGGTGCCCTTCTTCACGGTCGCGTACGTCTCGTCGTCCGGCAGGGCGAGCGGCTTGGAGCGTACGACGCGGGTCGGCACGTAGCCGCCGAGGCCCTTGCGCCGGTCGTGCATGTACTGGATCTCCTCCGAGTTCCGGCCCGGGTGGTAGTACGGCGGCAGGCCGGACTCCAGCTCCTTGTCGGAGATCGGCAGGTGCAGGCGGTCCCGGAAGCCCTTGAGGTCGGCGACCGTCAGCTTCTTCATCTGGTGCGTGGCGTTGCGGCCCTCGAAGTTCGGGCCCAGTGTCCAGCCCTTGATCGTCTTGGCCAGGATGACCGTCGGCTGGCCGCGGTGCTCGGTGGCCGCCTTGAACGCCGCGTAGATCTTGCGGTGGTCGTGGCCGCCGCGGCCCAGGTGCAGGATCTGGTCGTCGGTCATGTGCTCGACCATGGCGCGCAGCCGCTGGTCGTCGCCGAAGAAGTGGTCGCGGATGTACGCACCGGACTCGGTGGCGTAGGTCTGGAACTGGCCGTCGGGGGTCGTGTTCATCTTGTTGACGAGCACGCCGTCGCGGTCCTGGGCGAGCAGCGGGTCCCAGGTGCGGTCCCAGACCAGCTTGATCACGTTCCAGCCGGCGCCCCGGAAGACCGACTCCAGCTCCTGGATGATCTTGCCGTTGCCGCGCACCGGGCCGTCGAGCCGCTGCAGGTTGCAGTTGACGACGAAGGTCAGGTTGTCCAGGCCCTCGCGGGCGGCGATGGAGAGCTGGCCGAGCGACTCCGGCTCGTCCATCTCGCCGTCGCCGAGGAACGCCCAGACGTGCGACTTCGAGGTGTCGGCGATCCCGCGCGCGTGCATGTAGCGGTTCATCCGCGCCTGGTAGATCGCGCCGATCGGGCCGAGGCCCATCGACACCGTCGGGAACTCCCAGAAGTCCGGCATCGAACGCGGGTGCGGGTAGCTGGAGAGGCCGTCCGGGTACTTCGACTTCTCCTGGCGGAAGCCGTCCAGCTGGGCCTCGCTGAGCCGGTCGAGCAGGAACGCGCGGGCGTAGATGCCGGGAGAGGCGTGCCCCTGGAAGAAGACCTGGTCGCCGCCGAGGCCGTCGTCCTTGCCGCGGAAGAAGTGGTTGAAGCCGACGTCGTAGAGGGAGGCCGAGGAGGCGAAGGTGGCGATGTGGCCGCCGACGCCGATGCCCGGACGCTGGGCGCGGGAGACCATCACCGCGGCGTTCCAGCGGGTCGCGTTCAGGACCCTGCGCTCGATCTCCTCGTTGCCCGGGAAGAAGGGCTCGGCCCGGGTCGGGATCGTGTTGACGTAGTCCGTGCTGCGCATCTCGGGCACCGCGACGCGCCGCTCGCGGGCGCGCTCGATCAGGCGGAGCATCAGATAACGGGCCCGCTCCCGGCCGCGCTCGTCCACGGCGGCGTCGAGCGAGTCGAGCCACTCCTGGGTTTCCTCGGGATCGAAGTCAGGAACCTGACTCGGAAGGCCACCAATGATGATCGGGTTGCGATCGGATCCGGAAGCCACGCTGTTCCTTACCTGTCAGAGGGCCACTGATTCCCTGTTTTTTTCGGTTTTCACTGTTCCCTGCGCTTGGCCTGCACCGCTGTCCCATCGTCCACCCCGGGGCAGCGCACGTCATCTCTACCGCGAGGTAACTCGGGACCGGCCAAAACGCAACGATACGCCCGGGGTGTGACGCGCTTGGCAAACTCGTTCGACCGCCGTATGTGAGGATGATTCCGAAAGGCACATAGCGGGCAAAAGGGAGTGGTGTGTGTCACGCCCGTCCGCGATACGGTGCCGGGAGTTGCGGCGACACGGCCGGGATCGTCACCGTTTCGGCGGTCTGGACGGCCGGGTACTTGCGCGATCCGTCCCGCCCGTGTGGACTACGGCCAATGCTTCGCGCACGCGCGTGGCTGAGTTCATCACCAAGACATGATCAGGAGGCAACCCGTGAGCGCGACCGCGGACCACGCGGAGGAGCGGACCACCCCTGCCGTCAGGCTGGGGTTCCAGCCAGACCAGGTGGTCCAGGAGATCGGCTACGACGACGACGTCGACCAGGAGCTCCGCGAGTCCATCGAAGAGACCATCGGCAACGAGCTGATGGACGAGGACTACGACGACGTGGCAGACGCCGTGGTGCTCTGGTTCCGTGAGGATGACGGCGACCTGACGGACGCGCTGGTCGATGCCCTCGGCTTCCTCGAGGAAGGTGGCTCGATCCTGCTGCTGACGCCGAAGACCGGCCGCGACGGCTACGTCGAGCCGAGCGACATCGGCGAGGCGGTCACGACCGCCGGCCTCTCGCAGACCAAGAGCGTCAGCGTGGGCAAGGACTGGAACGGCAGCCGGCTGAACACGCCGAAGGCCGCCGCCAAGAAGCGCTGAGCCCCGCCGGTGGACGGACCGGGCGCCGGTCCGTCCACCGGCCTGCCGTGATCGCCGCGCGGGTGCCGCCGCATAGGGTGTCCACACCCGAACAGCCCCTGACGATGGGATGCAGCGATGGCGATCCAGGTCGGCGACAAGGCGCCCGACTTCGAGCTCAAGGACAACCACGGCCGGGCCGTGAAGCTGTCCGACTTCCGCGGTGAGAAGAACGTGGTGCTGCTCTTCTACCCGTTCGCCTTCACGGGCGTGTGCACCGGTGAGCTGTGCGAGCTGCGCGACAACCTGCCGAAGTTCGAGGACCGCGACACCCAGCTGCTCGCGGTCTCCAACGACTCCATCCACACCCTGCGCGTCTTCGCCGAGCAGGAGGGCCTGGAGTACCCGCTGCTGAGCGACTTCTGGCCGCACGGCGAGACCTCGCGCGCCTACGGCGTCTTCGACGAGGGCAAGGGCTGCGCCGTCCGCGGCACCTTCGTCATCGACAAGGAGGGCGTCGTGCGCTGGACCGTGGTCAACGGTCTGCCGGACGCCCGCGACCTGAACGAGTACGTGACGGCGCTCGACGCGCTGTGACCCCCCCTGCCGGCCCCCTAGGGGTCCGCACGGCCGACACCCCGTGATTCTTCGGGGTCCAGGGCCTGCGTGCGGCGGGAACCCGTCACTAGGATCGAATCGTTGATCCGGTATCCGAAGCACGACGGGGCTCCCCGCCCCAGACACACATGGGAGGACTCGTGGGAGTCAGCCTCAGCAAGGGCGGCAACGTATCGCTGACGAAGGAGGCCCCCGGCCTGACCGCGGTCCTCGTCGGTCTGGGCTGGGACGTCCGGACCACCACCGGCACCGACTTCGACCTGGACGCCAGCGCACTCCTGCTGAACTCGGCGGGCAAGGTCGCCAGCGACCAGAACTTCGTCTTCTTCAACAACCTCAAGAGCCCCGACGGCTCGGTCGAGCACACCGGTGACAACCTCACCGGTGAGGGCGAGGGCGACGACGAGGTGATCAAGGTCAACCTGGCCGCGGTCCCCGCCGACGTCGACAAGATCGTCTTCCCGGTGTCGATCTACGACGCCGACAACCGCCAGCAGTCCTTCGGCCAGGTCCGCAACGCGTTCATCCGCGTGGTCAACCAGGCCGGCGGCGCCGAGATCGCCCGCTACGACCTGTCCGAGGACGCCTCGACCGAGACCGCGATGGTCTTCGGCGAGCTGTACCGCAACGGCGCCGAGTGGAAGTTCCGCGCCATCGGCCAGGGCTACGCCTCCGGCCTGCGCGGTATCGCCCAGGACTTCGGCGTCAACGTCTGAGCCAGGTGAACGCCCCCGGGGCGTTCGAAAGTCCGCTCTGTCCGGCGCCGCACCGTTTACGGTCGGCGCCGGACGTGCAGGACAACCGGAGAATCACCGCTAGGGGAGGACCAGCATCATGGGCGTCACGCTCGCCAAGGGGGGCAATGTCTCCCTCTCGAAGGCCGCACCGAACCTCACCAACGTCATGATCGGACTCGGCTGGGACGCCCGCTCCACCACCGGCGCCCCCTTCGACCTGGACGCCAGCGCGCTGCTGTGCCAGGGCGGGCGGGTCCTCGGCGACGAGTGGTTCGTCTTCTACAACCAGCTCAAGAGCCCGGAAGGCTCGGTCGAGCACACCGGCGACAACCTCACCGGTGAGGGCGAGGGGGACGACGAATCGATTCTGGTCGACCTGCCGAAGGTGCCCGCCACCTGCGACAAGATCGTCTTCCCGGTCTCGATCCACATGGCCGACGAACGCGGCCAGACCTTCGGCCAGGTCTCCAACGCCTTCATCCGGGTCGTCAACCAGGCCGACGGCCAGGAGCTCGCCCGCTACGACCTGTCCGAGGACGCCTCCACCGAGACTGCCATGATCTTCGGCGAGCTCTACCGCTACCAGGGCGAATGGAAGTTCCGCGCCGTCGGCCAGGGGTACGCCTCGGGCCTGCGCGGCATCGCGCTCGACTTCGGTGTGAACGTCTCATAGCACCGATCGGTCCGGATGTAGGGCCCGCCCCACCCGCAGGACACCGGCGCCCTCTACACTTCGTGGTCAACAGTAGGTAAAGCCGAGTACGGCGCGAGCGAGACCCGTACACACAAGATTGGGTAGCCAGTGCTTCTGAAAACCTTCGGCTGGTCGTTCGCGATCACCGCGCTCGGCCTGGTCGCCGCGGTCTTCTACGGGGGGTGGCAGGCCTTCGGCATCGTGGCGATCCTCGCCGTCCTGGAGATCTCCCTGTCGTTCGACAACGCGGTCGTCAACGCCGGAATCCTGAAGAAGATGAACGCCTTCTGGCAGAAGATCTTCCTCACGGTCGGCGTCCTCATCGCCGTCTTCGGCATGCGGCTGGTCTTCCCGGTCGTCATCGTCGCGATCACCGCCAAGATGGGCCCCATCGAGGCCGTCGACCTCGCGCTCAACAACAAGGACCGCTACCAGGAGCTGGTCACCGACGCCCACCCGGCGATCGCCGCCTTCGGTGGCATGTTCCTGCTGATGATCTTCCTCGACTTCATCTTCGAGGACCGGGACATCCAGTGGCTGCGCTGGATCGAGCGCCCGCTCGCCAAGCTCGGCAAGGTCGACATGCTGTCGGTCTGCATCGCCCTGATCGTCCTGCTGATCACCTCCTTCACCTTCGCCACCCACGCCCACCAGCATGGCGGCGGCCACGTCGACAAGGCGCAGACGGTCCTGATCGCCGGCATCGCCGGCCTGATCACGTACATGATCGTCGGTGGCCTCTCCGGCTTCTTCGAGGACCGCCTCGAAGCCGAGGAGGAGCGCGAGCACGAGGAGGAGGAAGAGGCCGAGCGCACCGGCAAGAAGAAGTCGGCGGTCCAGCTGGCCGGCCAGGCCGCGTTCTTCATGTTCCTCTACCTGGAGGTCCTGGACGCGTCCTTCTCCTTCGACGGCGTGATCGGCGCGTTCGCCATCACCAACGACATCGTCCTCATGGCCCTCGGCCTCGGCATCGGCGCGATGTACGTCCGCTCGCTCACCGTCTACCTGGTACGCCAGGGCACCCTGGACGACTACGTCTACCTGGAGCACGGCGCCCACTACGCCATCGGCGCGCTGGCCGTGATCCTCATGGTCACCATCCAGTACGAGATCAACGAGGTCATCACCGGTCTCGTCGGCGTCGTCCTGATCGGCTGGTCGTTCTGGTCCTCCGTACGGCGCAACCAGCGGCTCGCGGAAGCCGGGGGAAACGCCGGGTCGGACGACAAGGCTGAGGTCCCCTCCGGGGTCTGAACCGGCTCGCCGGGCCGGAAACGGAGGGTGTGACGCCCTCCTCGACGAGGAACGCTCTGATGGGGGCGGCCGAGCGGTCGGCCGTCCCCAGGCGTTTTCAGGAGTTACTGGGGGCGGGAATGGGTTTCTTCGACGGGCTGCTGGGCGGGAAGGCGGCCGAGTTCGACTCGGGCAGCGCCGCGTCCAACTCCATCGAGCTCACCAGGCGGCACCAGCAGGTGTCCCTCACCAAGCAGGGCGCGGCCACCGGCAACCTGCGGATCAACCTGAGCTGGCGGATGCGGACGTCCGACTTCGACGGCGAACAGCGCACGAGCCTGCTGCGGCACCCCTTCAAGGCGCTCAGGCCGCCGGAGGTGACCGGGCACGGGCAGAGCATGGTCAACGTCGACCTCGACCTCGGGGCGCTGTACGAGCTGGCCGACGGGACGAAGGGGGTCGTCCAGCCCCTCGGCGGCCTGCTCGGGGACGTGAACGCACCGCCGTACGTCAAGCTCAGCGGCGACGACCGGTTCGGGTCGGCGTCCGGCGAGACGATGTACGTCAACCTCGACCACCGGGACGACATCAAGCGGCTGCTGGTGTTCGTGTACATCTACGACCAGACGCCGGCGTTCGACCGCACCCACGCGATCGTCACGCTGTACCCGAGCAACGGGCCGCGGATCGAGATAGGCCTCGACGAACGGCATCCGCAGGCGCGGTCGTGTGCGGTGGTGATGATCGAGAACGTGAAGGGGGAGCTGGTCGTCCGGCGTGAGGTGAAGTTCGTGTACGGGTTCCAGGGGGAGCTGGACCGGTTGTACGGGTGGGGGTTGCAGTGGGGGCGGGGGTACAAGACCGCGGAGCGGTAGTTCGCCTACGGGGGTGGGTGGTGCGGTGCGTGCGCGGGTGCGGCGCCGTTGTGGGTGCTCGCGCAGTTCCTCCCCCAGCCTTCGGCCGGGGGTACCCCCAGCGCCCCTGGAAAGCAGGTGGGTGTCCCTAGCGCCCGATGAATTGTGGCCCCTGCGGAGGCAGTCGGAAGTCCGCGTTCGGGACCGTCGCCACCGGGATGGGCGCCGGTGGGGGGTAGCCGTAGCCCGACGGGGGCTGTTGCTGGGGGTAGGCGTAGGTGGCCGGCTGCGGGTAGCCGTAGGCAGGCTGGGTGGGTACTGAGGTGGGCTGCTCGGGCGGGAGGGGCATGGAGGCCGACGGCTCCTCCATCGGTTCCGACTCGTCCACCGAGATGCCGAAGTCCGTGGCCAGGCCCTTGAGGCCGTTGCTGTATCCCTCGCCGAGCGCGCGGAACTTCCAGCCCTCGCCCCTGCGGTACAGCTCGCCGCAGATCAGGGCCGTCTCGGCGCCGGTCTCCGGCTTGATGTCGAAGTGGGCCAGCGGTTCGGCGTCGGGCGCCGCGGCGTCGTACAGCAGGATGCGCAGGGCGGGTACGTGTTCGAAGGGGACGCCGTCGGCCGACGCGACCAGGAGGATTCGGCCGACATTGGGCTCGACACCGGGGAGATCTGTCTGGATCGTGTCGGTGAGACCTTCGGCCACCCGCTTCTTGCCGAGCCGCCAGACCTTCCCGGAGGGGTGCCGGGGCTGGTTGTAGAAGACGAAGTCCTCGTCGGAGCGCACGCGTCCGTCGGGGCCGAGGAGCAGCGCCGAGGCGTCGACGTCCGGAACTCCCTGCCCGGGCGTCCAGCGCAGCACGGCCCGGACCGTGGTGGCCTCCACGGGGGCGTTCGACCCCTTCAGCATCGCGTGCGTCATGCGGTCATCCTGCCCTCTCGGTCCTGGTCACGACAACGCGGGGGGCATCGTGACCGACACAGGCGGGTTACCTGAAGTTCATGCCCGGCGGGAACCCCCGACATGGCTTTGTACGTACTATTACCGGCCACCCTTTACCAATTTCACAGGCTCGGCCCACGCCACGGGGGAGTTCTATGCGTCATTTCGGGCACATCGCACCTGAGGTGCGGCAGCGCCTCTTCCACCAGGAGCCGTGCGAGTTCACCGCCGACTCCTCGGCCCGGCTGCTCTCCGCGGCCCTGGGTGCCACGCTGTACAGCCCGGCCACCCGGCCGCGGCTCGCCGACGACATCGTCAAACAGGCGGGACTCGGCGTGGTCTCGATGGTGCTGTGCCTGGAGGACTCCATCGGCGACGAGGACGTGGCGGCCGGCGAGGAGAACCTCGTCCGGCAGTTCGCCGACCTGGCCGAGCGGCAGCGGGCCGGCGTGGAGCTCCCGCTGCTCTTCATCCGGGTGCGCGAGCCCGAGCAGATCTCCGACCTGGTACGACGGCTCGGCGCGAGCGTCTCGCTGCTGTCCGGATTCGTGTTCCCGAAGTTCACCGAGGAGCGCGGCATCCCCTTCCTGCAGGCCCTGGACGGCGCCACGCTGAGCAGCGGCCGCCGGCTCTTCGGCATGCCGGTCCTGGAGACGCCCGAGCTGATGTACCGGGAGACGCGCGTGGACGCCCTGGAGGGCATCGCCCGCGCCGTCGACAAGTACCGCGACAAGGTGCTGGCGCTGCGCCTCGGGGTGACCGACTTCTGCTCGTCCTACGGGCTGCGGCGGGCCCCCGACATGACCGCCTACGACGTGCAGATCATCGCCTCCGTCATCGCCGACGTGGTGAACATGCTGGGCCGGGCCGACGGCACCGGGTTCACGGTGACCGGGCCGGTGTGGGAGTACTTCCGGGTCCCCGAGCGCATGTTCAAGCCGATGCTGCGGACCAGCCCCTTCCTGGAGGAGCAGGCCGTGGAGCTGCGCAACCGGCTCATCGAGCACGCCATGGACGGCCTGCTCAGGGAGATCTCCCTCGACCAGGCCAACGGACTGCTCGGCAAGACCTGCATCCACCCGTCGCACGTCATCCCCGTGCACGCACTGTCCGTCGTCAGTCACGAGGAGTTCTCCGACGCCCAGGACATCCTGCGGCCGGAACGCGGCGGCGGGGGTGTACTTCGCTCGGCCTACACGAACAAGATGAACGAGGTGAAGCCGCACCGCGCCTGGGCCGAGCGGACCATGCTCCGCGCCGAGGTGTTCGGCGTGGCCAACGAGGACGTCGGCTTCGTGGAGCTGCTCGCCGCCGGGATACCGGGTTGACGGGCGTTACGGGACGACACAGGGAACGCATGAACATCGCAGCGAACAACGGGGTCTGGTCCGGCAGCTGGGTCGCCGAGCGGCTCGGGGTCGAACTCGTGGGCGACGACGGCCTGACGGCCCTCCTCGGCCTCGCCCTGCGCCGCAACCCCAGACGGGCCCACCTCCTCGTCTCCAACGTGCTCGGCAAGCACGTGCCGCAGTCGCCGTCCGTGGTCTACGGGCATGGCTTCGCCCTCGGCCGCCGGGTACGTGACCTGCTCGGTGAGCGGGAGGCCCGCCAGGCCGTCGTCCTGGGGTACGCCGAGACGGCCACCGGCCTCGGTCACTCGGTGGCGGACGGGATCGGCCTCGCCCCGTACCTGCACTCCACCCGCCGGCCGGTCGCCGGGGTCACGCCCGCGGGGGGCTTCGAGGAGTCCCACTCGCACGCGACCTCGCACCTGCTGCTCCCCGAGGACCCCGCCCTGCTGTCCGGCGAGGGCCCCCTGGTCCTGGTCGACGACGAGTTCTCCACCGGCAACACGGTCCTGAACACGATCCGCGACCTGCACACCCGTTATCCGCGGAAACGTTACGTCGTGGTGGCGTTGGTCGATATGCGCTCGTCGGCGGATGCGGGTCGTCTGACCGACTTCGCGCGGGAGATCGACGCGCGGGTGGATCTGGTGGCGGCGGCGTCGGGGACGGTGAAGCTGCCCGAGGGCGTGCTGGAAAAGGGCCAGGAACTGGTGGCTCGGTACGAAGCGAGTGCCGCGACAGGCGATCAGCCGTCCGCGGCGCCGTCGGGGCCGTTCGCGCACTTCCCCGCGCCCCTTGAAAGCGTTGCCCTCACCCACCTGGGGGTGCGCGCGCCCTCCGAGGGCGTTGCCCTTGAAGCCGACGACCCGTTCACCCACCCAGGGGCGCGGGGAACTGCGCGATCGGCCCCCAGCGGCCCGCCCCCGGACGACAACCGCACCACCCCCCACCGCAGCCACCTCACCCGCGTCGCCCTGCACTGGCCGCACGGCCTCCCCGACGGCGGACGGCACGGCTTCACCCCGGCCCACCGCAGACGCCTGGAGGCGGCCCTCCCCCTCATGGCCGCGCGGGTCGCCGAAGCCCTGCCCCCCGGCGCCCGCCGCGTGCTCACGCTCGGTTTCGAGGAGCTGATGTACACCCCCCTCAGGATCGCCCGCGAGCTGGAGGCCCTGGTCGCCGCCGAGGTGCGGTACTCCACCACCACCCGCTCGCCCGTCCTGGCCGTCGACGACCCCGGCTACGCCATCCGCAGCCGCCTCGTCTTCCCGGCCCACGACAACCCCGCCGACGGCCCCGGCGAGCGCTACGCGTACAACGTCGCCGGCGCCGGCTTCGACGCCGTCGTCCTGTTCGTCGACTCGGCCGGCGACACCCCCGAACTGCACGCCCCCGGCGGCCTCCTCGACCGGCTCGGCGCGCATGCCCCGCACGTCCTGCTCGCGGCTGTACCGTCGTACGTCCCCGCGCTACCCGAAGAGAGCCCCGCCATGCTGCCCGAGCCCCTCCGCGGCCCCGCCTTCTCCTCGTACCCGGCGGAGGACGTCGGCTGGCTGCTCCAGGACCTCTCGGACGTCACGCTGGAGGCGCCGACCGAGGAGCGCGAGGAGGCGATCCAGAGCGGCGGCGCGCACTACGCCGAGTCGCTGCCGGTGGAGTACCAGCCGAGCGAGCAGTACCAGGCGCTGTTCCACGCCGCCCTGGAGACCTCGGCGGCGCGCATCGCGCAGGCGGTCGGAGTGGTCACCGAGACCGTGATGGCCGAGCGGTCACCGCGGCCGGTGCTGGTGTCGCTGGCGCGGGCCGGCACCCCGGTGGGCGTGCTGATGCGCCGCTGGGCGCAGTTCCGCTACGGCCTCGACCTGCCGCACTACGCGGTGTCGATCGTGCGCGGCCGCGGCATCGACGCCAACGCGCTGCGCTGGCTGGCCGCGCACCACGACCCGCGGGACGTCGTGTTCGTGGACGGCTGGACGGGCAAGGGTGCGATCACCCGGGAACTCGCCGACGCCGTAGCGGAGTTCGAGGCGCGGACCGGCGTCTCCGGTTTCGATCCGGAGATCGCGGTGCTCGCCGACCCGGGCTCGTGCGTGCGGACGTACGGCACCCGGGAGGACTTCCTGATCCCCTCCGCGTGCCTCAACTCGACCGTCTCCGGGCTGATCTCGCGGACCGTGCTGCGCGCCGACCTGGTGGGTCCGGACGACTTCCACGGCGCGAAGTACTACCGCGAACTGGCCGGCGCCGACGTGTCGGTGGCCTTCCTGGACGCCGTCGCGGCCCGGTTCGCCGAGGTGACCGAAGCCGTGGACGCGGCCGTGAAGGAGCTGGCCGTCGCCGACCGCACGCCGACCTGGGAGGGCTGGGCGGCGGTGGAGCGGATCAGCGAGGAGTACGGCATCCACGACGTGAACCTGGTCAAGCCGGGCGTCGGCGAGACCACCCGGGTGCTGCTGCGCCGGGTGCCCTGGAAGATCCTGGCGCGGGCCGGGGCGGGCGCCGACCTCGACCATGTGCGGCTGCTCGCGGAGCAGAGAGGGGTACCGGTCGAGGAGGTCGGCGAACTGCCTTACACCTGTGTCGGGTTGATCCATCCCAAGTACACGCGCGGCGCGACCGGCGCCGACGGCCGGGCGGTGAACGTCTGATGGCGGTGCTCGTCGCGAGCGACCTCGACCGTACGCTCATCTACTCGGCGGGCGCCCTGGCGCTGACCATGCCGGACGCGCGGGCGCCCCGGCTGCTCTGCGTCGAGGTGCACGAGAGCAGGCCGCTGTCGTACCTGACGGAGACGGCCGCGCAGCTGCTGACCGAGCTGGGGGACACGGCCGTCTTCGTGCCGACGACCACCCGGACCCGCAAGCAGTACGAGCGGATCAACCTGCCGGGGGCCGCGCCGCGGTACGCCATCTGTGCCAACGGCGGGCACCTGCTGGTCGACGGGGTGTCCGACGTGGACTGGCACGGGCGGGTGCTGGCGCGGCTGGCCGACGAGTGCGCGCCCCTCGACGAGGTGCGGGCGTATCTGACGGAGCACGCCGACCCGGTGTGGCTGCGCAAGCAGCGGGTCGCCGAGGACCTGTTCGCCTACCTGGTCGTGGAGCGGGAGCTGCTGCCCGAGGAGTGGGTGAAGAGCCTCGCGGTGTGGGCGGAGAACCGCGGCTGGACGGTGTCGTTGCAGGGGCGGAAGATCTACGCCGTGCCGAAGCCGCTGACGAAGAGCGCGGCCGTACGGGAGGTCGCGCGCCGGACCGGCGCCGAGCTGACGCTGGCCGCCGGTGACTCCCTGCTCGACGCCGACCTGCTGCTGGCCGCGGACCGCGGCTGGCGGCCGGGGCACGGGGAGTTGGCCGACGCCGGGTGGGCCGGGCCGGCCATCACCGCGCTGCCGGAGCGGGGAGTGCTCGCCGGTGAGCGGATCCTGCGGGAGTTCCTGAAGGCGGCCCGCAACGGGAGTCAGCCGCAGCAGCCGCCGCCGCAACAGCCCCCACCGGAGCCGGCGGGGGCGCCGGAGCCGGCGGCGGACGCGGCGGCCGTTCCCCCTACCGCCACCGTCGACAGGAGCTTCACCGTGTCTTGATGCCCCTCCGGGCATGCTGCCGGAGCCGATGACTCGGCCATGGGGCGGGACAGTTCGAATGTGTCGCCGCAGGTGCGGCAGCGGTACTCGTAGCGGGGCATGAGAACAGGCTAGCGGGAGTGCGGCGGGAGCGACGGGCATCGCTCGCTCCCGCGACGTAGCGGCGAGCCGCGCTGGGTGCGGGCCTGGACGCCGCCCGCTACCGCACCTGGGTCTCAGATCCGCCCCGCTGCTCCGCCTCGGGGTGGCGGGCCCGCCAGTACGGGTTGTCGTGCGGCAGGTTCGTACTGACCCTGCCGTACATCCCGAACACCATCAGCACGAGGCCCACCACGAAGCTGAACAGCACGTTCTGGATCTTGAAGGCCAGGAAGTCCGAGTCCGTGTCGAGCAGGCCCAGGAACAGGAAGCCGTTCAGGATGAACAGCACACCGAGCACCATGTTCAGCGTGGACGCGAAGTTCCCGCCGATCACCATGCCGACGAAGAGCAGCAGCCCGACACAGATCGACAGCACGCTCAGCGCGCCGTTGGTGTTCAGGCCGATCGCGGTGTTCCCGCCCGTGTCGAAGAAGCCGATGTTGTCGGTGAGTCCGAGGATGCCGAAGGCCAACAGGAAGAGGCCCATCAGGCCGGCCCCGATGCGGTAGACCCTGTTCAGGCGGTGGTCGACGGGCAGCGCCTCATCGAAGTCGATCTTCTTCCGCCCTGTCCCCGAGTGCGTGACATGTGAGGCCATCTCCGCCTCCTGGTATCGAATGCGGGTCGCTACCCAATATCCGCCCAGGACAGCTCCTCGGCAAACGTCTCAGTGACCGGTGCCGCGATCCTCCCGGATCTGCGCCACCACCCGTGCGACCGACTGCCGTACCACTTCGGTCTCCGTCAGGAAGTGCCAGTAGTCCGGGTGCCGCCCCTGGAGCGCCCCGACCGCCCGGTCCAACCGGGCCACCGCGTCGTCCAGCGGCCGTGCGTGCCGCGGATCCGGGCTGGTCCGCCCGGCCATCGCAAGCCGCTGCGCGTCCCGGATCGCGAACCGGGTCCGCTCGATCTCCGCCTGCGGATCCTTCTGCACGGCGTTGAGACGGCTCAGCCGGTCACCCGCCGCCGACACTGCTTCGTCCGTGCTGTTGAGCAGCGCCCGCACGGTGGCGAGCAGCGATGTGGCATCGGCCCACTTCTGCGCGTCCCGCGCGGTCTGCGCCTCAGTGAGCTTCCGCTCGGCCTCCCGTACGTTGTCCACGGCCTGCTGGGGCACCTGCTGCAGATCCTGCCAGCAGGCTGCCGCGAACCGCCGCCGCAGCTCGCTCAGCACCGGGTCGACCTGCCCGGCCCGGGTGGTCAGCGCCTGCGCACGGGTGCGCAGGCTCACCAGCCGGTGATCGATCTCGGCGGCCTTCTCCGGCAGCCGCTCGGCCTCGACCCGGATGGCCTCGGCCTCCCGCTGCACCCGCCCGGCCCGCTCCAGCGTCGCCTGTGCACCATGCTGCCCGGCCCCCTGATTCAGCTTCGTCAGCTCAGGCGCGAGCGCGGCGAGCCGGGCCGCGAGCTCGTCGGCCCGCAACTGCGTCTCTCGTACGGCGTCAAGAGCGTTGCTGGCCGCCAGCAGCGCCTGCCGGGCCCGCTCCACGGCGGGCGCGAGCCGCGCCAGCTGCGTCTCGGCCTTGCCGAGCAACGGTCCGAGCGACTCCCCGAACCGGTCCAGCTCCCGCTTGACGCCGACGAGCTCGTCCTTGGCCCGGGTGATCTCGGTCCGGGCCCGGGACGCGGCACCGGCCTCCAGATCGTCCCGGTCCAGGTCGTAGGCGTCGATGGCCTGGATGTACCGGTTGCTCGCCTCGTCTATCCGCCGCCCCAGCGCCTCGAAGTCGGAGAGGGCGCGGCGGGCGGCCGGTGAGTCGTCGACGGCGGAGATGGTCTCCATGGAGATCCGCAGATCCCGCTGAGCGGTGTCCAGCTCGTAGAAGGCGGCCGCAGCCGCGTCCTTGGCCGCCTGGGCCTCGGCCCGCTGACTCTCCGCCCGCCCGCCGAACCACCGTCGGGTACCCCCGCCGGCGAACGCCCCGGGCACCACGAGCAGGGCCGCCAGCGGCAGACCCATGAGGACGAGGGCGTCCCGGAGGGCGGCGGTGGCACCGCGCCGGGGCGGCGGGGGAGGCGCATACGACTGCCCGGGTGTCGCCGTTGTCGCCGTCACATCCCTCTCCCGTGCCGCGGTACGCCCTGTGCTCTGGGGTTCGAATCATTCTCCCACCCGTGAAAGACGAACACACGGGCCGGTCAGTTCGCGGTTCGCGTGCTCACTTCGCGGGGTCGAGGAGCGGGAGGAGGCGGCGCGCCCTCGGGTGCCGGTCCGGAGAAACGGAATTGCGGGACGGAGCCGGGGACGATGTAGGCTGTCGACTCGTCTCGGGTGCGTAGCTCAGGGGTAGAGCGCCTGCCTTACAAGCAGGATGTCGGCGGTTCGAAACCGTCCGCGCCCACTTCGAGGAAGACCCCGGCCGGATCGGCCGGGGTCTTCTCGCGTTCTCACTCCTTCTCGTGTGCGTGCTCGTGTGCGTGCTTGAGGAGGCTTCGGGCGTCCATGCGGTCCGGTGCCGTTATCTCCGCCCAGAAGCGGTGGCCGCTGACGAACACCGCGAGCTCGTGTTCGCGGCGGCGCAGCTTCTCCACCGCGGCCTGCTGGTCCTCGGTCCAGCCCGGCGAGGCGGGACGCTCCACCTTGCGCCAGCCGCCGTCGTCACTGAATCCGTCCAGCGGCTCGACCGACCAGGGGAGCTGCTTCAGCAGGGCCGACAGCTCGGCCCGGACCTGATGCAGCTCCTCCTGACCGGCGAGAAGGTCACCCGGAAAGTCATAGGTCGCAGCCACGCGGCAATGGTACGCCTGTTCGAATTTAGGTGGCGAGCTCGTTCGAGGGGTTCATGTGTTCGAGAGTGGTCGGGCGGACCGGGGACCAGCCCGGGAGTGCGCCACGGGCCTGCCGCGGGCCCGGGCGCGTCGTCTCACTTCTTGGGACTGCAGTCGTAGAGGGAGAAGCTGCCACCGGTGGTGCCGCCGTAGGCGGCGGCCGGGACACGGGTGCAGTGGGACTTCACCCAGGTGGTGACGGCGGTGGTGGGGCGCTGAGTGGTGAGCAGCGCGTAGCGCAGCTGGTGGGCGGTGACCAGGCCGGCGAGCTGCTGGGCGGTGGGGAAGGGCGTGTTGCCGGTGAAGCCGCCCATGACGAGGACGGGCTCGGACTTCGCGCGCAGCAGGGGCTCGGCGCCGTAGGCGGCCTGGGTGGCCAGCAGGTACTTCTCGCCGTTGCGGTGCTCGGTGAGGTAGTCGAGCAGGGCGGTGTCGCGGGCGCTCGGCTGGTCGAGCCCTATCCTCCGCGGTGCGTGGTGCTGACGGATGCTGTCGTAGTACGCGTTGCCGACCGGGCCGGCTATCGGCGCGGTGGCGGCACCCGCGTAGAGCGAGTCGAGGCTGGAGGCGGCCCAGCCGGCCGGTGCGACCAGGGTCGCCGCGATCGCGGAGGCGAGGGCCGCGTGGACCATCCGCGAGGAGGTGCGCGGGCCGCGGGTCCACAGGCCCACCACGCCGCACAGTGCGAGCATCACGGCGACCGGCAGCAGCCAGGAGACGAACCGGGTGGGCCAGTCGAGCACCAGCGCCCATGCCACCGTCAGCACGATCGCCGCCGGCAGCGCCAGGTGCCGTCGGCCGCCCGATCCGCCCTCGTACCGCTGCTCCGGCTCGGGCGCCGACTCGTGCTCGGATTCGAACACCGACACGCTCTGCGCCACGTGCGGCGACCAGTGCTCCGATCCGTACGCCGACACGTACGGCGACCAGGGTCCCGGTTCGTGCGTCGGTTCGTGCGCCGGTTCGGGTTCCGGCTCGTACTCCGGTTCGTGCTCCAGCGCGGGCTTCGGCCCGGGGTTCGGCTCGTACGCCGACTCGTACTCGGACCGGAAGAGCGCGAGCCCGCCGCCGGCCAGTGCGGCGAGCGCCGGGGCGATGACCGCCGTGTAGTAGGCGTGGTTGCCGTTGGAGGCGCTGAACACCAGGGCGTGCATGGCCAGCCAGCCGCCCCACATCAGAAACCCCGCGCGCAGCATGTCGGTTCGCGGTCGGCCGGTGCGCCAGACGACGCCCAGTACCACGGCGAGCACGGCGAGCGGCAGGAACCAGGCGACCTGGGGCCCGACCGTGTCGTTGATCAGCATGTCCCAGCCGGTGTTGCCGGTGGTGCGGCTGGTGGCGGTGCCCGCGACGGCACCGAACGCCGTGGTGTCGCTGCTGAAGCGGCTCAGGCCGTTGTAGCCGAAGACCAGGGCGAACGGATTGTTGTCGGAGGTGCCGTCGAGGTACGGGCGGCCGGCGGCCGGGGTCGCCCAGGCGATCAGCACCCAGAAGCAGGAGACCGCCAGTGCGACCGCACCGCTGAGCAGGACGCGCAGCGCCCGCTTCAGCGGTGTGCCGGGGGCGGCGACCAGGTACACGGCGGCGAAGACCGGCAGCACCAGCCACGCCTGCAGCATCTTCGCCTGGAAGGCGAGCCCGACCCAGATCCCGCAGGTGATCAGCGGCAGCAGCCGCTCGGTGCGCACCGCCTTCTGCAGCGCTCCGGCGGCCGCCACCAGGAGCAGGGTGAGCGCGGTGTCCGGGATGGTGCCCCGGTTGAGGACCACCGTGACCGGGGTGACGGTGAGCGCCAGGGCTGCGACCAGCGCGGCGAACGGCCCGGCCCAGGCCCGTACGATCCGGTGCAACAGCCATACGGTGAGCACGCCCTCGACGACCTGCGGAAGAGCGGCCGCCCAGGTGTGCGGGCCGAAGAGCCAGACGGAGACGGCGTCGGGCCACAGGGCGCCGGGCAGTTTGTCGATGCTGACCGAACCGCTGACGTCGAGCCCGCCGAAGAAGAAGGACCGCCAGCTGCCGGCCATGGACCGTATCGCCGCCCCGTAGAAGGGGTGGAGCGCGGCATGCCCGATGCCCCAGGAGTACAGCAGCGTGGCGACGGCCAGCACCGCGGCGAGCGCCGGGCGTTCCCAGCGCGGGGCGTCTTCCGGCGGGCCGGATCGGCGGTTCGCCGCCCGGCGGCCTCGGTGCGCTCCGGTGGGCCGGGCGGCGGGGATGGCGGTCATGGCAGGGGTCCTTGGATCAGCAGGTCAGGTGGGGCCGCGGTGCACTGGCGGCGGGATCACAGGCGGCGGGCCGACCGGAAGCCGCGGGCGTAGAAGTCGGTGCCGTCCAGCAGCGAGTGGCCCGACAGGTCGCCCAGGGTGGGGCCGTTGGCGGCGGAGCGGCTGGAGTAGAAGCGGTGCCGGCCCTGGTCGTCGAGGCCCATGTACATGCCGCAGTGGTCGATGAAGTCCGGCTTGTCCTTGATGATGGCGAAGAAGACCAGGTCGCCGGGTTGCAGGGTGCCCAGGTCGGTGGCCTGCTTCGTGCCGGTGTGCGGGATCACCAGGCGGCCGGGACCGTAGGCGGCGATGGCGAAGGCGCGGCGCGGCAGACCGGTGCCCTTGGTGTTGGTGTTGTGCAGGGGGATGCCCATGCGGTAGCCCCACACCAGACGCTGGAAGCCGGAGCAGTCGACGTCGCCGTAGCGGGCCTGCTCCGGCTGTACGCGGGTGCCGTCCGGGAAGGTCCAGGGAACGCCCAGATAGTCGTAGAAGTCGGACTGCTCGTCGTGGTAGGCAAAGTCCAGCGGGTTGTTGACCGCGGAGTTGCGCGGGCCGAAGTGCGCGGTGCCCGCGTAGCGCACGCCCTTGGCGTTGTGCTGGTCGGGCGCCCCGGCGCTGCTGTACTGGAACGCCACCGCGAAGACGTCCGGGCTGGTGTCGCCGAGCGTCTTGTCGAACCAGCTCTTGAACCAGGCGGACTTCTCCATGCCTTCCTGCCAGCTCTGCGGCAGCACCCGCACCCAGGCGTCCGTGGTCACCTTGGCCTCGGTGGTCCGCGGCTCGCTGAAGCTGCGGGTGCGCCCGGTGAGCACGGCGGTCCGGGCTCCGTCGGTGAACGTGGCGAGCGTGCCGCCGTCGGCGCCGCGGACCACGGTGCGGGCGGGGGCGGACAGCCGCTCGAAGGTCCGCTTCCCGGAACCCGAACCGGTGCCCGTGCCGTCGGCGGCCGTGCCGCCGCCGTCGCCGCTGCCGCTGTCGTGCCGGTTCCAGGCGTACCCGCCCACCGCCCCGGCGGCCGTCAAGCCCGCGATCGTCCCGAGCAGAGCGCGGCGGGTCGGGCGGCTGCTGCCTCTGCCGGCGGAGTGGGAGTGCATGACCGATCCTCCTGGAATGACGGGGTGAGCTGGGGGTGGGCAGGTCAGCCGGTGGGCAGGACGCCGATCAGCAGACCGGAGACCAGCACCACGTACGTGGCCAGCGTCACGGCCGTGGTCGAGATGACCGTGGCGGCGATCGGCTGACGGACCATCTGGTAGGAGACCAGACCGGGAACGATGAAGCCAAGGGTTTGTGAGGTGTACAGCAGCGGGAACTCGTGGCTGAGGGCGAGCATCACGGTGGTCTGTATCAGCACCGCGCTCAGCACCACGGCGGCGAACAGCCGCTTGCCGTAGAGGATCACGGTGCGCTGCAGCAGCCTTGTGGCGAAGTACGTGACCGCCGCGACACCGACCATCAGCCCGGCCATCTGCACGTCGGTGACGAGCGTGAGGGCGATCCAGCCCGGGGTGATCATCCCCCCGGGCGAGAGATTGGTGGTCAGGTAGCAGACGAGCGAGAAGACCAGCCCGAGGGCGATCCCGAGTGCGGCGGTCTGTGCGGTGAGGTTGGCGGGGATCACGGGTTCCTCGTGGACTGGGGCTGACCGTAGGAGTGGCGCGGGTCGTCCGGGGCGCTCTGGCTGTCAGACCGGCCGTGGGTGTCGGACCGGCCGTGGGTGTTGGGCCGGCCGTGGGTGTCGGACCGGCCGTTGCTGTCGGACCGGCCGTTGCTGTCGGACCGGCCGTGGGTGGCGGCGAACTGGCGGGCGAGTTCGCGCTGGTTCGGGATGTGGAAGCTGTGGGTCGTCTCCAGCGGTGCCACCCAGCTGTACGGCTCCGGCTCGGGCGGCCGGGCCAGCGCGACCTGCGGCCGGACCAGCACGATCTGCATGGTCTCCTGGTCCAGGCCGTCGCCCTGGGGAACGGCGCCGAAGGGATCCTCGGACTCGTCCAGCGGCAGCCCGGCGAGGCATTCGAGGAACAGCTCGCCCTGGCCGTGGATGTTGCCGATCGCCACCATCGAGGAGGACGGGCCGAGTTCCGCGAGGATCGACTCGGTCACCTCCTCGGGGTCCCGGCGGTCGCCGCCGAGATCCACCACCCGCCCGGTGAAGGCGGCCGGGATCGCGTCGCGGGCGCTCTTGGTCGGATGGCCGATGAGGAACACCGTCTCGGCGGCGAGGTCGGGGACGATCGCGCCCATCTGGCCGTTGCGCTCCACCCGGTCCGGACGGCAGTTGATGACCACGTTGAGAGGCCGCCTGATCGCGCCCAGATCCTCCAGCTGCTGGACGTTCATGAGCGTCGACTCGGGGTCGTTGGCCGCGAAGACGTTGGCGAACCGCAGTTGCTTGCCCTCGGGGGTGACGTAGCGCTCCACCGACAGCACGCCCGGGTCGGGCGGCGCGTCCCACATGCCCTGCATCGCGGTCTGCCGTTCCACCCCGAGCAGTTCGGCGACGGCCAGCGCGATCGCCACGTTCTCCTTGAAGGTGAACCAGCTGAAGCCGCGCAGCTCCGCGTCGGTCACCGTCTCCGGATCGACCGCGATCAGGCGGCAGTTCCGCTTGTCGGCCTCCTCCTGGAGGATGTGCAGCCGGTCCTTCTCCGCCGTCACGCACACCCCGCCCACCGGCATCGAGCGGGAGAGCGAGCGGGCGACGTCGTCCAGGGTCGGTCCCATCTCCTCCAGATGGTCCTCGCGGACGTTGCACAGCACGCCGATCGTGGAACGGATCAGCTTCTCCTGGTTGATCTCCTGCAGCGCCGGCATCACCGCCATGCACTCGATCACCAGCGCGTCCGGCCGGTAGGTCGCCGCCCGCCGCACGATGCCGATCTGCTCGACGATGTTGGACAGCCCGAACTTGCGGTAGATCGGCTCCTCGGTGGCATCCGGATGGATGAACCGGGCCGCGGTGCCGGTGGTCTTGGCCACCGTGACCAGGCCGCCGCCGCGCAGCGCGCCCGCGCACAGCCGGGTGATCGAACTCTTGCCGCGGATGCCGTTGACCAGCACCCGCGTCGGTATCTGCTCCAGCGAGGCGAAGTGCCGCCGCTGCTCCACGATTCCGGCGATCCACAGCCCGGCACAGCACAGCAGGACGATGACATAGAGGAAGAGCATGCCGATTCCGTCCTTCTACCGCTGGAGGGTGGTCTGACGCCGGGACGGGGGGGACCCGGCGGCATGGCCGGATCTGGCCGTCCGGTCGCGTTCCGCCAGGGCCTGGCGCATCAGTTCCAGGCTGCGGGTGACCGAGCCGATCTCGTCGTGGTTGACCGGGTGCAGCACGGTGCGGCGATCACCGCCGGCGAGCCGCTCGACGAGCACCGCGACCGAGCGCAGCGGCCGGACCACCACGACATGCAGCCAGCCCAGGCAGGCGGCGCCCAGGGTGAGGCCGAGGATTCCCGCGAGCATGGTGCGCTGCTCGGCCTGCACCGCGGGAATCTGGAGCGCCGCCGCGGGTTCCGCGGTCACCACGTGCCAGCCGAGCCGGGCCGTCGGACCGCTCTGCGCCAGCGGCGCGGCACCGTCGACCGACGGACCGGAGGACGTGCGCAGCACCCGCGAGGTCGCGGTGCCCGCGGTCCCCGGGGCGCCCTGGGTGGCGCGGGCGAGACGGCTGAGGCCGGGGTCGGGCAGCGACTGGAAGGCGCGGTAGCCCACGTTCGCCGCCAGCACCCTGTCCTTGTCGTCCGTCACCCAGACGCTGCCCAGTTTCGGTCTGGACAGAATGGAGTTGAGCGCCTTCACGTCGATCTCGCCGAACAGGACCACGCCTTCCGCCGGGGCCTTGCCCTTGACGGCCCGGACCTGCGCGTAGGCGGCGATCGCCGGGATCCGGCCCGAGGTGTTGACGGTGGTGATCCCGCCGCCGCCGGGCACGTGGACGATGGTGCGCAGCGGTGACCCGCCCACGCGCAGCGTGATGGAGCCCGAGCTGTCCAGGAGGTACAGCGAGCGGTACTGCTTGTGGTCGGCGAGGGTGCGCCGCAGCACCTGGGTCTGGGCGGCCCGGCTGCTGCCCGGCAGACTCGCGGCCGCGTCGCTCAGGTCGGTGTACAGCTGGTCGAGGGACTGCCGGACCCGGTTCGAGGCGATCTCGGTGCGGGTCTGCTGGACGGCGAGGACCGAGGCCGGGACCGCGGTCGCGCTGTGCGCCCGGTTCAGCACGGAGATCATCGGCACCGCCCAGCAGGCCACCACCAGCACGCCGACCGCGGCCAGCGCCCGGTAGCCCGGTCCGCGCCGGGCCGGGAACTCCTGCGGGCCGCTCTCGCCGAGCAGTTGCCGGCGCAGCGACTCCAGGGCCCGCCCGATCCGGGACATCTCCCCGAAGCCGTTCACCGGAACCGGCCGGGACAGCTCCTCCCACGCGGTCGGCCCGCCCTCGGTCGCGCCCCGGGCCAGGCGGCCCGCGGACAGGTACAGCCACAGCAGCGGCCGCTGCAGGAGGAAGTGCAGGGCCAGCCCGAGCAGCAGCGCGAGCACGACCAGCGCACCCGCCGCCTTGAGGGCGAAGCCCGAGTAGTCGACGGCGCTGGCCGTGGCGGGCACCGTGCGGAAGGTGAGCACCACCAGACCGAGGCCGTCGGTGTCGCCGGGACCGGTCGTCGAGGCGACCTGGGCCCAGCCGGCCACCGTGCGCCGGCTGCCCGCGGAGGCACCCAGCAGGCTTCCCGAGGCGTCGGTGTCCTGCCCCGACCCCTTCGCCGCGCGGGTCGCCGCCGAGGGCAGATCGCTGTCGGCGCCGGCCGGCGCCGCCGTGCCGTGGGACGCGGTGGCGAGCGCGGTGCCGCTCGCGTCCAGCACCTCGGCGGTGCGTCCGTCGCCGTACGCCGTGGGGGCGGGGAGCGCCTCGGAGACCACCAGCAGCCACTGCCGGTCGGGGCCGCTCGGGACCTGGTTCTGGTCCTGGTTGGCGTCCTCCTGCTGTGCGGGCAGGGTGACCTTGGCGAAGTACAGCAGTTGCCGGGTGCCGTCCGAGGTCACCAGACGGGGCGGGATCCCCCTGTGCCCGGAGGCCGCCTTGGCGGCGTCGAACCCGGCCAGCTGCACCGTCTTGCCGCCGGTCGCCAGCAGTTTGCCGGTCTGCGGGTCGAGCAGCGCACTGCCGAGGATCCCCTTCCGGGCGGCAGTCAGTGCTTTGAGCGTGGTCGCGGGGGTCGACGCGCTCGTCGCCGGGTACGCCTTGGCCGCACGGCGGACCGTGCTCGCCTCGGCGTCGATGCTGGTGCGCACCGACAGCGCGGTGTCGGCGGCGATCTGCTGCTCCCCGTCCGACACGGCCTGCGGCACCCCCGTGGCATGGATGCCGTCGAGGCCGATCATGGTCAGGGCTGCGACCACCAGCAGGAGTACGACGAGCGAGGCGATCGGCGGGCGCACCCCGCCAAGGATCGGCATATCGGCGCGGCGGCGGGTGCGATGCCGGCGCGGCGCCCGGGGGGCGGAGGGCAGGGCAGGAAATCCTTCGTCAATTGGCGCCGAGCGCCCGAACGTTCTACAGGCCGAACACTCTAGCGTCGCGCGATTACATAACCATCACACTTTCACGCCTGTTTCGTACGTGTGAACCGGCCCGCCCTGTGACGGTCGCCGCACGGGTCCCACGGCGAGCCGAAGGGCGGAGCCATGAGCTGGGCCCGCCCTTCGGATGTCCGGCTGACTGTCCGGTCAGCGGACGAAAGAGATCTCCGGGTACTTGCTGCTGGTGCCGTCGAGCAGGGTGCTGTGCTGCTTGCGCAACTCCTGGTCGAAGAAGGCCGCAAGGTAGACGCGCTGGACCGCGATCGCACGGTTCGGGTCGATCGTCCCGTACTGCTGCTGGAGCTGCGACTGGGAGATCCCGAGCAGGGGCGCGTACTGGGGCACCAGCCACTCGTTGTCGCTGAAGGACAGGTGCGCCGCGCCCTTGAGCTTGATGTCGACCTTGTACCCCTTCAGGTGGGACCACAGCGTGCGCCACGACGAGTCGTTGTTGCGGTTGTGGTTGCCGGAGCTGAAGAGCATGAAGGGGCGGTTCAGGTCCTTGCTCGGAGCCGTCCCGAAGAACTGGCCGTCCAGGTTGGCACCGGCGGCGATACGGCTGTCGAGCTGCATGGCGGTGTCGACCGCCGCGCCGCCCAGCGACCAGCCGAACATCCCGATCCTGGACATGTCGACCGACTTCGTCAGCCCCACGGGGAGGGTGGCCTTGCCGACGTCCGGGTTGCCGCCCTTGCTCAGCGTGGAGAGCTGGTTGATGACGAACTTGATGTCGGCCGCGCGTACCTTGAGCGTGTCGGAGGAGTGGGCGCCCGCCGGCATCTGGTTGACCTCGAGCCGGTTGCCGGGGAACTGCACCTCGTTGGCGTCGTGCGTGTGGTCGACGGTGACGACGAGGTAGCCGCGGCTGGCGAGGTCCTGGACGAGCGCGGTGCCCATCGCACGGTCCGAGTGCAGCCCGGTCGAGTACAGCAGGACGGGCAGCTTGCCGAGCGTGGTGTTCACCGGGGCGAGGACATGGCCCGCCGTGGTCGGCAGGGTCACCAGCTGCGGCGACAGCCCGCGCGTGGCGAGGAAGTGGGCACCGGAGATCGACGGCATCCACGGCGCCTGGTAGTGCCCGGACGTGGAGGTGGCCGGGTACCAGAGCGACACCATCAGCTCGCGGGACTTGCTGCCGGACACGTACGGGTCCGTACGGGACTTGTCGACGAGGTGCAGGCCGACCATGCCCACGCTGTACTTCCCGCTCGGGGCGGGCATCTTGAGCTGCAGGCCGGACGCGGCCTTGCGGGCGGCCGAGAGAGTCTGCGGGCGTACGGCGGCCTTCTGGCGGCCCAGCGGCTTCTCGTCGTTCTCGGGTGCCCAGGGCGTGCTCGTGGCGGACGAGGACGCGGTGGTCGTGGGCTGGGAGGACGATGTGCCGGTGGCCATCGCCGATGACAGCCCCACACCCAGTGCAACGGCCAGCGCACCCGCAGAGCCGACCGCAACGGCGATCAATCTGCGACGGTGGCGCAGGCGACGGTGATTCATGAAACCCCCTCGTGGGTCGGCGATCACAGAACGGGCGATCGACTGCCGCACACCGTACCGCGACAGCTCCCTGCGGACCCACGCGCCCCGGATGACCCCGTGGTGACCTCACGTACCGGATACCGAGCCCTGTCACGGTCCGCTGATCCGGCGCTCCATGGCGTCGGCCGCGCCCCTGCGGTGCGGCCGAGCACGCGCGTC
Organism: Streptomyces sp. NPDC001507; assembly: GCF_042894765.1. Taxonomy (NCBI): domain Bacteria; kingdom Bacillati; phylum Actinomycetota; class Actinomycetes; order Kitasatosporales; family Streptomycetaceae; genus Streptomyces; species Streptomyces sp. NPDC001507. The sequence continues at coordinate 197,497 of NZ_JBIAVV010000002.1, forward strand.
AAGTCAAGCCGCTCGGCGGCAGGTCGGCTCGGTTGCCGACGTCGGTGACCACACGGGGACGGCGGTCTGACGACCTGTCGGCTCGTGGGTCCGCACTGCGCGGCGCGTACGCAGGTCAGCGTTGCACACCACGGGCGCCCGGGGGCGGCGAGGCCGGAGAGGAGCCGCGATCGTCGGAGCTCCCGCCCGGCCCCGGCCCGCGGGCTGAGAAGCTGGGGGCAGGATCGTGTTCCCGCCGGGCGGGAGAACGGAGCGAGGACAGGATGAGCGGGCAGCGGCAGCCGGTGTTCGTGAAGGTGTGCGGGCTCACCCGGGAGGAGCAGATCGACTGGGCCGTCGAGCTGGGGTACGACGCCGTCGGGATCGTCGTGACGCCGAAGAGCAAGCGGTACTGCCCGCCCGAACGCGCCGTGGCGCTCGCCGGCCACGCCCGGGGACGGATCCCCGTCTTCGCCGTGGCCCTGACCCTCGCCGAGACGTCCGCCGTCGCCGAGCACTTCGACGTCGTCCAGATCTACGAGCCGGCCGACATCCCGAACCTCGCCCTCGCCTCCGGCACCCCGCCCGAGAAGCCGGAGGCGCTGCGGTACTTCTTCTACGACGCCAGCGCGGGCAGCGGCGTGTTCGAGGACATCCCCCGCTGGGTCGCTGAGGTGCCGGGCAAGGTGGTGATCGCCGGGGGCCTCGACGAGCACAACGTGGCCGGTGTCGTCGCGGAGTTCGGACCCTACGGCGTGGACGTCTCCAGCAGCGTGGAGACCGCGCCGGGGGTCAAGAGCCGCGAGAAGATGGCCGCCTTCGTCGCCGCCGCCCGCACCCCCGGGCAGAACAGCCGCTAGCGGCCGGCCTCGCGCAACTCCCTGATGATGCGGGCCGTCACCGGCACGGGTACGCCGTGCCGGTCCGCCGCGCGCAGCAACGCGCCGCCGATCGCGTCGAGTTCGAGTGGCCGGCCGGCCTCCGCGTCGCGCTGCATCGAGGACTTGGCGGCGGGCGGGAAGGCGTCGTACCTGGCCAGCGCCTGGGCCGGGTCGGCGGGGGCGCCGCAGGCGCGGCTGACGGCCGCTGTCTCCGCCACGAGGGACGCCAGTTCCTCGCGGTGCCGGGTGCGGGCCTCGCCGAGAGGGAGGGCGTAGCGGGTGGTGAGGAGGGCGAACGGGGCGAGGAACGCCATCTTCGCCCAGAGGACGGTGGTCTCGTCGTCCAGGACGCGGGTGGCCGGGCCTGCGGCGGTGAGCGCTTCGGCCAGGGCCTCCAGGCGGGGGCGGGGGACCTTGGCGCCGGTCAGGTCGATCTCCGCGAAGGGGCTGGTGTGTTCGATCACGCCCGGTGCGGTGCGGGTCGACTCGACGCGGATGACGGAGGGGGCCACGCGGTCGGGGGCGTAGCGGGCGCGCAGCAGCGCGGGGTGTTCCACGCCGTTCAGGAACGGGACGAGAAGGGCGTCGCCGAGCGCCGCGGGCGGGATCCGGGTGAGGGCCGCGTCCAGGGCGGTGGCCTTGACGGTGACCAGGCAGGCGTCGACGGGTTCGCGGAGGGCCGTGTCGGCGTCGACGGGGGCCGTGAAGTCGCCGAACAGGGCGCTGCGGACCCGGATTCCGGTGGCGCGCAGGGTGCGTGCGGTCTCCTCGCCGGCGAGGCAGACGACGCGGTGGCCGGAGCGGGAGAGCAGGGCGGCCAGCAGGCCGCCGACGCCGCCGGGGCCGAGGACGGCGACCGTGAGGTGGGGGGCCGCTGCGTTCGGGGTGGTCGGCATGGCGTCGTCCTTTCGTCGGTCGGCCCCGGGAGCGGTGGCCGCCTCTGGAAGATCCTCGCAGGAGGGAGGGGGTCTGCGGGAGACTGGGGACATGTGCCGGAGTATCAAGACCCTGCGTCCGCCCCAGCTGGCCGAGGAGGCCACGGAGGAGGAGATCCGTGCTGCCGCGTTGCAGTACGTGCGGAAGGTGTCCGGGTTCCGGGCGCCGGCCGCGCACAACCGGGAGGTGTTCGAGCGGGCGGTGGACGCGGTGGCGGAGGCGACCGCCGCGTTGCTGGGGGGACTGGAGGTGCGGGGGCAGGGGGCCGTGGGTGGTGGGGGCTGAGGGATACGGCTGCCCGCGGCTCAGGGGTGCGTACTACGCCGGGCGGCGTCTTCGCATCAGGTAGCCCGCGCCCGCGCCCGCGCCGAACAGGGCTGCTACCGATACCGCCGTGGCCATCCAGGTCGCGCCCAGCCACTGGGCGCCGAGCCAGCCGAGGGTGACGCTGTAGATCGCCCAGGTGAGGCCTGCCAGGGCGGACCAGGGGAGGAAGTCGCGGACGCTGCGCTGGGTGGCGCCGGCGCCGAGGGAGACGATCGAGCGGCCGGCCGGGGCGAAACGGGCCAGGACGACCAGCGCTCCGCCGCCCCGGGACAGGGCCTCGCCGAGACGTTCCTGCGCGTCGCTCAGCCGTCGGGAGCGGGCGATCGCGCGGTCCAGGCGGGCTCCGCCGCGCCGGGCGAGCCGGTAGGCGAACAGGTCGCCCAGGACCGAGGCGGTGGCCGCGCAGAGGGTGAGCGCCAGGATGTCGGGGAGGGCGTGGGGCGGGACCTGTCCGGCCGACGCGCCGGTGCCCGCCGCCGCTGCCGTGGCCGCGGTGATGACGAGTACTCCGCTCGGCAGGACCGGGAGGAACACGTCGAGCAGCACGGAGAGGGCGACCATGGCGTACATCCATGGCCCGGCCTCCAGCGACCCCATGCTTTCCCACACGACGGTTCCCCCGCGATTGTCCTGTTGTGCCCCCCGGCGACAGCCATACAGCGTACGCCGGGGGTGTGACAGGAGTGTCACGGGGGGCTCGTATGTTCGGCAAAGGGTTGTCGGAGAACGGTCATGCGGGTGCCATGCGGTGTCATACGGCGACCGGCGTGTGCCGTTCGGCCGTCGCCGGCCGCTCCGGGTGCGTCTCCGTCCGCGGTCGCCCCTCGGCCGCCGCCGTCCGCAGCACCGCCCGTGCTATCGCGTCGGCGTCCGACAGGGTCACCGAGTCCACGCCCGGCCTGGCTCCCGCCGCGGTCACCCAGTGCACGCCCTCGGTGGGCACCCCGAAGGCGAACCGCCGTGCGTGCGGGCGGCCGTGACGGTCGAGGAGGCGGTACGGGCGTGGTGTGACGTCGACCCCGCCGGTCTCGTGGCCGTCCACCACGTGCGGGCGGCACGCGCCCTCGCGGAGCAGGGCGGCCAGCAGTTCGTCGGCGGTGCGGCGCAGGTCCGGCTCCGGGAGGCGGGCCTCGACGACGGTGGTCACCCGGACCTCCGAGCCGGGTACCGCGGGGGAGCGTGCCACCCACGCGCCGCCCCCGCCGCCCCCGCCGTCCGCGTGGTGCACCTCAAGCCGCGGGCCGAGCACCTCCACCACGCCCGCCGCCACCAGCGCGGCCAGCTCCTCGATACGGCGGCGGGGCGGGCCGATGGACAGGAACGCGTTGAGCGGGGTGTACCAGCCGTCCAGGTGGGCCCGCCGGGAGGCACCGGCCAGGCCGCCGTGGTCGACGATCAGCCGTATCTCGTTGCGCAGGTCGCGCAGTACGTCCAGGGCGGCCTTGAGCGGGCCGCGTACGTTGCCGAGGGCGGCCTGTGCCGCGTCCTCGCGCAGATAGTCCAGGAGCCAGGCCCGCCACTGCGCGGGATCGGCGAACTTCCGGTCTCCGTACGGGTGCTGGAGGCGCTCCCAGGACCAGCGGTCCGGCTCCGGCACGCCGTGGGCGTCGAGTACGGCCGTCTCCGCGCGCCGGCCGCCGGCCGCGAGGAAGCGCGCGGTGAACCCGGGGTCACCGGTCAGGGCGGAGTAGTAGACCGTCTCCACCTCCTTCGCGACCAGCGGCCAGATCTCCGCGAGGAAGTCGGGCGCCGCGCCGGAGTCCGCGCGGTCGCGGAAGCCCGCGATCACCTCGGGGGTGAGCAGGAGCGGGGTGTGGCGGCCGTACGGGCCCTTCGCGTTGTCGCCGCGTGCCTGGTACGGGACGCCGCGCCGGGAGCCCGCGTACAGGCGGGGTTCGCGGCCGGAGGGGGTGTAGCGCAGGGTGCCGCCGGGGGTGCGGGTGAAACGGCCGCCCCGGCCGGTGGTCAGCAGGGCCAGGTGGTCGAAGAAGTTGAGGCCGAGGCCGCGCAGCAGCACCGGTTCGCCGGGCGCGAGCGGGGTGAGGTCGACGTCGGCCGGATTGGCGGGCGGGATGTGCCGGAGGCCGTGCCGGGCGGCGTGGGCGGCGAACCGGCGTTCCGCGGCGGACGCCGTCGCCGGGAGGTGGCCCTGGGCCAGCACGACCGCCGCCAGGCCGGGCAGGGTGCGGCCGTCGTGGAGGGTGAGCGTCTGATGGCGGCCGTCGGGGTCGTCGTCGAGCCGTACGGCGCGGGCGCGGTGGGTCTCGACGCGGACGGCCGCCGGTGCCCGGCAGACCGTCCGGGCGAACACCCACTCCAGGTAGCGGCCGTAGTGGGCGCGGGTCGGGTAGTCGTCGGGGCCCAGCTCGCCGCCGTCCGTGGCGGCGGCCCAGGCGTGCAGGCTGGGGCCGGGCCGCACGGGGCCCGCGCAGTCCACGCTGGCGTCGGTGAACAGGGTGACCTGGCTCGCCACGGTGTTCATCAGCAGTTCCGCCGGCTGTGTCGTACGCCAGACCCGGCCGGGGCCAGGTGGGTCGGGATCGATCACGTGGACCGTGAGACGCCGTCCAGGCAGCAGTTCGGGGGCGGAGGCGCAGAGGCGTTCCAGGACGCTGGTGCCGCGCGGGCCGGCGCCGACCAGGGCGACGGAGACCGGCACGGATTCCTGGCCGCGCTCCCGGACGCGCTCTTGGACGGGCTCTCGGGGGGACTCCTGGGGGGACTCCTGGGGGGAGGAGGACAAAGAGGTGACTCCCGGGCGAGTGGGGGGCGCAGGGCAGTGACGCCGCCCGCGCGGGAACGGGAAGCGGACGGTCCGCCTCATCATGCCGTCGCGGTCAGCGAATGCCAACGTGAGCACCACGCAACACAGTTGTCACCCGGCTGTGCTCACCGGTCGGTGAGGACGGACTCCGACACGGTCTCCAGGGTCCCGTCCCGCCGGGCCCGTTCCAGCCGCAGCCGGGCCGAACGGCCGTGCAGCGTCAGCGTCATGAGCTGGTTGCCGAACCACGGCCCGCCCCTCTTCCGCCACGTGACCGGTGGCCGCGCGCACCGCCCGTGCCGGGTCAGCCGCCGCCCGAGGAACCGGGCCAGCGTGCTCCAGCCGAACCGGAAGCCGGCCCGGATCGTCGGCGGCACGGAGTTGTGGACGGGGGAGCAGGTGAGTTGCAGCACCCGGGAGCCGGGCGCGCTCCCGGCGGGCCACTCGGGTTCGGCGACGTAGGCGTGGTGGACGTCACCGGAGAGCACGCAGACGGAGGCGGGTGCCGCGGGCCCGGAGCCGGTCCGGGCGAACAGGTCCGCCAGCTCGGCGAAGGACGTGGGGAAGGCCGCCCAGTGCTCCAGGTCGGCCGCGCGGCGCAGCCGTTCCCCGAACCGGGCCCAGCGGGCGCCCCGTTCGCCCCGGCACAGGGCCGCGTCCCAGGTCTCCAGGTCGTGTATCAGGTGCGGCAGCAGCCAGGGCAGCGAGGTGCCGACCAGGAGATGGTCGTACGACGCGCGGTGGTCCAGGGCCTGTTCACGCAGCCACCCGGCCTCGCCGGCATCGAGCATGGCGCGGCTCTGCTCGGCCAGGACCCGCGCCGCCCGGGTGTCCACCATCAGCAGCCGCACCCGCCCGAAGTCACGCCGGTAACTCCACCGTACGGAGGCCGGGTCGGCGTCGGCCCCGGCGGCGAAGGCGCGCAACTCGTCCGTGCCGTCGGGTGCGTCGCACACGGCGGCGTACAGCGGGTCGGCGGCCAGCTCGGCCGGGGAGAGGTTGCCCAGGTGCTGGTGGACCCAGTACGACATCAGTCCGCTCAGCAGCCGCTCCTGCCACCAGGGCGTGGCACGCACGTCGGCCAGCCAGGCCGCGGAGGTGTTCCAGTCGTCGATGACGTCGTGGTCGTCGAAGATCATGCAACTGGGCACGGTGGAGAGCAGCCAGCGCACCTCCGGGTCGAGCCAGGACTCGTAGTAGAGGCGGGTGTACTCCTCGTAGTCCGCGACCTCGGCGCCGGGCGGGTCCGCGAGGTCGCGGCGGGCGGCCAGCCAGTGCCGGGTGGCCGCCGAGGTCTCGTCGGCGTACACCTGGTCGCCCAGCAGCAGGAGCACGTCGGGCCGTTCGCCGCCGGCGGCGATGCGCGCGGCGAGGCTGTCGAGGGCGTCCGGGCCGACCGGGTCCGGGCCGTCGGCGGGCGGCGCGGCCCAGCGGCAGGAGCCGAAGACGACGTGCAGGGGCTCGCCCGCGGCCGGGGAGCGGATCACCGGGGGCGGGAAGGGGGAGCCGGTCGGCGGCCACACGCGGGTGCCGTCGAGGAGGACGTCGTACGACGGGGCGGTTCCCGGGGTCAGCCCGGTGACCGGGACGAGGGCGTAGTGGTGGCCGGCCACCTGGAAGGTGTGCGCGGTGCCGCCGGCGCCGTCCGAGCAGCGCACCTCGGCGGTGCACGGACGGCTCGCCTCGACCCAGACGGTCGCCGACGAGCCGTCCGTGTACCTCAGCAGCGGTCCCAGGCGCAGTCCGGCCACGATCGCCCCGCCCTCCTCCTCGGTCGGTTCGCCTCTGTCGCCCCGTACGGTACGGAACGACGGAGGCCGACGGGGAGGTCCCGACACGGGAAAGAGAGCAGGGAAGGGGGGGAGCGTGGCCGGAACGCGGGGGAAGCGACGCCGCTGCGGCGGCCGGTTCAGCAGGCGGAGAGGTAGCTGGTGAGCGCGCTCTTCTCGGCGGAGTCCACGGAGAGGTTGTAGTAGTACTTCACCTGGACCCAGGCGCGGACGTAGGTGCAGCGGTACGAGGTGAGGGACGGCATCCAGGTGGCCGGGTCCTGGTCGCCCTTGGACTGGTTCACGTTGTCCGTGACGGCGAGGAGCTGCGGGCGGGTGACGTCGTTGGCGAAGGCCTCGCGCTGGGCGGTGGTCCACTTGCTTGCGCCGGAGTCCCAGGCCTCGGCGAGCGGCACCAGGTGGTCGATGTCGACGTCGGAGGCGGCGGTCCAGGTGGCGCCGTCGTAGGGGGAGTACCAGGAGCCGCTGGTGGCGGTGCAGGCGGAGTTGGTGACGACGTTGGTGCCGTCGCGCTTGAGGATCCACTCGCGGGTGTTGCAGGTGCCGCTGATGGTGTCCCAGGTCGGGAAGAGGTCGCGCGCGTAGCCGGTGCGGTTCTCGGTGGCCACGGTGAGGGAGGCGAGGTAGGTGCGGGCGGTGGACGCGCTGACCGGGGTGGGGAGGGCGGCGGAGGCGCTCGGGGAGTTGAACAGCGCGGCGGAGGCTATGAGTCCGGTGAAGGCCGCGAGTATGCTGAGTCGTCGACGCGCGTAGAACTTCGGCATGCGAACTCCCTGGTGGGGGTGGGGTGTTGGAGCGCGAGCGAGGGAATGCTCGCGCCGCCGTGTTGCCGCTGGGTGAGCGTTCGGTAAGAAACTAATGACGTGTGCATGACACGACAAGATGTGCGACGTGACTCACAGGCGGGGCGTGCGGCCTTGGGATCGATGGCGGAGTCACGTACTCTTGACGGCGTTGAAGGGGAGTAGCTCTTCGCCGGACCGTCGACATACTGCTCAGCCCGTCTGAGCCGGCGCCCGGAGGCGGACCTCGGCCATCTCGGTCGGAGGCCGCCAGCGAGACCTTCGGCAAGCAGTGCACGCCTGTGCCGTACGGCACGGGTGCCCGTGTGCGCTGGCCTGCCGAGGTGATCGTCTGCGAAGTGCGGTGCTCTCGGTGGGGTGGCCCCGACCGATTGAGGACCCTTGATCAGCATCACCGTGACGGCGCTCGTCTTCGGCGTCATCTTCCTCGCCGAACTGCCCGACAAGACCGCGCTCGCCGGTCTCGTCCTGGGCACGCGCTACCGGGCGTCGTACGTCTTCGCCGGTGTCGCCGCGGCCTTCCTCCTGCACGTCGTGCTCGCCGTCGCGGCCGGCAGCGTCCTGACCCTGCTCCCGCAGCAGATCGTGCACGCGCTGACCGGCGTGCTTTTCCTCGGCGGCGCGGCCGTGCTGCTGCTGAAGAAGGGCGAGGAGGACGAGGAGATCCGCAAGCCGGCCGACCAGTCCTTCTGGAAGGTCGCCGGCACCGGGTTCATGCTCATCCTGGTCGCCGAGTTCGGCGACCTCACGCAGATCATGACGGCGAACCTCGCGGCCCGCTACGACGACCCGCTCTCCGTCGGTCTCGGCGCCGTGCTCGGCCTGTGGGCGGTCGCCGGACTCGGCATCGTCGGCGGCAAGGCGCTCATGAGGAAGGTGCCGCTGCGGCTGATCACGCAGATCGCGGCGGTGCTGATGCTGGCGCTGGGCGTGTGGAGCCTGTGGGAGGCGATCGCGGGCTGAGCGGGGCCCGCCCTGGGGCCGGACGGGTTGAAGACTCGGTGAACGGTCGGCGAAGGCGGTGGCGGGATCGGCGTTCTGTTTTGTACCGTGGGGGAACAAAGTGGCTCCCGCCCGTTTTCCCTGACCGGCGGGCGGGGCCGCCTTGTTCTCCCCGGCCCGCTTTCGGCCCGTGTACTAGGAGCTGCCCGATGACGGCCACCGTCCTCACCGCCCGCGCCCTCCTGCTCGACATGGACGGCACCCTCGTCAACTCCGACGCCGTCGTCGAGCGCATCTGGCGGCGCTGGTCCGAGCGGCACGGGCTGGACGGCGACGAGGTCATGAAGGTGGTGCACGGGCGCCAGGGGCATGCGTCCATGGCCGTGCTGCTGCCGGACCGGCCGGTGAAGCAGAACCTCGCGGACAACGCGCGCATGCTGGCGGAGGAGACGGCCGATGTGGAGGGCGTGGTGGAGGTCCCGGGTGCCGCGGCCTTCCTCGCCTCGCTCCAGGGGCTGCCGCACGCGCTGGTGACCTCGGCGGACGTGGCGCTGTCCACGGTGCGGATGGCCGCCGCCGGGCTGCCGCTGCCGGCGGTGCGGGTGACCGCGGAGTCGGTGGGCGCCAGCAAGCCGGACCCCGAGGGCTTTCTGAAGGGGGCGGCGGAGCTGGGCGTCGCTCCGGCGGACTGCGTGGTGTTCGAGGACTCGGGCGCGGGGATCGCGGCGGGGCGCGCGGCCGGGATGCGGGTCGTCGGCGTCGGCGCGCGGGCCGGGGTGCACGGGCCGGACGCGGTCGTGCGGGACCTCACGGAGGTGCGGGTCGAGGCGACGGCGGACGGGTCGATCCGGGTGCACGTCGGCGAAGCCTGAGGCCGGGGCAGCGACGCTCACCGGCGCCGACGGGGTACCGCCGCGCCCACCCGTGCCGCCTGGGGGTCCCCCAGGCCTTTCGGGCTCTGGGGGAGGCACGACTGCCCGCAGCTGAGTAGCTGACACGACTGCGGGCAGCTGGGTGGCTGACACGGCTGCCCGCAGCTGGGTGGCTGACGTGATTGCGCGCGGCTGGGACGCGACTGCTGGTGGCTGGCACGGTTGCTGCCGCAGGGGTTTGAACAGAGGGGCGCCCGGCCGGTCGTGCTCGCCTTTGCGGGTTGGCCTCAGCATTTGGGTACCGCGCTCGGCGAGTTCGTGTTCGAAGGCGCGGGCGAAGTAGTTCTTGTCGCCGATCAGTGTCTGTCCGGGGTGGCGTCGGAGGAGGTCGGGTTCGGCGGCGAGGAGGTCGAGGAGGGTTTCGCGTTCGTCGGCTTTCGCTCCGGTCAGGGCAAAGGCGATGGGCAGGCCCTGGAGGGTGCGGACCAGGTGCAGGCGCAGACCCCAGAAGAAGCGGCTGTGGCCGGCGCAGTAGCCGTATTCGGCCCAGCCTGCCGGGTCGGAGCGTTTGAAGGTCTCGCGGGAGCCACCGCACTCGACCGGGGTGGAGTCCACGACCCATACGTCGTCGCTCCATATCGAGGTGGCGAGGATGCGGGTGATGCGGCGCATCAGGCCGGCGGCTTTGCGCAGCCACTTGTTGTAGCCGGGCTGCTGCGGCAGGTAGGGGAAGAGGTGTCGCACGTGGGAGCGGGCACGGCGGAGCCACTTGGCCTCGGAGGTGAAGCCGAGCACGGCCTGCATCATCGCAAGGGTGACCAGTTCGGCATCGCTCAGGCGGGGAGTGATCCCGACCTGCGGACGCCAGGGAGCCAGGCCGGGATGCTCCTTCGGCAGGTCGTCCGTCGTCGCGTAGAGCGCGGTCGCGAGGGTGTCCAGGTCGTTCGTCACAAAACGATCTTGGACACCCTCGTCATCGTTCCCGCAAGGACCTCTTGAAACAGTGTCCTGTCTCACTCAATCGAGTCGTTTTCTCAACGAACCGAGTCGTTCGGGCTTCTGTCTCAGCGAACCTGGTCGCGCGGCGCCGCTGCTCGATTCCCGCGGATACGTGCCAGTGCCGCTCAGCGGGGAGGACTGCGTCGAGTTGCTGCCGGAGCGCTGGCAGGCGATCAACGCCTACGGGATCCGCATCAAGCACCGCACCTACGACAGCCCCGAGTGGAACCCGCGGCGCCGCCAGTGCTCGGGGGTGACGGCGAAGAAGGGCCTGCTCGCGGCCCCGCCGGACCGGCCGCCGACGATAGGGGCCGCCCCACGCCCCGCCGGCCACACGTTGGTCGGCGGGGAACCGTCCCACCACTCCGTCGACATCGCCACCCACGTGCCCTGGCAGTACACCGGTGTCGCGGGCGAGGTCACCAACTGCCGGGTCGGGTGTCGCTGCACCTGGCGTCCGCTGACGCGTCGGCCGCGGTGAACCGGCGTCCGTTCCTGCCCAAAAGCGGGGATCCAACCTCTTCGAAGGCAGACGCCCGCCCGCGCTCACAGCAGTCCGGGCCGCTGCCACTCGTCACCAAGGACGTGGTGGTCGAGAAAGTTCAGGAACGCCTCGTACCAGACCTGGATGTGGCCCGGAGAGAGGATCCAGTGGTTCTCGTCCGGGAAGTACAGATACTTCGCAGGCACCTCGAACCGCTGCAGATCCTGGAAGAGCGCGGCGCCCTGGCCGACCGGTACGCGGTAGTCCTTCGCGCCGTGGATGACCAGCATCGGCGTACGGATCTTCGCGGCGTCCAGGTACGGGGAGTGCGCCTCGTACCGCTCGGGCCGGGTCACCGGGTCCCCGAAGATGCACTGGAAGTACCAGGGCGCGTCGGTTTCGCCCTGGAAGGACCGCAGGTCCCACAGGCCCGCGTGGCTCACGATTGCCTTGAACCGATCGGTGCTCGTGGCGACCCGGTTGGCCATGTAGCCGCCGTAGGAGCCGCCCCCGAGCGCGGTCCGCGCGGCATCGATGTCGTCACGGGCCTCGGTTGCGTCGGTCAGCGCCATCACGTCCGTGTACGGGACCCCGCCCCACTGCCCCCAGCCGCGCCGGTGGCCCTGCTGACCGTAGCCGGTCGACAGGGCCGGGTCGGGCAGCAGCACCGCGTAGCCGCGAGCCGCGAACGGCCACGGGTTCCACCGCCAGGTCCAGCCGTTCCAGCTGCCCTGCGGCCCGCCGTGCACGGCGACGAGCAGCGGCGCGGGGTTCTCGGCCGACGCGCCCTCGGGCAGCACGAGCCAGCCGCGCAACCGGTACCCGTCCGCCGCGTTGGCGTGCACCTCGGTGAGGGTGCCCGGCAGCGCGTCGAACGCACCGGGGGCGGGCAGCTCGACCGGCGTCTGGTCGGCGACGCCGGCCTCGAACCTGACCGGCCGCGGCGGCGAGTCGATCGCGTTGCGCAGCGCGTACAGCGTCCGCCCGTCGGGAGCCACGCAGAGCGAGCCGTACGCGCCCGAGGCGGTGAGCCGGGTCACGGTGCCGTCCGCGTCCCGCCGGAAGACGGGCCCGTGACCCTCCACATCGGCCACGAAGAAGAGGACCTCGTCGACCGTCGAACAGACGGCGCCGACAGGCCAGTTGTCGAACCCGGGCAGCAGATCGACGGCCTCGCCACCGTCCACGCCGACCCGGACGAGCGTCATGTCCATCGACTCGTCGTAAGTCGGCCACGTCATCCGCGAGCACACGACCGCCGAGCCGTCGTGCGTGAACACCGGCGCCTCATAGAGGTGCTCCACATCGCCCAGGACGAAGACCTCCTCGCCGGTGGCCGCGTGAGCCACCACCACGGCGGTGCGGTTCTCGGCGGGCACCCGGCCGGGTACGAACCGGGTGTAGGCCACTCGCGTCCCGTCGGGCGACAGCGCCACGTCCCCGGGATTCTCGAGGCCGACACCCTGTCCGCCGGCGTCAACCACGACGCCCTCGGCCCCCGCGCGCACGAAGGTGTGCTGTTCCTCGGGGCCGAGATCGCGGTCCCAGGCGCGGGTCGGCCCGGCCTCGTACAGGATCGCGGTGACCTTCGCGTCCTTGCGCGCCGTGCGCAGCTTGCCGTGCGCGTCGGCGTCGGCGGCCCCGGGCAGCAGCCCGGCAGTGTGGGCCAGCGCGCCGGCATCCCGGGCGACGGTGAACGCGGTGATCCCGCCCGGGTGCCGGGCCACGACGGCGGCCTCACCACGTCCGGGCAGCGCCCACAGCGCGGCACCCTCGTGCTTGTCCTCCTCACCGTCGTCCTCGCGTTCCGACAGGAAGTACAGCACCCCGTCCGGACCGAACGCGGGCCCGGACTCGCCCTTCCCCGACCGGGTCAGGCGCAGCGCCTCGCGCTCCCCAGCCGGATCGATCTCCCACAGCCCGGACACGAACCTGGTCCGGTCCTCCGACAGCGTCTGAACGGTGGCGACGAGACGGCCACCGTCGACGGACAGCGCAAGGGAGTTGACGCGAGGCTGGGCGAGGAACGCGGGCAGTTCGTGGAAGGCGGTCGTGCCACCGGGGATCGCAGACATGCGGAGATTCTTGCTCGCGAAGGAGGCGGTGAATAGCGGATTACGGGCGCCGCCCGCCAGCGGTGCCTGTCGCCCGTCCGGCACGCAGAGATCCCGCCCGATCAAAGTGATCGGACGGGATCCCGTCAACCGCCTACGAGCTGACTCGTGAACGGCGCCTCCGATCACAGCAACACGTTCAGACCGCACCCGACGCTCACGAACGCCCCCCTTCCAGGGGCGCGGCCCGACTCCCAATTCCTACCAAGCCCCGCCCGTTCGGTGATGAGCGTGTGTTGAGCGGCGATGTCTGGCTCGGTCCACAGCCGTAACCTCAGCCGAGCTGTTTCAGATTGGTGCGGCATCGGCGAACACGGCGACGACACTCCCTGCAGTCTGTCTCAACCAACCGAGTCCACGCGTCTCACTCAATCCAGTCCATGCAGGTCAGCAGCATGCGGCCGACTAACTTCATTGAGACAGGACAAATAGATCATCGAGGCGACTCGTCGGCCGACCTGCCCCCTCCGGGCTATGGTGAGCCGCCCTTCCGGAACCGTCCCCACAGTCGGGTGGGTGACGTACTGCAGGCACAAGAACGCCTTCTTCGAGCCGCCCGCCGAGACGTAGGGGCGGGGGAGGTTCAGCAGCAGCTTGCCCGGTTTGCCGCCCCGCAAGGGGGTGGCCGCTTCGAGTAGTTGGCGCGCGCGGCGGGTGTTCAGCGACATGGGCACTCCGGACGGAAGAGGATGCGGAAGGAAGGCGCAAGGGAGGCGCTCCCCTGCCGAACAGACGCCCGCATAGGGATGCGCGGACGGTATGGAGGACTGGTGAACGGCAGCTGGCCGGGTGTTATGGGAAAGGTCAAGCCGGAGTTGTGATTCCGTCGCTCCGGCCTCGGCGATGCCGGCGAACTCCGACGTGACACCTCTCCCTTAGGATCCGCGCATGTCGCTGGTTTCCAACTCCTCCCTGCCGCCACCCGACTTCGAGGTGGCGTCCGCCTTCCCCGAGGCCGGCTGGCTGCGGCAGGCCGCCGCGGCGCGGAACTGGGGGGCCGTCCGGCAGTACGTCGACGGGCTGCCCCGGGGCACGGACCGTACTTTCGCCGTCGGCGTGCTGAGCAAGGTGTCCGGAATCGAGACGTTCCTGCATGATCTCCTCGCCGCCGCGCCCGACGACGTGCTCGCGCTCACCGTCCTCGGCGCACGAGAGGTGCGTATCGGCTGGGAGATCCGGACCGACGCACCCGCCAAGCAGGTCAGCCGTGAACAGTTCGCCGGGCTGCACGCGCACCTGCGGCAGGCCGAACAGCTGCTGATCCGGGCCACGGCCCTCGACCCGTCGTACGACGCCGCCTGGGCCGAGCGGCTCACCACCGCCATGGGGCTGCAGCTCGGGCAGAACGAGTCGCGGCGCCGGTACGACCGGCTGGCCGCCCACCACCCGCACCACCTCACCGGGCAGGGCCGGTTGTTGCAGAAGCTGTGCCCGAAGTGGGGCGGCAGCTGGGAGGCCGCCCACGGCTTCGCCCGGGAGTGCCTGCTGGGCGCGCCCGAAGGGGCGATGAACGGCGGTTTGGTGGCCGAGGCGCACATGGAGCACTGGCTCACCCTGCAGGGGAAGGAGCGCGTGGACTATCTGTACCAGGACTCCGTGCGGGCCGAACTCATCGGGGCCGCCGAACGCTCCGTGCTCCACCCGAACTTCCACCGCGGCTACGGCTGGGTCACGGTTCAGGGCTACTTCGCCGCCGTATTCTCCCTCACGGGCGACACCGCACGGTCCGCCGCCTGCTTCCGGGCCCTCGGCAACCTCGCCTCCGAGTACCCCTGGTCCGACATGGGCCGCGACCCCGCCGCGGCCTATGTCCTGCACCGTGACGATGCGTTGGGCCTACGACCACGCATCCGGATGGTGAAGGTGCCGAACCGAGGCCGGAGATGAACCCCTTGACCGCCGTCCACGCCACCGAAGTCGACGGCATACCCACGCTCTTCGCCTACGCCACCGGCCCGATGCGCGCCGGACTCGTCTTCCGCGTCGGCGTCGCCGACGAGACGCTCGCCCGGACCGGCGTCACGCACCTCGTCGAGCACCTCGCCCTGCACCGCCAGGGCCTGGCCGACTACCATTTCAACGGCGCGACCAAGGCCGCCTTCACCCATTTCCACGTGGAAGGCGCCGAGCACGAGATCGCCGCCTACCTCAACGGCGTCTGCGCCTCGCTCACCGATCTGCCCATGGAACGCCTGGAGACCGAGAAGGAGATCCTGCGCACCGAGGAGTCCCGGCGCGACAACCCCCAACTTCCCTTGTGGCGCTACGGCGCCCAGGGCCACGGCCTGGTCAGCTACCCGGAGTGGGGCGTACGGGGCCTGCGGCCCGACGACGTACAGCTCTGGGCGCAGAGCTGGTTCACCCAGGGCAACGCCGTGCTGTGGATCGCCGGCGAGCGCCTCCCGGCCGGGCTCACCCTGAAGCTGCCCTCCGGTCCGCGTCGTCCCCTGCCTGCCGCCACCTCCGCCCTCCCGACCACCCCCGCCTACTTCGCCGCCGGCAAGGGCGGCGTCCTGCTCGACGCCGTCGTCACCGACACGACCGCCGCCCGGCTCTACGCGGGCGTCCTGGAACGCGAACTCTCCCGCGCCCTGCGCCAGCAGGACGGGTCCTCCTATACGACGGCCACCGACTACACCGACCGCCGTGACGGTTTCGCCCTCGTGACCGCCTTCGCGGACGCTCTGCCCGCCAAGCAGGACGCGGTGCTCGGCGGCTTCCTCGATGTCCTCGCCGGGCTCCAGGTGGGACGGATCGGGCAGGCGGACGTAGAGGCGGTGCGCACCCGGGCCGACGGGGCGCTGACCGCTCCCGACGCGGCCGTACGACGGCTGCCCGCAGCGGCCGAGGATCTGCTCACCGGACGGCCCCTGCGCACTCTCGATGAACTGCGGTACGAGCTATGGGCGGTGACGCCGGGTCATCTGCACGCGGTGGCCGTGGAGGCTGCCGGAAGCGCCCTGCTGCAGGTGCCCGCCGGACACAGCGCCGACTGGGCCGGCTACACGGCGGCGCCCACCGGCTCGTCGTACGCGGTGGCCGGGCGGCGTTTCGCCTCGCTCCAAGGCGACGGTACGGCGCTCGTGGTGGGGGACGAGGGCGTCAGTGTCACGGCCGGGGGCAAGGAGGGGGAGCATGTGGTGACCGTGTCCTACCGGACCTGCGCCGCGATGATGAGCTGGCCGGACGGCGGCCGCAGGCTCATCGGCACCGACGGCCTGGTCATCGACCTGGAGCCGGGTCTGTACCGCATCGACGCGCACACGATGGCGACGATCGACGCGGCGGTGCCGCCGACCGCGGTGGTGTGGCTGCCGCCCCGCCGGCAGCAGCCGAAGCCGGAAGCGGCCAGGGTCTCGTCGGGCAACGGTGAGACCGCGGCCGGCGTCGGCGCCGGCCCGACGGCACCGCGCACCGGGCTGCAGACGGCAGCTCTGGTCGTCTTCGGGCTCTTCGGCGGCATCTGTGCCCTGCTGGCCCTGGCGGTCACGGTCTTCGGCGGCGACGACCCGCAGACCAGCACCGGTGCGTGGATCGCGATCGCCGGCTTCCTGTGGGGCGTGACCGCACTCGTCGCCTGGCCCGCCGTACGGATCCTGCGGCGCACCCGACGGGGGTGAGTGTCCCACCGAAGGGCCCCGCCGAAGGTCCTTACCGAAGATACGGGGTCTGCGCCTGCACCTGGTCTGCACCCTCCAGGGCCTGCCCCATCGCCTTTGCCCTGACCGGAGCGAAAGCCGACGAACGCGAAACCCTCCTCGACCTCCTCTCCGCCGGACCCGACCTCCTCCGACGCCACCCCGGACAGACACTGATCGGCGACAAGAACTACTTCGGCCGCGCCTTCGAAAGGCGAGCGGCAGGTCGTCGAGTCGATCAACGAGACGTTCAAGGGGCAGCTCGACCTCGAACAGCACCGCGGACGTAACCCGACGGCGTCATCGCACGCGTCATGCAACGCGTACTCGCGCTGACCGCCGCGGTCTGGCACAACGACGCCACCGGACAAACCGTCCTACGCTCACTGACCGCCTACGATCACTGACCCCTTGGAACAGATCATCTAGGTGGCTGGCACGGCTGCGGGCGGCTGAGTAGCCCCGTAAGGGGCGCGGGGAACTGCGCGACAAGCCCCCACTCACCCGCACCCACCCACCACCGCAACCCACCCCGCAACCGTCCCGGCCGGCGCCGTTCAGGGATCCGTGCGGCAACGTACCCCCCGTCGGCCCACCCCCTACGGCTTCGTCGTCTCCGATTCCAGTGCCGTCCGGGTAGCCGCCCCGTACACCCCCGACTGGTCGGTCAGGATGCCCCGCGCCAGCTGGTACGTGCGTACCGCGTCCTCGGTGGTGCGGTCGTAGTGGCCGTCGGGCCTCCCGGTGTAGAGGTTCAGCTGGGCCAGCCGCTGCTGGAGCTCGGTCACCTCCGCCCCGGTGTCGCCGGGGCGGAGGACCGGAGCCGTGGTGGGCTGCGCGGAGGCCGCCGTGCCCGCCGTCGTCGCGGATGCGGTCGGGGCCGCGGAGCGGGAGGGCGTGGGGGAGGCCGGCGTGCCGGACGGCGTCGGGGACGGGGAGTGCGACGGGCTCGGGCTCGCCGGCGCGGACGGTGTGGCCGACGGCGAGGGTGAGGGTGAGGTGCCCGACGCCGCCGAGGTCGACGCCGTGCTCGGGGTCACGTCCGGGACGCTCTGCCGTACGTCCGCCGGTGCCGCCCCGTCCCTCGTCGGCGTCACGCGGGCGAACAGCCCGCTCGCGAACCCGGCCACTCCGAGGATCGCGGCCACCGCCGCGGCTACCGCCACGAGCAGGGCCCACCGGGGACTCCGGCGCGGCTGCCGGGCCGGGGCCGCCTCGGCCGCGTCGGCCGCGTCGGCGGCCACCGCCCGCAACGGCACGGTCGGCTCCGCCACCACCGGCAGCGGTGCGGTCCCGCCACCGGCATCGGCATCGGCCCCCGCGTCCGCCTCGATGGCCACGTACGGCCGTATCCGCAGCGGGTCGAAGTCCTCCGCCGCCGCCTGTTCGGCCGTACGCGCGTCGCGCAACGCGTCGGCGGTGCGCTGGTTGCAGTCGCAGGCGGGCGAGCCGTCCGGCCCCTTCGGCGTCCCGCACTCCGGGCACTGGTGGCTCACGGCGTCGTCCCTCCCCTCACGAACTCCACAGATTATGCAGAGCGCCCACACGTACGTTCTCCGGAACCCCTCGTCTCACAGGCGCCGAAAAGGACTCGACGGGCCATACCGGGTGACACCGTCCACGATGGAAGATGGCCGAAAGCCCCGGGAGGTCTCCATGGCGCTGGAAACGACGCACGCCCAGGCGAAGGACGCGGAGCGCGTACCCGGCAACGTGCTGGTCCCGATCGGCGCGCTGCTGCTCGGGCTGCTGCTGGCCGCGCTGGACCAGACGATCGTGTCGACGGCGCTGCCGACCATCGTCAGCGACCTCGGGGGCCTCGAACACCTGTCATGGGTGGTCACCGCCTACCTGCTGGCCTCCACCGCCGCCACCCCGCTGTGGGGCAAGCTCGGCGACCAGTACGGGCGCAAGCGGCTCTTCCAGCTCGCGATCGTGATCTTCCTCGTCGGGTCGGCACTGTGCGGGATGGCCCAGAACATGGGCGAGCTGATCGGCTTCCGCGCCCTGCAGGGGCTGGGCGGCGGCGGGCTGATGGTGCTGTCGATGGCGATCGTGGGGGACATCGTGCCGCCGCGTGAACGGGGGCGGTACCAGGGGCTGTTCGGTGCCGTGTTCGGTACCACCAGCGTGCTCGGGCCGCTGCTCGGCGGGGTGCTCACCGAGCAGCTGAGCTGGCGGTGGGTGTTCTACGTCAACCTGCCCGTCGGCGTCGTCGCGCTCGTAGTGATCGCCGCCGCGCTGCACATCCCGCGCCGGAGGGCCCACCACGTCATCGACTACCTCGGCACCCTCCTGATCGCCGCCGTCGCCACCTGCCTGGTGCTGGTGGCCTCGCTGGGCGGGACGACGTGGGCGTGGGGGTCGGCGCAGATCATCGGGCTCGTGGTCGTCGGGGTGGCACTCGCCGTCGCCTTCGTCGCCGTCGAGCGGCGGGCCGCCGAACCCGTGCTCCCGCTGAACCTCTTCGGCATCCGCACCTTCTCCCTCGCCGCCGTGATCAGCTTCGTCGTCGGGTTCGCGATGTTCGGCGCGATGACCTATCTGCCGACCTTCCTCCAGGTCGTGCACGGCATCTCGCCGACCCTGTCGGGCGTGCACATGCTGCCGATGGTGATCGGGCTGCTGCTGTCGTCCACGCTCTCCGGGCAGATCGTCAGCCGTACCGGGCACTGGAAGGTGTTCCCGGTCGCCGGCACGGGTGTGACCACCATCGGGCTGCTGCTCCTGCACCGGCTCGACGAACACAGCTCGACCGCCGAGATGAGCGCCTACTTCTTCGTCTTCGGCCTGGGCCTCGGCCTGGTCATGCAGGTGCTGGTGCTCATAGTCCAGAACTCCGTCTCGTACGAGGACCTCGGCGTCGCCACCTCCGGCGCCACCTTCTTCCGCTCCATCGGGGCCTCCTTCGGCGTCGCCGTCTTCGGCTCCGTCTTCGCGGGCCGGCTCGCCGGCAAGCTCGCCGACGCCTTCCGCGGCGTCCGCCTCCCGCCCGGCGCCACCCCGGACGCCCTCAAGGCCGACCCGCGCGGCATCGCCACCCTGCCGCCCGCGCTGCGTCCGGCCGCCCTGCACGCGTACGCGTCCTCGATCACCGACGTCTTCCTGTACGCCGCCCCGGTCGCCCTCCTCGGCTTCGCCCTCGCCTGGTTCCTCAAGGAGGACCCGCTGCGCGGCTCGGTCACCGCGCCGGACGCCTCCGAGACCATCCCGCCCAACCCGGTCCACCGGTCGTCGTACGACGAGTGCTCCCGGGCGCTGTCCCTGCTCGGCACCCGTGAGGGACGCCGGGAGGTCTACCGGAAGATCAACGCGCGGGCCGGGTACGCCGACCTGCTGCCCGCCTCCGGCTGGCTGCTGCTGCGGATCCGGAAGTACGGCTCCGTGGAGCCGGGGCGGCTCGCCGAGCGCGGCCCGGTCCCGATGAACGTCGTCCTGGCGGGCGCCCGCCAGCTGGAGGAGCGGCACCTCGCCGACCGCCTGGGCCTCGACCTGACCCTCACCGAGCAGGGCCGCGAGGTCGCCGACCGGCTCGCCGGGGCCCGTGAGGAGTCCCTGGCCGACCTCCTCGGCGACTGGTGGAGCCCGGACCGGCCCACCGACCTGGACCGCCTGGTGAGGGAACTGACCGACGAACTGTGCGGCACCGAACGCGAGCAGCCGCAGAACCGCGCGGCCGGGCAGGTCAGCTGACGAGCTCCTTGCGGAACCAGTGCTCGGCGTAGACGTCGTCGTTGTGCCGCGCGGTCTCCGTGTAGCCGAGCCGCGCGTACAGGGCGCGGGCCTCCACCAGGTCGGTGCGGGTGTCCAGGACGATCCGCGCGGCCCCGAGGGCACGGGCCGTGTCCTCGGCCGCCGCGACGAGGAGCGCGGCCCCGCCCCGGCCGCGCAGCCCCTCGTGCACGAAGACCCGGGTGAGTTCGGCGGTGGCCGGCTCCAGGAGCCGTACGCCCGCGCTGCCGGCCGGCTCACCGCCGTACCGCGCGATCAGCAACCCGCCGGTGGGCGGGGCCAGTTCGGAGCCCGGCCGGGCGGCGATCTCCCGTTCCAGCTCGGCCGGGTCGGTGCGGCGGCCCTCGTGGTGCAGGTACCAGCGGTCGCTGACCTCCGTGTAGTACGCCCGCCACAGGGCGCGGGCGGCGACGGAGTCCGGGCGTTCCGGGGTGATCGTCCAGGAGGTCATGGGCCGTAGTGTCCGGCGGTCCGGGGTGGTCCGCGCAACCGGATATCGGCGGCCGGGTCCTGGTCCGTCCGGCCGGGCTGTTTGCCGGGCGGTGTGCGGGTCACCCGATGGGGGAGACGGCCCGTCGGGCCGAGACACCGGAAGGCAACCATGTCCACAGGCTTGATCATCGCGATCGTGATCGTGGCCGCCGTGGTCGTCGTCGCGGCCCTGCTGGCCGTGCGCGCCAGGGGCAGTGGCCCGCAGGGTCTGAAGCGGCGCTTCGGACCCGAGTACGAGCGGACGGTGGCCCAGCACGGCGGCGACACCAAGGCGGCCGAGCAGGAACTCGCCGAGCGGGTGCAGCGCCACGGCGGACTGCACGAGCGCGAGCTGGAACCGGCGGAGCGGGAGCGCTACGCGGCCCGCTGGACCACCGCACAGGAGCACTTCGTCGACTCGCCCCGGGAGTCCGTGGCCGAGATCGACCGGCTGCTCGCCGAACTGGCCGCCGACCGCGGCTTCCCGGCCGGCGCCGACTACGAGGAGCAGGTGGCCGCGCTCTCCGTGCACCACGCCGCACACGTCGACGGCTACCGCCGCGTCCACCGTGCCGTCCAGGCGCCCGTGGGCGGGTCGCCGCAGAGCCAGGCCGGGACCGAGGAGATGCGGACGGCCATGATCGAGGCCCGCTCCCTCTTCGACGACCTGGTCACCCCCTCGTCCCACGAGCACGGCCGGCACCGCGCCGGTGTCGGTGCCGACACCGGCGGACACCTGCCCTGGTCCGCCGACCAGAGCCGCCCGAAGGAGAGTTGACCGACATGACCGACGCCAGGACCGGATCATCGGGCCGCCGCCCCGTCGGCGGTGACGTGTATCCCGGCGGTACCGCGACGCCCCCGGGACGTGAGGAGGGGACGACCGACTGGGGCGACGCCGCCGTCAGCGGGGTCACCCCGGGACAGGAGGAACCCGAACGCATGGCGCCCCGGGACGACCGGGGCGACCGGGGCGACGCCGGGCAGGCGGTGCTGGTGGCCGGTGACGGCCCGGGGCACGAGACGGACGCGGGCCGCGGCGGCGAGCAGCTGATGCCCCGCGAGGAGTGCGGACAGCTGGAGCGCAGGCTCCAGCACGCGGTCACCGGTTTCGTCGACGAGCCGCGGACGGCCGTCGAGGAGGCGGACCGGGCCGTCGAGGAGATCAGCGCCCGCTTCACCGACGCCGTCGACCGGCGCCGCCGCACGCTGCGCGGCAGCTGGCAGTCCGCCGACGCGAACCGCCCCGGCAGCGCCGACACCGAGCAGCTCCGGCTGGCCCTGCGCGAGTACCGCGAACTGGCGGACCGGCTGCTGCACATGTGAGTCACCCGAGCCGCCCGCGCCTCCGTGTCACCCGCGTGTCACCCGTGCGGGTCCGGCTCCGGGTCCCGTTCCGCCCCGGCCGCCGTCCGGCGCTCCCGCCACTCGCGTACGACCTCCTCGACGTCGTACGGCTTCTTGCCCAGCGGGGGCCCGGGCGGCGGCTTGAACATCATGTCGCGGATCTTGACGTTGACATCGGTGATGATCTTGCGGACGATCCGCTCCGAAGGCGCCGCGTAGGCGGCCGCCAGCGCGTCCTCGGCCTCCTTGCGCAGGGCGAGCGTCGGCGGCAGCACGGCCAGGCCCTCCCGGGCCATCTTCCGCTTGATCCACCACAGTTCGTCGTACGACGTCTCCAGGGCGGCGGGCAACGGCTCGCCCGCGCCCGGCAGCCGGTCGAACTCACCGCGCCGCTGGGCGTCTTGGATCTGCTTGTCGACCCAGGACTCGAACGGCACCCCGGGTGGCTTTCGCTCGGTCATGACTCCATTGTGCCGGACGCCGCCCGGCCGGGCGTTTTATCATGCGCCGGAGATCCACGAAGGATTCAGGAACCGCGCAGGGGGAACGCACGTGCTCGAACTCACCATGGCCTCCGTGTCCGGAGAAGCGGGCGAGACGGCCGGAATGCTCATGGCCGACGCGCCCAGCGACCCCGGTGCCGTGCTGCGGGTGGGCCGCGACGCCGCCACCTGCCGGCTGACGACGCCCGACGACTGGCTGTTCGTCTCCCGGGTGCACCTGGAGTTCCTGTGCGGGCCCGAGGGCGGCTGGCAGGTCACCTGGCTGCGCGGCTCCCAGGCCGAACCCTCCTCCGAGGTGCTGCTGACCGTCGGCGAGTACGCCCAGGCCATCGCTTACGGCGGCACGGTCGCGCTGCCCCGGGGCGGCTCCGGCGAGATCGTCATCCGGGACCGCACCGCCCCGCGCAGCGTCAACGTGGGGTTCTACCAGGAGGGTTGAGCGGCAACTCGTGGGCGGCCGGGCCGGCTCAGTCGAGGACCCGCGCCAGCGCGAAGCCGTCGTAGCCCTTGCTGCCGACCGTCTGGATCGCCGTGCCGGTCAGCCTCGGGTGCGCCGCGATCAGCTCGATCGCGGCGCGGGTGCCGACCACGTCCGGCTCGGCGCTCTCGGCGTCGACGACCCGGCCGCCGCGCACCACGTTGTCGACGACGATCAGGCTGCCGGTGCGGGTGAGCCGGAGCGCCCACTCCACGTAGTGCGGGTTGTTGGCCTTGTCGGCGTCGATGAAGACCAGGTCGAAGGGGGCGGGGTTCTCGTCGGCGAGCTTGGGCAGCGACTCCAGGGCGGGCCCGACCCGCACCTCGACCAGCTTCTCCAGGCCCGCGCGGGCGATGTTGCGGACCGCGATCTCGGCGTGGTGGGCGCTGTACTCCAGGGAGATCAGCCTGCCGTCGGCGGGCAGGGCGCGGGCCAGCCAGATGGTGCTGTAGCCGCCGAGGGTGCCGATCTCCAGGATGTTCCGGGCGTCCTGGATCTGGGCCAGGAGCTGGAGCAGTTTGCCCTGGTTGGCGGTGACGTTGACGTGCGGAAGCTCGTTCGCCTCGCTCTCCCGCAGGGCCGCCTGCAACGACTCGTCGTCCGGTGACAGGTGGCTGGTGAAGTAGAAGTCGACGTCGTCCCAGAGCTGAGAGCCGCTCATGCGTCCGTAGCCTTTCGCCTATGCAGATCGCCGTCCAGTGCAGCTACCTGGATAGCACTACCGGGGCGGCGACGGGGGGCGCCGGCGGCGGGCGGCGGGAGTGTCGTACGGCCGTCAGGGAGGCGGCCGTGACGGCCGGCAGCAGTGCGGCGGCGACCGTCAGCAGCCAGGCCGGAACCCCGGCCACCTCGCGCAGCCGGTCCTCGTAGACGACCTGCTGGAACGGGGTGTCGGAGGCTGCCCGCCGCAGCACGTGGTCGGCGGTGATCCGGGACGGGTACGGGAACTCCTGGCCGATCGCCGTCGGGTACGGGGTGCCGGCACCAGCTCACCCAGCTCGCCCGCCGGGTGGCCGAGACGGCCGGCGTAGACGACCCGTTTTGCGCAGTTCCCCGCACCCCTGGGGGGCGGCTGTGCTTGTTTCGTCGGGTGCGGGGCGGTGGGGGCTTGTCGCGCAGTTCCCCGCGCCCCTGAGACGGGGGGCGCCCGCGCCGTCGGCCGCGGGTGTGTGGGGGCTTGTCGCGCAGTTCCCCGCGCCCCTGACGGGGGGCTTCTAGCGGGGTGCTTCCACAGATGGGGCCGAGCCCGGGAGGGGCTTGCCTGCTGTTTCCGTCATGCGCCAGGCGGCGAAGCCGCCCACCACCGCCGCGGCCATCATGTAGTACGCGGGCATCATCAGGTTTCCCGTCGCTCCGATCAGGGCGGTCACCGCGAGCGGGGTCGTGCCGCCGAAGAGGGAGACCGAGATGTTGAAGCCGATGGACAGGGAGCCGTAGCGGACCCTGGTGGGGAACAGGGCCGGCAGGGCGGCCGGCATCGCTGCCGTGAAGCAGACCAGGAGGAGGCCGAGGGCGCCCATGCCGAGGCCGACCGCGAGCAGGCTGCCCTGGCGGATCAGGAGGAGGGCGGGGACGGAGAGGAACAGGAAGCCCGCACAGCCCGCCGCGATCACCGGGCGGCGGCCGACACGGTCGGTGAGGGCGCCGGCGAACGGCTGGACGATCATCATCAGCGCCATCACGCCGAGGACGACCAGCAGGCCGTGCGTCTCGTCGTACTTCAGCTCACTGGTGAGGTAGCTGGGCATGTACGACAGGAGCATGTAGTCGGTGACGTTGAAGACCAGGACCAGGGCCATGCACAGGAGCAGGGCGGGCCACTGGCTGGTGATCATCTCGCGGAGCGGGACCTTCGGGCGGGCCGACTCCGCCTTCTCGACCTCCGCCGCGAACGCCGGGGTCTCCTCCAGGCGCATCCGCAGGTAGAGGCCGATGATGCCCATCGGGCCCGCGATCAGGAAGGGGATGCGCCAGCCCCAGGAGGTCAGGTCGTCCGCGGACAGCAGGGCCGTCATCAGGGTCACCAGGCCGGCGCCGCCGATGTAGCCCGCCAGCGTGCCGAACTCCAGCCAGCTGCCGAAGAACCCGCGCTTCTTGTCCGGCGCGTACTCGGCGATGAACGTGGACGCGCCCGCGTACTCGCCGCCGGTGGAGAAGCCCTGGACCAGGCGGGCGGCGAGGAGCAGCAGCGGGGCGCCGACGCCGATCGACGCGTAGGACGGGATCAGGCCGATCGCGAAGGTGCCGGCCGCCATCATGATCATGGTGACGGCGAGGACCTTCTGGCGGCCCACGCGGTCGCCGAGCGGGCCGAAGACCATGCCGCCGAGCGGGCGGACCAGGAAGGCGGCGGCGAAGGCGCCGAACGTGGACAGCAACTGGGCGGTCGGGTTGCCGGACGGGAAGAAGACCTTGCCCAGCGTCACCGCGATGTAGCTGTAGACGCCGAAGTCGAACCACTCCATGGCGTTGCCGAGCGCGGCCGCCTTCACGGCGCGCTTCACCAGCGCGGGGTCGGTGACGGTCGGCGCGGGGGCGGTGGCCGTACGGGGGCCGGGGACCTGCGCGGACGGGGTGACTGCTGTGGCGGTCGCCAAAACGGGGCTCGCCTACCTTTCGTGGGGGACAGGGGCGCGGCCCGTACGGCGGTGGACGGGACGAAAAGCGACGATAGGAGCACTTGGGGGCGTTACGTCGCGTACGCACTTACGTGCGTAGTGCAGCTAAATGTGCTGTACGCAGGGACGTCTGCCCGCTCGCGCGGCCGTATGCAGGCCGGGCACTGTGATCCTTGTCGCGCTCCGCGGGCGCAACCACGCCGCTCGTGCCCCGTCGACTTCGTCGTCTTCCGGTCAAAAGGCGGTCGGATGTCAGGTGAAGAGGGGGTTGCCTGCGTCTGTGCACAGAGGTGGTGGGAGCCTCGTAGGGTTCTCAGACGACGTGCGGGACGCGGCGGGAGGCCGGCGAGGCGTGGCGAACGTGGAGCACAGCGGGCGAGCGGGAGAGGCATTCGGAGGGGCGGAAGCCGGAGCGCGGTTCAGAATGGTCCGGCTCGCCCTGTGGGCGGTGGCCGCGATCCTCGTCGTACGGCAGCTGGCCGTCGTCCTCGCCACCCCGAGCGGGGAACGGCTGACGGACCTGGAGACCTGGGTCGGCCCCGAGGGCGTGCTGCACGTCAAGGGCTCCCTGTACGACTCCACGCAGTTCACCGGCACCCCCTTCGGCGGCCTGGTGCTCAAGCCGCTCACCAGAGCCGCCGAACAGGCCCTCGGCTGGGGCTGGACCTTCGGCACCCTGCTGCTGGTGGTCGCCCTCGGCCTGGTCGCCGCCCGCGCGCTGCCCCAGCCGGTCGGCCGCCGCACCTCGCTGCTGGCCGCACCGGTCGCGATCAGCCTGCTGATGCTCTCGCTGCCCGTCCGCAACACCCTCTGGCTCGGCCAGACCAGCATCATCCCGGTCCTGCTGGTGCTCCTCGGCTGCTTCGCCGCCCGCGGGCAGCGCGACAGCGGAGTGTGCGTCGGGCTGGCCGCCGCCCTCCAGCCGGCCCTGCTGCTCTTCGCCCCGCTGCTGTGGTTCACCGGCCGCCGCCGGGCAGCCGTCGCCACCGGCGCGACCTTCGCCGTCTGCACGTCGCTGGCCTGGGCGGCGCTGCCGCACGACTCGTACACCTACTGGGTCCACCACATCGCCGGCGCCGGCCTCGGCGGTCAGGCCGACGCGCTCGCCAACCAGTCGCTGCACGGTGCCCTGCTGCGGTTCGGGCTGACCGGCCCGCTGGAGATCATGCTGTTCCTGGCGCTCGGCGCGGCCGTGGCCGTCCTCGCGCTGCGCCGCGCGGTGCGCTACGCCCGGGACGGGCAGCTGCTGCTCGCGGTCGCGATCACGGGCTGCGCGGTGGTGGCTGTGTCGCCGACGGCCTGGCAGCACCAGCTGCTGTGGGTGCTGCTCGCGGTGGTCGGCCGGGCCGGGCGGCGCACCGCCGACCGGCCCGTGTGGCCGGTCGTGGTCGTCCTCGTGATGACGCTGCCCGCCAAGGCGCTGCTGCCGAACCAGTCGCTCTTCGTGCCCGTGCGCGACAACACGATCCTGCTCGCCGCCCTGGCCGCGGCCACGGTCGTCCCCTTCCTCTCCCGCACCGCCCCGGAGTTCGCCCGCCCGGTCCCGACGGAGTACGCCGAGCCGGTCCCGGCCCGCTTCCGGCGGGTCCCGTCGGCTTCCGCGCTGCGCCGGGTGCTGTCCCGCCCCAACCTCTTCCTCGAACTGGTCGCGATGCGGCTGGTCTACTTCGTCTACCAGCAGATACGGCTCGCCGCCGCCGGCGACGGGAACGGCACCTCCGGGCGGGCCCGCGCCGAGCACCACGGGCACCAGATCCACGATGTCGAGCGGTTCCTGCACGTCGACATCGAGCACTGGGCCAATCACACGGTGTACGGCATCGGCTGGCTGCGGAGCTTCCTCGGCTTCTACTACGAGTCCTTCCACTTCGTCGTCCCGCTGACCGTCCTCGCCGTCCTCTACGTCCGCCGCCCGGTCGACTACCGCTGGGCCCGTACCGCCCTCGGGTTCGCCACCGCGTTCGCCCTGATCGGCTTCTGGCTCTACCCGCTGGCCCCGCCCCGCCTGATGCCGGGCCTCGGCATCATCGACACCGTGCACGGCCCGCAGGACTTCGCCAGGCCGGACTACGGCACCCTCACCCAGCTGACAAACCAGTACGCGGCGATGCCCTCGCTGCACTTCGGCTGGGCGCTGTGGTGCGGGATCGTCATCGCGGTCGTCGCCCCGAAGTGGTGGCTCAAGGCCTTCGGCCTGGTCCACCCGCTCCTCACGGTCACGGCGATCATCGGCACCGGCAACCACTGGGTGCTGGACGCGGTGGGCGGGGCGGCGGTGGTCGGCGCGGGGTTCGGCGTGGGGTATCTGCTGCAGGGGCCGCGGGCCCTGCGGCTGGCGGGGGCCGACAAGGAGGTCCGGGAGCCCAGGGAGCCGGTGACGGCACCGGCTCCCGGGTGAACGTGCGGTTGTAAGCGGTGCGGTGGGACGTCGTTCGGCTGCGGCGCCGTTGGGGCTGGTCGCGCAGTTCCTCCCCCAGCCTTCGGCCGGGGGTACCCCCAGCGCCCCTTTGGGGCGCTGACCCTCGGGGCGTTGACTTGCGGGGCGTTTCTCAGAGCCGCTGGATGATCGTCGCGGTCGCCAGGGCGCCGCCCGCGCACATGGTGATGAGGGCGAACTCCTTGTCGGTGCGCTCCAGTTCGTGCAGGGCGGTGGTGATGAGGCGGGCGCCGGTGGCGCCCACCGGGTGGCCGAGGGCGATCGCGCCGCCGTTGACGTTGACCTTGTCCAGGTCCTGCTCGAAGACGCGGGCCCAGCTGAGCACCACCGACGCGAACGCCTCGTTGATCTCGACGAGGTCGATGTCCCTGAGACTCATGCCGGCCTTGCCGAGCACCGCGCGGGTGGCGTCGACGGGGCCGTCGAGGTGGAAGTGCGGGTCGGCGCCGACCAGGGCCTGGGCGACGATCCGGGCCCGCGGGCGGAGCTTGAGGGCGCGGGCCATCCGCTTCGACGCCCACATGACGGCGGCGGCGCCGTCCGAGATCTGGGAGGAGTTGCCCGCCGTGTGCACGGCCGTCGGCATCACCGGCTTCAGGCCCGCCAGCGCCTCCGCCGAGGTGTCCCGCAGCCCCTCGTCCTTGTCGACGAGGCGCCACATGCCCTGCCCGGCGTGCTGCTCCTCCTCCGTCGTCGGCACCTGGACGGCGAAGGTCTCGCGCTTGAAGCGTTCCTCGGCCCAGGCATGCGCCGCCCGCTCCTGCGAGAGCAGACCGAGCGCGTCGACGTCCTCCCTGGTCAGGCCCCGGCGGCGGGCGATGCGCTCGGCGGCCTCGAACTGGTTGGGCAGGTCCACGTTCCACTCGTCGGGGAACGGCTTGCCCGGCCCGTGCTTGGAGCCCGAGCCCAGCGGCACCCGGGACATCGCCTCGACCCCGCAGCTGATCCCGACGTCGATGACCCCGGCGGCGATCATGTTGGCGGTCATGTGCGAGGCCTGCTGCGAGGAGCCGCACTGGCAGTCCACCGTGGTGGCCGCGGTCTCGTACGGCAGCCCCATGGTCAGCCAGGCGGTACGCGCGGGGTTCATGGACTGCTCGCCGGCGTGGGTCACCGTGCCGCCGACGATCTGCTCGACGGCGTCGGCGGGGATGCCGGTGCGGCCGAGGAGTTCACGGTAGGTCTCGCCCAGGAGGTAGGCGGGATGCAGGTTGGCGAGCGCGCCGCCGCGCTTGCCGATGGGGGTGCGTACGGCTTCGACGATCACGGGTTCCGCGGCCATGGGGGCTCGGTCCTCTCCTCGGTCACCCGCGCGGCGCAGGGGCGTCCCGGCCCGGCCCGCCACGCAGAACTAGAACGCGTACTAGTTCTGCGTGCAGTCTGCTGACAGTCCTTCCACAACCGCAAGAGGGGTGCACGCAATTGGGGTGACCGTGCCCCTTGCGACTTGTAGAACCCGTTATTACCTTCACGGCAACCGGCATTTCTGATGGCCCGTCAGAAGGGCTGTCGGAAGGACCGCCGGAACGCCGACACGTCCAGGTCCGTACACGGTGGGAGTGAGTCGCCATGCCCTGTCCCGCGCTGCCCGACGGGTTCGACCTCACCGACCCCGATCTGCTCCATCACCGGGTGCCGCTCCCGGAGTTCGCGGCGCTGCGCCAGGCCGAACCGGTCCGCTGGATCGAACAGCCGCACGGCATCGCCGGGTTCGCGGACGACGGCTACTGGGCCGTCACCCGGCACGCGGACGTCAAGTACGTCTCCACGCACCCCGAGCTGTTCTCCTCCTGGCTCAACACGGCGATCATCCGCTTCGGTGAGCACATCCAGCGGGACGCGATCGACGCCCAGCGGCTGATCCTGCTGAACATGGACCCGCCCGAGCACACCCGGGTCCGCCAGATCATCCAGCGCGGTTTCACGCCGCGCTCCATCCGGGCCCTGGAGGAGCGGCTGCGCACCCGCGCCGGGGCGATCGTCGAGGCGGCCCGCGCCCACACCGGCCCCTTCGACTTCGTCACCGAGGTCGCCTGCGAGCTCCCCCTGCAGGCGATCGCGGAACTGATCGGCATCCCGCAGGACGACCGGGCCAAGATCTTCGACTGGTCGAACAAGATGATCTCGTACGACGACCCGGAGTACGCGATCACCGAGGAGGTGGGCGCCGAGTCCGCCACCGAGCTGATCGCCTACGCGATGAACATGGCGGCCGACCGCAAGCAGTGCCCGGCCAGGGACATCGTGAGCACCCTGGTGGCGGCCGAGGACGAGGGCAACCTCGGCTCCGACGAGTTCGGCTTCTTCGTGCTGATGCTCGCGGTGGCCGGCAACGAGACCACCCGCAACGCCATCACCCACGGCATGCACGCGTTCCTGACCCACCCCGACGCCTGGGACCTCTACAAGCGCGAGCGCCCGGCGACCGCGGCCGAGGAGATCGTCCGCTGGGCCACCCCGGTCAACTCCTTCCAGCGCACCGCGACCCAGGACACCGAGCTGGGCGGCAAGCTGATCCGCAAGGGCGACCGGGTCGGCGTCTTCTACGCCTCCGCCAACCACGACCCCGAGGTCTTCACCGACCCGGGGACCTTCGACATCACCCGCGACCCCAACCCCCACCTCGGCTTCGGCGGCGGCGGCCCCCACTACTGCCTCGGCAAGTCCCTGGCCGTCCTCGAGATCGATCTGATCTTCAACGCGATCGCCGACGCGATGCCGGACCTGCGCCTCGTCGGCGACCCGGACCGGCTCCGCTCGGCATGGATCAACGGTGTGAAACACCTCCAGGTCACCACGTCGTAGACCGCCTTCCCCACCCCCTCGGAGCCGGGCCGACGGCTCCCGGCGCCGCCGGCCCGTCCCGAGGGAGGCAGGAGCACCCCCTCCCTACGCCCCGTTCCTGCCTCCCCCGAGACGCCGCTCACCACCGCTCCGGCGGTGCGCCGGGACATACGACGGCACCCTCGCCCAGGGGAAGGGGCGAGGGTGCCGGGGTTCAGGGGCGCGCGGCGCCGGGGATCAGCGGCGGGTGCGCGGCTCGGCCGCGATCGACCGCGGGTGCGCGCGGGCCGGCCGGCTCAGTACCAGCCGTTGGCCTGCCAGAAGCTCCAGGCGGCGGTCGGGCTGCCGTAGCGGGAGTTCATGTAGTCCAGACCCCACTTGATCTGGGTGGCGGGGTTGGTCTTCCAGTCGGAGCCGGCAGACGCCATCTTCGAGCCGGGCAGGGCCTGGACCAGGCCGTAGGCGCCGGAGGACGAGTTGGTGGCGGAGGGGTTCCAGCCGCTCTCGTGCGAGACGATCTTGCTGAAGGCGTTGAACTGCGCGGCGTCCGGAATCATCTTGTGCGCGATCGCCTGGGCGGAGGAGGCCGACGTGGTGGCGGCCTGGGCGGGCGCCGCGGTCAGGGCCAGGCCGGCGGCGGCAGCGGCCACGGCGGCGGTGGTGAGGGCCTTCTTCGGGGAAGCGATGCGGCGGATGAAGGACACGGACACGGAGAACCTCGTTCGTCGGGGACAGGGAGTCGCCGTGTGCTCCGGAACCACCCGTGGGGGCCGTCCGCGTGCGTCGGCGCCGCGGCCCGCTGTGGGCTCGTGGCGCCTGGCGACGTCGTCCAGAGAAGCAGCCGGGAAAGCCGTCCGCAATCACCCCTTTTACTAGTGGTGGTCGCATAGGCGGGTTTGGTCCGTTGTGTGGCGTGGCTCTCAAACCGCAGGTCAACGGGGTGGCGAAACGGTCATAGCGGAAAAGTCTGTCTACTGTTCCGGATCGTAGGTGACGTGCGTCATGTGGGGCGCTTCACCGGTCCCGTCACCGGGCGCGTACGGCCCCTCACGTCCCGGGGCCGTCGAATGTGACCGCGGTCTCGAACGCGGCCCGCCGGGTGGCCCGGCGCAGCGCCCGCAGCAGCGCCGGACCGAGCAGGAGGGTCAGGGCGGCCGTGCACAGGGCCCGGCCCAGGTTCCAGCCCATGGCGGTGGCCAGGCTGTAGGCGAGGAAACGGGCCAGGTTGGCGGCGGGCCCGGCATGCGGGTCGAAGGAGAGGTTCGAGGCGTTGCCTGCCAGCAGCGGCCAGCCCGCCAGGTCGACGACCAGGCCGTAGCCGAACGCGGCCAGGAAGCCGTACCCCGCCAGCAGCGCCAGCTCGCCGCGGCCGCGCAGCCGCCCCGCGCCCGGCAGCAGCCCGGCCCCCATCGTGAACCAGGCCATCGCCAGCATCTGGAACGGCAGCCACGGCCCGACCCCGCCGGTGAGCAGCGCCGACGCGAACATGGTGAGCGAGCCGAGCGTGAACCCGAAGCCCGGCCCGAGCACCCGCCCGCTCAGCACCATCAGGAAGAACATCGGCTCGATCCCGGCGGTCCCGGCGCCGACCGGCCGCAGCGCCGCCCCGGTCGCGGCCAGCACGCCCAGCATCGCGACCGCCTTCGGACCCAGCCCCGACTCGGCGATCGTCGCCGCCAGCACGGCGACCAGCAGCACCAGCAGGCCTGCGAAGAGCCAGGGCGCGTCCTGGGCGTGCGAGGCGATCCGGGAGGAGGGCGGAGCGAGGAACGGCCAGCCGACGGCGACCACCCCGACCGCGCTGACGAGGAGGA
This sequence comes from Streptomyces sp. NPDC001507, assembly GCF_042894765.1. Classification (NCBI taxonomy): domain Bacteria; kingdom Bacillati; phylum Actinomycetota; class Actinomycetes; order Kitasatosporales; family Streptomycetaceae; genus Streptomyces; species Streptomyces sp. NPDC001507. Next base: position 230,210 of record NZ_JBIAVV010000002.1, read on the forward strand.
GAGCGGCCAGGGAGCGCGGGCCGAGCCGCACGGGGTCCGCTGCGCGGGACATCGCCCCGGCAGGGGCCGGGCCGGTCACGCCAGGGCCTCGCGGACCTGGGCCACGGTGAGCCACCGCTCGGGCGCGAGGATCTTCGTCACCTGCGGCGCGAAGGACGGCGAGGAGACGACGATGTCGTCGGTGGGCCCGTCCGCGATGACCTCGCCCTCCGCGAGCAGCACCACCCGGTGCGCCAGCTCCGCGGCCAGCTCCACGTCGTGCGTGGCCAGCACGATCGCGTGCCCGTCGGCGGCCAGCCCGCGCAACACGCCCACCAGCCGGGCCTTCGCCGCGTAGTCCAGGCCCCGGGTCGGCTCGTCGAGCAGGAGCAGCGGCGGCCGGGCGGTGAGGACCACGGCCAGCGCGAGGGCGAGCCGCTGCCCCTCGGAGAGATCACGGGGGTGCGTGCCGTCCGCGACCCCCGGCAGCAGCTCGGACACCAGCCCGCGGCAGGTACCCGCCGCCGCCCCCGCGTCCCGGTCGGCGGCCGCGCACTCGGCACCGACCGTGTCGGCGTACAGCAGGTCACGGGGTTCCTGCGGGACCAGCCCGACCAGGCGTACGAGGTCGCGCGGGCGGGTGCGGTGCGGGGCCGCGCCGCCGACCCGGACCGTGCCGGAGCCCGGTTCGACGAGCCCGACCAGGGCGCCCAGCAGCGTGGACTTCCCGGCGCCGTTGCGCCCCATGAGGGCGACGGTCTCCCCGGCGGCGACGGTGAGATCCACGCCCCGCAGCGCGTCGACCCGGCCCCGGCGGACGCCGAGGGAGCGCACCTCGGCGAGGGGAGCCGCGGGACCGGTGGCGGCCCGCTGCTCCGGGACCCGCCCGGCGAGCCGCTCCCGCAGCCCGGTCGCCGTCGCCCGGCGCCGGGCGTCCCGCACCGTCATCGGCAGCGGCGACCACCCGGCCAGCCGCCCCAGCTCCACCACCGGCGGGCACACCGGCGACACGGCCATCACCTCGGCGGGCGTCCCGCACACCGGCGCGGCCCCGTCCCCCGGGAGCAGCACGACCCGGTCGGCGTACTGCACGACCCGCTCCAGCCGGTGCTCGGCCAGCAGCACCGTCGTGCCCAGGTCGTGCACCAGCCGCTGGAGCACGGCCAGCACCTCCTCGGCGGCGGCCGGATCGAGCGCGGAGGTCGGCTCGTCGAGCACCAGGACCGCGGGATGCGGGGTGAGCACCGACCCGATCGCGACCCGCTGCCGCTGCCCGCCGGAGAGCGTGGCGATCGCCCGGTCCCGCAGCTCGGCGAGCCCCAGCAGATCCAGCGTCTCCTCCACCCGCCGCCGCATCACCGCCGGGGCGATCCCCAGCGACTCCATCCCGTAGGCGAGTTCGTCCTCCACCGTGTCGGTCACGAAGTGGGCGAGCGGATCCTGACCCACCGTGCCCACCACATCGGCGAGTTCACGCGGCCGGTGGCTGCGGGTGTCCCGGCCGGCCACCGTCACCCGGCCGCGCAGGGTGCCGCCGGTGAAGTGCGGCACGAGCCCGCTCACCGAGTTCAGCACCGTCGACTTCCCGGTCCCGGACGGGCCCACCAGCAGGACGAGTTCACCCTCCGGCACCTCGAAGTCGACGCCCTGGACGGCGGGCCCGGCCGCGCCCTCGTACGTCACGGAGACGTCCTCGAAGCGGATCACGACGGCTCCTTCGGCACGGCGAGGGCGGGCAGCAGACCGAGCAGCACGGCGGCCGCGGGCCACAGCGGAAGCGTGGGGGAGACCAGCGGTACGACACCGGGCTGCAGGGCGGCGGGATCGCGGACGGACGCCAGGGTGAGCAGGGCGGCGACGGCGGCGCCCGCACCGGACACCAGCCAGGCCCGCGCGTCCCACGGGTCCGGCCGGTACCGGGTGCGCGGCGAACGCCGGCCGCCGAGCCGCAGCCCCGCCAGCGCGGCGGCCACCCCGGCCAGCAGCACGGGCAGCCCGTAGCCGCCGCCCTCGGTGGTGAGCAGCCCGTACAGCCCCGCGCAGACGCCGAGCAGGCCGCCGAGGGTGAGCGCGGCCGTCGTACGGCGGACCCGGGCCGGGACGTCGGCGCTGCGGCCGTACCCGCGTGCGTCCATGGCGGCGGCCAGGGCGACCGACCGCTCCAACGCGCCCTCCAGCACCGGGAGGGCGACCTGGAGCAGGCCACGCAGGCCGGAGTCGGGCCGGCCGCGCAGCCGCCGGGCGGCCCGCAGCCGCTGCACGTCGGCGACCAGGTGCGGTGCGAAGGTGAGCGCGACGACGACGGCCACGCCCAGCTCGTACAGGGCGCCGGGCAGGGACTTGAGCAGCCGGGCCGGGTTGGCGAGCGCGTTCGCGGCACCGACGCAGATGAGGAGGGTGGCGATCCGGAGCCCGTCGTAGAGCGCGAAGACGAGCGCCTCGGCCGTGACCTTCCCGCCGAGGCGGATGCCCTGGGCCCAGTGCGGGAGCGGGATCTCGGGGAGGGTGACGAGGGTGTGCGCGCCGGGGACGGGCGAGCCGAGGAAGACGGTGAACGCGAGCCGCACGACCAGCACGGCGATACCGAGCCTGGCGAACGCGCCGTAGGAGCGGGACCAGGGCGCGCTCCGGCTGCGGCAGGCGGCCACGACGTAACCGGTGACGGTGATGAGCAGCCCGAGCACAAGCGGGTTGGTCGTCCGCGACGCGGCGACCCCGAGCGAGAGGGACCAGAGCCACCAGGCGCCGGGGTGGACGGGGGAGCGGCGCTGCTGCCGGGGCACGGGGCCCGTCACTCGCCCGCGCTTACGGGGTGCCACCCCAGCAGCACGACTGCCCGCGGCTGGGACGTGCCCCGTAAGGGGCGCGGGGAACTGCGCGAGCAACCCCGACCGGCCCGCGGTGGCACGACTGCCCGCGGCTGGGGCGTGCCCTGTCAGGGGCGCGGGGAACTGCGCGGGCAACCCCCACCGGCCCGCGCTGTGGCGCTCACGCATTCTTCCGCCGCCGTGCCTGCCAGACGGCACCCGCGGCCACCACGACGACCACTCCCACGCCGGCCGCCAGGCCAACCGACGGCCCGCCGTCCGACGTGCCCCCGGCCGCCCCCGCCCCTGCCGTCACCTTCTCGCCGCACCCCCGCGCCGGATACCCCCCGATCGCACACAACAACGCGTTCGTGTCGTACCGCAGCGGCTTCGCCACCGTCGCCAGGGCGTTCGCCGTCGTCGCGTCCTCGGGGACCACCGCGCAGGCGGTGCGCCGCGCGGGCGGCTTCTCTCCGGCGGGCGCGTCCGCCGCCGTGCCGAAGTCGACGACCAGCGCCACCCGCTTCCGGCCCCCGACGGCACGCGTGTCCGCGCAGATCGTGCCGAAGCCGGCCGTGCCGCGCGGCTGCGACGCGTCCGACGAGTCCTCGCTCACCGCGAAACGGAAGCCCTCGACCGAGCCGTCGCCGGGCCGCGCGGTCGAGGGGCCCTGCGTGGCGTACGTCCAGCGCGCGCCGTCCCGCTCCCAGAAGGACCAGTAGCGGTAGCCGGTGGCCGCCGCCGGCCCCGCGGCCGTCGCGCACAGCGTCAGCGCGGCCAGGAGCAGCAGCCCCGCACGGCGGACCGCGGTCACGGTCACAGCTGCTGCTGCTTCCGGCGGCCGCTGAACAGGAAGCCGATGCCGACACCGGCGACGAGCCCGGTACCGACGATCCACCACACGCTGTTGCCCGACTTCTTCTCCTCGGCGTGCTTCGCGACAGCGCCGGCGGCCCGCGGCGCCGGTCCCGTCGCGTTCAGCGCCGTCACCAGGTTCGTGCCGCCGAAGTCCCGCGGGTCCGCACCCATCGCGTGTGCGGCGAGGATCAGTTCGGCGTAGGCCGCGGGCCCGCTCTGCTCCGCCCACGGCGCGGCGTGCGCCTCCAGCCAGGCGTACGGCTTCTTCGCCTGCCCGGTCCAGCCCTGCGCGGCCAGGGCGACGACCGCGTCGGCGGTGTTGCCGTAGTCCGGCTGGGGCTCGGCACCGGCGAGCGCGGAGACGAGGTGGCCGCTCTTCGACATGGCGTCCGCCAGGTACGCGGCGCCGTTGCGGGCCACCTCCTCCCGCGTGCGCGCCGTGCCGGAGCCGGCGCAGGCGGGATCCTTCGCCCGGGCCTTGCCGGCCGTCGTCACGAACCCCTTGCCGAGGGCCCCGAGCACCCCGGCCGCGGTCGCGTCCGCGTTGGCGGCCAGCTTCCCCTGCTTGTCCGGCTGGTAGGCGAGGGCACCGCCGCCGTCCTGGCCGCACGGGAGGGACCACTTGGCGAGGAGGTCGTACGGCGACCTGTCCGCGCTCGCGCCGGCCGCCGCGAGCGCGCCCACGACCACGCCGGTGGAGTTGGTGTCACTGGGCGAGCCGGGGGTGTAGCCCCAGCCGCCGTCCTTGTTCTGCACCGACTTCAGCCAGCTCACCGCCCTGGTCGCGGCGGCGTCGCGCCCGCCGACCGCCTTCAGCGCCTGTACGGCGGCGGCCGTGCTGTTCGTGTCGACCGTCACCTTGGCGTCGCAGGCCGCCGCCGGCGCCGCGCGGAAGGCGGCGAACGCGCCGTTCGCGCACTGCTGCCCGGCCAGCCAGTCCACCGCCTTCGCGGCCGGGGTCACCCCCACCGCACGCTGGGCCAGCAGGGCGAGGGACTGGCGCCAGACGCCGTCGAACTTGGGGTCCGAACCGCCGTACAGCCCCGACGGAAGCACCGACGACGCGGACGGCGACGGGGACGTGGTGCCGGCGGCCAGCGCGGTCGTCGCGGGCATGGCGGCACCGATGACGGCGGTGGCGGCCAGCGCCCCGGCGGTGCGGCGGAGGACGGTCATGATCGGCGGGTGCCTCTCCCTGCGGGGAGCCGGGCAGCGCGGGAGACCCCGGCGGCTCGGCTCCGTAACCTCGACGGTGCCGTGCGACGACGGGCGCCGGCGCACATGAGCCGATCAACGTCCCGGGCGCGGCGGTCCGGCTTGCCACGGCAGGTGGCTCACGGTTGCGGGTCAGCGCCGGAATTGCACCGGCTTCCCCCCGTACGGGTGATGACGACCCGGCTACTTTACCGGCCGCCCCGAGGAAGCTGAGAGGGGGCTGTGCGGGGACCGTTCCGTCAGGGTCGCGCCATGACGGGGAGACTGCTCGGGGCGGGGCGTGCACGGAGCGGCTGTCCGGACCGACCCTGCTCACGGCCCCGCTCGCCGAGCCCGGCGGACCGACCGAGGACGGACCGACGGCGGCCCTGCGCCGGCGCGCGGCCCATCCGGCGATGAGCCGAGCGGAAGTCGAAGTGCCGGACAGGGACGGCCAGTTGATACGGTCGGTCGCCTTCTAGCGTTCTGGCGCCGTCTCCGCGGACTGCCCCCGCGTGAAGCCGTGGCTCCGCTCCACCTTCGCCACGTGCAGGGTGTAGCTCTCGTACCACTCGGCCCGCCCGCGCCGCTGCGCCGCGCGGTGCTCGGCGTCGGTCCGCCACCGGGTGAGGGCGTCGGCGTCGCGGAAGTACCCGACGGTGATACCCAGCCCGCCGGGGGTCTGCGCGTGGTCCATCCCCAGGTACCCCGGGATGTCCTTCACCAGTTCCTCCATGCGCGCGTTGGTCTCGCCGTAGCCGCTCTGGTCCTGGGTCCGGATCGTGGTGAAGACGGCCACGTAGTACGGGGGTTCATAGGCCTGGACGGGCACGACGGACGCTTCGGGGTGATCGCTCATGGCCGCACCGTAGAGCGGAACATGCCCGGTGATCCAGCGCCTTTCGGGGCAGCGTCCCGTAAGGGGCGCTGGGGGTACCCCGGCCGAAGGCCGGGGGAGGAACAGGACGGCGCCGCAGCCGGCTGACGGCACCTCGCGGCACTTCCGGCGGAGCGTTCAAGCCGCGTCCGCGAGCGGCGCGATGCCCACCGACAGATGGCGGCCCATGCGGCGCAGCGCGTCGTCGCAGGCGTCCGGGGTCTCGCCCACCGCCACCCACAGGGCCAGCCGGTCGGCGGCGGTGGCGTGCGGGCCCGCGGTGACGTGGTTGCCGGTGTGCTGGGTGAGGAGCATGCGGTCGGCGCCGGGCTCGTGGGCGGCGTCGGGGGAGAGGTCCAGGTGGTCGAGGCGGCCGGTGGCGGCCGGGTACGCGAACTGGATCGCGGCCGCCCGCTGCCGGGTGGGCGTCGTGTCGGGCACCTCGCCGGTGGCGAGGGCGGCCGCGGCCCGGGCGAGGTCGACGCCGGTGGCCCGTCTGACGAGGAGCGGGATCAGGTCGCCCGGGAGGTGCGGGGCGACGTCGGTGACCCGGGGGCCGCGGTCGGTGAGGGTGAGGCCGATGTGCAGGACACCCCGGTCGAGACCGAGGGCGTGCACGGTGCGGTCGACGGCGAGGCGCAGGAAACGGTTGTGCAGCAGGCCGTCGTGGGCGTGCACGGTGTGCCGGAGCGGCTGCCGGGCGGGCGCCGGGCCCAGGGCCGTACGGGTGATGGCGGCGATGCGGATCTCGCCGTCGAGGACGACCGTCTCGGCCGAGACGCGGGGCGTGCCGGGGTCGTCGGGGCCGCCGGTGGGAACGGTGTGGGCGGACAGCAGCGCGTGCAGTGCGGGCGGGTCGGTACAGGCCTCGGCCGCGGCGAGGGAGGGGCCGGGCAGCCCCAACTGCCCGGCGATCCTCGCGGCGGCGACCGCGTACTCGCCCGAGAAGGTCAGCACGCCGCGGACTCTGTGCCGGGCCGCGAACCGAACCACCGCCGACGCCGTCGCGCCGCCTTTGCCGGGGTCCGCCGCGAGTCGTCCGGCCAGGCACGGCTGTGCCCAGGCGGGCGGCGCGGCGTCCACCAGCAGCACCGGGCGGGCCGCGGCGACACGCGCCAGCACGAACTCGTCGTACGCGCAACGGCGTCCGGCGCCGAGGAGCAGGACGGGCTGCGGCATCGGTTCGCCTCACCTTCCGGGGAGGAGGCGGGGCGGCTGGTCGCCCCGGATGCCGCTCCCCCATAGGCGGCACCCGGGGCGGGTCGGTTCGACCGTGGCCTGGTGACGTGATCCTTTCCTGTTGAACCGTCATATGTCAACAATTGCTGCCTACTTGTGCAGTGGTACTTGTCATGTCTGGTGGGCGGGACCGGTGATTCGATAGCCTCGCGTCTGCCCGGCCCGCTAGGTCGGCCGGCCGATCACGCGTGTGCAGGGGGACCTTGGTGAGTGACGCCCATGCCCCGCTGACCGGCGTACTGGAGCGGCTCGGGGAGCTGACCGGACGCCCCGGACGGCTCTGCGAGGTCCTGGACGTGGCCGACCTGTCGTACCGCACCGGCATTCCGGTCGGGGTGGTCGCCGAACTCCTCGCGGGCGGGCCCGCGCCCGAGGCGGGGCTCGCCGAACGGGTCCGGCAGCGGCTGGACTTCATCCGCGAGAACCGACGCCGGCCGGACGGCAAGCGGTACTCGCTGGGCGAGCTCGCGGCGATCGCCGGCACCAGCAGGCAGTGGCTGAGCGAGTGGCGCAAGAGCGGGCTGCCGAGCCTCGAACACACCGACCGGCTGCGGCGGTTCTTCGGCCTCCCGCCCGGCTTCTTCACCGCCGACGAGCCCGAGGCGCTGTACGAGGCCCTCCAGCCGGTGCTGCAGGGCCTGCAGGCCCAGGCCGACCCGCTCTCCCGCCTCCGCGAGAGCGGCCTCGTCCGCCTCGCTGCCCGGGCCCCCCACATGAACCCCCGTCAACTCGCCACCCTCGCCGACCTCGCGGAGATGCTCATCACGGCCGAGAGCGCGGTCAACTGAGTTTCCCGCAGGCGTGCTTCAGCCACTCGCCAGGGGAGTCGGCCCACCGAACGGCAGCACCAGGGACCGGGACGCGAGCAGCCATCGCCCGTCGACGCGCCGGAACCGGTCGTCGTAGTGACCGACCTGGACGGGCGGCCCGGCCGGAACCGTTCCGCCGCCGGATCCCCCCTCGCGTCCCGTGGGGTGACCGTCGACCCGGTACGTCTGGAAGTACGACGTCGCGGTCGCCGTGTCCGGTCCCGTCACCGTGACGAGGATGTTGGACATCACACGCCGGGAGAGGCGGCCCGGCGGCCGGGAGCCGAAGTAGGCGGCGAGTGCCGACCGCCCCTCGGCCCGCCGCCCGTCCCCGGGCGGCGGCCACTCCCACCACCCGTCCTCGGTGAACAACTCGGCGACGGACGACGGTTCACCCAGGTCGAGGCGGCGGACGAAGTCGATGACGAGACGCTCGCAGGCATGTTCGGCGAGGAGTCGCTGCAAGGAGTCCATGAGGCTGTCTAGCAGCCGGAGGTGGTGTCTGCCGAACTGTTCACACCGCCACGTACGTGACCGGCTCGCTCCCCGGTACCGCCTCCGCGCGGCCCTGTTTCACCAGGCGGCGCAGGTGGGCCTCGGCCTCCGAGACGGCGATGTTCCTCGATCCGTAGGGGATCTGGTCCCACGGGCGGTTCCACTCCATCCGTACCGCCAGTTCCCACGGGGTGAGCGGCTGCCGGAGGAGGGAGAGCAGGCCGGCGAGGCGGTCCTCGTGGTGGGCGAGCAGTTCGCGGACCCGCCCCGGTGCGTCGGTGAAGGTGTGCTGGTGGGCCGGGAGGACCTCGGCGGGGGCGAGGCGGCCGACGCGCTCCAGGGAGTCGAGGTAGTCGCCGAGGGGGTCGGTGACGGTCGCGTCGTCGGGGTCCTCGTAGAGGCCGATGTGCGGGGTGATCTCCGGGAGGAGGTGGTCGCCGGAGAACAGACGTCCGTGGCCCGGCAGTCGCGAAGGATGCTCCTCCTCAAGGTGCAGGCAGACGTGGCCGGGCGTGTGCCCCGGCGTCCAGACGGCACGCAGCCGGCGGCCCGGGAGGTCGAGGAGTTCGCCGGGGAGGATCTCGCGGTCGGGAAGGGCGGGGGCAAGACCGGGCGGGGCGCTCCGGCGGCGGGGTCCCTCGCGCAACGGCGCCACGTGCTCGTCCGGCGCCCCGGCTGCCGTCAGCTTCGCCGCCATGTACGTGAACCACCGCTCCGGCCGGGTCTCCCGCGCCCGCCGCACGATCGCCGCGTCGGCCGCGTGCATCGCGATCCAGGCCCCGGACGCCTCGCGCACCCGCCCCGACAGCCCGTGGTGGTCGGGATGGTGATGCGTGATGACGACCCCGTGCACCTCGCCGACGCCCGTACCGCACGCCTCGAGCCCCGCCGCCAGCACGTCCCAGGACCCGGGATCGTCCCACCCGGTGTCGACCAGCACCGGCCCCCGGTCGGTGTCCATCACGTACACCAGGGTGTGGCCGAGTGGATTGTCCGGTATGGGCACCGCGACCGACCGCACGCCCCCGCCGAGATCCCGCACGGCCACCTCCGGCCCTGCCTGTGCCGACTCGCCCAGACTGTCCGCCATCAGCCTTCCTCCGCCCCCGTCCGGTCCCGCCGGCCCCACGGCCGCTTCCCACTATAACCAGAGCTGATGATCCGTCAGATGGTCGGCGTGGGCCGGTGCGACCGCATATTGGATTGCCGCCGGCCGGACCGGCCGGATAGGAAGCGGGCATGCTCAGAGGTGACACGGTCGGGCTCAGGGCCCGGTACGAAGAGGACATCCCGGTGCTGCGGGCCGAGCTCTACGACGACGTGGTCTACTCCACGCAGGCCGGCAGCGGGCCGTGGCGGCCGGTGTCACCCGGCTCGACGGACTCGCGGCTCACGGTGGACCACGAGGACGACGAGAGCGTCAGGTTCTCCGTGGTGGAACTGGCGCGCGGCACGCTGGTCGGCAGTGCCACGCTGTGGGGCATCGACACCCACAACCGCCTCGCGCACATCGGGCTGGGCCTGCTGCCCGCCGCCCGCGGCAAGGGCTACGGCACCGACGTGGTCGCGGTCCTGTGCCACTACGGCTTCGTCGTGCGCGGCCTGCACCGCCTGCAGATCGAGACCCTGTCCGACAACGCCGCGATGCTGCGCGCCGCCGAGCGCAACGGCTTCGTCCGCGAGGGCGTGCTGCGCTCCTCGGCCTGGGTGATGGGCGGGTTCCTGGACGAGGTGCTGCTCGGGCTCCTCGCCGCGGAGTGGCGGCCGGCCGCGGGGACCCACGCCCGGAGCGACGGGCGGACGGACGCATGAGGCCCGCTGCCGACGGCGCAGTGGCGGACACGGCGGTTTCCCCACTCCTGCGCCAGGTCGCCCGCACCCGCCGCTTCACCCTCGGCGCACCCGCCCGTCCCACCGTGGCGCCGGACGGCGCCCGTGTCCTGTTCCTGCGGAGCCGGGCCGGCGACGATCCGGCCGGGTGCCTGTGGACGCTCGACCCGGCGACCGGCACGGAGCGGCTGCTGGCCGACCCCGCCGGACTGCTCGGCGACGCGGCCGACGAGGTGCCGCCGGAGGAGCGCATCCGGCGCGAGCGCGCCAGGCAGCAGTCCGCCGGGATCACCGACTACGCCACCGACGCGGCCGCCCGGACGGCCGCGTTCGCGCTCTCCGGACAGCTGTGGGTGGTGGACACGGGCTCCGGCGCCGTACGGCGACTGCCCGCCCGGCAGCCGGTGGTGGACCCGCGCCCGTCCCCCGACGGCCGGCACGTCGCCTACGTCTGCGGCGGGGCGCTCCGGGTGATCGGCGCGGACGGCGGCGGCGACCGGGCGGTGGCCGCGCCCGAGCCGGCCGAAGGCCCGGACGTCTTCTTCGGCCTGCCGGAACACGTGGCGAGCGAGTCGATGAACCGTCACCGGGCGTACTGGTGGGCGCCGGACGGGGAGCGGCTGCTGACCACCCGGGTGGACAACCGCGGGGTCGCGCTCTGGTACCTCGCCGACCCGGCCGACCCCGCCAAGCCGCCGCGCACGATCCGCTTCCCGCGGGTCGGTACCGCCAACGCCGACGTCACCCTGTGGATCGCCGACCTGGCGGGCAACCGTACCGAGGTCCGCTGGGACCGGGCCGGCTTCGAGTACCTGCCCGCGGCCGGCTGGGACGGGCAGGGCCCGTTCGCCGTCGTGCTCAGCCGCGACCAGCGCTCCCTCCGGGTGCTGGCCGTCGATCCGGCGGACGGTTCGACCGGCCTCCTGGCCGAGCGGCACGACGAGCGCTGGGTGGAGCTGCTGGTGCCGGGAGTGCCCGCGCGCACGGGCACCGGCCGGCTCGTCGACTACCTCGACCGGGACGAGACGCGGCACCTGACCGTCGACGGCACCCCTGTCACGCCGGACGGCCTGCACCTGCACGAGGTGCTCGCGGTGGACGGCGAGACGGTGTTCTTCACGGCGGCCGCGGAACCCACCGAGCGCCATGTGTGGAGATACCGGCCGGGCCAGGGCGTGCGCCGGCTGACCGAGCGGCCGGGCGTGCACTCCGGCGCCTTCGGCGGCAGCACGTTCGTCCGCGTCACGCGCACGCCCGAACTGCCGGGCTCGCACACCACCGTGCACCGGTTGACCGCGGACGGCAGCCCGGAGCCGGACGGCCCCGCTCCCGTCGAGATCCGCTCGCACGCCCAGCGCCCCCTGCTGAGCCTGCGCGTCGAGTCCGCCGTCGTCGGACGGCGCGAACTGCGCACGCACCTCTTCCTGCCCTCCTGGCACCGGGCCGGCGACGCCCCGCTGCCGGTGCTGGTCGACCCGTACGGCGGCCCCGCCATGCAGAAGGTGCTGGCCGAACAGGCCTCGCACGCCTTCGTCTCCCAGTGGTTCGCCGAACAGGGCTTCGCGGTGCTGGTCGCGGACGGCGCGGGCACGCCCGGACGCGGGCCGCGCTGGGAGAAGGAGATCTTCGGCGACCTGCTCGGCCCGACCCTGGACGACCAGGTCACCGCCCTGCACGCGACGGCCGAGCGCCACCCGGAGCTGGACCTCGGCCGGGTGGGCATCCGCGGCTGGTCGTTCGGCGGGATCCTGGCCGCCGCCGCGGTGCTGCGCAGGCCCGACGTCTTCCACGCCGCGGTGTCCGGCGCCCCGCTCACCGACCAACGGCTCTACGACGCCTGCTGGAAGGAGCGCTTCCTCGGCCTGCCCGACCGGTACCCGGAGCACTACGAGTCGTCCTCGCTGCTCGCCGACGCCCCGAAGCTCAGCCGCCCGCTGCTGCTGGTGCACGGGCTGGCCGACGACAACGTCTTCGTGGCCGGCACCCTGCGGCTGTCCGCCGCCCTGCTGGCCGCCGGGAAACCGCACGAGGTGCTGCCGCTGAGCGGCATGACCCACGCCGCACCGGCCGACGACACGTTCGCCCGGCTGCTGGGCCACCAACTGGACTTCCTCCGCCGCCACCTGACCGACCGCCCCGCCACGACCACCCCGGCCAGCACGCCCCTGGCTTAGTTCAACTAGAACGGGTTTCTCGTCGGATGACCTCAGGAGAAGTTCACTCGAGGTGGCTCTGACCAGCGGCGGAGCCGTGGGTGTTTGTCGTTGTTGGTCGTCTCCGGTCGCTGTCGGACGGCCCAGAGACGGCCCGGCCTGGGCCCGCCGCGCTGCGCGTTCTGGAGTACTAAGCTGGCTGAGGCTCGGCGCGCTGAACAGCTGACGCTGGTGCGGGAGTTCATCGGCCTGGCTCAGGAATCGCCATCCTTGACTCACCCTTTCGCGGCATGCCAGGATCCCTGTCGCACCCAATATGGCGGGTGCATGACGAGTCTGACCAGCCGTCATAGGCCGCAACTGAAATCATCGAAAGGTGCTTTCAGTAGACAGCTAGGAATACATTTGAATACGAAGGTTTCGCGTGCCGCCGTACTGGCAATGGCCGTAGCGATGACGGGCGCGCTTATCGGGGGATCCGCCAGCGCGGCAATCGCGGCGTCGAAGGCCACTCGCATCACCACCGCTGAAACCCGGCACAAGCGGACTTCACTCACGCCTGTTGCCTCGACCGACGCCGCACCTTCCTCCAGTCCGCTGCACGCACTGAACGGCTACGTCTCATATTCACAAGACGGCTACCGCATCGACGCCCCAGCCTCCGTGCTGGCCGAGGTTCCGCAGGCCGACCTCGACAAGCTCGACGCCTACATCGACGCCGTGAACGGTGACATCAAGAGTGGCAATCTCGTGATGTCTGCCGAGGGTGTGGCGGAAAGTGCTCCGAGCGAGGCACCCGCGCGCAACGCCTCGGCTGTCGAGCAGGCAGCCGCACAATCCAAGGGCCACGGGTACATCAAGTCACACTGGTACGGCGTCGAGGTGGGACTGGACAGCTGGCTGACCAACAAGGTGGAAGGCGGTGCCTGGACCGGCGCCGGGCTCGCGACGCTTGCCAGCCTGCTTGGTGGGGGACGGACCGCCTCTCTCGTGGCGGCGGCGCTGGGGACTGCTGCGGGCGCAATACAGGTCTGCCAGCACAAGGACGGCTGGACAATCCTGTACTGGCTCGGCTCAATTGTCCCTACCGCGTTCGTGTGTAACCCGTTTGGCTAACATGGAGAAACTCTGATGAGTCCAGCAGTAAAGCAGGTCGTTGCCACGACGATCGTTGGAATTCTGGCCCTCCTCGCTCTAATCTCGTTCTTCGCTCAACTGCATTCCTCGGAAAACTATGCGAAGATCTTCGGAGCAGCCGCCTTTGTCGCGGGGGCTATCTTCTTTGCGCTCGGCTGGGTAAAGCGGAGGGATTAGCCTTGATCTTTCGTGACCGTCCGTCGGTCTGCCATGCGGGCCGTTTCGGCCGTTCGGGCTGATGGTGGGCATGGCTGCGGCCCGGCTGTCGCGTCGGGTGGGCGCCGGATTCCACGGCTCCGGCAGGGGGTGTCTCGTCGGGACGGGGCGCCGTTGCTGGTCAGCCGGGGTTCGGCAGCGCCTGGAGCCGCTCGAACGCGGTGGTGATCACGTGCGTCCAGGGCCAGTGGCGGGCCAGACGGAGCCAGCGGCGGCGGCCGGTGGTGACCAGCTGAGCGGTGGCGGAGAACAGCCGCAGCCGCAATCGCTTGGGCTCCCATCGGCGGGCTGCGCCGCTGAGGGCGAGCATCGGCAGCCAGGCGAGCAGGTCCAGAGCGATCTGGACGATCTCCAGCCAGACGCGGTTCTGGGCGGCGTCGTGCAGAGGGAGGTTGCGCAGTCCGGTGTCGCGGGCGGCACGGATGCGGTCCTCGGCCCTGGCCCGCTGGCGGTGCCGCAGCTCCAGCCGCGCGATCGGAACGTCGATCGTGTTGGTCGCGAAGCACGTGATCCGCATGCCGTCGGCGTCGGTGATCCGCAACTGGGCGCCCGGATGCGGTCGTTCCTTGCGCACGATCAACCGCATGCCCTTCGGCCAGCCGTTGAGCACGTCGCCCGCGAGCTCTGCAACCCAGGCTCCGTCGCGTACGTTGCCGTCCGGTTCGATCGCGGGCGTCCAAGCGGCGGCGGGGACGAGGAGGACGGCCTGGTGGATCGCGTCGGTAATGACCATCCCGACCGAGTAGGACAGCCAACGTCCCCGTGCGGTGAGCCAGTTCAGGAAGTCGTGGGTGCCGCCGGCGGAGTCGGTGCGGATCAGGGTCCGTCGCCCGCGCCGGTGCCTATTCGGCAGCTGAGCCAGCGCCAGGCGGGCTGCTTCGATGTGGTCGGCGGCGGTGTTGCTGCCTGCATTGCCAGGCCGCAGCAGGCCCGCGACCGGCTCGCCGGAGCCCTCGGAACCGTGGTCGACGAACGCGAACAGCGGGTGGTGTCCGAAGGTCTTCTTCCAGGTCGCGGCGGCGTCCTGTTTCTCCGAGTGGGCCAGGACCAGCACGCCGTCGATGTCCACGATCACCTGGCCGCCTGCGTGCGGCGCCGCCTCACCGGCCAACGTCCAGACCCGCTCGCGGACTTCGGCCCGTGCCTTCCGCAAGGCCACCAGTCCACCGGGACCGGTAGCGGCGAGGGTGTCGACCAACCGGGACACAGTCGGGTCCGAAGCGACCGGGCCGAACATTCCAGGCTCCGCCCGCAGCATCGCCACATCCGCCAGGCAGTCACCGCCCAGCGCGACCGCCAGGGCAAGGTCAAGCAGGATCTTGCCCGGATCGTGCACCGCCCGCGGCCTTTGCCACGGCGCGAGCGCCGCCGACAGCGCGGCGTCCAAGCCGGTCCGGCGGGCGGTCTCCACCAGCAGCACCCCGCCGCCCTGCGTGATCACCCCGTTGCCGCCACCCGACACCCGCAGCCGCGGGTAGGAACCGATACGCTTGCTCACCTGAGAAGTGCCTCCGGCCGGTGCGGGAACAGGGACTTCGACAATCCTCATTCTTGCAGGTCAGAGGCACTTTTCGGTTAGCTGATCACCTGCCGGACAGTTCACCTCGTCGAGGCGCGGGGTGGGTAGAGGGGGATAGGCGCGATGACGTCGCAAGGCTCTCAAGAGGCCGCCGCAAGGGCTCGGTCGGTATGGACGCTCACACCGCTGGAGAGCGTCGGGCCGTTGCGGTTCGGCATGAGCATGGATGAGGCCGCGACGGCGCTGCCGGAGGCCTATGAGCTGCGCCGGTTCCAGGCGGAACCCTTTCGCCCAGAGGTCGTGGGTATCCAGTTGGGGCTCAGTCCGGCGGAACCCACCGTCTACGAGTACTTCGATGGCTCCTGCCGACTGTTCTGCGTTGCGACTGATGCCGTTCGCGGGCCGCAGATCATGCTGAACGGGATGGAGTTGGCCGGCGGCGACCCGGCTGAGCTGGAGAATTGGCTGTTCAATCTCCCCGACTCGATGGGCGGCGTGTCCTATGGACCGCGCGGCAACCCCGGGATCAACGACTTGGGCCTGGTCCTGCGAGTGCAAGACACGGCACGCGGACTGGTGACCCGGCCGGTGCTGATCGGCCGCGACTGGGCCGATCGCTGCGTCGACGACTGGGAAGGCGCGATCCCGGAATGCGAGTGGGTGGGCCACATGTGGCCCCACCCATCGTTCCCCGGAGTACGCGTCTGGCCTTCAGACGAAGCCGGATACACAGCGGCCTGGGCAGGTCGATGGTCGCCGCCGTTCTAACTGGGTCAACTGCCGAGCCGCCGTACGTTCGGGCGGCACAGCCGTTGCTCACCGGGGAAGTGCTCCCGACCGGTGCGGAAGAAGGACCTCGGCCATGCTCGTTTTCGCTGGGCAGAGGCTCTTTTCCTTCAGCCGATCACCTGCCGGACATCCCATCTCGTGAAAGCACGAGGTTAAGTGGTGCGGGGCGGGATCTGCTCGCTGTGCTACTCCAGCTGAGGCAGTCCATTGGCTGCGCAGGTACTACACGCCTGGACGGGAGATGCATCTGGAGGGCGGTCGACGGCATGGCCGTAGGGAGCGGTGACGGCCCACAGGCGGCTCGTGCGGCCTGACGGCATCCCCTTCAGCGTCAAAACCGCTGGTGGGAGCCTATTCGGCCCTGCCCCTGGCTTACTTCAACTAGAACTGGTATCAGTTCTGAAACATCGTCAGGAAGGGTGGCGGGGCGCCATGACCGAGTTCCTGGAACACGGACAGCTGTTCATCGGCGGGGAGTTGACCGACCCTCTGGGCAAGGACGTCATCGAGGTGGTCTCGCCGCACACCGAGGAGGTCTTCGGGCGGGTGCCGCACGCCTCGCGCGCGGACGTGGACCGGGCGGTGGCGGTGGCGCGGCGGGCGTTCGACGAGGGGCCCTGGCCGCGGATGACGCCGGAGGAGCGGATCGAGGTCGTCACCCGGATCAAGGACGCGATCGCCGTGCGGCACGAGGAGATCGCCCGGGTGATCTCCTCCGAGAACGGTTCGCCGTACTCCTGGAGCGTCCTCGCGCAGGCGCTCGGCGCGATGATGGTGTGGGACGCGGCGATCAGGGTCGCGCGCGACTTCACGTACGAGGAGACGCGCGACGGCGTGCTCGGGCGGATCCTGGTGCGGCGGGAGCCGGCCGGGGTGGTGGCGGCCGTGGTGCCGTGGAACGTGCCCCAGTTCGTGGCCGCCGCCAAGCTCGCCCCCGCGCTGCTCACCGGCTGCACGGTGGTGCTCAAGCCGTCCCCGGAGTCACCGCTGGACGCCTACATCCTCGGCGAGATCACGAAGGAGGCCGGGCTGCCCGAGGGCGTGCTGTCGATCCTCCCCGCGGACCGCGAGGTGAGCGAGTACCTGGTCTCCCACCCGGGCGTCGACAAGGTCTCCTTCACCGGCTCCGTCGCCGCCGGCCGGCGCGTGATGGAGGTCGCCGCGAAGAACCTCACCCGGGTGACCCTGGAACTCGGCGGCAAGTCGGCGGCCGTCGTGCTCCCGGACGCGGACGCGGAAGCCGCCGTCGCCGGCATCGTCCCGGCGGCCTGGATGAACAACGGCCAGGCCTGCGTCGCCCAGACCCGCATCCTCGTCCCGCGCTCGCGCTACGACGAGTTCGCCGACGCCTTCGCGGCCGCGGCGAGCGCCCTCAAGGTCGGCGACCCGCTGGACCCGGCCACCCAGGTGGGCCCGCTGGTCGCGCGCCGCCAGCAGCAGCGGAACCTGGACTACATCCGCATCGGGCAGGAGGAGGGCGCGAAGATCCTCACGGGCGGCGGCCGTCCCGCCGGTCTGGAGAAGGGCTGGTACGTCGAGCCCACCCTCTTCGGCGACGTCGACAACTCCATGCGGATCGCCCGCGAGGAGATCTTCGGCCCGGTGATCTGCCTGCTCCCGTACGGCGACGAGACCGAGGCCCTGAAGATCGCGAACGACTCGGAGTACGGGCTGAGCGGCAGCGTCTGGACGGCGGACGTGGCGCACGGCATCGAGGTCGCGCGGCAGGTCCGCACCGGGACCTACTCCGTGAACACCTTCAGCCTGGACATGCTCGGCCCCTTCGGCGGCTACAAGAACTCCGGTCTGGGGCGGGAGTTCGGTCCCGAGGGGTACGGCGAGTTCCTCGAACACAAGATGATCCACCTGCCGGCCGGCTGGGAGGGGTGAGGGGCCGCCATGGGTGACCGCTGGCACGTCGAGGTCGACCGTTCGATCTGCATCGGCTCGGCCCAGTGCGTCCACCGTGCCACCGGCTCCTTCCGCCTCGACTCCGCCATGCAGTCCCACCCCGTGGACCCGGAGACGGACGCCAGCGGAAGGGTCCTCGACGCGGCGGAGAACTGCCCGGTGGAAGCGATCACGATCACCCTGCTGGGCAGCGGGGAGCCGGTGTTCCCGCCGGAGGACTAACGCCTTTCGAGGGTCGCGAACAGCGCGCGGGCACGGGTGCCGTCCGGCTGTTCCCAGGCGCCGGTGACGTGCCCGAGCGCGCCGTCGGGTGCCGTAGAGCCGGCGGTCAGCACACGCCGCAGCCGCAGCACCAGGCCGTCGCCGCCCGGTACGGCGAACTCGGTGCTCCGGTCGGTGTCGGCGGGGGCACCGAGGCCGGGCACCGGACCCGCGCCGGCGTAGGACCGGGCGACCTCGCGGTCGGGGGTGTCGGTGATGCTCTGCGCCTGGGCCTCGGCGCGGCCCTCGATCAGGGCGAGCAGCCCGGCGGTGAGGACCGGGTCGTGGCAGCCGTCGTAGGCCCAGCGGGTGCCGAGCACCCCGTGCTCCATGGTGCCGACGAGCGCGTGGTCGGCGCCGGGCAGCGGGGCGCCGCGGTAGGTGAGCGGTACGAGATAGGCCGCCGAGCCGTCCCTGACGACCATGAACTCGATCCCGACCTCGCCCGCCGGGTCGTCCAGCCGGAAGCCGCCGGCCTTCGTCAACGCCGGTGCGGCGGGGCCGTGGTACCAGGGGCGGGTGGGGAGCCAGCCGGCGAGGAGTTCGACCTTGGTGGGCGTGAGGGTGGTGTGGTGGATGAGTGCCATGGGGAGGATTCTGCGTTCGGGCGGCGGCGCCCCGCCAGGCGGTTTCCGGCGTCCGGCGGCCACCCCTACCAGGAAAAGTCCAAAAAATCCATCTTTGGGGGTTCTCTTCTGCTTCAGGCGTTCTATGCTGGAAGCAGCCTACGAGGCGAGTGAGGGAGTCCGAGCGGAGTAGCCGACTCAGGCGTGACGCAGATGCAGAGGCATCCGCCAGTGCCGACGTCGACGGTCGGGCTGAGAGGCCGGAAGGCAGCAGTTGAGCCGGACGGCGACCCCCAGGACCTGATCCGGACCATGCCGGCGAAGGGAACCCGTCTCGTAGGTCTTTCCATGCTCCGCGGCGCCTAGGGCTTCCCCGCCGGCTCCGTCAGGTCGATCAGGCGGCACACCGTCTCGATGTCGATCTTCACCTGGGCGATGGAGGCGCGGCCCGAGAGCCAGGTGATCAGCGCCGAGTGCCAGGTGTGCTCGATCACCCGGACGGCGGACAGCTGGGCCGGGGTGGGGTCGGTAAGCCCCATCGCGTCCAGGATGATCGCCGTCGTCTGCCGGGAGACCTGGTCCACCTCGGGGGAGACGCTGCGGTCGGCGAAGGTGAGGGCCCTGACCATCGCGTCGGCCAGGTGCGGCTCCCGCTGCAGGGCGCGGAAGGCCCGCATCAGGGTCTCGGCGACCCGCTCGGACGCCGTCTCGCCGGCCGGCGGCTTCTTGCGCAGCGTGCCGTGCATGTGCTCCAGCTGGTCCTGCATGGTCGCGACGAGCAGATGCACCTTGGACGGAAAGTAGCGGTAGAGCGTGCCCAGGGCCACCTGGGAGGACTCGGCCACCTCCCGCATCTGCACCGCGTCGAAACCGCCCCGGCTGGCCAGCTGGGCGCTCGCGTGCAGGATCCGGCGGCGCCGGGCCTCCTGCCGCTCGGTGAGCGGCGCAGTGGCCGATCTGGCGCCGATGTCCACCTTGGCTTCCGCAGGCATGGGTCCCGTCCGTGACAGTCGGTGAGGGCAGTGCTCAGGGCGAGTGATCAGACAGCATGGCAGGGGTTCCCGCCGTGGCGCGAATCACCCGATGCGCTGCTCACTCCGCCCCTACCTGCCGGTAGATTCAGAGGCTCTTGAACGATCAAGTCTGAAACTTGTTCTAGATTAGCGTCCCGGCGTAATCTCGCGGGAAAGTGCAGGGAGAAGGGGGCCGGGAGTGACCGCTGAGGCCAGTCGGGCGGGTGCCGACGAGGAACCCGCCGCCGACGGCGAGCGACCGCTCGACATCGCGCTCCTCACCTATAAAGGGAACCCGTTCTGCGGCGGCCAGGGCGTCTACGTACGGCACCTGTCGCGCGAGCTGGCCCGGCTCGGGCACCGGGTCGAGGTGATCGGGTCACAGCCGTACCCCGTCCTGGACGAGGGGTACCCCCGGCTCACCCTCACCGAGCTGCCCAGCCTCGACCTGTACCGCTCCCCGGACCCCTTCCGGACGCCGAAGCGGGACGAGTACCGGGACTGGGTCGACGCCCTCGAAGTGGCGACCATGTGGACCGGCGGCTTCCCCGAACCGCTGACCTTCTCGCTGCGCGCCCGCCGCCATCTGCGCGCCCGCGCCGGGGAGTTCGACGTCGTACACGACAACCAGACCCTCGGATACGGCCTGCTGGGCGACATCGGCGCCCCGCTGGTCACCACCATCCACCACCCCATCACCGTCGACCGGCAGTTGGAGCTGGACGCCGCCGAGGGCTGGAAACGGCGGTACTCCGTACGGCGCTGGTACGCCTTCACCCGGATGCAGAAGCGGGTCGCCCGCAGGCTGCCCTCCGTGCTCACCGTCTCCGGCACCTCCCGCCAGGAGATCGTCGACCACCTCGGCGTCCGCGAGGACCGCGTGCACGTCGTCCACATCGGCGCCGACACCGACCTCTTCGCGCCGAATCCGGCCGTCCCCCAGGTGCCCGGCCGGATCGTCACCACCTCCAGCGCGGACGTGCCCCTCAAGGGGCTGGTGTACCTCGTCGAGGCCCTCGCCAAGGTACGCACCGAGCACCCCGCCGCCCACCTCGTCGTGGTCGGCAAGCGGCCCGCCGAGGGGCCCGTCGCGCAGGCGATGGAACGTTACGGCCTCGTGGGTGCCGTCGAGTTCGTGAAGGGCATCTCCGACGCCGAACTCGTCGACCTGGTCCGCTCCGCCGAGGTCGCCTGCGTGCCCTCGCTCTACGAGGGTTTCTCGCTGCCCGCCGCCGAGGCCATGGCGACCGGCACCCCGCTGGTCGCCACGACCGGCGGCGCGATCCCCGAGGTCGCCGGGCGCGACGGGGAGACCTGCCTGGCCGTACCGCCGGGCGACGCGGGCGCGCTGGCGGCCGCGCTGAACCGGCTGCTCGGCGACCCGGAGCTGCGGCTGCGGCTGGGCGCGGCCGGCCGCGAGCGCGTGCTGCGGCACTACACCTGGGCGCGTGCCGCGGAGGGCACGGTGGCCCGCTACCGCGAGGCGATCGCCCGCACCGCGGCCGTCCCCGGCGCCGCCTCCGTCGCCCCCGCCGCGCCCCGCAGTCCCGGCCGCGACGCGGCCTCAGCTGGTGTTCGTCACGAGAGTGAAAGCAGGGCCACGTGCTGACCGTCGACTTCTCCCGGTTCCCGCTCGCGCCGGGCGACCGCGTCCTGGACCTCGGCTGCGGGGCCGGCCGGCACGCCTTCGAGTGCTACCGGCGCGGCGCGCAGGTGGTGGCCCTGGACCAGAACGGCGAGGAGATCCGCGAGGTCGCCAAGTGGTTCGCGGCGATGAAGGAGGCCGGCGAGGCCCCGGCCGGCGCGACCGCCACCGCCATGGAGGGCGACGCCCTCGCGCTGCCCTTCCCCGACGAGTCCTTCGACGTCGTCATCATCTCCGAGGTGATGGAGCACATCCCCGACGACAAGGGCGTGCTCGCCGAGATGGTGCGGGTGCTCAAGCCCGGCGGCCGGATCGCCGTCACCGTGCCCCGCTACGGCCCCGAGAAGGTCTGCTGGGCGCTCTCCGACGCCTACCACGAGGTCGAGGGCGGCCACATCCGCATCTACAAGGCCGACGAACTGGTCGGGAAGATCAGGGAAGCCGGGCTGCGGCCCTACGGCAGCCACCACGCGCACGCGCTGCACTCCCCGTACTGGTGGCTGAAGTGCGCGTTCGGCGTCGACAACGACAAGGCGCTGCCGGTGCGGGCGTACCACAAGCTGCTGGTCTGGGACATCATGAAGAAGCCGCTGGCCACGCGGGTCGCCGAACAGGCGCTGAACCCGGTCATGGGCAAGAGCTTCGTCGTCTACGCCACCAAGCCGCACCTGCCCGCGGTGTCCGACGAGGCCGGGGCGGCCGCCAAGTGACCACCCCCCGGACAGAACACCTCGTCCTGCCCGGGGTCCTCACCGCCGAGCAGGCCGCCGCGACCGTCCGCGGCATCCTCGCCGTGCAGCGGGAGGACGGCGCGATCCCGTGGTTCCGGGGCCACCACCTCGACCCCTGGGACCACACCGAGGCCGCGATGGCGCTGGACGCGGCCGGGGAGCACGCGGCGGCCGAGCGGGCGTACCGCTGGCTGGCCCGGCACCAGAACGAGGACGGCTCCTGGTACGCCGCCTACGCCGACGGCGCGCACGACGACGTCACCGACCGCGCCCGCGAGTCCAACTTCGTCGCGTACATCGCCGTCGGCGTCTGGCACCACTACCTCTCCACCGGCGACGACACGTTCCTGGACCGGATGTGGCCCGCCGTCCACGCGGCCGTCGAATGGGTGCTGCGGCTGCAGCAGCCGGGCGGCGAGATCGGCTGGCGCCGCGAGGACGACGGCAAGCCCACCGACGAGGCGCTGCTGACCGGGAGTTCGTCCATCCACCACGCGCTGCGCTGCGCGCTCGCCATCGCCGAGCAGCGGGAGGAGCCGCAGCCCGACTGGGAGTTGGCGGTGGGCGCGCTGCGGCACGCGATACGTCGGCACCCGGAGCGGTTCCTGGACAAGGACCGGTACTCGATGGACTGGTACTACCCGGTCCTCGGCGGGGCGTTGACGGGTGCGGAGGCGGGCGCGCGGATCGAGAAGGACTGGGACCGGTTCGTCGTGCCCGGGTTCGGGGTGCGGTGTGTCGTACCCAACCCGTGGGTGACGGGCGGTGAGTCGGCCGAACTGGCGCTGGCGCTGTGGGCGGTGGGGGAGTCCGACCGGGCGCTGGAGATCCTCCAGTCCATCCAGCATCTGCGGGACGCCGAGTCGGGGCTGTACTGGACCGGGTACGTCTTCGAGGACGACGCGGTGTGGCCGCGGGAGCTGACGACGTGGACGGCGGGGTCGTTGCTGCTCGCCGTGGCCGCGCTCGGGGGGCATGACGCCACCTGCGCCGTTTTCGGAGGCGGGGAGCTTCCCTCCGGGCTCGAGGTGGACTGCTGCGCCTGAAGGGGCGGGGGAGCTGCGGTAGCGCGGGTGCGGGCCCGTCGTGGTCGCTCGCGCAGTTCCCCGCGCCCCTGAAGGGGCGCTTTCACTTACCTCAGTGCCGGTGCATGCGGTTGGCGATCGCGTGGCCTACGAACAGGTAGACCACCGCGGCCAGGCCGTAGCCGGCCACCACTCGCGCCCATGCCGCGTCGAAGGTGAACAGGTCATGTGACCAGCCGGCAAGCCAGCTGGCCGCGTCGTGGACGAACTGGACCAGGCTGTTCGCCCGGTTCGCGTCCAACAGGTACATCAGGATCCACAGGCCCAGGATGAGGGCCATGATGTCGGCGACGATCGCGACGACCCTACCGGCCTGATTGGCACCGCGTTCAGAGGACATACCCTGCGCCTTGCCGCCGAAGGGTCCTTGAAACCTGTACAGCGTTCCCCCGAGTGGCGAGGTGCCGCCATCTGGGTGACGCTGCCGGAGGAAGCAACCCGCTCGGGGAGGACACCGAGACACACGGGAGGACCCCGTGCCCGTACCGATACGGCGCCTCGCCGTCACGCTCACCCTCTGCTGTGCCCTGGTCGCCGGCGTCACCGCCTGCGCCGGCGGCGTCCAGAGCAAGTCCGTCGACCGTGGTGCAGCGGCGGCCCCGGTGGCCGACACGCCCAGTCCGAGCACGTCCGCGCAGAAGCAGAAGTTCGCCAAGACCCGGTTCGTCGCCAACGCGGGTCTCGCCGCGGGCGCGACCTACCAGTGGATCGTGAAACCGTGGAAGGCCGGAAAGTTCAAGAAGGGCGCCCACGGCCGCACCTACACCCTGGTCAAGGCCGGCCTGGCCGGCACCTTCGCCTACAACCGGCTCAAGGCCGCCCAGCGCAACGCCCAGGGCGACCCGCTGCTCTCCAAGGCCCTCGCCCCGCTCACCGCCGCGATCGACGGGCTGAAGGACCTGCCGGCCAAGCTCCGCAAGGGCGATACGAACGCGGCGAGTTCGTTCCAGGACGTCATCAACAACGTGAAGGACGCGGGCAAGAGCGCCGGCGCCCCGGTCACCGACCAGGTGCCCAAGGCCTCCCAGCTCACCCACTGACGGCCGCGGTCGCCGCCGGGCGGCTAGGGGCTGTCCGGCGGATCAAGTCGCAGGAAGGCGGCGGTAACTGATCGGCCGAGGTGAGCGGGGTCTGGTGCGTCCGACTGCAAGGCGGAGGAGGGAGTCGACGCGGTGGGGGCACTTCCCGGCCGAAGGCTGGGGGACGTCGGCGACCGACGACAACGCCGCGGGCGGGCGTGGCAGACCCCGCGTCTGCGGCATGATCCGCCGGACAGCCCCTAGGAGTTGAGCTCGGCCAGCACCCGCAGGGTGTGCGGGTCGGGGGACAGGGCCAGCAGGTCGGTCACCGGGCCCTTGCGCCACAACTCCAGCCGCTCGGCGATGCGTTCGCGGGGACCGACCAGGGAGATCTCGTCGGCGAACGCGTCCGGCACCGCCAGCACCGCCTCTTCGCGCCGCCCGGACAGGAACAGCTCCTGGATCCGCCGGGCCTCCTCCTCGTACCCCATGCGGGCCATGAGGTCGGCGTGGAAGTTGCGGGCGGCGTGGCCCATGCCGCCGATGTAGAAGCCGAGCATGGCCTTGACGGGGAGGAGCCCCGCCGCCACGTCGTCGCAGACCCTGACCTGGGCCATGGGGGCGACGAGGAAGCCCTCCGGGAGACCGGCGACCGCCGGGCCGTACACCTCGGGGCGGCTCGGCGCCCAGTACAGCGGCAGCCAGCCGTCGGCGATCCGGGCCGTCTGGGCGACGTTCCTCGGCCCCTCGGCACCGAGCAGGACCGGCAGCCCGGCCCGGAGGGGATGGGTGATCGGCTTCAGCGGCTTGCCGAGACCGGTTGCGTCCGGCCCCCGGTACGGGAGCGGGTGGAAACGCCCGTCCACCGTCACCGGCCCCTCCCGGCACAGCACCTGGCGTACGACGTCCACGTACTCCCGGGTCGCGGTCAGCGGCGACTTCGGGAACGGGCGGCCGTACCAGCCCTCGACGACCTGCGGCCCGGACAGCCCGAGCCCGAGCAGCACCCGGCCCCCGGACAGGTGGTCCAGGGTCAGCGCGTGCATCGCGGTGGTGGCCGGCGACCGGGCCGCCATCTGCGCAACTGCCGTACCCAGCTTGATCGTCGACGTCTGCGCGGCGATCCAGGTGAGCGGGGTGAAGGCGTCCGAGCCCCAGGACTCCGCCGTCCACACCGAGTCGTACCCGAGCCGCTCCGCCTCCCGCGCCAGCGGCACATGGTCGGGGGAGGGTCCGCGCCCCCAGTAACCGAGTGCCAACCCGAGCCGCATGACCGCCTCCTGACATCACGTCAGACAACTGCCGGGCGACTGTACGACAACGGCCCCGCACCCGGAAGGGCAAGGGGCCGTAGGTGCGGGGCCGTTCAGCCGCGCTGGATCCCGGAGGTGTCCTGGAGCACGCCGCGGCGGCCGTCCTGGGTCTGCGCGACCAGCGCGGCACCGCGCTGCTCAACCGCCAAGTACCAGGTGCCGGGGGCGAGTTCGGCGATCGGCGCGGACGAGCCGTCCTCC
The DNA here is from genome assembly GCF_042894765.1 of Streptomyces sp. NPDC001507. Lineage (NCBI taxonomy): Bacteria > Bacillati > Actinomycetota > Actinomycetes > Kitasatosporales > Streptomycetaceae > Streptomyces > Streptomyces sp. NPDC001507. The sequence goes on from NZ_JBIAVV010000002.1 coordinate 255,857, forward strand.
GCGAACAGCGGCCGCGACACCGGCACGGCGAACCAGAACGGCGAGAAGTCGGGGGCCGGCGCCTGCTGCGCGGGGGCCTGGGGCTGCTGCTGGCCGTAGGGCTGACCGGGCTGCGGCTGCGGCTGCGCGCCGTAGGGCTGACCGGGCTGCGGGGCGCCGGCACCCGGGTAGCCGTAGCCGCCGGGAGGCTGGGCGCCGTAGGGCTGCGGGGCCTGCGGCTTGGGCGCCGGGATCAGGGCCGCCTGGAGCGCCGGGACCAGCGGGGTGGCGATCGCTGCCGCGGCCAGGACCAGCGCCGCGATCAGGCCGAGGATCAGACCGGAACCCGCGCCGACGTCGGCGCCGCCCAACTGGTCGGAGAACGCGCCCAGCGGGTCGATGGTCGACCAGAACGCGGTCCACAGGGAGAACACCGTGAGGCCGACGCCGAGCTGGCCCAGGTCGAGCCCGGCGAACTTGAACGGCTGCGGCAGCGCGCGGGCGAGGACGATCAGGACCGCGCCGGCGATGCCGCCGACGTACATGCTCATCACGAGGCCGAGGTTGTCCCAGGCGTTCGGGCCGGACTTGTCGAACGTGTCGAGGAACGACGCGACGAACAGCAACACCGCTGCTCCGATCACCGCGCCGTCGCCTCTAGTGAGGGAGCGGATATTCACTTCAGGTCCTTCGTGGGTCGTCTCGTCGGCGGAGGAGGCGTCGCGAGGGTGTGCCCCTCATCGTAGGAATCGATTGTAGGAATCGCAGGGACGACACTATCGCCCGAACGATCAGGGTGTCCGCCCGGACCGGCCCGCCGATGCCTAACCGTGCAGGAAACTCACGATTCCCTCAGACATCCCCTGCGCCGCCTTCTGCCGCCAGGCCCCGCTGGTCAGCAACGCCGCGTCCTTGCTGTCGCGCATGTTGCCGCACTCGATGAACACCTTGGGAACCGTTGACAGATTGAGACCGCCGAGATCCTTGCGTACGTCGAGGCCGGTGCCGCCTCCGACGTAGTTGGACGGCGCGCTGCCCGTGACCCTCGCGAAGTCGCTCTCGATGTGCTCGCCGAGGGTGCGGGAGGAGTCGACGATCGGGCGGGTGTCGGCGGCGCCCGCGTGCACGGAGGCCGGGAGGATGACGTGGAAGCCGCGGTCGCCCTCGGGTGCTCCGTCGGCGTGGATGGAGATGGCCGCGTCGGCGTGCGCCTCGTTGCCGATCTCCGCGCGCTTGGTCACGCACGGCCCCCAGGCCGGCTGGTCCCCGTCGTGGGTCATCTTCACCGTGGCGCCCTGCCGCTCCAGCAGGGTGCGCAGCCGGTGCGCGACGTCGAGGGTGAAGCGGGCCTCGGTGTACCCGTCGTTGGTGGAGGTGCCCGTCGTGTCGCACTCCTTCCAGTTCGTCCCGATATCCACCTTCTGGTTGATCTCGGACGTGTGCTGGAAGTTCCCCGGGTTGTGCCCCGGGTCGATGACGACGACCTTGCCCTGCAGCGGGCGGGCCGCGCTCGGGCTCGGACCGGCGCCCGGCACCTTGGCGTCGTCGCTCGCCGTCGCGGCCGCCGACTTGGGTGCCGCCGCACCCGCCTGCCCGCCGCCCCCGCCGGAGTTTCCGCCGGGCTTGCCCACCCCCTCGTAGACCACCCAGCCGAGCAGTGCACCGGGCACCAGCGCGGCGAGACCGACGGCGAGCGGCGCCCGCCGGAACCGGCGCTGCTGCGGGGGATCGAAGTCCGGGGCTGTGTACGACACGTCTGCGACTCTAACCGCGTCCTCAGATCCCCGCCCCCGTTCGCCGCAGGACACGCAGCGAGTCGTGGGCCGAGACCTCGGTGAAGGCGTCCGACTCCAGGGCGCGGAGGTAGACGCGGTAAGGGGCCTGGCCGGTGAACTCGTCCTTCGGGTCCGGGAAGACGTCGTGGATCAGAAGGAGTCCGCCTTGGGCCAGATGGGGGGCCCAGCCCTCGTAGTCGGCGGTGGCGTGCTCGTCGGTGTGGCCGCCGTCGATGAAGACGAAGCCGAGCGGGGAGTTCCAGAACGCCGCGACCTGCGGGGACCGGCCGACGACGGCGACGACGTGGTCCTCCAGGCCCGCCCGGTGCAGGGTGCGCCGGAAGGCGGGCAGGGTGTCCATCAGCCCGAGCTCCGGGTCGACCGTCTCCGGGTCGTGGTAGTCCCAGCCCGGCTGCTGCTCCTCGCTGCCCCGGTGGTGGTCGACGGTGACCGCGGTGACCCCGGCCGCGCGGGCGGCGTCGGCGAGCAGGATCGTCGAGCGGCCGCAGTACGTGCCAACCTCCAGCAGCGGCAGGCCGAGCCGCCCCGCCTCGACGGCGGCCGCGTACAGCGCGAGTCCCTCGCCGGCGGGCATGAACCCCTTCGCCGCCTCGAACGCGGCCAGGATGTCGGGCTTGGGGGCTGCCGCGGTCATGGGCGTCCTCTCCGTCATTCACTCGTACGACTGTCCGGGCGTCCATGCTGCCGCACCTGCTCCGCCGCCCCGTCGACAGGGTGTGCGCCGGCCCGGCCGGCCGCGGGGGGCTGGCCATCAAGCGCACTCCAACTCCTACACTGGCGCCGCCAACCCGCCCCACCTGCAACGGAGTTCCGGCATGCGCTATCGCGTCCTCGGCAAGACCGGTATCGAGGTCAGCACCCACTGCCTCGGCACGATGATGTTCGGGAGCGTCGGCAACCCCGACCACGAGGACGGCGCCCGCATCATCAACGCGGCGCTCGACGCCGGCATCAACTTCGTCGACACCGCCGACATGTACTCGGCCGGTGAGTGCGAGGAGATCGTCGGCAAGGCGCTCAAGGGCAGGCGCGACGACGTGGTGCTCGCCACGAAGGTGCACTTTCCGCTGGGGGAGGGCCCGCTGGGGGAGGGCCGCAACCGCAGCGGCAACTCGCGGCGCTGGATCGTCAGGGCCGTCGAGGACAGCCTGCGGCGGCTGGACACCGACTGGATCGACCTCTACCAGGTGCACCGCCCCGACCACACCACCGACATCGAGGAGACCCTGTCCGTCCTCGGCGACCTGGTGACGGCGGGCAAGATCCGGGCGTTCGGCTGCTCCACGTTCCCCGCCGAGGACCTCGTCGAGGCGCACCACGTGGCGGAGCGGCGCGGGCTGATGCGGATGCGCACCGAGCAGCCGCCGTACTCGCTGCTGGCCCGCGGCGTCGAACGGGCCGTGCTGCCCACCGCGCAGCGTCTGGGGATGGGCGTGCTGACCTGGTCGCCGCTCGCCTCCGGATTCCTCTCCGGCGCCCATCGCGAGGGCCGCCCCGTCGACCTCACCACCGGCCGGGCCAGGCTCACCCCGCACCGCTTCGACCCCGCCGCACCCGGCAACGCCGCGAAGTACGCGGCCGTCGAGCGGCTCGTCGCCCTCACCGAGGAGATGGGCTGCACCCTGCCCGAGCTGGCCGTCGCGTTTCCCCTGGTGCACCCCGCGGTGACGTCGGTGATCATCGGCCCGCGCACCATGGACCAGCTCACCGCGCTGCTCAAGGGGGCCGAACTGCTCCTCGACGACGCGGTCCTCGACCGCGTCGACGAGATCGTGCCCCCCGGCACCGACCTCTACCGCGCCGACGGCGTCTGGCAGCCCCCGTCCCTCACGGACCCGACCACCCGCAGGCGCCCGGCGGGAGAGCGAACGGCCGCAGGCTGACGCCGGGTCCGTCAGCACCCCTTCAGGGGCGCGGGGAACTGCGCGACCGGCCACGACGGCGCCGTAAGACGGCAGTCGGCGCAGCGGGGCACGCGGGTTCCGCAGCAAGCGGGCGGCCGCGGCCTGACGCGGGTCGGGCAGCGCCCCGAAGGGGGCGCGGGGAACTGCGCGACCGGCCACGACGGCGCCGCGGTCGGCAGACGGCGCAGCGGGGCTCGCGGGTCCGCAGCAAGCGGGCGGCCGCGGCCTGACGCGGGTCCGTCGGCGCCCCGAAGGGGGCGCGGGGAACTGCGCGACCGGCCACGACGGCGTGGCAGTCGGCAGTCGGGGCGGGGTCCCGCGGCAAGCGGGAAGGGCGGCCACGTCGTTTTCGCGGCCGCCCCCCACGGAGTGCTACGCGCTGACCGTCTCCCCGGGCAGCGCCAGGTCCAGGTCGACCGCGCGGGCCGCGCCCGTGTGGGTCGCCGACGAGGCGAGGGGGCCGTGGCCGGCCGCCTTCGCGGCCAGTACGTACGCCCCCTCGGCCGGCACCGCGAGCGCGTACGTGCCGTCCTCGGCGGACAGCGTCGCCCCCGCCTGCCGCCCGCGCCGGTCGATCAGGGTCACCTTGGCACGGGCCACCGGCACGCCCGCGGCGTCCAGGACGCGCCCGCGGAAGCCGCGCAGCACCTCCTCGGCGATCGCGAGCACCGCCTCCTCCTCGCTGCTCGCCCGCAGCTGAGTGTGCTGGGGGGCGACCTCGGCCGGCCGCCCCCGCTTGGGCAGCAGCAGGGCGAGGACCAGACCCGCGGCGACCGCTCCGGTGGCGATCAGGAACGAGACCCGGAAGCCGTGCATGGTCGGGATCGCGACGCCGCCCACGTGGTTCGCCGTGTTGGCCAGCACCATGCCGATGACGGCGCTGGACACGGACGTACCGATGGACCGCATCAGCGTGTTGAGGCCGTTCGCCGCGCCGGTCTCCGAGGCCGGGACCGCGCCGACGATGAGCGCAGGGAGGGAGGAGTAGGCGAGGCCGATGCCGGCGCCCAGGACGACCGCGATGACCAGGCTCTGCCAGGCCGCGCTCATCAGGCCGAGACCGCCGCCGTAGCCGATGCCGATGATCACCATGCCGAGGATCAGGGTGGTCTTGGGGCCGTACTTGGCGGAGAGGCGGGCGTAGACGGGGGCCGTGAACATCATCGTCAGACCCAGCGGGGCGACCAGCAGGCCGGCGCTGACCATCGACTGGCCCAGGCCGTAGCCGGTGGCCTTCGGGAGCTGGAGCAGCTGGGGCAGGACCAGCGAGACGACGTAGAAGCTGACGCCGACCATGATCGAGGCGAGGTTGGTGAAGAGCACCGCCGGGCGGGCCGTGGTGCGCAGGTCGACCAGCGGGGCCGAGTGGCGCAGTTCGAAGACGCCCCACAGGAGGAGGACGGCCACCGAGGCGGCGAACAGACCGAGCGTGGTGCCGGACGACCAGCCCCAGTCGCTGCCCTTGGTGATGGGCAGCAGGAGCAGCACCAGACCGGCCGACAGGCCGATCGCGCCGGGCACGTCGAAGGAGCCCTCCGCGCGCATCGGGGATTCCGGTACGACGAGAAGGGTCAGGGCTATGGAGAGGACACCGAGGCCGGCGGCGCCGTAGAACAGGGCGTGCCAGTCCGTGTGCTGCGCGACCAGGGCCGCGGCGGGCAGCGCGAGGCCGCCGCCGACGCCGATCGAGGAGCTCATCAGGGCCATCGCCGAGCCGAGCTTCTCGCGCGGCAGCATGTCGCGCATCAGGCCGATGCCCAGCGGGATCGCGCCCATGGCGAAGCCCTGGAGGGTCCGGCCCGCGATCATCGTGAGCAGGTTGCTGGTGAGCGCGCTGATCAGCGCGCCGACCACCATCACGGCGAGGCTCAGGATCAGCATCCGCCGCTTGCCGTAGAGGTCGCCGAGGCGCCCCATGATCGGGGTGGCCACGGCGCCCGACAGCAGCGTCGACGTCAGTACCCAGGTGGCGTTGCTGGGTTCGGTGCCCAGCAGCTGCGGGAGGTCCTTGATGACCGGAACGAGCAGGGTCTGCATCACCGCGACCACGATGCCCGCGAAGGCGAGGACCGGGACCACGGCCCCGCTCGCGCCCCGGGCGGGCTGGTCGGTCGTCGTGTGCGTCATTGAGTGTGGCCTCCGGGCCGAGAGAGTGACGGGAAGTACGGCATGCGTGCGGAATAAGTGCTCGGTAAACCTCGTATGCACAGGCAACTATTCCGTTGCTTCGAGCTGCTAACGAATCCTTGACCGTCCCATGGGTTTCTGATCTCCCGTCAAGTCTGGCCTGTTTGTGGAACGTGTTCTAATCTCACGCGTCATGGCTGCTGTGAAGGCGTACCTAGCCGGCGTCGGGATGACCAGGTTCGAGAAGCCCGAGAGCCGTGACTGGCAGTACTGGGACATGGTCCGGGAGGCCGGCGGCTCCGCACTCGCCGACGCCGGGATCTCCTACCAGGATGTGGAACAGGTTCCTGTCGGCTACTGCTTCCAGCCCTCGACCGCCGGCCAGCGCGCCGCCTATGAGCTGGGTCTCACCGGCGTCCCCGTCTACAACGTCAACAACAACTGCGCCACCGGCGCCACCGCCCTGATGCTCGCCCGCCAGCTGGTCGAGGGCGGTGCGGCCGACTGCGTCCTGGCCCTCGGCTTCGAGGAGATGAAGAGGGGCGCGCTCGGCGGCGGCGCCGACGGCGGCGACTTCTCCACCTCCCCGGTCGCCCGGCACTACGGTGTCATGGCCGCCCGGCACGGCTTCGAGGCGACGCCGCCCACCGCGCAGATCTTCGGCGACGCGGCCCGTGAGCACATGGAGCGGTACGGCACGACCGAGGCCCAGCTCGCCGCCGTGGCCGCCAAGAACCACCGGCACTCGGCCCTCAACCCGTACGCGCAGTTCCAGGACGTGTACGAGACCGACGACATCCTCGCCGCCCGCACCGTCCACCGCCCGCTCACCAAACTCCAGTGCTCGCCCACCTCCGACGGCGCGGCGGCGGCCGTGGTCGTCTCCGAACGGTTCGCCGAACGCCGCGGCCTCACCGGTCTCGTCGAGATCGTCGCGCAGGCGATGACGACCGACACCGAGGAGTCCTTCGCGTCGGGCTCCTGCATCGACGTCGTCGGGCAGCCCATGTCACGGGCCGCGGCCCGGCAGGTGTACGACCGCTCAGGCCTCGGCATCGAGGACGTCGACGTCGTCGAACTCCACGACTGCTTCTCCGTCAACGAGCTGCTGACCTACGAGGCGCTCGGCATGTGCGCCGCCGGCGAGTCGGGCAAGCTCGTCGAGTCCGGCGCGACCACCTACGGCGGCCGGTGGGTGGTGAACCCCTCCGGCGGGCTCATCTCCAAGGGGCATCCGCTGGGCGCGACCGGCCTCGCGCAGACCGTCGAGCTGGTCTGGCAGCTGCGCGGCACGGCCGGCGACCGGCAGGTGCCCGGGGCCCGCGTGGGGCTCGCCCACAACATCGGGCTGGGCGGGGCGGCGGTGGTGACGCTGCTTCGGCGGAGCGCTTAGGGCGTACGACCGAGGCCACGTGGGCCGAAAAGCCGATGCAAGGACCGTAACCGGCTTGAGAGCATGACACCCATGCTCGAAGCCGCGGACACCGCCCACATATCCCGCCGCACCGCGCCCCCCACCTGGCTGGTGGTGTCGCTGGCGTGCGCCGGGCAGTTCCTGGTCGTCCTCGACGTGTCCGTGGTGAACGTGGCGTTGCCGTCGATGCGTGCCGACCTGGGGCTGAGCGCGTCGGGCCTGCAGTGGGTGGTCAACGCGTACGCCATCGCCTTCGCCGGGTTCATGCTGCTCGGCGGCCGGGCCGGCGACCTGTACGGGCGCAAGCGGATGTTCCTGGTCGGGCTCGGCCTGTTCACGCTGGCCTCGCTCGGCGGCGGGCTCGCCCAGGACGGCTGGCAGCTGCTGCTCGCCCGCGCCGTGCAGGGGCTGGGCGCCGCGGTCCTCGCCCCCTCGACGCTGACCCTGCTGACCGCCGCGGTGCCGGAGGGGCCGGCCCGGGCGCGGGCGATCGCCACCTGGACGGCGGTGGGTGCGGGAGGCGGCGCGGCCGGCGGACTGGTCGGCGGGGTGCTGGTCGACGTGCTGTCCTGGCGCTGGGTGCTGCTCATCAACGTGCCGGTGGGCGCGCTCGTCCTCGCCGGGTCCGTGCTGTGGCTGACGGAGAGCCGGGCCGGCGACGGACGGCGCCTCGACCTGCCCGGCGCCCTGCTGGTGACGGCGGGCCTCGGCACCCTGGCGTACGGCATCTCGCAGACCGAGGCCGAGGGCTGGACGGCGTCCGCCACCCTGCTCCCGCTCGCCGCCGGGCTCGCCCTGCTCGGCCTGTTCCTGGCCGTCGAGGCGCGTACGGCGGCCCCGCTGATGCCGCTCGGACTGCTCGGCCGGCGGCCGGTGGCGTCGGCCAACGCGGCCATGCTGGTCTCCGGTTCGGCGATGTTCTGCATGTGGTACTTCATGACGCTCTACGCCCAGAACGTCCTCGGCTACACCCCGCTGGAGGCCGGTCTCGCCCTGGTGCCCAGCTCGGTCGCGGTGCTCGTCGGCTCCAAGACGGCGCCCCGGCTGATGCGGCGCGCGGGGGCGCGGACGGTCGCGGTGTCCGGCACGCTGGTCGCCGCGACCGGGTTCGCCTGGCAGTCGACGATGGGTCCGCACGGCGCCTACGCGACGGCCATCATGTTCCCCGGCATCCTGATGATGCTCGGCGCGGGTCTGGCCGCGACCCCGCTGGCCGCACTGGCCACGGCGGGGGCGGCGCCGGCCGAGGCCGGACTGCTCTCGGGGCTGATCAACACCTCGCGCACGATGGGCGGTTCGCTGGGGCTCGCGGTGATGTCGACGATCGCGGCGGCCCGGACCGACGGCGGCGGCGGCGCGGCCGCCCTCACGGACGGGTACGCGGCCGCCTTCCGCACCAGCACCGGGGTGCTGCTGGCCGGGGCGCTCCTGATGCTGCTGTGGCTGCCGCGGCGGAACGTCCCCGCGAAGCGGAACGTCTCCGCGAGGTAGGCCGGAATTTTTCCGGGACGGCAGGCAACGGTCCGGGCGGCTCGTGGACTCCTTCTTGTATCTAGGAGGTGCCCATGGGGGAGCGGAAGGACGCTCGGAACGAGGAGTTCCAGAGCTTCATGATCGGCCGCTGGCCGCGGCTGATGCGTACGGCATTTCTCCTCACGGGGGAGCAGCACGCCGCCGAGGACCTGGTCCAGTCGACGCTGGAACAGGTCTTCGCCGCCTGGCGGAAGGTCGGCTCGGCCGACGACCCGGAGGCGTACGTGCGGCGCGTGATGATCAACGCGCACGCGCGCAGGCACAGAAGGAAACTCAAGGAGTTCCTGGCGCCCAAGGACGACTCGGGCCTGGTGCGCGAGGTACCGGACACGGGGGACCGGATCGCCCAGGCCGACGACCGCAGCGCCCTCCTCGAGGCGCTCGCCCAACTGCCGCCACGGCAGCGGGAGGCGGTGGTGCTGCGCTACTGGGATGACCTGACGGAGACCCAGGCGGCGCGGGCGATGGGCTGTTCGGCGGGCACGGTCAAGAGCAACGCGGCCAAGGGGATCGCGAAACTCCGTGCCATACCGGGACTGGCCGACATGGCGACGCAGGGAGGGCGTAACTGATGAGCGCGGACCGAGAGAACCACGACATGACACAGACGGACATCGCCCTCCTCCTCGCGGACGCCGCGGACGAGGTCGAGATCGGCATAGCCCCGGTGCAGGCGGTCATGCGCGGCGGCCGCCGACGCAGGGCCCGGCGGTGGGCGGTGGCGACGGCCACGGCGGTCGCGGTGCTGGCGGGATCGGCGGGGGGGACACTGGCGGTCACCGGGCTGCCCGGGGAGCATCGGGCGGAGGTGGCGGCACCCCCGGCATCTCCCGAGGCGCGGCACGTCTACGAGCCGCAGCGGACCGAGCTGTCCCGAGGGACCTACCGGGGCAAGGAGTGGAGCGTCAGCGTCCAGGTGTGGGGAGCGCCGCGCAACGAGGCTGAGGCGGACCGGCAGTTCGACCGCATGGACGCATTGGGACTGAAGCCGGCGGACGTGCGCAAGGCTGCCGATCTGATCGGCAAGATCTCCTACTTCGCGACCCGGGGCTGGGGGGAGGAGCACGCCCAGCAGGTCATGTTCAACACCGTCCGCACACCGGAGTCCTACGCAGGCACGGACATGGAGGCCATCGCGACCCGGTTCTCGTCCGACCCCGCGAGCTCGGGGCGGCTGGTGATCGGCATGGTCGCCAGGACCGCCCAGGAGGTCACCTGCGACTGGAAGGACGGCCGGACCGGCGTGGCCCACCCCCTCGTGGGCTTCTCGGCACACGACGACGGCAACGCGATCCGTACGGTCGACGGTTTCCCGGCGGCGAACTGGTTCGTCTGCGTCGCTCCGCAGGGCACGGTCTACAAGTCGGCGGAGGTGACGAGGTAAGGCACTCGGCCGGTTCGCCGGGACGCCCGGGAGGTCACAGCCACCCCTGCTGCCGGGCCTCCCGTACCGCCTCCGCCCGGTTGCGGGTGCCGGTCTTGCCGATCGCGGCGGAGAGGTAGTTGCGGACCGTCGACTCCGACAGATGCAGCTTCGCCGCGATGTCGGCGACGGTCGCGCCGTCCACCGACGCCTTCAGCACGTCGCACTCGCGGGCGGTGAGCGGGTTCGGCCCGGCGCTGAGCGCGGCGGTGGCGAGCGCCGGGTCGACCACGGTCTCCCCGGTGAGCACCCGCCGGATCGCCCGGGCCAGTTCCTCCACCGGCCCGTCCTTGACGAGGAACCCGGCCGCCCCGGCCTCCATCGCCCGGCGCAGATAGCCGGGCCGGCCGAAGGTGGTCAGGATCAGCACCCGGCAGTCCGGCGCCTGTTCACGCAGCTCCGCCGCCGCGTCCAGGCCGCTCATGCCCGGCAGTTCGATGTCGAGGAGGGCCACGTCGGGCCGGTGGACGAGCGCGGCGTCCACGATCGCGTCGCCCGTCCCGACCTGGGCGACGACCTCGATGTCCGGCTCCATCCCGAGCAGTAAGGCGAGAGCCCCGCGCATCATCCCCTGGTCCTCGGCGAGCAGCACCCTGATGGACTTCGCGGGCCGGTGGTCCCGGGGCATCTCGTTCGCAGGCTCGTACACAGCCCAAGCGTAGCGTCGCGCCCGGCAATTAAAGAATGGCCATTGTTCCGCGCCGCAGGTCTTGACGGCGGTTGACCATGCTCAAACAATCACCTCTGCAATTCCCTGAATGGCCGGCGAATGGTCGGTATTTCGACAGCTGAATAAGTTCGGTATTTCGATCGAACGACGTTCGGGATACCGGACGTCAGGAACCCGCACCGCCCTACGAGGAACCAGGAAGAGGTGCACCGTGTTCTCAGTGCCTGTACGAGCCCTGCGCTCCTGTCCGCCGCGCGTCCGCAGAGCCGTCCTGTCCGTGCTCGCCGCGTTCGCCACCGTCGCCGCGCTCGTCGTCGGGGCCGGCGCCCCCGAGGCGTCCGCCGCCGGTTCGCTGCCGTGTGACGTCTACGCCGCCGCCGGCACCCCGTGCGTCGCCGCGCACAGCATGGTCCGGGCGCTGTACTCGTCGTACGGCGGCTCCCTCTACCAGGTGCAGCGCGCCTCGGACGGCGCCACGGCCGGCATAGGGCTGCTGGCCACCGGCGGCTACGCCAACGCGGCCGCGCAGAACTCCTTCTGCGCCGGTACGACCTGCATCGTCACCAGGATCTACGACCAGTCCGGCAAGCACAACGACCTCACCGTCGAGGGCGCCGGCGGGGCCGGCGCGGCCGATGTCGGGGCCCCGGCGGACGCGCTGCCGGTGACCGTGGGCGGGCACCAGGTGTACGGCCTGGAGATCTCGGCCGGCATGGGCTACCGGGACAACTCCACCTCGGGAGTCGCCACCAACGGCGCCGCCGAGGGGATGTACATGGTCACCTCCGGCACCCATGTCAACGGCAGCTGCTGCTTCGACTACGGCAACGCCGAGACCAACAACAAGGACACCGGCAACGGCCACATGGACGCCATCAACTTCGGCACCGAGTGCTGGTTCTCGCCCTGCTACGGCTCCGGCCCCTGGGTCCAGGCGGACCTGGAGAACGGGCTGTTCGAGTCCAACCTCGGCTACAGCACCAACTCCTCCAACACCGGCACCGGCGCGATACCGTTCGTCACCGCGCTGCTGAAGAACAACGGACAGGACCATTTCGCACTGAAATGGGGAAACGCACAATCAGGCGGTCTCACCACCACCTATTCCGGCGGTGAGCCCAGTACCAGCAGCGGTTACTCGCCGATGCACCAGGAGGGCGCGATCGTCCTCGGCACCGGCGGCGACAACAGCAACGGCTCCATCGGCTCGTTCTTCGAGGGCGTGATGACCTCAGGCATCCCGACCGACGCCGCCGACGACGCCGTCCAGTCCAACATCGTCTCCGTCGGCTACGGCGGCGCGACCGGCTCCACCGGCAGCCTCAACTCCGCCTCGGAGATCTCCCTCAAGGCCACCACGTCCTGCTGCACCACCGACTACGTCCGCCACCAGAACAACGCCGGCGTGCTGTCGGCCATCACCTCCAGCAGCTCCGCCCTCGACAAGAACGACGCCACCTGGATCGTCCGCCCCGGCCTCGCGAGCAGCTCCTGCGTCTCCTTCGAGTCCCGGAACTACCCCGGCGACTACCTGCGCCACTACAACTACAAGATCTACCGGCAGCCCATGGACGGCACCACGACGTATCGGCAGGACGCGACCTTCTGTCCGACGACCGGGAAGAGCGGCACGGGCACGTCCTTCGCCTCGTACAACTATCCGACGAAATACCTGCGCCACTACAACTACGACCTCTACATAGCGAGCGACGGCGGCTCGAACGCCTGGGACAGCGCCACGTCCTGGACCGACGACGTCAGCTGGGCCGTCAGCTCGCCCTGGGCGCCGTAGCGGCCGCCGGGGCCAGCAGTTCCAGCGCCTCGGTGGGAAGTTCCGCGGTGACCGTGAAGCCGCCGCGCGGCGCCGGGCCGGCCGTGAGGGAGCCGCCCGCCGCCGCGAGGCGCTCGGTCAGACCCTGCAGGCCGGTGCCGCCGATGCCCTCCCGGCAGGGCTCGGCGGACACCGCGCCCGAGCCGTTGTCGGCGACCGTCAGCCGGGCCCGCCCGGCGGCGCTGTCGACGGCGATCTCGCAGCGCGTGGCGTCGCTGTGCCGGACCACGTTGGTGACCGCCTCGCGCACCACCCAGCCGAGCAGCGTCTCGGTCTGCGGGACGAGCGGCGCCCCCGACTGCCGGACCACCGGCTCGACGCCGGCCGCCGTCAGGGCCGACCGGGCCCGGACGAGATCGGCGGCCAGGCTGCCCTCCCGGTAGCCGGTCACCGCCTCGCGGATCTCGGTCAGCGCCTGCCTGCCGACCGACTCGATGTCGGAGATCTGGGTCAGCGCCGCGTCCAGGTCCCGGGGCGCGACGCGCCGGGCCGCCTCCGACTTCACGACGATCACGGAGAGGGTGTGGCCGAGCAGGTCGTGCAGATCCCGCGAGAAGCGCAGCCGCTCCTTCTCCACCGCCCGCCGGGCCAGCTCCTCGCGGGCCGCGCGCAGCTCCCGCACGGCCTCGGAGAGGGAGAGGATCGCGGCGGTGATCATCGTCGACAGGAAGGTGCCGTAGGCGATGGTGATGGCGTCGGAGCCGTCCCGGTACCAGGAGGCCGCGCCCGCGAAGCAGGCCAGCAGGATGCCGGTCCGGCCCAGCCAGGGGCCGCGCAGCGCCGCGCCCGTGGCGAGGCCGAGCAGCGGGAAGAACATCAGCCAGTTGCCGCCGTAGCCGAGGGCCAGGCCGGTGGTCAGCAGGCCCATCAGCAGCAGGGCGACACGGGTGGAGACGGCCTCCCTGGCCTCTTTGCGGAAGGAGCGGAAGGTCACGTAGATGTACAGCGAGTTGAAGGCGAGCAGGCCGATCCCGCCGATCCACGGGTTGGCCGTCTTGCCCTGGAGCAGGTTGGAGAGCGAGCCCAGCCCCATCAGCAGCCACGGGAGCAGGGCGAACCCGGAGGGCGGCGGCCCCGCGTGGTCGGGCACCTCCCCGTTCTTCCGCGCGGCCTTCTGCTGCTCCTTGAAGCGGGCCATCTCCTCCCGCCACTGGGCACGGGCCGTCCGCCACCCGTCCGCCTGACACTTCACCTGCTGCCACCACGCCATGTCACTCTTCCCCCGATCGGTGTGGATCCGTACCTGTTCGTTGTGTTCTGTTCCGTCCGGCCGTACTGTCCGGCGCTACGACCCTACGGAAGGCGGCGCCGGTTCGGCAGAGGCGGATGTACGGCCGTGGGCAGGACAAATGTCATGGTCCGGCACCGCTGCATCTGACGCGACGTCAGGAGCCTTCACAAGTGCGGAGGGCTGGGCTATACAAGGTGCGCTGGAATGGAACGCGTTCTAGATCTGCACCCGTGGACGACCTCGGTGCGGCCGACGGTGCGGACGGCCGTGCCGGGGTCTTGAGACACCTCAGGAGCCGTATGCCCATCGACGCCGCCAAGGCCCTCGCCGCCGAACCCAGGTCCGGGGAGATCCGCTGGGAGCGCCGGGACGTCCAGCTCTACCACCTCGGCATCGGCGCGGGCCGCCCCGCCACGGACCCCGACGAACTGCGCTACACCCTGGAGACCCGGCTGCACGTCCTGCCCAGCTTCGCCACCGTCGCGGGCGCCGGTTCACCCGGGGTGATCGGCGGACTGTCCATGCCCGGCATCGACGTCGACCTCGCCAAGGTGCTGCACGGCGGCCAGTCCCTCACCCTGCACCGCCCGATCCCGCCCGCGGGCACCGCCACCGCCACGAGCCGTATCGCCGCGGTGTACGACAAGGGCAAGGCGGCCGTCCTGGTGATGCGCACCGACGTCGCGGACGCCGACGGCCCGCTGTGGACCAACGACGCCCAGATCTTCGTACGGGGGGAGGGCGGCTGGGGCGGCGACCGCGGCCCCTCGACCCGGCTCGACCCACCGGCCGGCGAGCCGGACCGGACCGTCGAGCGCCCGGTCCGCGAGGACCAGGCCCTGCTCTACCGCCTCTCCGGCGACTACAACCCACTGCACGCCGACCCCGAGTTCGCCAAGCTCGCCGGCTTCGACCGGCCCATCCTGCACGGGCTGTGCACCTACGGCATGACGCTCAAGGCGGTCGTGGACACACTGCTCGGCGGGGACGTGAGCCGGGTGCGGTCGTACACGACGCGGTTCGCCGGGGTGGTGTACCCGGGGGAGACCCTGCGCATCCGGATGTGGCGGGGCGACGGGCGGGTCCGGGTCGCCGTGAGCGCCGCAGAGCGCGAGGACGCGCCCGTCCTCGCCGACACGATCGTCGGACACCTTTGATCCAGTAGGCAGTTGAGGGGAGCCGCAGCATGCGCGCAGCCGTACTGCACGAGATCGGCCAGGAGAAACTGGACGTCCTCGACGACGTCGAGGCGGTGGGATTCGGGCCCGGCAGGGTCCGCATCCGGGTGCGCGCCACGGGGCTGTGCCACTCGGACCTGTCGGCGATGAGCGGGGTGCTGCCGCAGCCGGGACCGTTCGTACCGGGCCACGAGGGCGCGGGCGAGGTCCTGGAGGTGGGGGAGGGCGTCACCCGGGTGAAGCCCGGCGACCGGGTGGTGGTCTGCTGGCTCCCGGCCTGCGGCGCCTGCCCCGCCTGCAGGCGCGGCCAGACCGAGCTGTGCCTCGCCGGCTTCATGAACGCAGGCACCCCCAACTTCCGGCGCCCCGGCCAGGACGTCTTCGGCTTCGCGGGCACCGGCACCTTCACCGAGGAGGTCGTGGTCGACGCCGGGTGCGCGGTGCCGATCCCGGACGACGTGCCCTTCGACATCGCCGCGCTGATCGGCTGCGGAGTGACCACCGGGCTCGGTGCGGCCCTCAACACGGCCGATCTGGAGGCCGGTTCGTCGGTCGCCGTCATCGGCTGCGGAGGCGTCGGGATCTCGGCGATCCAGGGGGCGCGGCTCAAGGGCGCGGCCGAGATCGTCGCCGTCGACCCGGTCGAGTCGCGGCGCGAGTCGGCGCTCGGGTTCGGGGCGACGCGGGCGGTCTCGCCGGACGAACTGCCGGGCGTCAAGCAGGAGGTCACCGCGGGCGAGGGCTTCGACTACGTCTTCGAGGTCGTCGGCAGGTCCGCCACCGCCCGGACCGCGTACGAGAACACCCGGCGCGGCGGCACCCTCGTGGTCGTCGGCGCGGGCGCCATGGACGACTTCCTCCAGCTCAACATGTTCGAGCTGTTCTTCGACGAGAAGCGGATCCTGCCGTCCATGTACGGCGGCGGAGACGTGGTCCGCTCCTACGAGCGGACGATCGCCCTGTGGCGGGCGGGACGGATTGACCTGGAGGGCCTGATCACCCACCGGGTGCCGCTGGCCGGGATCAACGAGGCCCTGGACCAGATGCGCACGGGCACCGCCCTGCGCACCTGCATAGAGATCTGAGGGGCCGCCGTATGCCGGAGAGGCCGCTGGAAGGGCTGGCCGCCGTCGTCACGGGGGCCGGCCGGGGCCTCGGCCGGGCCGAGGCGCTGGAGCTGGCCCGGCTGGGCGCGGCCGTCGTCGTCAACGACTTCGGCCGGCCGGGCCGGGACGGTTCGGGGGAGGGCTCCTCGGCACCCGCCGAGCAGGTCGCGGAGGAGATCCGTGCGACGGGCGGCGAGGCCGTCGCCCACACCGGAGACGTCGCCGACTTCTCGCAGGCGCGAGACCTTCTCACGCTTGCGACAACCCGTTACGGAAAGCTGGACATCCTCGTCAACAACGCCGGGATCCTGCGCGACCGCATGGTCTTCTCCATGACCGAGGACGAGTGGGACTCGGTGATCAGGGTCCACCTCAAGGGTCACTTCAACACCACCCGTTTCGCGGCCGCGCACTGGCGGGACCGTTCCAAGGCGGCGGGCGGCGAGAAGGTCTACGGCCGGATCGTGAACACCTCCTCCGAGGCCTTCCTCGCCGGCTCCGCGGGCCAGCCCAACTACGCGGCCGCGAAGGGCGGCATCGTCGGCCTGACCACCTCCACGGCCCTCGCCCTCGCCAAGTACGGCGTCACCGCCAACGTGATCTGCCCGCGCGCCCGCACCCGGATGACCGAGGACGTCTTCGCCGGCTTCGAACAGCCCGCCGAGGGCCTCGACCCCCTCGCCCCCGAGCACGTCGCCCCGCTCGTCGGCTACCTGGCCTCCCCGGCCGCCGGACGGATCAACGGCCAGCTGCTCGTGGTCCACGGCGGCATGGTCGCCGTCGTGGAACGCCCGCGCGTGCAGGCCAGGTTCGACAGCAAGCAGGACACCTTCGACTACGCCGAACTCGACGCCGCGCTCACACCGCACTACGCGCAGCGACCGGCGGGGGAGACGTTCGCGGCGGCGGAGGTGCTGGGGCTGAAGCGCGGGTGACACCGGCCGGCCGCGGCGCCGTGGGCGGCGCCGCGGCCTCGTGGTGCGAGCCGCGACCACCTGCTCGTATCGTGAAAAGACCTCGTACCGTGAAAAGACGAGCGAGCAGCGGGGTGAGCAAGGAAGATCATGGCTGGTCCGGCGGTCGACTACGCGGCGGTGTTCCAGGCCCTTCCCGGGGCCGCGGCGCTGGTGACCCCACAGCTGATCTACGCCGACGCCAACGCCGAGTTCGAGCGCCTGCGCGGCCTGCCCCGGGAGCAGATGATCGGGCGCTTCCTGCCCGAGGACAGCATCGAGATCGAGAACGAGTCCGCCGAGCCTCTCCTGCTCAGGGTTCTGGCGTCCCTGCGCCGGGCGGCGGACACCGGCGAGCGCAGCGTCGTTGCGCTGCAGCGCTTCGACAGGGAGGACCCGGACCAGCCCGGGGTGTGGCACGAGCGGTACTTCAACGTGACCAACATTCCCGTGTTCGGGGACGACGGGCAGGTGACGCTGCTGCTGCACCGGCTGGAGGACGTCACCGAACTCATCCGTGCCCGTGAGGTCGCGCTGACCCTGCAGGAAGCCATGCTGCCCGCCCCGCGCCAGATCGGCCGGCACCCGGCGGCCGTCCGCTACCGGCCCGCCGCCGAGGCGCTCAACGTGGCCGGCGACTGGTACGACCTGATCGACCTGCCCGGCGACCGCATCGCCGTGGCCGTCGGCGACGTCGTCGGCCACGGTCTGCCCGCGGCCTGCGTCATGGGGCAACTGCGCAGCGCCCTCACCGCCGCCTCCCTCGTCCCCGAGGGCCCCGCCCGCGCCCTTGAGGTCCTCGGGCAGTACGCCCGCACCGTCGACGGCGCCGAGAACACCACCGTGGCGACGGCATTCGTCGACTGGGAGAACGACACCATCACCTACAGCAGCGCCGGCCACCCCCCACCGGCGGTTCTCCGGCCGGACGGGACCGTCGAGTTCCTGGACCAGGCGACCGACCCGCCGCTGGCCGCCCGCCCCCAGCACGGCCCCCGGACCCAGGCCGTCATGTCCTTCCGCGAGGACTCCGTCCTAGTGCTCTACACCGACGGCCTGATCGAACGCCGCGGCGAGGACATCGACAAGGGCCTCGCCCGGCTCGCCGACTCCCTGGTCCGCAACCGCGCCCTCCGATGCGAGGCCCTCGCCGACGCCGTGCTCGCCGACCTGCTCCCGCCCGGTGACGCCACCGACGACACCGCCCTGGTCATCCTGGGCCTGTGAGCCCGGCCCGGCCCCCGCACGCCCCGCGCCGAACCGGTTGCCGCCGCGACGGCACGGAAGCCGCACCGGCTGCCGCCGCGACGGCACGGTAGACGGCACGGAAAAGGGGCCCACCGGTCACCCGGTGGGCCCCTCTCCCTCACCTACCGTCAGGCTGCCACCTCGGCCGGCTCCGGCTTGCGGTGCCGGCCGCTGGGGGCCGTCTCGCTGTCCTGGGCCGAGACGTGGCCACGGTGCTTGCCGTGGCCGTCCGTCTCCTGGGCCTCGGCGGACAGGTGCTGGGACGTGCTGGCGTCGCTCATCGGAAGAATTCACCCCGTCAACATGATCTTTCTTACAGCGCGGCGAGTCTAACCGGCCCACCACGGGGCGAATCCAGGCGGCCACGCCGACCGCTACTAGTTCGTTACAAGCCGTGCAAGTGGCGCCTGTTGGAGGGGTACCGGCCGGGCCACGACAGGTACCGGAGGATCCGGTTCCGCCGGCTCCCCGGGCGTACCCGACGCCCCGGCAGCCGTGCCGTCCCGCACCGGATCCGCCGGGCCCGCGTCCCCCGGCCCCCCGTACTCCCCCGTCTCCCCCCAGGGCACCGCCACCGCCGCCACGCCGCACGGGACCTCCCCCGTGGCGTACGGCAGCCGCAGCACCCCGTCCTGCGTCCACACCCCGGCACCCGTCAACCACCCCTCGGGCGCCGGGAGATGGCACATCCTGCGGGCTCTGGGCCGCCAGACCCCCACCCAGCTGCCGAGCGGACCGTCGATCCGCAGCGCCACCCCGCAGCTCTCCGGCACCAGCACCTGCCCCGGCTGGGCGGCGAACGGCGTCACCACGCAGTCCGGGCACTCCGGCACCCGCAGGCTCTCCGGGAAGCGCACCGGCAGCGTGGAGCCGAGGACACCCCAGCCCAACCGTTCCTGCCCGGGGCTGGGCGCGTCCGAGCCGACCAGGATCAGCCCGCTGTCCGGGTCGGCGAGCAGCAGCCGGTCGTCGCTGTCCGCCGCGATCTGCAGCAGCGGCGACACCTCGCCGCCGCGCTCCAGATCGACCACGACCGCCTTGGTCCGCCCGCCCAGCTCCCGGTCCAGGGCCAGCATCCGCCCGGCCCGGTCCAGCCAGACCCCGCCCGCACACCGCCCCGGCACCACCGCGACCTGCTCAGGACCGAAGGCCCCGCCCGCCACCAGCCAGACGGCGGAGGAACGCGGTCCCACGGCGAGCGCGTAAGCGAGCACACCCCCCGGCGCCGGCGGCAGCAGCCGCAGCACGGCCCCCTCGTCCGGGCACTCCACCGCGCCCAGCGGCAGCTCACCGGTGCCGGGACCGGTCGGATACAGGAGGGCGAAGTGGTGCCGCCCGTCCACCAGCCGGCGGATGAGCACCCGCCCGTCACCCAGCGGCTGCACCTCCGTGCCCGGCTCCTCCGGCTGGTTGCCGGGCAGCGGTACGGCGTACGGCTCGGGGCCGTCCAGCGTCCACCGCTCCGGGAAGCAGGAACCATCCTGCTGAGCCAGCCGGGCCGCGTACGCCCCGTCCACCGTGATGGTGCAGCCCGCCCCCGGCGCGCTGTCTTCCTCGTCCGCTGCCGAGGGTTCGATCGCACAGGCCGTCATCGTTCGGTCACCTCCGGCCACGAAGCTAGTTTTCGCACGCACAGGCGGGGCACCGGCTGCCGACGGCTTCACACATACGTGTGCACACTCGACGATTCGCCTGAGGAAACGGGGGCGGGTGTGCTGCGGGTTGCCTCCGGCGGGCGAGCAGGTACGGCCCCGCGGAACAGGCAGGTAGCCTTTTCCCCGTGCCCCGTCTGTCAGAAGTCATCGCCGCGCTGGAGAACCTGTGGCCCGCCGAGCGGGCCGAGTCCTGGGACGCGGTCGGTACGGTCGTGGGCGACCCCGGCCAGGAGGTCACGCGGGTCCTCTTCGCCGTCGACCCGGTCCAGGACATCGTCGACGAGGCGGTGAAGCTCGGCGCCGACCTGCTGGTCACCCACCACCCGCTCTACCTGCGCGGGACGACGACGGTCGCGGCCTCCCACTTCAAGGGCCGGGTCGTGCACACCCTGATCAAGAACGACATCGCGCTGCACGTCGCCCACACCAACGCCGACACCGCCGACCCGGGCGTCTCCGACGCCCTCGCGGGCGCCCTGGACCTGCGCGTCGTACGCCCCCTGGCCCCGGACCCCACCGATCCGGAGGGCCGCCGGGGCCTCGGCCGCGTCTGCGAGCTGGACCACCCGGTGACCGTCCGCGAGCTCGCCGACCGGGCCGCCGCCCGGCTCCCCGCCACCGCGCAGGGCATCCGCGTCGCCGGCGACCCCGAGGCCCTCGTCCGCACGGTCGCCGTCAGCGGCGGCTCCGGCGACAGCCTCTTCGACGTCGTACGCGCCGCCGGCGTGGACGCCTTCCTCACCGCCGACCTGCGCCACCACCCGGCGTCGGAGGCGGTGGCCCACAGCCCCCTCGCGCTGCTCGACGCGGCGCACTGGGCCACCGAATGGCCCTGGTGCGAGCTGGCCGCCACCCAGCTCGACGAAATCTCCGACCGCCACAGCTGGGACCTCCGCGTGCACGTCTCCAAGACGGTCACCGACCCCTGGACCAGCCACTCACCGTCCCTTGGAGCCCCCAACTGAACGCAGCGCCCGCCGACCAGATCCGACTCCTTGACGTCCAGGCCCTGGACGTACGCCTCCAGCAGCTGGCGCACAAGCGGAAGTCGCTGCCCGAGCACGCCGAGATCGAGTCGCTGACCAAAGACCTGACCCAGCTGCGCGACCTGCTCGTGGCCGCGCAGACCGAGGAGAGCGACACCGCCCGCGAGCAGACCAAGGCCGAGCAGGACGTGGACCAGGTGCGCCAGCGCGCCGCCCGCGACCAGCAGCGCCTCGACTCCGGCGCGGTCACCTCCCCGAAGGACCTGGAGAACCTCCAGAAGGAGATCGTCTCCCTCGCCAAGCGCCAGGGCGATCTGGAGGACGTCGTCCTGGAGGTCATGGAGCGCCGCGAGTCCGCGCAGGAGCGGGTCGCCGAGCTGACCGAGCGGGTCGGCGCCGTCCAGGGCCGGATCGACGAGGCGACCGCCCGCCGCAACGCCGCGTCCGGGGACATCGACGCCGAGGCGGCCACGGTCACCAAGGAGCGCGAGGTCATCGCCGCCTCCGTCCCCGCCGACCTCCTCAAGCTCTACGACAAGCTGCGCGAGCAGCAGGGCGGCATCGGCGCGGCCAAGCTGTACGCCCGCACCTGCCAGGGCTGCCGCCAGGAGCTCGCCATCACCGAGCTGGCCGAGGTCCGCAAGGCCGCGCCGGACACCGTGGTGCGCTGCGAGAACTGCCGCCGCATCCTGGTGCGCACGTCCGAGTCGGGTCTGTAGGAACATTTAAGGGGCGTACGTGGCAAGGGAGTTCATCGTCGAGGCGGACGGCGGCTCCCGGGGCAACCCGGGGCCGGCCGGTTACGGCGCGGTGGTCGTCGACGCGGCGACC
Organism: Streptomyces sp. NPDC001507; assembly: GCF_042894765.1. NCBI lineage: Bacteria > Bacillati > Actinomycetota > Actinomycetes > Kitasatosporales > Streptomycetaceae > Streptomyces > Streptomyces sp. NPDC001507. The sequence continues at coordinate 277,722 of NZ_JBIAVV010000002.1, forward strand.
GGCGAGACGCTCGCGGAGGCGGCCGAGTACCTCGGCGTCGTCACCAACAACGTCGCCGAGTACCGCGGCCTGCTGGCGGGCCTGCGCGCGGCCCGGGACCTCGACCCCGCCGCGACCGTCCACGTCCGCATGGACTCCAAGCTGGTCATCGAGCAGATGTCCGGCCGCTGGAAGATCAAGCACCCCGACATGAAGCCCCTGGCGGCGGAGGCGGCCCGGGTCTTCCCGCCGGGCCAGGTCACGTACGAGTGGATCCCGAGAGCCGAGAACAAACACGCCGACCGCTTGGCGAACGAGGCGATGGACGCGGGGAAGCGGGGCGAGCAGTGGTCGGCTGCAGCGTCCACGGCGGAGCTCGACGTTCGAGCCGCGGCGAGTGCAGCGCCCCGAAAGGGGCCCGGGGCTGAGCGGCCGGGCGTGACCGGGAATGCGGTGGCGGGCGCCGCGAAGGCACGTGCGGCACTGGCAGCGCCCCGTAAGGGGCGCGGGGAACTGCGCGACCAGCCCCCACCGGCCGGCACTGTGACGACGGCCGACAAGACCACCGCCGACACCCGCGCCGCGAGCCACGTAGCGACCCCCGGCTGGAGCTCCACCCCCGACCTCGGCGCCCCGGCCACCTTCGTCCTGCTCCGCCACGGCGAAACCCCCCTCACCCCCCAGAAACGCTTCTCCGGCAGCGGCGGCACCGACCCGGAACTGTCTCCCGTCGGCCTGGAGCAGGCGCAGCGCGCCGCCGACGCCCTCGCCCGCCGCGGCACCATCGAGACGATCCTCGCCTCCCCCCTCACCCGCACCCGGCAGACTGCCGCGGCCGTCGCCGAGCGCCTCGGCCTCGACGTCACGATCGAGGAGGGGATCAAGGAGACGGACTTCGGCGCCTGGGAGGGCCTCACCTTCGGCGAGGTCCGCGAGCGCTACCCCGACGACCTGACCACCTGGCTCGCCGACCCGTCGGCGCACCCCACCGGCGGCGGCGAGAGCTTCGCCGAGACGGCGGCGCGCATCGCGGCCACCCGCGACAAGCTGATCGCGGCCTACGCGGGCCGCACGGTCCTGCTCGTCACGCACGTCACGCCGATCAAGACGTTCGTGCAACTCGCCCTCGGCGCCCCGCTCCAGTCGCTGTTCCGGATGGAACTGTCGGCGGCCTCGCTGTCGGCGGTGGCGTACTACGCGGACGGCAACGCGAGCGTACGGCTCTTCAACGACACGTCCCACCTGCGTCCCTGAGCCAGGACCCGGATCAGGCCCTGAGCCCCGCCGCGGTCCGGGCCAGTTCCCGGACCCGGTCCCAGTCCCCGGTGGCGACCGCGTCCGCCGGGACCATCCAGGTGCCGCCGACGCAGCCGACGTTGGGCAGGGCGAGGTACTCCGGGGCGTTGGCCGGGCCGATCCCGCCGGTGGGGCAGAAGCGGGCCTGCGGCAGCGGACCGGCGAGCGACCTGAGGTAGGCCGTGCCGCCCGCGGCCTGCGCCGGGAAGAACTTCATCTCCTGCACCCCGCGTTCGAGCAGCGCCACCACCTCCGTGGCGGTCGACACCCCCGGCAGGTACGGCACCCCGGACGCGGCCATCGCCGTCAGCAGCCCGTCCGTCCACCCGGGACTGACCAGGAACCGCGCGCCGGCGGCCACGCACTCCGTCACCTGCTCCGGCGTCAGCACGGTCCCCGCACCGATCACCGCCTCCGGCATCGCGGCGGCGACGGCCCGGATCGCGTCGAGCGCGGCCGGCGTCCGCAGCGTCACCTCGATGACGGGCAGCCCGCCCTTCACCAGTGCCCGCGCCAGCGGCACGGCAGCGGCGGCGTCCTCGATCACGACGACGGGCACGACGGGCGCGAGATCCAGCACGGAGGTGGGCATGACGAACATCCTGCCCAGGCGATGCAGAGCGCGCAAAGGACATTGCACATGCTGCAACAACGCGCACGGGTGACTCAGTGCACCTCGGTCACCAGCACGTCCAGCGCCCAAGCCTGCCCCGCCTTCACGGGCGCCTCCGCCTCCACCTCGTACCCCAGCTCCCGCAACGCCTCCACCAGCTCGGCCGGACCGGCCGGCGCGATCCCGGCGGCCAGCAGGCTCCGTACCATCCGCCCCTTCGTCGCCTTGTTGAAGTGGCTGACCACCTTCCGCGTCGGCGCGTGCAGCACCCGCACGGTCGCCGTCCGCCCGGCCACCTCGCCCTTCGGCTTCCACGCGGCCGCGTACGCCGCCGACCGCAGGTCCAGCACCAGCCCCGTCCCGGCCGCCTCCGGCAGCACCTCGGCCATCGGCCCCCGCCAGTGTGTGCCCAGCGCGCCGAGCCCCGGCAGCTTCACCCCCATCGAGCAGCGGTACGACGGGATCCGGTCCGTCACCCGGACCGCGCCCCACAGCCCCGAGAAGACCAGCAGCGACCGCGCGGCCCGCCGCTTCGCGGCCGCGTCCAGGGAGGCCAGGCCGAGGGCGTCGTACAGCACCCCGGTGTAGATCTCCCCGGCCGGCCGGGTGCCCGCGGTCCGCAGCGCCGCGTTCTTCGCGACCTCGCCGCGCAGCCCCTCGCTCAGCCCGAGCACCTCGCGGGCCTTCTCCTCGTCCCCGGCGCACAGGTCGACCAGCTCGCCGAGCACCGCCTCGCGCGCGGCCGCGAGCCCCGGCAGGGACAGCGACTCCGGCTTCAGCGGAGCCCCACGCCCCGAGGACGCCTTGCCTTCCGAGGGCGGCAGCAGGACCAGCACGGGTACTCCTCTTCACCAACGACGTTCATCGGCGTTCGTCATCAACGCTTCGCGCCAGCGTAAAGCGCCGGAGCGGTGCGATGTGACTACGCTCGTCCTATGCCCAGCCGCCACATCCGCGTCAAGGGTGCCCCAGAGGCTCCCCTCCGGGCCGCGCTCGCCGCGCTCCGGGCCGACCTCGGCGTCCCCGAGACCTTCCGGTCCGAGGTCCTCGCGGAGGCCGAGAGCACCGCCAGGTTCCCGGCCGTACCCGGCCACGACGCGACGGACATCCCCTTCTTCACGGTCGACCCGCCCACCGCGAACGACCTGGACCAGGCGATGCACCTCTCCCGGCACGACGGCGGCTACCGCGTCCGGTACGCCATCGCCGACGTCGCCGCCTTCGTCGTACCCGGCGGCGCTCTGGACTCCGAGGCGCACCACCGCGTCAACACGCTCTACTTCCCGGACGAGAAGGTCCCCCTGCACCCGCCCGTGCTCAGCGAGGGGGCGGCCAGCCTGCTGCCCGGCCGGCCCACCCCGGCCGTGCTCTGGACCGTCGACCTGGACGGGGAGGGCCGGACCGTGACCGCCGACGTCCGCCGGGCCCTCGTCCGCAGCCGGGCCAAGCTCGACTACGCGGGCGTGCAGAAGCGGATCGACGAGGGGACCGCGGAGGAGCCCGTCGCCCTGCTCAGGGAGATCGGCGAGGCCCGCGAACGCCTGGAGGTGGCGCGCGGCGGCATCTCCCTCAACGTGCCGGAACAGGAGATCGTCGAGTACGACCACACCTACGAGCTGACCTACCGCGCCCCGCTGCCCGCCGACGCCTGGAACGCCCAGATCTCCCTGCTCACCGGCATGGCCGCGGCCGATCTGATGCTCGGTTACGGCACCGGCGTCCTGCGCACCCTCCCGACCGCCCCTGACGGCGCGGTGGCCCGCCTGCGCCGCACCGCGCACGCACTGCGGATCGAGTGGCCGCACCACGTCTCGTACGCCGAGCTGATCCGCTCCCTGAACCCGCGCCGCCCCCGCCACGCGGCCTTCCTCCAGGAGTGCACGACGCTGCTGCGCGGCGCCGGTTACACCGTCTTCCGGGACGGTGTCCTCCCCTCGAACACCACCCACGCGGCCGTCGCCGCCCCCTACGCCCACTGCACCGCGCCACTGCGCCGCCTGGCCGACCGCTACGCCTCGGAGCTGTGCCTGGCGGCGGCCGCCGGCGAGGAACCGCCGGACTGGGTGCTGATGGCGCTGGACACGCTCCCCAAGCAGATGGCCGAAGGCGCGCGGCGCTCGGGCACGGTGGAGCGGGAGTGCGTCGACATCGTGGAGGCGGCCCTGCTCAAGGACCGGGTCGGGGAGGTCTTCGACGGGTGCGTGGTGGAGGTCGAGGCGCGCCGGCCGACCGTGGGCAAGGTGTTGTTGCAGCAGCCCGCCGTCATAGGCCGGATCGAGGCCGCCGGTCCTCTCCCGCTGGGCGAGCGGCTGCCGGTGCGGCTGACGGAGGCCGACCCGGGGACGACGAAGGTACGGTTCGCGCCCGCGTGAGCTGCCGTGCCGAGGTGAGCTGTCGTACGAGGCCGGTGGCGTCGTCGGCGTGGAACCGGACGACGCGCACCTCCTGCCGGCCGCCCAGCAGGCCGAAGTGGGCGACGGGCCCGGCCAGTTCGAGGGTCACCGAGGTCTGCGAGCCGATGGGCACGTCGAGCTCGCCGGCCCTCTTCTCGTGCCGGTAGCGCGTCTCGCGCCGTACGGCCGTGATCGCGTCCAGCGGGATGCGCAGGTCGAGCCGCACACCGCCGCGGACGTGCAGCGCGTCCGGGGTCAGCAGGTGCGGGTGGACGACGGCGGCTGCGTGCAGGCCGACGACGAAGAGGACCGTGTACACGTCCAGGACGAGGACGACGAGGTGCACGGCCGGCCAGCCACGCAGCAGGACGGACATGCCGATGGTCTCGACCACGCAGACGAACGCGAGCCCGGCCGTCATGGCGCCCTGCCCCCGGGCGTACCCGAAGCGCACCCCCGCCCCGCTGGTCCGCCGTGCGGCCCACAGCACCAGGCTCGCCAGCAGCCGCGCCTCGTGCCGGAGCACGGCGTACGCCGCCCTCACGGCCGTTGTCCGCTGACGATGTCCAGCGCCCGCCGGATCGCCGCGGCCTGGGCCGGGGCGAGGTCGGCGTACAGGGCGCGCAGGAAGCCGTCCTCGTGGTCGACGGCTCCGGCGGGGACCACGTCCCGGGGGATGGCCGCTGCCAGGACCCGGGCGGCCTCGGCCACCCGCGGGTCGCCGGGGTCCGCGTCGGCGAGCGCGTCGAGCAGCGCGTAGGCCTCGTTCGCGCGGGCCGTGGCCCGCGGCGACCCGGCGACGGCGGCGGCCAGGGACATCAGCCGCTTCCGGGCCGCCGGGTCGGCCACCGTGTCCAGCAGGGCGAACACCTCACGGTCCCTGGCGGCCATCGGGGAGCCCGCGAACCGCGGGGCCGTCTCGGCGAACAGGGCGGCCAGTTCGGGCGAGACGGGCCCCTCGGCGGGCAGCTCGCCCGCGTCCAGCAGGGCCCGCAGCCGCTGCCGCCGCCCACGGATCTCCGCCTCCTGCCGGGCGAGGTCCGCGTCGAGCTCGGTGAGCACCTCCACGAGGTCCTTGCCGGCGTCGTCCGCGAGCACGTCCCGCACCTCGGCGAGCCCGAGCCCGAGCTCCGTCAGCCGCCGGATGCGGGCGAGGACGACGGCGTGCCGGAGCGTGTAGTCGCGGTACCCGTTGGAGAGCCGCTCGGGCTCGGGCAGCAGGCCCTGGTGGTGGTAGTGCCGCACCGCGCGCGTGGTGACGCCGACGGCGGCGGCGAGTTCTCCGATCCGCATGGGACCAGTAGAGACGTTGACGTCGCGGCAGGGTCAAGCCGCCGGGCTGCGGGCTCCCGCGGGGCTGTGGGCTCCCGCGTGGCTGCGGGCTCCCGCGTGGCTGTGGGCTCCCGCCGGGCTGCGGGCTCCCGCGGGCTCACGCGGCGACGAACCAGCGGGTCAGGGCGTCGTCGAGGTCGTCTCCCCGGTCGTCCCCGTCCGCGGCCCAGGCCACGAACCCGTCGGGCCGTACCAGGAGACCGGTCAGCTCCGGCCGTCCCGGGCAGCCCGCGGTGACGACGTCCACCCGGTCGCCGTACCCCTCCGCGCGGGCGCGCAGCTTCGGGTCGTCGGCGAGGTCGAGGAGCAGGGCGCGGCCGTGGTGCAGGTGGTCGCCGAGCCGGGTGCCGTCGGAGAGTTCCAGGTCCGGGGCGCTCCGTCCGGTGAGCTGGTGCTCGCCGGGCAGGTCGTAGTGCTGCCAGACGCCGGAGATCTGCTGGACGAGGTACGTCGTCCCGGTCGTCGTCAGCGCGAGGTCGGTGACCACCCGGCGCAGCGCGCGGGCGTGCCGGTCCGGGCGCATCACGGCGATCTGGGCGCGGGTCCAGTCCAGCACCCAGGCGCCGATCGGGTGCCGTTCGGCGGTGTAGCTGTCGAGGAGCGAGTCGGGGGCCGTCCCGCGCACCACGGCGGCCAGCTTCCAGCCGAGGTTCATGGCGTCGCCGAGCCCGAGGTTGAGCCCCTGCCCGCCGAACGGCGAGTGCACGTGCGCCGCGTCCCCCGCGAGCAGCACCCGGCACTTGCGGTAGGCGCTCGCCTGCCGGGCGTTGTCGGTGAACCGGGTCGAGGAGTGCACCTCGTGGATGGTCACGTCGGCCACGCCTGACACCCGGCGCAGGGCGGCTTGCAACTCCCCCGCGGTGACGGGAGCGGAGCGGTCGGCGGGCGGCCCGTCGAACTCGACGGTGAGGATCCGGCCGGGAAAGGGCCCGTTGACGTACGTGCCCACGTCGGTGGTGTTCCAGCCGACCCCGAGCCGCTCGCCCCCGCTCATCTCGACGACCGCCTGATAGCCGGTGATCTCCGGCTCGGTGCCGGGGAAGTCGATCCCGGCGAGCTTGCGGACGGTGCTCCGCCCGCCGTCGCAGCCGACGAGCCAGCCGGCGCGGACGTCTCCGCCGCTCCCGAGGTGTACGACGACTCCCTCGTCGCCGGCGTCGAAGCCGGTCAGCGCCACGCCCCGGCGGACCTCGACGCCGAGCCCTTCGGCGCGGGCGCCCAGGATCCGCTCCAACTCCACCTGCGGCACGCCGAGGCCGACGCCGTCGGCGGGGCCGATGTCGGCGAACGCCGGGTCGGAGTCGTCGAACAGCTCGCCGCGCATCATGATCCCGGCGAAGTGCCCGGCGAACTTCGGGGGAGTCCGGGGCGCGTCGGCCGCGCCGGCTCCCTGCTTCCGCTCCCGGTCCTGGTCCCCGAGGAAGGCCCGCATCCGCCATCGGTTCCGCTCCCAGGCCGCCGCGAGCTCGGGCAGCAGCCCGCGCCGGTAGAGGCTCACCGCGCCGGCCGTGTTGATGCCGCCCGCCTTGATGGTCTCGTCCACCTCGGCCAGCCGCTCCACGACCAGCACCTTCGCCCCGCCGAGCCGCAGCTCGCCGGCGAGGAAGAGCCCGACGGGCCCGCCGCCGGCCACCACCACGTCGTAGTCCACGCCGTTCTTGTCGTTCTTGCCGTCTGTAGTCGCCATGCTTTCGCTCATGCTTTAACTGTAGTCACTAAAACTTTCGAGCCGCTATAGTTTTCTCGTGATCGATGAAAACAGGCCGGTCGGCCCGAGGGAGTCCCTGCGGGAGCGCAAGAAGCGGGAGACGCGGCAGCGCATCTCGAACGTCGCGACGGTGATGTTCCGGGAGCACGGCTTCGACCGCGTGACGGTCGCGGAGGTCGCGCGGGCGGCCGGGGTGTCGGCGATGACCGTGTTCAACTACTTCCCGCGCAAGGAGGACCTGTTCCTCGACCGCATCCCGGAGGCCGTCGCGGCCTTCGCCGGTGCGGTGCGGGACCGCGCGCCCGGCGAGGCCCCGCTCGCGGCGCTGCGCCGCCTGGCCTTCCGGTTCATCGACGCGCGGCATCCGCTGGGCGGGGTGGGGGAGAACTTCGGGGGATTCTGGCCGGTCGTCGCCGACTCGCCGGCGCTGCGGGCCCGGGCCCGTGAGGCGGTCGAGGAGGTGGAACGGGCACTGGCCGGAGCGCTCGCCGAGGCCGGGCTCGCCGACCCGGAGCTGGTGGCGGCGGTGACGGTGGCCGCGTACCGCTCGGTGTGCGTCACCTCGGTGAGCCGTCAGCTGGCGGGCGACCCGTTCGCGGAGATCGTCGAGGACCACCGGGAGCGGATGGCGGCGGCGTTCGACGCGCTGGAGCGGATGGTGGGATGACCGCGGAGGGTGCCGAGATCGGCGGACTTGACGGCTAACGCGGTTAGCCTTACCGTCGATCGTGGCTAACGACGTTAGCTAGTTTGCATTGCCCCCTGGAGGCAGCCATGACCAGCACCACGAACGTCACCCCCTCCCTCCGCACCGCCACCGCGGTGGCCCGCCGCACCGCCTGGCTGGCCGCTGCCCTGTTCTGGACGGCGTTCGCGATCCTGGAGGGCGTGAACCACGGCTGGCTCGCCGGCACCCTGGCCCTGCTCTTCCTGATCCTCCCGGACCTCACGTTCCTGGTCGCCCTCGACGAGGCGCCCACGATGGCCAAGGGCCAGCTGCCGCCCCGCGCGGTGCCGTACTACAACGCGATGCACCGGGCGCTGGTGCCGCTCGGGCTGCTGACGGCGTACGCGGTGCAGCCCGTCTTCTCCTGGCCCCCGGCGTTCGCGGCGCTCTGCGGCTGGCTGGCCCACATCTCGTACGATCGCGCCTTCGGGTACGGATTGCGGACCAAGGAGGGCTTCCAGCGTGACTGACGCGACCGACCGTTTTGAGGCGGCCGCCGCGACCGGCGGTTCTGACGCGGCCGACGCGACCGGCGCGGCCGACCGGCTGACGCCGAGGGCGCGGGAGATCGTGGTGGCGGCCCGGGAGCTGCTGGAGGAGTCCGGACCCGCCGTCCTCACCATGCGCACGATCGCCGACCGCCTCGGCATCAAGGCGCCGTCGCTCTACAAGCACTTCCCCGACAAGCACGCCGTGGAGGTCGAACTGACCGCGCAGATGCTGGAGGAGTCGGCGGCGGCACTGGAGGCGGCCGCGTCCCGGCACCCCGGCTCCCTGGAGGCCCTGGCCGAGGCGTACCGCGCCTACGCCCTGGCCCACCCTCACCTCTACTGCCTGGCCACGGAACGCCCCCTGCCACGCACCCTGCTGCCGGACGGCCTGGAGGACCGGGCCGCCCTCCCGCTCCTGCGGGCCTGCGGCGGCGACCGGGACCTGGCCCGCGCCACCTGGGCGTTCGCCCACGGCATGGTGGTCCTGGAGATCCACGGCCGCTTTCCGGAGGACGCCGACCTGGACGCGGCATGGAAACGGGGAGTGCGGGCGTTGCACCCTTAGCGCGAGGGGGTGCGAACGTGGCTGAACAGGCACGGTGGACGAGGGCGAGGCTGGGCCGGTGCGGCCCGGCGCTCGACCTGCTGACGGCGAATTTCGAACGGCACACCTACGCCCCGCACGCGCACGCCGAGTTCACCATCGGGGTGTGCGTCGGCGGCTCCGAGGTCATCGACTACCGGGGCGGTCACATCAGCACCGGCCCCGGTTCGATCGTCGTCCTGGCCCCCGGCGAGATGCACACGGGCGGCCCGGCCACCCCGACCGACGGCTACGCCTACCGCGCCCTGTACGCGGACCCGGCCCTGCTGGCGGACGGGACCCTGGACGCCGTGCCGCACTTCAGGGACCCCGTCCTCGACGACCCCGAGCTGGCCGCGGCCTTCCGCCGGACCCACACCGAACTGGCCGCCTGCCCCGACCCCCTGGAAGCCGAATCCCGTCTCCCCTGGCTGCTGACGGCCCTCTCCCGCCGCCACTCCACGGCACGGCCGGTGACCGACCGGGTCCCCGGAGCGCACGGCATCTCCCTGCTGGTCCGGGACCGCCTGGCCGACGAGCTGACCTGCCCGCCGTCGCTCGCCGACCTGGCGGCCGACCTGGGCCTCTCCCGCTACCAGCTCCTGCGGGCCTTCCGAACGACGATGGGCGTCCCGCCGTACGCCTGGCTGGCCCAGTACCGGGTGACCCGGGCCCGCGCCCTCCTGGATTCGGGCCTGCGCCCGGCGGAGGCGGCGACCCTGGTGGGCTTCGCCGACCAGGCCCACCTGACCCGCTGGTTCCGGCGGGTGCTGGGGGTGACCCCGGCGGCGTACCGCAACAGCGTTCAAGACGCCGGACGGTACTGACGGCCAAGCTCTCCGTATGACTGCACGCGGCTGGTTCCTGTTCTCCCTCATGGGAGTGATCTGGGGCATCCCCTATCTGATGATCAAGGTGGCGGTGGACGAGGTGTCCCCGTCGACGGTGGTGTTCGCGCGATGTGCCGTGGGCGCACTGCTCCTCCTCCCCCTGGCGATCCGCCAGGGCGGCCTGTTCCTGACCCTCCGCACCCATTGGCGCCCGATGCTGGCCTTCGCGTGCATAGAGATCATGGGCCCCTGGTTCACCCTCACGGACGCCGAACGCCACCTCTCCAGCTCCACGGCGGGCCTGCTGATAGCGGGCGTACCGATCGTCGGCGTGGTGGCGGCGCGCTACTTCGGCGGCGAGCGCGAACACCTGGGCGGACGCCGGATCGCCGGCCTCCTGATCGGCCTGGCCGGCGTGGCGGTCCTCACCATCCCCCACCTGACCGGCGGCGACGCCCGCTCGCTGGGAGAAGTCCTGTTGACGGTGATCGGCTACGCGACGGCACCCCTGATAGCGGCCCGCCGCCTGAAGGACGTCCCGACGCTGCAGCTGATAGCACCGTGCCTGACCCTGGCGACCCTGGTCTACGCCCCGGCGGCCGCGGCCACCTGGCCGACCGCGATGCCCTCCACGAACGCTTTGCTCTCCCTCCTCGCCCTGGGCGTCCTCTGCACGGCGGTGGCCTTCGTGGCGTTCCTGGAGCTCATCAAGGAGATAGGCCCGACCCGCTCCACGGTGATCACGTACGTCAACCCGGCGGTGGCGGTGGCGGCGGGCGCCCTCTTCCTGGGCGAGAGCTTCACCCCCACGATCGCCGTCTCCTTCGCGCTGATCCTCACAGGCTCGGTGCTGGCGACGATGGCCTCGGCACCGAAGAGGCCGTCCCGCCCGGTAACATGGTCCACACGGCAGACGAGCCGGGCGGACGGCCGCGTGGAGTCCCCTTGACGGGGGGCTTCCCGAGGAACGTCCGGGCTCCACAGGGCAGGGTGGTGGCTAACGGCCACCCGAGGCGACTCGCGGGACAGTGCCACAGAAAGCAGACCGCCGGGGACCTCGGTCCCCGGTAAGGGTGAAACGGTGGTGTAAGAGACCACCAGTGCCCAGGGCGACCTGGGCAGCTAGGTAAACCCCACCCGGAGCAAGGTCAAGAGGAGCGCGGTAAAAGGCGCTCTGCGGGGACGTTCGAGGGCTGCCCGCCCGAGCCCCCGGGTAGACCGCACGAGGCCGGTGGCAACACCGGCCCTAGATGGATGGCCGTCACCCCGGCTCCCGCGAGGGACCGGGGCACAGAACCCGGCGTACAGCCCGACTCGTCTGCCGCTACGAGCGGCCTTTCCGATCTTGGGGGCGCCCGGACGGTCGGCTGTGGCCGGCTCCCTGTCCCGCGTTTGTCAGCCGCCCGTGAGTAGGCGCTCGCGCTCCGCCGCCACGATCTCCCGTGCCAGCTCAGCGTCCGTGATATCGAACGCTTCCGGGGCGCTGTCGGCGGTTTCGGAGACGCGGGCAAATTCCGCGAAGAGTTGGTTCTTGCGCGCCAGGATCTCAATGATGCGCTGGTCGACGCCTTCTTCGGAGAGAAGGCGATGTACTTGTACCGACTCCAGTTGCCCCATCCTGTGGGAGCGGCCGATGGCTTGCCATTCAGTCGTCGGCTTGAGCTGGGGCTCGCAGATCACGACGACCGATGCCGACTGAATGTTCAGACCGACGCCGCCTGCCACGATCTGCGCGACGAGGACTGCCCCGTGGCGGGCTTGGGAGAACTCATCAACCATGCTCTGTCGCTTCGCGGCGGGAACGGAGCCGGTAAGGGGCCCGAACACCTTTCCCGGAAGGACCGACGCCACTTCATCGAGGACGTCACGGAAGTACGAGAAGACCAGCACCTTGCGCTCGTTGTCCTCTGCCTCCTGGACGATGTCGATGAGGCGCCGCATCTTCTCGGACTTGGCGCCGGCGCGTAGCGCGGCCTGGCGCATGGCCATGAAGTTGCCTTCGATGACAGCCGCTCGGTAGTGCTGCTCGTCGGCGCTGGACATCGGCATCCACTCGTCGACTTCGAACCGCTCCGGGAGCTCTGTGAGGACGTCTTCCTGGTTGCGTCTCAGGTAGGCCGGTGCCACCTGTTTCCGGAACTGGCGAGGAGCGATTTCCGAGGCGCTGATCGACAGGTCTGGCCGGAGGTAGCCGACGAGATTGCGGAATTCCTCGATCCGGTTCTCCAGAGGGGTGCCGGTCAGCAGGATCGCTCGCTCCGAGCTCTTGATCAGAGCCGTGGAGCGCCGGGTTCGCTGGGCGTCCGGATTCTTGATGTAGTGCGCTTCGTCGAACACCAGGCACGCAAGTTCGGCGCGTTCGGGGATCCGGCCTTCCAGCCAACCGAGGATGTCGTAGGTGGTGACAGCGACTCCACCGTTGCGGATCCAGGACTTCAGCGCGTCGTCGCGACCGGGCCCGTGCAGCCGATACGCGCGCAGATCGGACTTGGCCTGGACTTCGCGCACCCAGTTGGTCACGACAGCGGCTGGGCTCACGACCAGGAAGTGTGAGGAGCCCTTGGCGCGCAAGTGGGCGAGTACGGCGAGTGACTCGACCGTCTTTCCCAGCCCCATCTCGTCGCCGATGATGACCTTCCGTTGCACGATTGCGAAGCGGGCACCGAATGACTGGTACCCGCGCAGGGACGCCTTCAGATGACTGGTGTCGAGCTTGAGTTCCCTGACCGCCTCGACGATTTCGGTCGGTAGGTCGCCGTGGCTCTTCTCGGCGTCATCGGCCAGGAATCCGAGCTCCGCGAGCATCGCGTAGTAGTCGGCCGGGCGGGCGATGAAATCCTCCCAAGGATCACCGCCTGCGGCGTCGTCCCCGCCGTTGAGCATCGCCCCGCGACGCTCGACGGCCGCCAGCGCGGTACGCAACTCGGCGACGGTCCGAGCCTGGGGGACGAGAACCACGTGAGAGGTCTTGGAATGAAGGCTTTGAAGGAGCGGCCGAACCGCGTCGGCGGCAGCGAGGTCGGCTGTGACGCTGTGGATCGAGCGTGCCGCTGCCCAAACCTTCATCGTCTTGAGGAGCTTCGTGGTCTCGCCGGATCGGTTCTTGATGTCGATCCGGACCGGCATCTCGTCCAGTGTGGTCTGCCAGATGGTCCGTGCGGCGCCGACCATCCGGTTGCCTGTTGTCTCGCCCACTCCGGGGAGCGACCGAATCCGTGATTTCTGGTCGAGGACCTGCTGCACGTTCCTGATCCCGGCATCGTTCAGCGCCGTGATGCGCAGTTGGCCGCTGGTCGCGTCCTTGAGCCGCTCAACGGGCATTTCGGCGACCATCTTGCGAGTCTCGGCCTGTCGGACGGCATTGCCGGCGGCATTGACTGCCGTTCTGGACTCGTCCTCGCGCTGAAGGGCCTGATCGATCGCGCTGATCGCGGCCCCGGCGACGTCCAGTTCATGCCGCCCGACGAGTTCGGCTCGACCGCCGAGGAGAGGGGCGAAGCCGACCGTGTCATCGAGGATGGCCGAGAGCCCGACTGCGGGGACAGCTTTCCTGTCCCATGCTGCCAGGCTCTCCAACTCGGTTATGAGTGGGGTGCTCGTAACCTGCTCGTGGAGAGATATCAGGTATGCCGCAGCTTGCTCTGCTTCGCCCTTGCGGCTTTTGCCCGACAATATCCTGCGGGCGCCGAACATCGCCCGGACAGCCGTCAGCGCCCGGCCGGCGTCGTTGGTCAACTGGTGGATGCCCTGCTGGGCATTGGTCGTGAGCGACGGAAGCGCCTGACGGCTGGCCAGGGAGGTCACCAGGTCGACATCGGACGGCGAGACCTGAAGTACGCGCCATGCGCTGGTGGTTCCGGTCCCGAGGGAAGCCACTCGGCCGAGGAGCTGCCTGGCGGCTTCTTCCGCCGCCGCCTCGACAGGCTCACGTTGCTCGATGATCCTCGCCGCGAGCTTGCGCCACCCGCTGACTTGCTCCACCACACCACGAAGGTGCTGACGTTCTTCTCGCTCCATTGCCCCTGCCGACTCGCACGACCTCTGCGAAGATTAGCGACCCCGGTTGACGAAGTCGACGGGATCACGAAATTGCCGGAACGTCCGAGTAGCGTTCACAGGCTGCCCACCAGGAGGTTCTGCAGGTGCTGCTCGAGGAGCTCAAGCCGGGTCTGCGGATCGACGGACTCATACCGGCGGAGGTCGTCACGGTCATCGCCGCCCAGTGGCACGGTGCGAACGCGCTCGAGCTGACCTACAAGACCTCCGCGGGCGGTCTCGACCAGCGGGTCGTCTTCCGGAAGGATGAGGACGAGCTGAGCGTCGCCCGCAGCGGCAGCCGCGCCTTCGACGCGAACGCAAGTGACTTCAAGCTGGTCGCCGAGGCCCAGCGGATCTCACTGGCCGGTCTGTTCGACCCGATGCTCGCTGTGGCGACCAGTGACGTTCAGCCGCTCCCGCACCAGATCCGCGCCGTGTATGGCGAGCTCATGCCCCGTACACCGTTGCGCTTCCTGCTCGCCGACGATCCGGGCGCGGGAAAGACGATCATGGCCGGGCTCTATATCAAGGAGCTCCTGCTCCGCGACGACGTCAAGCGGTGCCTCATCGTGGCTCCGGGAGGGTTGGTCGATCAGTGGCAGGACGAGCTCTTCTTCAAGTTCGGCCTCCGCTTCGACCTGCTCACGAACCAGCTCCTCGACTCCCAGCTCAATCTCAACGTCTTCGAGACCAACCCGCTTCTGATCGCCCGCATGGACCAGCTCTCTCGTAACGAGCAACTGAAGGCGCAGCTCCAGGAGACGGAGTGGGACCTGATCGTCGTTGACGAGGCGCACCGCATGGGTGGCCACTACTTCGGTGGCAAGGTGGAGAAGACCAAACGGTTCCAGCTTGGCGAGATGTTCGGCGAGATCACTCGCCACCTGCTCCTGATGACAGCGACCCCGCACTCGGGAAAGGAGGAGGACTTCCAGCTTTTCCTCACGCTGCTGGACCGTGACAGATTCGAGGGCAGGCAGAAGAGGAGCGCCGACGTCAGCGGGATCATGCGGCGCATGATCAAGGAGGACCTGCTTACCTTCGAGGGCAGGAAGCTCTTCCCCGAGCGCCTCGCGGAGACCGTCCCCTACGAGCTCACGGCGCTCGAGTACGACCTCTACGAGGACGTCACCCACTATGTCCGCGAGGGGATGAACCGCGCCGACCGCATCGGTGGCAAACGCAAGAACACTGTCGGTTTCGCACTTACTGTTCTGCAGCGACGCCTGGCCTCCAGCCCCGAGGCGATCTACAAGAGCCTCGTGCGGCGTACCGAGCGCCTGGAGCGCAAGAAGCAGGAGATCCTCAACGGCACCTTTCGCGAGAGCCTGCCCGCCATCGACCTCGCCGACTTCGACAACGGCGACCTCGATGCCGAAGAGATCGAGGAGACCGAGGAGGAACTGCTCGATGCTGCGACGGCGGCGCAGACAGTCGAGGAGCTCAACGTCGAGCTCATCGAGCTGAGGGCGTTGGTGAAGACGGCGCAGCGGGTCCGAGAGGCAGGTACGGACCGCAAGTGGACCGAGCTGTCCGCGCTCCTCCGAGACCACACGCTGGTGACAGACGCCAACGGCCGGCCTCGGAAACTCATCATCTTCACTGAGCACCGCGACACCTTGCAATATCTGCAGGGCAAGATCGGGTTGCTTCTGGGCAAGCCCGATGCCGTCAAGGCTATACACGGCGGCGTACGCCGTGCCGAACGGCGGCAGATCACCGAGGAGTTCACCAAGAACCGTGACGTTCAGATCCTGCTGGCCACCGACGCCGCCGGCGAGGGACTCAACCTGCAGGCCGCACACCTGATGGTCAACTACGACCTGCCCTGGAACCCCAACCGCATTGAGCAGCGCTTCGGCCGCATCCACCGCATCGGCCAGGAGGAGGTCTGCCGGCTCTGGAACCTCGTCGCCTCCAACACGCGCGAGGGCGAGGTTTTCACGCGCCTGCTGGAGAAGCTCGACCAGATGCGTGAGACGTACGGCGGGAAGGTCTTCGATGTCCTGGGAGAGGCGTTCGCCGAGACCCCGCTGCGAGACTTGCTGCTCGATGCCATCCAGTACGGGGAGCAGGCAGATGTCAAGAAGAGGATGCACGAGGTCATCGACACCACCGTCGGAGACGGCCTCAAGGGCCTTCTGGACGAGCGTGCGCTCGCTTCGGAGCACCTCTCGGATGCCGATCTTCGCGCCCTGCGTGCCGCGATGGACGATGCCCGCGCCCGACGTCTTCAGCCGCACTACATCGAATCGACCTTCACGGACGCCTTCACCCGGCTCGGAGGTCGGATCGTCAAGCGCCAACAGGGGCGGTACGAGATAGCCAACGTGCCCCAGCACATCCGATCAGCAGGCAACGGACCGATTGCCACCAAGTACGACCACGTCACCTTCGACCTCAGCTACGTCCAGCCTGACGGCCGCGCCCGCGCCGACCTGCTCGCCCCCGGTCACCCGCTGCACGACGCCGTCATGGACGAAACCATCCGGAACTTCGGGGGCACCCTTAACCAGGGCACCGTCCTCGTCTCGGCCACCCTCGAAGAACCGCACCTCCTCGTCGGGGTTGTCGAAGAGGTCGCGGATGCCACCGGTGAGTCGGTGGCCCGACGGTTCGCCTACGCCTACGTCGACAGCCACGGCACCGTGCATCCAGCCGGCCCCGCGCCCTACCTCGACTGTGCCGCGGCGCCCAACGGCGCGGCGACCGACATAACATGCGGACTTCCCTGGCTCGCAGACGCCGAGGACAAGGCAACCAGCTGGATCATCGCCAATCAGCTTCCCGAATACCTGGCCGAGGTCCAGCCCCGTCGCCTGGCAGAGTTGACCAAGACCCGGGAACTGGTGACCAAGCGTCTGACCTCGGAGAGCGAGCGGCTGCTCCTCGATGCTGCGGCGGCCTCGGAGAAGGAACGGAGGGGTGAGAAGCCCAAGGAGTCCTCTGAGAGCCTCCACCGCAAGGCTGTCGAGCTCGATGTGCGGCTTCGAAAGCGTCTCGCACTGCTCGACCAGCAGCAGCTGATGTCGACGAAGCCACCGCAGATCCTCACCGCAGCGCTTGTACTGAGCGTTTCCGATCTGCCCTCCTGCGAGTGAAGATCGCTTTTATGTGATCATGAGAAGGGCGTGAAGCGCGCCGGTGGTGCGGTTCGGGCTGATCCGCAACAGGTCGAGCACACGTGTCCCCAGCGCCCGGGTTCGGCGAAGGCGCGCTCGGCCGGGGTGCGGAGCCCGGCGAGGGCGGAGTCGGCCTGCTTCTCCCAGCCGATGTTTCCCTGGCCCTTCGGGCGTCTGAGCAGTCCTTCGCGAAGACCGTCTCGAAGGCCATCCCTCTCGTAGGGGCCGCTGTCTCCGGTGTCACTTTCGCGACCTACCTCCCGATGGCCAAGAGGCTCAGGAAGCACCTCTCCAGCCTGCCACTGGCGGATCCGTCGCACCGGGCGTGGGACGGGGAAGTCGTGGACGGCGAGGTCGTGGAAGTCGTGGAGGACCAAGGGTCTTTCGCGACAGCGCACGCTGAACACCACGGCGCGAATGACACCGCCGACGAGCCGGAGAAGCCTCACTCCTCCTAGCGCTCACCTATGCCTATGGGAGGCCGGGGTGCGGTGCGAGCCCGTCAGCCCTCGCTGTCCGTGTCGGCGTCGGGCGACGGCGACACGGACAGCGGCGGGGGTTCCTGTACGGCATGGGGATGAGCGGCCCCGCCGGTGTGTCGGTGAGCGTGGTCATGAGCGCGTTCCTTTGTGGCAGCGGCGTTCGTCAGGCGGCTAGCGTGACGGCGTGCTCCGCACCCCGCCCGGCGGATGACGTGGCAGGGCGTTCGCCGCAGAGCTGAGCGGTGGCCTCAGTAGTGGTAGCGGGCCTTGAGGATCTTGACTTCCTTCTCGTCCACCCGGTACACGAGCCGGTGCTCGTCGTCGATCCGGCGTGACCAGTAGCCCGACAGGTCACCCTTCAGGGGTTCCGGCTTGCCGATGCCGGTGAAAGGGGTGCGCTGGATCTCGCCGATCAGCCGGGTGATCCTGCGGGCCATGGCGCGGTCCGAGCCGAGCCAGAACAGGAAGTCCTCCCATGCGGCCGGGTCGAAGTGGACGCTCCTCACCCGTCACCCGCCAGTTCTTCCAGCTCTGTCATGGTCCTGGTGACCACGGCCTCGCCGGCCCTGTCCCGGGCGACGGCTTCCATGAGGCTGCGCGCGTTGGCGGGAGAGCGCAGCAGGTAGACGGTCTCCTGCCAGGAGTCGTAGTCCTCGGCGGACATCAGAACCGCGTCGCCGCTCTTGGAGCTGATACGCACGGGGGTGTGGTCGTCGTTGACGCGCTTGATGAGGGGGAAGAGGTCCTTGCGGGCCTCGCTGGCGCTTATGGTCATCAGCGGCACCTCTTTCCTAGTGGTACTGGAAAATGGTACCGCACCGGTACGTGATTCTGGTACGAGTCATAGAAGCTGTGAACCTCGCTCGGACGGTTCGAGCGTGGAGGGCAGACCGCGCACCCCTGCCTCGCTTCAGACTCTCCCGCCCTGCCGGTCAGCGCGAACCGGCAGAACCCGTCTGAGTGCCGGACTCCTGGGGCGGGGCAAGCGGGGCGATCTCCCGGTCGAAGAAGTCGTGGAAACCCTCACCGCGCTCGTAGAGCCTGTCGAATCCGAGAGACGTCTCCCGGATCAGTGATCGCTCGGTGAAGCGGTTGGCGCCTGCCGCGTTACCGTCATCGTCGTAGACCACCTCGTACATGACCAGGTCCCCGAGGATCACCACCTCCGGAACGCGAGCGCATTGAGCGGTCGTCCGAACCCGATCTCTACGTATCCGTCAAGGTAGCCACGCAGGTACCTTCGCCCTACGTTTGAGCAGGTCACAGCGTTGCAGTCGCACTCCTCGGCGTACAGCACGCCTCGTCTGCTGTCTGTGGTCTCCGCCGAGCGAAGAAGGTACTGGTCGGTGGCCGCCTTTCGTCGGTCGAGCCGACGGGCCCAGAGCCGTCCGGCGAGCCTCAGGACCCGGCACGTGCGCACCCGTGTTCCGCCTCCCTGCGCATGCCCGTGTGTGAGGCGTGGGTCACAGCGGGGCCGTGTCCGGCGTGTCAGCGGGAAAACGGGTTCTCTACCGAGAAGGAGGCTGATGTGGCACGCGATCGGATCGCCCTGGCTGAGGTGCTGGCAGCGGCGGAGGACGCCGCGCCGGTGCGCTCTCTCGATGTCGTGGCCGACGATCTGCGCGAGCGGTTCGGTGCCCGATACGTGTCGTTCCTGTTCGTCGACGTCGTCGGCCGACGTCTGTTGCGGGTGAGCGAGGAGGCCGCCACGCCCCAGGAGCGTCGCGCCGAAGAGGTCCCCTTCGACGACAGCGTCTACGACGAGGTCCTGCGCGTCCAGCGGACGGTGCGGGTGCCGGAGGGCGAGCGCGGGCACAGGGTGCTCACCCCCGTCACCAACCGCGGTGACGCCATCGGCGTCCTGGAGCTGTTCCTCTCCGAGGCCACTCGGGAAGTGCTGGAGCAGATCGAGGAGGCCGCGCACGCGCTGGCGTACATCATCGTCACCGACCGCCGCTTCACCGACCTCTACCACTGGGGCAACCGCACGACCTCCGTCAGCCTGGCCGCGGAGATCCAGCGCCAGCTGCTGCCCTCCGCCCCGTCCTGCGAGGCCCCGGAGTTCGCGCTCGCCGGCGCCCTGGTCCCGGCCGCCGACATCGCCGGTGACACGTACGACTACACCCTTGACCACGACACCCTGCACCTGTCCGTCACCGACGCCATGGGCCACGACGTCAGCGCCGCACTCATGGCCACTCTCCTGGTCAATGCCTCCCGCGGCGCCCGCCGTTCCGGGTGCGACCTCGCCGAACAGGCCCGCCGGACCCACGAGGCCCTCCTCGCTCACGGCCGACAGACCTTCGCCACCGGGCAGTTGCTGCGCATCGCCCTGGACGGCACGAGCTTCCAGCTCGTCAACGCCGGCCACCCCTGGCCCCTGCGGCTGCGCGACGGCACGGTCGAAGAACTGCGTCTGGCGGTGAACCTGCCGTTCGGCGTCCCCACGCACAACGGACCGTACCGGGTGCAGGACTTGGACCTGCGCCCCGGTGACCGGCTCGTGCTGCACACCGACGGCATGCAGGAACGCCAGGCGAAGAAGGTCGACCTCCCCGGCCTCATCCGTGACACCGCCGCCGAGCACCCGCGCGAGGTCGTGCGTACTCTGGCCACCGCGGTCACCGACGCCTGGGACGGCCATCCGCAGGACGACGCCACCGTCCTGTGCCTGGACTGGTACGGCCCCCGTGTCCGAAGACCGTCGCGCGAACGCCACCGCCGACGCCCCGAGTGAGGGCCGGCGGGTAGACCGGGCTACACCTGCTTGGCGCCGCCGTCGATGAAGATGTCGGTGCCGGTGATGAAGCTGGACTGGCCGGTGGCAAGGATGAGTGCGAGGTCGGCGACCTCCTCCGGGCGGCCCATGCGGCCCAGGGGCACGGTGCCGGCGAGGGTCTCCCGCAGCTGCGCCGCCCCTGCTTCGTCCGCGGCGAGACCGTTGAGGCCGGGGTGGTGATGGGGCCGGGCGAGATGGTGTTGACGCGGATGCCGCGTCCGCTCAGTTCGTTGGCCCAGGTGCGGGAGAAGGCGCGGATGGCGGCCTTGGAGGCGCCGTCGACCAGGTGGGGGAGCGCCTTCTGGACGGTGAAGACGGTGCCCTTCACATGGCTGTCGAAGGTGGTGTCGTAGTGCTCCTCGGTCATCTGGTCGAGGGGAGCGAACTCGCCGCCGCCGACGTTGGCGAACAGGACGTCGATGCGGTGTCCGGCGTCGGCGACGGTGGCGTAGAGCCGCCGATCTGCTCGGCGGCCTTGTCGAGGGTCTCCTTGCGGCGTCCCGTGATGTAGACGTGGGTGTCCGGCTGCCGCATCACGCCGGGGGCGAAGATGCCGCCCGGGTCAGGCGCGTCCGCACCGGACGCCGATTCCCCTGGCGGCACCTGCCGTGGTGCCGGTCGTCAGCGCCAGCCGAGTTCCGGCGCGACGTGCGTCAGGATGCTGCCGACGACATGCGCGTTGTACTCGACGCCGAGCTGGTTGGGCACCGTGAGCAGCAGTGTGTCGGCGGCCGCGACGGCCTCGTCCTCGGCCAGCTGCTTGACGAGCACGTCGGGCTCCGCGGCGTAGGACCGGCCGAAGATGCTGCGGGTGCTGGGATCGATGTAGCCGATCTGGTCCGTCGAGTCGCGGTCCCCACCGAAGTACGCGCGGTCCCGGTCGTCGACGAGCGGGAAGATGCTGCGGCTGACCGACACCCGGGGGGAACGGGTGTGCCCCGCGGCGCGCCACGCCTCGTGGTACGCCTCGATCTGCTTGCGCTGCTGAACGTGGAGTGGCTCGCCGCTCTCGTCGTCCTTGAGGGTCGAGCTCTGCAGGTTCATCCCGAGCCCGGCGGCCCAGGCCGCGGTGGCGTTCGAACCGGAACCCCACCAGATCCGGTCCCGCAGGCCCTCGGAGTGCGGTTCGATGCGCAGCAGACCCGGCGGGTTGGCGAACATCGGCCGGGGGTCGGGCTGGGCGAATCCCTCACCCCTGAGCACGTCGAGCAGTTCCTCGGTGTGTGCGCGGGCGAGGTCGGCGTCGGTCCCGCCCTCCGGCGGCCGGTAACCGAAGTGCCGCCAGCCGTCGACGACCTGTTCCGGTGACCCCCGGCTGAGGCCGAGCTGGAGCCGGCCGCCCGAGATCAGGTCGGCCGCGCCCGCGTCCTCCGCCATGTACAGGGGGTTCTCGTAGCGCATGTCGATCACACCGGTGCCGATCTCGATCCGACTGGTGCGCGCACCGATCGCGGCGAGCAGGGGGAACGGGGAAGCGTGCTGGCGGGCGAAGTGGTGGACGCGGAAGTAGGCGCCGTCCGCCCCCAGCTCCTCCGCGGCGACCGCGAGGTCGATCGCCTGCAGCAGGGAGTCCGAGGCGGAGCGCGTCTGCGAGTGCGGCGATGGCGTCCAGTGCCCGAAGGACAGGAACCCGATCTTCTTCATACCGCTTTCAACAATCGGTGACCGGGTTCATTCCGCTGAGCCCCGGCGGTCCGGCCGGGTGCAGGAGTGCTTCCAGGGCATCGGCTCCGCCGGGTACGCGGTGGCCTCGATCTGGGCGCACAAGCCTGAGTGGATGTCGTGGGTGGACGCCGCCGTGCTGCCGAGTTCGGTGGAGGCCGCGGTCGGCCCGGCTGCACCGCCCCGGCTGCACCGCCCGGCACCTCGCGTCAGACCGATCCGAGCAGGCCGTTGAGGATGCCCTTCTCGGCAAGGTGGAAGACGAGACCGCCCACGGGAGCGAGAACGGGGCACAGCCAGTAGCGCCGCACCCCGGCGCGCGCCAGGTAGGCGGTCAGAAGGGCGGTGAGCAGCGCGCCGACGGTCAGGAAGACGGTCGCGTCGTCCCAGTAGTGGAGAACCAGCCCGAACCAGAGGCCCTCGCCCAGCACCACCATCGGGATGACCGCCCCGGCCACCGCCCTTACGTCCCCCTGTCCTCGCCGTACCGTCCACCCGGCCCATCCCAGCAGGGGCCCTCCGGCGAGTCCCGCCATCGACCACACGGCGGCGGTTCCGAGCCCGCCGCTCCCGAAGGTGCCGCCGAGCGTGGACGCCGTGTAGTAGCCACCGCAGGTGGCGAGCATCATCAACGCTCCGCCCCAGACGGCGAGTTGTCGGTTCCGGATCAGGGCGCCGGCCGCGGCGGTCCAGATGATCCAGGTGGACGTCGAGTTGGTCGCGCGGTCCAGCAGGGGCGTCGTGCCGTGCAGGCCGTACGTCGCCCACCCCAGCAGCAGTCCGAAGGCGGTGGCCGCGGTGAGGACGGTGACGGGGGCGTCGCGCCGGAAGGCGATTGCGGAAGCCATGTCTCGGCACTATACACGTCATGTATACACGCGGTGTGTAGTTATCGGTCCGAGGGTGCCGGACCGGACGGGCTCGAGAGGTGACGTCGGCCGTCCGGTCGGCAGGGGAGGCTCGGCCCGGCTCCCCTCTCACCCCATCGTCGGACTCGCCGACACCGTGCTGTTCGCCGGCGGTGTGAGGACGGTCTGCGGCTGGCCCGCGACCGCGGGCGGCGGGGTCAGGTCCTTGGCCGGAAGACCAGGTGAGCTGGTCTCCTGAGCGAGGGCCTGGCCGAAGTCGACCAGGCCGGTCGACTCCACGGCCGTGATGTGGTCCAGGACGGTGGCGTTGGCCTGGTCGGCCAGCGCCCGGACCAGCGAGTTCCTCGTGGTGCTGCGGATGCTCGCGATCGTGGTGAGGAGCTGGCCGTTCGTCGCGCGCACGGTGGTGGCCAGGTCCGTGTCGAACTGCTTGCCGCTCTCCTTGTTCAACCGGGACTCGAAGCCCTGCTGTTGCGGCGAGGGCTGGTCGGGCAGCGCGATGCCCAACTGACTGGCGACGTTGCGGCAGGCCGCGTCCAACGAGGCATCCCCGGCGACCAACTGCTCCCCGGCGTTCCTGACCGCCGTCGTCGTCCCCTTCCTCGACGCCTTCTGGCCGACGGGGTACTCCCACAGTCCGGCCGAGCGGACCGCGACCACGAAACCGCGGTCTGCTTCCGTCAACGGTCCGGTCGCCGGGGTGGCGATGACCCGTTCGGGTGCGCTGCTGACCTTCTGGACTCCGAGCATGGCGGGGTAGAGGAGGGAGCCGAGGGTGAAGCTGAGCGCACCACCCACGAAGAGAGTTCCCGCCGCCTTCCGTGAAACGAGCACCGTGTCTCCTGATCCGGTTCATCGGATCCCGCACGCAGAGACATACGGACGAGGGGATTCCGTAGAACCTTTTGGGCTCGTCATGGGTTCGTAAAGCGATCGGTGGGTCTGCCGCCCGGCGGCGCGAAGTAGGGCCGTTCGGCCCTGTCGACGGACCCAGGAAGGGACTGTCGGCCCCTGTCGGGGCCGGGTGCCGCACGGCCGATCATTTAGCGGCGACCGGGAAGGGCCAGGTCCATTCCCGCACTTCTGGTCCTTTCCGGCTCGTCGACGACACCGGACGAGAGGAGGACGCCGTTCGATCGGCCAGATGCGGCAGGCGGAACGGGTCAGGAAGACGTGCGGACCGGTGCCACCGGATACCCCATCAGCTCGGCTTCCTTCGAGACGTCTGCAAAGGAAGCGAGGGGATTCAGGCGGGCGACGATCTCGGGCGTCAGTGGCCGTTCCTCGAAGACATGGCGGACGGCTTCGAGGTCGACGGGCCGCTCGTAGTAGTCCTCGGCGAACGACCGGAACACCCCCGGACCGGGGTTCATCAGCAGGCTGAGCATCCAACCGGAGCCGTCGGGGTCCGGGTGGCCACCGGGGAAGTCGATGCGGCCGGCGTGCCATTCCCGGTCGCCTGTTCCACGCCACAGGCAGAAGGTGACACTGGGTATGCCATCGTCCGTGAAGGCGGGCTCGTCGACCTGTGCGGCGAAGGCCTCAGGAACCGAGTCGAGGATCCCGGGCCAGACCGCGCCGTCGACGTACGGGCTCATCGGTGACTCGTGGTCGAATCCGCGTAGGTACGCGCCGACGGGGGAGAAGACGACGTCGTACTCGTCCCCGCTCCCGTTTCGCATCGAGAAGACCTCCTCCGTCTCCGACCAGTGCGCGTCGTAGGAGTAGTACCGGTAGCCCTCGGGGTTCAACACGGCCTCGGCCAAGGCGATGGAACGGCATACGTGCTGCAGGGGGCGGATGTCCGGCAGCGTCGCGGTGGCGTCGTGAACGGTCATGAGCCCATTGAAGTCCGACCCACTGACAGAGCCACGGTCACGAGGCGCTCCCGCCGTACTCGATACCGAACCCTGGTTGCAGGAGCGGCGTGCGGGCGAGCCTGCTGATCGGCGCCCGCGACCCGCCCGAAGCGGGGCCGGGGCCGCAGCCGGGCCCCTCCTAGATCGCCTCGCCTCCCCCCACCACCCTGCCTAGCATGAGAAAGACGCCGCTGACCCCGGCGGTGTGCTCCCCGCGCCGGCGAAGGGTGAGAGCCGTGAGTACCTCACACGACGAGCAGAAGCGGATGCGGCCGGCGGAGCCGGGGCAACCGGGGGCGGTCGAGGAGCGGGTGGGGCCCAGGGCCGACGGGGAGCCGTTCTTTCATCCGTATCACCATCCCGCCGCAGGCTGGGGCGCTGCCAAAAGCGTGAGCAAGTTTCTGGTGAGGGAGCGGGCGCTCGTCGAGGGGCCCCGGGCGATCATGAAGATGAACCACGAGAACGGGGGGTTCGACTGTCCCGGGTGTGCCTGGCCCGATGATACGAAGGGGCTGCGGCTCGATCTCTGTGAGAACGGGGTCAAGCACGTCACGTGGGAGATGACCCGGAAGCGGGTCGGGCGGGAGTTCTTCGCCGCGCACTCCGTCGGCGAGCTGGCCGAATGGAGTGACTTCGCGCTGGAGGACCAGGGGCGGCTGACCGAGCCGATGGTCTACGACCCCGACTCGGACCACTACGTGCCGATCCGCTGGCGGGACGCGTTCGACCTGGTCGGGCGGGCGTTGCGGGGGCTGGACAGTCCGAATCAGGCGTCCTTCTACACCTCCGGGCGGCTCGGGAACGAGGCCACCTTCCTGTACCAGCTCATGGCCCGCGAGCTGGGGACGAACAACCTTCCAGACTGCTCCAACATGTGTCACGAGGCCAGCGGGCGGGCCCTCGCCGCCTCGCTGGGGACCGGGAAGGGGACCGTCGACCTGCAGGACTGGGACGCCACCGACGCGCTCTTCATCATGGGCGTGAACGCCGCGTCGAACGCGCCCCGCATGCTCACCGCCCTCGCTGCCGCCTACAAACGCGGTGCCCAGATCGTGCACGTCAACCCGCTGATCGAGGCGGCCTCGCGGCGGACGATCATCCCGCACGACTTCGTCGACATGGCGGCCTGCCACTCCACCCGCACCGGCACCCTCAACCTCCAGGTGCGCGTCGGCGGTGACATGGCGCTGATGCGCGGGATCTCCAAGGCCGTCCTCGACCAGGCCACGGCCGACCCCAAGTCACTCGACCAGGAGTTCATCGACCGGTACACGAGCGGGTTCGAGGACTACCGGAAGGTGTGCGAGGCCACCTCCTGGGAGGAGATCGAGCGGCAGTCCGGCGTCAGCCGCGCCGACATCCTCCGTGCGGCCCGGATCTACCGGGACGCCGACCGTTCCATCATCAGCTGGTGCCTCGGTGTCAGTCAGCACGAGCACGGGGTCGACACCGTGCGGGAGATCGTCAACGTACTGTTGCTGCGCGGCAACCTCGGGCGGGAGGGTGCCGGGCCCTCGCCGGTGCGTGGGCACAGCAACGTGCAGGGCAACCGGACCTGCGGCATCGATCACCGGCCGACCGGCCAGTTCCTGGACCGGCTCGCCACGGTGTGCGAGATCGACCCGCCCCGGGAGCACGGGCTCGACACCGTCGGCACCATCCGGGCCATGCTCCGCGGCGACGTCAAGGTGTTCGTCGGCATGGGCGGCAACTTCGCCCTCGCGGCGCCCGACACCCGCGCCACCTACGAGGCCCTGCGCAACTGCGACCTCACCGTCCAGGTGAGCACCAAGCTCAACCGCAGCCACCTGGTGCACGGCCGGCAGGCGCTGATCCTGCCCTGCCTCGGCCGTACCGAGAAGGACCACCAGCGGTGCGGCATCCAGAGCACCTCGGTCGAGGACTCCATGAGCATGGTGCACCTGTCCGTGGGGATGAAGAAGCCGGCTTCCCCGCACCTGCTGTCCGAGCCCGCCGTCATCGCCGGGATCGCCCGCGCGGCGCTTCCCGACAGCACCACGCCCTGGGCCTGGTACGTCGAGGACTACGACCGTATCCGCGACACGATGGCCCAGGTTCTCGACGGTTTCGAGGACTTCAACCGGCGGGTACGGCTGCCGCTGGGGTTCCGGATCCGGCAGCCCGCGCGAGAACTGGTCTTCCGTACGGCCACCGGGCTCGCCGACTTCTCCTCGGCGCCGCTGCCCGACGTCGTACCCGCGCCGGGGACCCTGGCGCTCGGCACCATGCGCTCCCACGACCAGTGGAACACCACGATCTACTCCGACAACGACCGCTACCGGGGGATCAAGAACCTCCGCACCCTCGTCTTCATGAACGCGGCCGACATGCGGGAGCGGGGCCTCGCGGAGTTCGACCCGGTGGACATCGAGAGCACGGCCAAGGACGGCAGCACCCGGGTGCTCAACGGGTACCTCGCCATTCCGTACGACCTGCCGCGCGGCTGTGCGGCCGGGTACATGCCCGAGATGAACGTGCTGATCGCCCTCTGCGACTACAGCGAACAGAGCGACCAGCCTTTGATGAAGCACATCCGGGCGACGATCCGGCCGGCCGCCGCGTCATGAACTGAGCCGAGGGCCGACGCCGGTCCGGAGCCGGAGGCGGCGACGCACCTCCCGTACGGCGCCGGCAGCTCCGCCGGCGCGGGGGCGGTCGGCATCCCGCCGCCAGGTCGACGGCCGCCCCGCGCACCCCCGCCGCAAAGATGTGGATGACCGCCGTACCGTCGCGCATCATGGGATGTCCTCGTCCGCATCCCAGGTCAGGAGCGCGCGCCATGCCCGAAACCGGCAGTTCTGACGCCGTGTTGACGGCTCGTCGGGTCCCGTCGTACGGCGGCCGCACTCGCACCGGCACCCGCACAGGCACAGGCACAGGCGTGTGCGAACGCGCCGCGCTGCCACGGGAGTTGGGGTTGTCCCCGCGGCCCGGCGGTCGGCCGGGCACGCAGTGCGGAACGCGGCCCGGCGCACGGCCGGGCACGCCGGTCGGCACGCCGGCCCGCCGGGCCGGAGGCCGCGCATGACCGTCCCCCGGGCCGCCGGGCACCCTTCGCACGGCGAGGAACTCCTGCCGGGCCCGCGCGGCGAAGAGCCTCTGCCGGGCCCGCGCGGTGAAGAGCCTCTGCCGGGCCCGCGCGGTGAAGAGCCTCTGCCGGGCCCGCGCGGTGGAGAGCCCTGGCCGGGCCCGCGCGGTGAAGAGCCCCTGGTCGGTCGGGAGGCCGAGTTGGAGCGGCTGGACGGATTCCTGGCCGGGCTGGCGCGGCCGGGCGGTGGCGGCTCGCTGATGCTGCGGGGGGACCCCGGGGTCGGCAAGAGCGCGCTGCTCGCCGCCGCCGTCCGCCGGGCCGAGGCCGCGGGGCTGCGGGTGCTGGAGGCCGCGGGGGTGCAGTACCGGGCGCAGGCGAGTTACGGCGCGTTGCAGCAGCTGCTGACGTCGGTGCCCGGGATCCGGTCGAGGACGGCGCGGACACCCGTGCTCGCCGGGGCCCTCGGTTTCGTGCGGGGCGCGGCGCCCGGATCCGACGCGGTCGCCGACGCCGTGGTGGCGCTCGCCGCGGAGCTCTCCCGTGACCGGCCCACGCTGCTCGTGCTGGACGACGCCCAGTGGCTGGACCGGGCCAGCGCCGTCGTTCTTGGGCTGGTGGCGCGCCGGCTCGCCGGCACCGGCACGGGGCTGGTCTGCGCGGCCCGGCCCGGCGAGGAGAGCTTCTTCGACCACAGCGGGCTGGCGCCGCACGAACTGGGCCCGTTGGGCGAGGCCGCGGCGGGCGAGCTGCTCGGCCGCCGCTTCCCCGCGCTCGCGGAGCGGGTCCGGCGGCGGCTGATCGCCGCCGCCGAGGGCAACCCGCTGGCGCTGCTGGAACTCCCGGCCGCGCTCAGCGAGTCCCAGCGCACCGCGTCCCAGGCCCTGCCGGCCCACCTGCCGCTGACCGAGCGGCTCCAGTGGACCTTCGCCGCCCGCATCGGCACGCTGCCGCCCGGCACCCGGCACCTGCTGCTGGTGGCCGCGCTGGAGGGCAGCGGCAACCTGCTGGTCGTACGCCGGGCGGTGGCCGGGCAAAGCGCCCTGAAGCAGCTGGCGCCGGCCGAACGCGCGCGGCTCGTCCGCGTCGACGACACGACCGGGCGGCTGGCCTTCCGGCACCCGCTCATCCGCTCGGCCGTGGTGGAACTGTCCACCAGCGACCAGCGGCGGAACGTGCACCGCGCGCTCGCCGACGCCTGGCACGGGGTGCCCGAGCAGCGGGCCTGGCACCTGGCGCAGGCCGCCGTCGAGCCCGACGAGCAGATCGCCGCCCTGCTGGAGGACGCCGCCGAGACGAGCGCCCACCGCGGTGACGGCCCGAACGCGGTCGCGGCCCTGGTGCGCGCCGCCGAACTCAGCCCGGCGGGCCCCGGACACGCCCGCCGGCTGGCCAAGGCGGCCTACGTCGGCGCGAACCTCACCGGCAGCGTGCGTGACGTGCCCCGGCTGCTCGACGACGCCCGGCAGGCCGCCCCGGACGCGGAGTCCCCGGCGGTCGCGGTGGCCGCCGCGCTGCATCTCCTCAACAGCTACGGCGACCTCGACACCGCGCACCGCCTGCTGTTCGGCGCGATCGCCCTGCAGCCCGAGCCCTACGACCTCTCCGACGGCACGCTGCTCGAAGCGCTGAGCACCTGGTTCATGGTGTGCGTGCACGCCGGCCGGGGGGAGCTGTGGGCGGACTTCGACGCGGCGCTGGCGAAGTGCGTCTCGCTCCCGGACACCCTGCGGCTGATGCGGACCACCTTCGGCGACCCGGCCCGGGCCCGCCCCGCGGACTGGGCCCGCCTCGACGCCGCCGTCCGGGCGCTGCCCGGCACCCCGGACCCGGTGCGGATCGTACGGATCGCCACGGCCGGCGCCTACGCGGACCGGCTCGGCGCCATCGAGGAGCCGCTGCTGCTCACGGCGCGCGGCGGGGCCGGCGGCGAGAACATCTTCCCGGCGATCCAGGCCTCGTTCCTGTGGGGCAGCCACGCCTGGTTCACCGGCCAGTGGCGGCAACTGCGGCAGGTGGCCCGGCAGGGCCTGCGCTGGTGCGAGGAGCTCGACTACCCGCTGCGGTCCTGGACCGGCAAGTTCGTGCTGGCCTGCACTGCCGCGGTCTGCGGTGACTTCGCGACCGCGCACGGGTACGCCGACCAGATGGACCAGTGGGCCGGCTCCCGCCGCGGCCACGCCGTGCGCTGCTACGCCGCCCACGCCAGGACGCTGATCGCCCTGTCGCAGGGCGACTTCGAGGCGGCCTACCGGCACGTGTGCACGATCTCGCCGCCCGGGACGTTCGCGCCGTTCGCCGGGCACGCGCTGTGGGCGATCCTCGACCTGGCGGAGGCCGCGGTGCGCACCGGCCGCAGCGCGGAGGCCCTCGCGCACGTCCGGGCGGCCCGGGACGCGGGGCTCGACGCGGGGTCACCGCGGCTGAACATGGTGCTGCTCGCCTCGGCCGCGCTGGCCGCCGGGAGCGGTGCGGCGGCGGCCGACGGGTTCGACCGGGCGCTGGCCGTCGAGGGCGCCGGGCGCTGGCCCTTCGACCACGCCCGCATCCGGCTCCACTACGGCGAACGGCTGCGCCGCGGCCGGGCGCCGGTCCCGGCGCGGGAACAGCTCGCGGCCGCCGCAGAGACCTTCCGGCGGCTCGGCGCCCGCCCGTGGGCGGAGCGGGCCGACGCGGAGCTGCGGGCCTGCGGCACCCCGGTGCGGGCCCGGAACCTGCCGACGCTGACACCGCAGCAACGGGAGATCGCGGGCCTGGCGGCCGCGGGCCTGACCAACAAGCAGATAGCGGAGCGGCTCTTCCTCTCCCCCCGCACCGTCTCGACCCACCTCTACCAGGCCTTCCCCAAACTCGGCGTCACCTCCCGCGCCGCCCTGCGTGACGCGCTGGAGGGGCTGGACAGCCCCTAGGCGGCAAGCTCGGAGACGGCAAGCTCGGAGGCGGCGAGCTCGAAGACGGCGAGCTCTAGGCGGCAGGTGCGCGGGGGCGCCCCTCGCGCAGCCGCTCGGCCGCCCAGCGGGCCCACTCCTGCTCCATGGCCCGCTGGCGGACGCCGTACTCCAGGACGAGCCGGCCGCACTCGCTCATCGCGTCCCGGTCCCAGGCCCCGGAGTCGCGCAGCGCCACCAGCTCGGCGTGCTCCCCGGTCGCGGTGTCCGCGTGGCGCAGGAGCCGCGCCGCCGCCTCCTCGGCGGGCAGCAGGCCGAGGAAGAACGTCTGCAGGAGCATCGGGTTGCGCCGTGGCCGGTGCTCCTCCGTCCCGGCCAGCCAGCGCCGTGCCTCCGCGTGCCCCTCGGGGGTCAGCGCGTACTGCTTGCGGCCCTGCGGGCCCTCGTCGGTGACCGTGATCAGACCTGTGGCGTCCAGCCTGGTCAGCTCGCCGTAGATCTGGCTCTGCCCGGCCGGCCAGACGTGGCCGAGCGAGGTGTTGAAGATCTTCAGCAGGTCGTAGCCGCTGCCGGGGCGGAAGACGAGCAGACCCAAGAGGGCGTGACGAAGGCTCATGCCCGCAACCCTAACTCGCGTATTCCAGTAGTGACAGGTGCCATCTCACATTCCTCTATTGACATGTCGTTGCCGTGGCTTCTACGTTCCACATGTCAGAGTTGGAATGTTGATTCGAGGGTGCACATCGTGGGCTTCGTGGCTTACGCCCCGGCCGGGCAGGAGAGGGATCCCATGGTTCGGGAAGGCGCCGAGGGCACGCGTGTCGAGGGCATGCGTGTCGAGGACGCGGTGCTGACGCGGGCCGCCCAGGAGGGCGAGGTCACCGCGCTGGGGGTGCTCCTGGAGCGGCACCGGCCGGGGATGCGGGCGGTCGCGCTGAGCGTGCTGGGCCGGGTGGCGGACGTCGACGACGTGCTGCAGGACGCGGCGCTGACCGCGCTGCTGCGGATCGGGGACGTGCGGGACCCGGCGGCGGTCGGCGCCTGGCTGCGCATGATCGTGCGCAACGCGAGCCGGTCCGTGCTGCGGTACTCCGCCCTGGTGCAGCCGATGGACGAGCTGCCCCTGCCGTCCCAGGACGCCGGCCCGGAGCAGTGGCTGGAGCGCAACGCGGTGCGGGACTGGCTCTGGGCGGCGCTGGCGGAACTCTCCCCGGTGCTGCGCATGCCGCTGGTACTGCGCTACTTCACCGCGGAGGACGCCTCGTACGAGCAGATCGCCTCCGCCTGCGGGATCCCGGTGGGCACCGTGCGCAGCCGGCTCAGCCAGGGGCGGGCCAAGCTCGCCGTCGCGCTCGCCGCCACCGCGGACGCCCCGCACGCCGATGCCGGACAACGGGTCCGGGCCGGCCGGGCCGAGGCGCGCCGGATGATGCTCGACGCGGCCGGGGAACCGGTCCGCCGGGAGAAGGCCGGCAGCACCGCGCCGGCCTCCTGACGGCTCATGGCCGGTTCACGGCTGGTTCACTTCACGGCCGGTTGAGGCGGTCCGTTCCGGGGCCAGGCCGGTGAGCGCGTCGCGCAGGCCCGCGCGGGAGGTGACGTTCAGCTTCGGGAACGCGTTGCTCAGGTGCCCGGCCACCGTGCGCGGGGACAGGAAGAGCCGGGCGGCGATCTGCTTGTTGGTGAGGCCCGTGGCGGCCAGCCGCGCGACCTGCAGCTCCTGCGGGGTCAGCGGCGCGGGCCGGCCGGCGCCGGAGGCCGCGGTGCCGGCGGCCGGGACGCCGACGGGAATGCCGCTGGCCCGCAGCTCGTTGGCGGCCCGCGCGCTCCACGGCCCGGCCCCGAGCCGCCGGAACGTGCCGAGCGCGGCGTCCAGATGACCCCGGGCCTCGGCACCCGCCCGCGCCCGGCGCAGCCGCTCGCCGTAGGCCAGCCGGATCCGCGCCCACTCGAAGGGCCAGCGCTCCGCGTCCGGGGTGTCGACGGCCCGCCGGAACAGTTCGTGGTCGACGGCGTCCGGGGTGGCGACGGCCTCGGCGGCGTCGGTCATCATCGCCAGCCGCGGCGAGACGGCGGGGATCCCGGTCCCGCGTACGGCCGCCACGTGCGCGGCCGCCTCGCCGTGCCGGCCGGTGCGGGCCGCGGCCTCGGCGAAGTCCAGGAAGAGCCACAGGGCGTGCGGCAGGTGGGCCGGGATCTCACCGGGGGTGATCACCGACCGCAGGTGGCGGTAGGCGCTCTCGAAGTCCGCCTCGCCGAGCGCGGACAGCGCCCGGATGTGCGCCGCGTACGCCCGCAGCAGGCCGAGCCCGCGCGGGTTCCCCCAGGCCACCAGCCGGTCGGCGGTCCTCCGGGCGGTCGCGGTGTCGCCCTGGGCGGCCGCCAGCAGGCCCCGCAGGAAACGGCCCGGCTGCGCCGTCAGACGGTAGTCGTACCGGGCGCACCAGCGCAGGCCCTCCTCGGTGAGCTTCGGCAGGTCGCCCCACTGGCCGCTGAGGTAGGCGTCGTTGGCGAGCAGGAACAACGCCTCGATGGCCAGGGTGACGGCGCCGCCGTTCCTGCCGTCGTCGACGACCCGGCGCAGCGCGCTGCGGCAGCCGGGCAGCCGGTCGACGTACGCGGCGGCGACGGCGGTACGGACGATGCGCCGCGGGTCGGTCTCCCGGTGCAGCTCCGTGACCAGGCCGTCGAGGAGCTCCAGGACGGCCCGCGCCGCGTGCGCGGGGTCGCCGAAGGCCGAGCGCAGCACGCACAGCAGGTCGTCGGGGGAGCGCACCTGGGCCTTGGCCACCTCGGCGTCGAAGACCTTCCACAGCTCCGGCCTGCCGCTGTGGAAGCACATCACGAGCAGGGTGAGCAGCGCCTCGTCGAGGATGTCGACGCCGGCCCCGCGCGGCCCCGTGGCATGGTCGCGGATCGCGCCCGTCCCGCGCGGCCCCGTGGCATGGTCGCGGATCGTGCCCGTCCCGCGCGGCCCCGCGGCTTGGTCGCGGATCGCGCCCGTCCCGCGCGGCCCCGCCGCATGGTCGCGGATCGCGCCCGTCAGCAGCCGGTGGGCGGTGTCCACGTCGCCCTCGCCGTTGACGAGCCGGCTGGCGGCGGCGGTCGCGGCGGCGAGCGAACCGCTGCCCGCCGGGTCCGCGAGCCGGGCGCTGCCGAGCAGCGCGTGGACGTTGCGGAGGTCACCGGTGACGTTGGCGCCCAGGCAGGCCGCCTCGGCCAGCAGCCGTCCCCGGGCCGGGCCGGTGCCGCTCAGGTCGGCGGCGCGCAGCAGGGTGCCGACGGCGCCGACGGCGTCGCCGCGGCGCAGCGTCCGGTAGGCCACCTCGTGCAGCAGGGCGGCCACCTCGTCGTCCGGGCCGACCGCGGCGTCGGCCAGGTGCCGGGCCCGGTGCTCGGACCCCGCCGGGAACTCCCGGGCCAGCGCCAGGTGTCCGCGCCGCCGCTCCGCCGCCGTCGACAGCTCCATCACCGCCGACCGGGTCAGCGGGTGCCGGAAGGCCAGCCGGCCGGTGGCCGTATCGACCCGCACCAGGCCCGCCTGCTCGGCCGGGCCCAGCTCGGCCAGCACATCGCCGCCGCCCAACGCCCGTTCCAGGATGTGCAGCCCGCCCGAACCGTCGAGCACGGCGAGCAGCAGCAGCTCCCTGGTGGGCTCCGGCAGGGCCTCGACCCGCACGGCGAAGACCTTCTTCAGCCGCTCGGGCAGCGGCAGTACGGCCGGCAGCGGCCCGCGTTCCTGCCGTTGCGCCTCGTCCAGGGTGGCCGGCAGCTCCAGCAGGGCCAGCGGATTGCCGGCCGCCTCCGCGACCAGCCGCTGCCGCACCCGGGGCGCCATTGCCGGGAACCGCCCGGCCACCAGCTCGTGCGCGGCCGTCTCGTCCAGCGGTCTGACCTCGTGCGCCGGAATCCCGGTACCGCTCAGAAAGGACTCGTCACCGGTCCGGCACGCCGCCAGCAGCGCCACCGGTGCGCCGTGGGTGCAGCGGGCGACGGTCCCCAGCACGACGGCACTGGGCCGGTCGAGCCACGCCACGTCGTCGATCACGATCGCCACCGGCCCGCCGCGCGCGGCCTTCCGGGACAGCAGGACCTGCACCGAGCCAGCGACGGCGAGGAGTTCGGCCTGCCGCCCGTCCGGCACCCCGCGCACCGCCCGCAGCGTCCGCAGCGTCCGCGCCTGCCACGGGGCCAGTTCGGCGATCTCCGCCGTGAGCGGCCGCAGGATCTGGTCCAGCGCGGCGAACCCGACACCCGCCTCGACCTGCGAGCCCGTCACCCGCAGCACCTGGAACGCCTTGTCCTGCGCCCGCCGCGCCGCCGCGTCGAGGAGGGCGGACTTCCCGACCCCCGCCTCACCGGTCAGCATCAGCGCCCGGCCGCGTACCGCCGCGGAACCGAAGAACATGTCGAGAAGCGCCAGTTCAGCCGAACGCCCGACGAGCCGGCCGGGACCGGAGAGGTGTTCGCCGCCTTCCGCGGCCGGTGGCTTGGGAGAGGACATGCAGCAGTTTCCCATCATGGTCGGGGCGGGCTCAGCGACTGGATGGGGGACCGGCACCGAAAGTTCGGACGTGCCGCAGTGGTGTGCGTCACATCGACGGACGGGCGGGCGCGTACGTCCGTAAGGGCGACCGGGGCCGTCCCGCCGGTACGGCACGGGGCACGGCCTCGTGCGGTGGGCACGGCGCAGCGGCCCCGGCCGGCCATGTGTCACGGCCCGGCGCGGTCGTCGACCTCATCGCACGGGCCACCGCCGCCGGTTGAGACACCTGCGGCCCGAGTCATGCCCGTGGGACCTCCCGTGTGCGTACGCTGTTCACCGCGCGGAGCACATCGGCGTCCCCGCGCGGAGCACATCGAGGAGAGGTCCGACCGTATGTCCGAGTCACCCGGCACCGAGCTGGCGTCCGAGTACAGCGCGCGGATCGCGCGGGACCTCGAGATCAACGCCCAGGAACAGGACCGCCTCGCCACCGAGATCGCCGCCCTGGAGGAGCAGTTGCGCGCGGTACGGGAGAACCGGGCGGTGCTGGAGCGGCTGCAGCAGGCACTCACCCCGCAGGCCCCCGCATCCGCCTCCGCCCCCAGCTCCGTACCCGCCTCCGCCCCCAGCTCCGTACCCGCCTCCGCCCCCGGCTCCGCGGCAGCCGACGTCGACACCGACGCCGTCGTACCCCACCAGCGGACCGAGCCCGCGCCGAACCGCCGTACCGTCCCGAAGCAGGGCCCCCCGGAGCCGAAGCCGAGCCTGGTCGAGGCCGTCCACGCCTACCTCGCCGAGCAGCGGGAGCCGCGGTCCGCGACCGACGTCGCCGAGGCGATCAGGGCCGCTCAGCCCGGCCGCACCATCAAGACGACGGTGATCCGCACGACGCTGGAGAACCTGGTCGCCAGGAACCGGGTCCGGCGCACCAAGCAGGGCCGGGCGGTCTTCTACACCCTGTCGGCCACGGACGGCCCCGAGGCGCCGGAGACCGGGGCCGAGGAAGCCTAGGGCGCCCGGCCGCGGCACTCGCTCCCGGTCCGCCCGGCACATATGCCTCGCTCGACGGCCGGGACATGTGCGCCTCGTGCGCCGGCGGGCACACACGCAGAACGAAGGGGCGGCCCGGCCCGCACCCGAATCCCGTGCCCCGAAAGGCGCTGCCGGTATCAAATCGGCGCACAGGGGCAGAAACCGCATGGGGTCATTTGACGTAAGCCGGTGGCTCGGCGCCGCCATAAGGTGCTGAAACGTGCCTGAGAACCAAGCGGATGGAATGGGCGACGTGCTGAGCGCTCCGGTCTCTGCCGTAGTGCGGGCGAGCGACGCGATCCTGGAACACGCCGTCGGCGCCTACCTGGAGTCGAGCGCACGCGTGCGACTCCGCACCGCGCAGGAGCTGCCCGACGCGAACGTGTCCGTCCTCCTGCTGGACGCCGTGGACGACCACTGGATCAGTGTCATGCGCCAGGACGCCGCCCGCACCCCCGGCACCCCCGTCCCGGTCGTGATGATCGCCGACCACATCACCGAGCGGCAGCTCTCGCCGGCCGTCGAGTACGGACTGACCAGTTTCCTGTACCGGGACGACCTGAACCTGGACCGGCTTGTCGGCGCCGTCGCGGAGGCGGGCGCCGGACGCTGCCGGATGCCCGACGACCTGGTGGCCCACCTGATCGCCGAACTGGCCGACCGGCAACGGCAGCAGACCCTCACCGACCTGTCCCGCAGGGACGGCCTCCTGGTCCGGGAGATCGAGGTGCTCCGGATGCTCTCCGAGGGCATGAACACCGTCGAGATAGCCGACAAGATGAGCTACTCGGAACGCACCATCAAGGGCATCATCCACGAGGCCGTCAAGCGACTGCACGTCAGGAACCGCACCCAGGCGGTGGCGTACGCGATCCGGACGGGCGTCTTCTGAACGAACGGGCCCGCCCGCACCCGCGCACCTCGACACCGCGCCTACGGCCCGGCCGGTCCCAGCGAGCGCGCCCTCACCCCCGCCAGATGCCGTCCGAACACCTGCTCCGCGTCCGGCGTCAGTGTCCGCAGGGCGACCAGGGCCGTGATCACCACGTCGCACAGCTCGCCCTGCACGTCCTCCCAGGTGTGGGTGACGCCTTTGCGGGGGTTCTGGCCGGTCGCTCCGATCACCGCCTGGGCGACCTCGCCGACCTCCTCCGTGAGCTTGAGCATGCGCAGCACGAGGGCGGTCTCGCCGCCGTGCCTCCGGTTGGCGTCCAGCCAGGTCCAGAGGTCCTCGATGGAACTCCACAGGCCGTCTGGATCGCAGGACGGTGTCCGCTGTTCGGTCATGGCCCCTAGCCTGCCCCGCCCCACCCCGCGGCTACTCCCCTTCCCTCCTTGCCCACTTCTCTTCTCTCCTCTGCTCCCCTTCTCCTCTACTCGAACAGCGCCTCCTGCTGTCCCTCCGCCGCCCGCCGCGCCCGCCGGCTCCGGGCGCCGGGCGCCGGTCACGGCCTCCACCGTCGCACCCGGCACATCCGCTCGGCCCGTCCGCGCGGCCGTTCGGGTGGCGGGCGGGTGGCGGCCCGCAGGGACCGGTGTGACGCTGACTGACATGACGATCAAGACAGCCAAGCTCAGCGACCCGGCGGTCCGCGCCTTCGTCACCGCCGTCAACGCCAGCGATCGCGAGGGCCTCGTGCAGCTCCTCACCTCGGACGCGACCATGGCGGACGACGGCTCCGACCGGAACCTCGACGACTGGATCGACCGGGAGATCTTCTCCTCCCACGGCCACATCGACGTCGACAACGAGTCCAACGGCGGCCGCTCCCTGCTCGCCCACTACCGCAACGACACCTGGGGCGAGATGGTCACCCGCTGGGACTTCACGGTCGAGGACGACGGCCGCATCTCCCGCTTCGAGACCGGGCAGGCGTAGAAACCCGGCGGGCGCGGAAACAGACCGGGAAACCCCTTGCCCTCGTGTGCGCTCCAACTCCTAGCGTCCCGTGCATGGAAACCGACAGCACCACCAGGACCCTGGGCCGTTCCGGCATCCGTGTCAGCGCGCTC
This sequence comes from Streptomyces sp. NPDC001507, assembly GCF_042894765.1. Classification (NCBI taxonomy): domain Bacteria; kingdom Bacillati; phylum Actinomycetota; class Actinomycetes; order Kitasatosporales; family Streptomycetaceae; genus Streptomyces; species Streptomyces sp. NPDC001507. Next base: position 315,953 of record NZ_JBIAVV010000002.1, read on the forward strand.
GGCTTCGGCTGCTGGGCCATCGGCGGTGAGTGGCAGGACGCCACCGGGCAGCCGCTCGGCTGGGGCAAGGTCGACGACGAGGAGTCCGTACGGGCCGTCCAGCGCGCCCTCGACCTCGGCATCACCTTCTTCGACACCGCCGACACCTACGGCGCCGGCCACAGCGAGCGCGTCCTCGGCCGTGCCCTCGGCAGGCGCCGGGACGAGGTCGTCGTCGCCACCAAGTGGGGCAACGTCTTCGACGAGGAGACCCGCACCCTCACCGGCCACGACGACTCCCCGGCCTACGTCCGCCGCGCCCTGACCGCCTCCCTGCGCCGCCTCGGCACCGACCACGTCGACCTCTACCAGCTCCACCTCTCCGACGCCGACCCGGCCCGCGCCGCCGAACTCCGGGACGCCTGCGAGGAACTGGTCGGCGAGGGACTGATCCGGGCCTACGGCTGGAGCACCGACGACCCGGCCCGCGCCGCCGTCTTCGCCGAAGGGCCGCACTGCGCGGCCGTGCAGCACACCCTGAACGTGCTCCAGGACGCGCCGCAACTCCTGGACACGGCGGAGAAGTTCGACCTCGCCGCGATCAACCGGAGCCCGCTCGCCATGGGGTTGCTGGGCGGGCGGCGCGCGGGGGCCGCGGCCGGCGACATCCGCAGCAGGCCGCCGGCCTGGCTGCCCGGCTTCGGGGACGGGGACGGGGCCGATCCCGCGTGGGTCGAGCGGATCGAGGCCCTGCGTTCCGTCCTCACCAGCGACGGGCGGACCCTCGCCCAGGGCGCCCTCGGCTGGATCTGGGCGCGCAGCCCGCGCACGGTCCCCATCCCCGGATTCCGGTCCGTCGCCCAGGCCGAGCAGAACGCGGGCGCCCTCGCGAAGGGGCCGCTCACCGCCGGGCAGCTGGCCGAGATCGACCGGCTCCTCGGGCGGTGAACGGCCCCGCGCCGCTCAGCGACGGCGGTCAGTAACCCTGGCCGCCGCCGTACTGCTGCTGCACGTACGGCTGCTGGCCGAAGCCCGCCTGCTGCGGCTGATCCGCGTACCCGGCCGCCTGTTGCGGTTGATGCCCATAACCGGCCGCCTGCTGCGGCTGATCCCCGTAGCCGGCCGCCTGCTGCGCGTGCCGCCGGCCGCCGCCCTGCTCGGTGAGGGTGATCTGGCCGGCCTTGATGGTGGCCAGGCGCGGGGCGCGGCGCGCGATGGAGGAGTCGTGGGTGACCATGATGAAGGTCAGCCCGTACTCGTGCCACAGACCTTCGAGGAGGGCCATGATGTCGTCGCGGGTGCCCTCGTCGAGGTTGCCGGTCGGCTCGTCGGCGAGCAGTACCTTCGGCTTCTTCACCAGCGCGCGGGCGATCGCGACGCGCTGCTGCTGGCCGCCGGAGAGCTCGGACGGGGCGTGCCCGAGGCGCTCGCCGAGGCCCACCGAACGCAGCGCCTCCGCCGCGCGCTCCCGACGCTCGGCCGGCTTGACGCCGAGCGGGACGAGGGCGGTCTCGACGTTCTCCTGGGCGGTGAGCGTCGGGATCAGGTTGAACGCCTGGAAGATGATGCCGATCTTCTCGGCGCGCAGCCGGGTGAGCTTGGTCTCGCTGACCTTGGCGAGGTCGACGTCGTCCAGCAGGACGCTGCCCTCGGTCGGGCGGTCCAGGCCGCCGATCATCTGGAGCAGGGTCGACTTGCCGCCGCCGGTCGGGCCCTGGATGACGAGCTGGTCGCCGTCCTCGATGGTCAGGTCGACGCCGCGCAGCGCCTCGACCGTCTCCTTGCCCCGCGTGTAGCGCTTGGTGACTCCGGTGAGTCTGTACATGGGTTCTCCACTGGGTGCTCTGCCGTGAGAGGCGTGAGAGGCGTAAGGGGGTGGGGGCGCCGCGTCCTGGGGGGAGTGGAAGCGGCGCCCCGGCTCAGAGGGGGCGGGGGGTTACGAGACGCTGCGCAGGGCGTCGGCCGGGCGCATCCGGGAGGCGCGCCAGCCGCCCATCGCGCCGGCGATCAGACCGCCGGTGACCGCGAGGCCGACCGCGAGGGCGATGGTGGTGAGGGAGACCGGTGCCGACAGCGCGATCTCCAGGGTGTTCTGGGAGGCCTGCCGGCCGGGGCCGCCGCCGCCCGGGCCGCCGCCCACGCCGCCACCGCCGGTGTTGCCCAGCTGGGCGGTGAGCTTCGGGCTGATCGCGGTGACCGCGTAGGCCGCGCCGACGCCGAGGGCGATGCCGAGGGCGCCGCCGATCAGGCCGTTCACGATGGACTCGCCGACCACCTGGCGGGTGACGTTGCGGGACGGCCAGCCGAGCGCCTTCAGGGTGCCGAACTCACGCACCCGGCGGGACACCGCGGAGGAGGTCAGCAGGGCCGCCACCAGGAAGGCCGCCGCGAGGACCGCGATGGACAGCCACTTGCCGACGCTGGTCGCCAGGCTGGAGGCGGTGGACAGGGAACCGGAGACGGTGGACGCCAGGTCGGCGGAGGTGGTGACCGTCGTACCGGAGATGTTGGCGGTGATCTCCTTCTTCACGGTGGAGATCTGCTTGGAGTCGGTCGCCTTGACGTAGATCGTGGTGACCTGGTTCTTGGCGTCGCCGAGGGTCTGCGCGACCTTCAGCGGGACGAAGACGTCGGTGTCGGACTCGCTGCTGTCCGGGGTGGCGATGCCGATGACGGTGAACTTGGTGCCGGAGATCTTGAAGGTCGAGCCGACCTTGTACTTCTTCTCCTTGGCGTACGACTTGCTGACCACCGCGACCTTCGAGCCGGTCTGCGCGGTGGTGAAGGTCTTGCCCGAGGTGACCTTCATGGTGGACAGCGGGCCGAGGCCCTGGTGGGCCACGTCGACGCCGACCACGGAGTAGCTGTTGACGTTGAAGTTGGCGCCGCCGCCCTGAACCTGCGGCGCGCCGCCCGAGCTGCTGCTGCCCCCGCCGGGGCCGCCCTGGCCGCTGCTGCCGCTGCTGCTGGTGGAGGACTTCGCCTTGCCCTGGGTGAAGGAGCCGTCGACCTTGGTGACGTTGAGGGAGAGCGCTCCGACCGCGCTCTCCACGCCCTTCTGGCCGGCGACCTTGGTGACCAGGGACGACTTCAGGGCCTGACCGCCCTGAGTCTGCACCCGGTCCGAACTCTGCGTGGAGCTGCTGCTGGACTTGGCGTCGAACTTGAAGTTCGGGCCGCCGGAGCTGCCCGAGGTCGGGGCCGTACGGGCCTTGGTGACCGTCATGTCGGTCCCCAGGCCGTACAGCGACTTGAGGACCTTGTCCTGCGCCTGGGTCATGCCGGCCGACACCGAGTTGACCGTGATGACCAGCGCGATACCGAGCGCCAGACCCAGAGCGATGACCAGGGCCGCCTTCTTTCTGCGGCCCAGCTCGCGCTTGAGATAGATGCCAAACATCCCGTTCCTCGAAGGTTCTTGGCGCCCGCTGTGGGCGCGGGCTCAAGCTAGGGAGGAACCTTTGAGCAGCCCTGGGTAAAAGATGTGTCAGAGCTGAGAAACCGGGATGTCTTAGCAAACTTTCATAAGACAGCAAATTCATATGCCGGGGAGAGGGTCCACCCGGCAAAGCCCTGTCGGGTCCGGTGTACGGTCCCGGGGTGCGCGATTCCTCTCGGCTGACCAGGCGTGCCGTCCTCGGACTGACGGCCGCTGCCCTTCCCGTGTCCGCGGCGCCCCCTGCCTCCGCCGCCTCCGCCGCCACCGTCGTAGGCGGAGAGCGGCTGGCCCACGGGGGCGTACAGGTGAGCGGTGCCACCGGCCTGCCGAAGAAGATCACCGCCCGCGCCTGGCTGCTCGCCGACTGCGACAGCGGTGAGGTGCTCGCCTCGTACAACGCGCACCAGCGGCTGGCGCCCGCCTCCACCCTGAAGATGCTGTTCGCGGACACCGTGCTGAAGAAGTTCGAGCGGACCGAGCGGTACAAGGTCAAGGACTCCGACATCTCCGACGTCCCGGCCGGCTCCAGCCTGGTCGGCATCAAGCCCGGCCTCACCTACACCGTCGAGCAGCTGTGGCAGGGCGTCTTCCTGCGCTCCGGCAACGACGCCGTGCACGTGCTCTCCCACATGAACGGCGGGATCGCGAAGACCGTCGCCGAGATGCAGGCCAAGGCGGCCGACCTGCAGGCCCTCGACACCCATGTGGTCAGCCCCGACGGCTTCGACCACCCCGGCCAGCTGTCGTCGGCGTACGACCTGACCCTCTTCGCCCGGCACGGGCTGAAGGACGACGACTTCCGCGGGTACTGCGGCACGCGGACCGCGAACTTCCCGGCGGGCGGCAAGAAGACCTTCCAGATCCAGAACACCGACCGCCTGCTCACCGGCGCCTGGGGGCTGGACGTCTACAAGGGCCTGTTCGGCGTCAAGAACGGCTACACCAGCCACGCCGGCAACACCTTCACCGGCGGTGCCACCCGGGACGGCCGCACCCTGCTGGTCACCGTGATGCACCCGGACCCCGCCACCAACGCCGTGTACGAGCAGACCGCCGCGCTCCTCGACTGGGGCTTCGGGAAGGGGAGTTCGGCGCAGTCCGTGGGCGCGCTGGTCGATCCGCTGAGCGAGGGCGGGGCGAGCGCGAGTCCGTCGGCGAAGGGGATCGCCGGGGCGGCCGGGACGGGGGCCGCCGGTTCGGGATCGTCGGGACCGTCGCCGTGGCGGGTCGCGGAGGGCGGGGCGGTGACATTCGGGCTGCTGGGCGCCGGGGCATGGGCGCTGCGCCGTCGGCGCCGCCGGGCGGCCGGTGCCGCGGCCGGCCCCGACTCGGTCGACACACCGGCAGATCCGGCCGGTCCGACGGCGGGCTGACGTCACGCGGCAGCCGCTCCACCCACCGGTGCGTACCCGCGGTCCCGTGCGGGTCCACCCCCACCCCGGTCCGGTGGAACGGCTGCCGCCTCCCCCCTCGGTGTGGCCGACGGTCTACGGAATGCCAGAGCCCCAACTGTGAAGTTCTGGTGGAGGAGAGTTGAGCATAGGCCCGTTACCGGCCGCAATACCGCGGACGTCGACATTCCGCTTGTGCAGGTTGTGGATTGTCCGACTGAACGGCGGTTCAGCCCCGGCCCACGTACGGCATCGCCGTAGCCAGCACCGTCGCGAACTGCACGTTCGCCGCCAACGGCAGCTCGGCCATGTGCCGCACGGTCCGCGCCACGTCCGCCACGTCCATCACCGGTTCCGGGGCGATCACCCCGTTCGCCTGCAGCGCGCCGGTCTCCATCCGGGCCGTCATGTCCGTCGCCGCGTTGCCGATGTCGATCTGCCCGACCGCGATGCCGTACGGCCGCCCGTCGAGGGACAGGGACTTGGTGAGCCCCGTCAGCGCGTGCTTGGTCGCGGTGTAGGCGGCGGAGTGCGGGCGGGGCGCGTGCGCCGAGACGGACCCGTTGTTGATGATCCGGCCGCCCTGCGGCTCCTGCTCCTTCATCTGCCGGAACGCCGCCTGCGCGCACAGGAACGCCCCGTTGAGGTTGGTGTCCACCACGTGCCGCCACGCCTCGTAGGGCAGGTCCTCCACGGCCACCCCGCCCGGGCCGAACGTCCCCGCGTTGTTGAACAGCAGGTCCACCCGTCCGAACCGGTCCACGGCGGCGGCGAACAGCTCGGCCACGTCGTCGGGTTCCGAGACGTCGGTCCGTACGGCGAGGGAGGCGCCGTCGGGTGCCAGCGCCGCCGTCTCCTCCAGCCGCGCGGTGCGCCGTCCGGCGAGCGCCACCGACCAGCCGGAGCGCAGCAGTTCCGTGGCCACGGCGCGGCCGATGCCGGAACCGGCGCCGGTGACGACCGCGATCTTTGGTTGCTTGTCATCCATGGAGTCGCAGCGTAGGCGCTCCGCTGGGGAGGGCCGCGTTGTCCGGGGTGTCGGTTGTCCGCGGCGCCGTCGTGGCTGGTCGCGCGGTTCCTCCCCCAGCCTTCGGCCGGGGGGACCCCAGCGCCCCTTCGGGGGCGCCAGAGGCGCGGGGCGCTGTCACGTCCGGGGCGTCCTACGCCTCGTCCGGGTAGCGGACCCCGATCAGCTCCCGCAGGCCGTCCAGGGTGCGCATGACCGCGAGGGTGCTGTCGTGGGGGACGAGGGGGGACTCCTGGTCGCCGGCGCGGACCGCGCGCATGGCCTCCCTGGCCTCGTGGCGGAAGGTGTTGCGCGGGCCGTCCTCCGGGGTCAGGGCGAACTCCTCGGGGTCGCGGCCGTCGCGGTGCAGTACGAAGCGGTCGGGGTTGAAGAAGCCGTTCGGGATGTCGATCCGGCCCTGCGAGCCGGTGACCGAGGCCGTGGTGCCGGTGCCTCCGACGATGGAGCAGTGCACCGAGGCGAGAGCGCCGCTCTCCCAGGAGAGCAGTGCACCCGTCTGGAGATCGACGCCCTCCTCCGAGAGCACCGCTCGCGCCGACATGCCGTCCGGCTCACCGAGCAGCAGGTGCGCGAACGACACCGGGTACACCCCCAGGTCGAGCAGCGCGCCCCCGCCGAGCAGCCGGTTCCGCAGCCGGTGCGCCGGCGGGAACGGCCCCTCCAGGCCGAAGTCCGCCTGCACGGTCCGCACCTCGCCGATCGCCCCGTCCGCGACCAGCGCCGTCAGCCGCCGGACCAGCGGATGGCAGTACATCCACATCGCCTCCATCAGGAAGCGGCCGTGCTCCTTCGACAGCGCGACCAGTTCTCCGGCCTCGCGGGCGTTGAGCGTGAACGGCTTCTCGCACAGCACGTTCCGCCCAGCCGTCAGGCACAGCCCGGCGGCCGCCCGGTGCGCCGAGTGCGGAGTGGCGACGTACACGATGTCGACGTCCTCGTCGCGGGCCAGCGACTCCCAGTCCCCGTACGCCCGCCCGATCCCGAACCGCTCCGCGAACCCCTCCGCCGACTCCGGGGACCGCGAGGCCACGGCCACGATCTCCGCGTCGGGCAGATCGACCAGGTCAGCCGCGAACGCGGCCGCGATCCCGCCCGTCGCCAGGATCCCCCACCGCACGCTCTGCTCACCCATCCCGGCCGCCCACCCTCGCTCACGTGTTTCCCGGCAGTCTGTACGAGCTGAGAGCATATGCGGGGGCCGACGGGGTCCAGCAACAGCCGACCGGACCGCGAGACCCACGAAGACGGGGGGACAGAGGACACATGCCCGAGCAGCCGGCGCCACCGACACCGGACGCCCAGGACACCGCGAACGCCCAGGACACCGCGAACGCCCGTGACGCCGCCGTACCCGCACCGCGGGGAGCCGCCGGCCGCTCCGGCCCGGCTCCCGCCCCCGCCGCCACCCGCCGCGCCGGCCTCCTCCTCGTCCTGCTCCTCGGCGGACTCACCGCGACGCCCCCGCTGGCCATGGACATGTACCTCCCGTCCCTGCCGGAGGTCACCCGCTCCCTCGGCGCCCCCGCCGCGACCGTCCAGCTCACCCTCACCGCCTGCCTCGCCGGGATGGCCCTCGGGCAGCTGGTCGTCGGCCCGATGAGCGACCGCTGGGGGCGCCGCCGCCCGCTGCTGGCCGGCCTCGCCGTCTACGTCGTCGCCACCGCGCTGTGCGCCGTCGCGCCGGACGTGGAGACCCTGGTCGCCTTCCGGCTCGCCCAGGGCCTCGCGGGCGCGGCCGGCATCGTCATCGCGCGGGCCGTCGTACGCGACCTCTACGACGGGGTCGCCATGGCCCGCTTCTTCTCCACCCTGATGCTGGTCTCCGGTGTCGCCCCGGTCGTCGCCCCGCTGATCGGCGGGCAGATCCTGCGGGCGACGGACTGGCGGGGCGTCTTCGTCGTCCTCACGGCCGTCGGGACGCTGCTCGCCGTACTGGTGTGGGTGCGGCTCCCGGAGACGCTGCCGCCGGCCGACCGGCACGCCGGGGGAGCGTCCGCCGCCGTCCGCGCCATGCGGAGCCTCCTCGCCGACCTGCCCTTCACCGGCTACATGCTCGCCGGCGGCTTCGCCTTCGCGGCCCTCTTCGCCTACATATCCGCGTCCCCGTTCGTCATCCAGGAGATCTACGGCGCCTCCCCGCAGACCTTCTCCCTCCTCTTCGGCCTCAACTCGGTCGGTCTTGTGATCGCCGGACAGGTCAACGGGAAGGTGCTGGTCGGCCGGGTCAGCCTGGACAAGGTGCTGGGCGCGGGCCTGGGAGTGACCGTGCTCGCGGCGACCGCCCTGCTGCTGATGTCGACCGGCGCCCTCGGCCCGGTCGGCCTCACTCCGGTCGCCGCCGCCCTCTTCGTCCTGATGTCCGCGATGGGCTTCACCCTGCCCAACGCCCAGTCCCTCGCCCTGCTGCGCACCCGGCGCGCGGCCGGGTCCGCGTCCGCGCTGCTCGGGACCTCCTCGTTCCTGGTCGGCGCGGTCGCCTCGCCGCTGGTCGGGGTCGCCGGGGAGAGAACCGCCGTGCCCATGGCGATCGTCCAACTGGCGGGGGCACTGGTGGCACTGGCCTGCTTCGTGGGAATGTGCCGTCCCTGGGCAGCACGTGGGAACACCCGTGCGAGGACGGAGGGAGCAGGGAGCTGAGCGTACCGAGACTGCGCGTCGAGACACCGGAACGGGCCGGGCTCGACCCCGCGGAACTCAGGCACCTCGTCCGCGAAGTGCACGACCTCACCACCGGTGAGCGGCCCTGGGCGGCCGGGGCCGTCGTGGTCGCCGGACGCGGACCCGTGATCGCCGTGCAGGAGGCCGCCGGCTGGGCCGTGCGCTGGTCCGCGTACGACCCCGAGGCCGACGCCGGTGTCGAACTGCTGCCCGCCGCCCGGGTCCCGGCGACCGTCGACACCCCCTTCGACGTCGCCTCCCTCACCAAACTGTTCACCGCGGTCGCCGCCGTGCAGCAGCTGGAGCGCGGCACCCTCGGCATCGACGCCCGGGTCGGCGCCTACCTCCCCGACTTCCACGGGGCCGCCGCCCACGGCATCACCGTCCGCCAGCTCCTCACCCACACCTCAGGCCTGCGCCCCGAACTTCCGTTCTACGACTGTCCCGACCACGCGGCCCGCCTCGACCTGCTCCGCGCGGAGGCCCCGACCAGCGCCCCCGGCGCCTACCGCTACTCGGACCTGAACCTGCTCCTCCTCCAGCAGGTCCTGGAGCGGATCACCGGCCGTCCCCTCGACGTCCTGGTCCGCGACGGCATCACCCGGCCGCTCGGCATGACCGCCACCGACTTCGGCCCCTGCCCCGGCGCGGCGGCCACCGAGGACCAGCGGCGGCCGTGGGCCAAGGCGGACCGCGGGATGCTGCGGGGCGTCGTGCACGACGAGAACGCCTGGGCGCTGGGCGGGGTGGCCGGGCACGCCGGTCTCTTCTCCACCGGCCGGGACCTGGCGATCTTCTGCAGGGCACTGCTCGCGGGCGGCGCCTACGGCCCGGCGCGGATCCTCGGCCCCGACTTCGTGGACCTGCTGCTGGCCCCGCCCGGCCTGGGCTTCCTGGTGGACCAGCCGTGGTTCATGGGCGAGCTGGCCGGACAGGGGGCGGCGGGCCACACCGGGTTCACCGGGACCAGCCTGGTGCTGGACCGGGCCACGGACACGTTCCTCGTGCTGCTCGCCAACACCGTGCACCCGCGCCGCCGCCCCGGCGACAGCGCACCCCGGGCGGCGGCGGCGACCCGCCTCGCCAGGGCTGTCCATACAATCGCCGGGTGAACCAGCCCACCCCTTCCGGCGGCCCACCGGCCGACCGGCTCCGCGCCGCGCTCTCCGACCTGCTCGACGGCCTCCCCCCGAAGCAGGCGGCCTCAGCCGTCGAGCGGCTGATCGCCAGCTACCGCGGGGCCACCCCGACCGACGCACCGATCCTGCGGGACCGGGCGGACGTGGTGGCGTACGCGGCGTACCGGATGCCGGCGACCTTCGAGGCGGTACGGTCCGCGCTGGCGGCCTTCGCCGACGCGGTACCGCAGGGGTGGGCGCCGGGCAGTCATGTGGACGTCGGCGGCGGGACGGGCGCGGCGACCTGGGCGGTGACCGACACCTGGGCGGGCGCACGGCCGGTGACGGTCCTCGACTGGGCCGAGCCGGCGCTCGCCCTCGGCCGGGAGATCGCCGCGGCGAACCCGGCACTGCAGGACGCCAAGTGGCAGCGCTCCCGGATCGGAGCGGCGCTCACCATCGAGAGCACTGATCTCGTCACGGTGTCCTACGTCCTCAACGAACTCGACGAGGCCGGCCGCGCCGCCCTCGTCGACGCCGCCGCGGCCGCCGCGCAGGCCGTCGTCATCGTCGAGGCGGGCACCCCCGCGGGCTACGCCCGGATCATCGAGGCCCGCGACCGCCTGATCGCCGCCGGCCTCCACGTCGCCGCCCCCTGCCCGCACAGCGCCGCCTGCCCGATCGCCCCCGGCACCGACTGGTGCCACTTCTCCGCCCGGGTCAGCCGCTCCTCCCTGCACCGCCAGGTCAAGGGCGGCTCCCTGCCCTACGAGGACGAGAAGTTCAGCTACGTGGCCGCCACCCGCTTCCCGCCCGCCCCGGCACCGGCCCGGGTGGTCCGCCGCCCCCAGATCCGCAAGGGCCAGGTCCTGCTCGACCTGTGCGAGACCGACGAACAGCTGCGCCGCACGACGGTCACCAAGCGCCACGGCGACCTGTACAAGGCGGCCCGGGACGCGGACTGGGGCGACCCGTGGCCGCCCGGGTGACACAGCTCTCGTACCCCCCGCTTCACGCCCAGACGGGACCATAAGGCATCCTGGCCGGACCACAGGGAGGCGAGGCGAAAGATGAGCGCGAGGTTCGGCGGCCCGAGCGGCCTGCAGGGCAGACTCTCCCAGTGGCTCCGCGGCCGCCGCCCCGAGCAGGCGGCCAGCGCCGACGACCCGGGCCGCGCGGCGCTGCTGCTCGCCGCCGCCGACGCGGGCCTTCCGCTGGCGCCCGCCGCGCACCCCGCCCCCGGCTACGGCTGCTCCTGCGACCGCGTCGGCTGTCCCACCCCGGCCCGGCATCCGGTGTCGTTCGCGTGGCAGACGCAGTCCACCACCGACCGCGCCCAGATCGAGCGCTGGGCCCGGCACCAGCCGCAGGCCAACTTCATCACCGCGACCGGCATGACCCACGACGTCCTGGACGTGCCCCTGGAGCCCGGCCGGCAGGCCCTGGAACGGCTGCTCGCGAACGGCGTCGAGGTCGGCCCGGTCGCCGAGAGCGACGACGGCCGCCTGCTCTTCTTCACCCTCACCCGCGGCACCCCCGAGGACGAGGACGAGTGGTGGCCCTGCGAGCTGGACTGCCGCCCCGAGACCATGGACGAACACCCGGGGCTGCGCTGGCACTGCCGGGGCTCCTACGTCCTCGTGCCGCCCGCCAGGCTGCCCGGCGGCGACGGCGACCTGCGGGTGCACTGGGTACGCGGGCCCGAGCACGCGCTGCCCGACCCGCTGAGCCTGCTGGAGATCCTCACGGATGCCTGCGGCCGGTACGCGGGCGAGGAGGCCGATCAGGTGGGTGCGGTCTGGTAGAGGCGTCGGTCGTCGGTCGGCTGCGGCGCCGACGTCAGGACCCCTGGGCCGAGGTCAGGCCCTGGATGCGGCCCAGGATCGAGACCTTGCCGGTGCCGGCCGGGTCCAGGGCGACCTGGTTGGAGACGAACTGCATGGTCAGGGACTGCTTGATCTCGCCCTTGGTGAGGGCCTTGACGCTGAGGTTCGGGGCCGGCACGGAGGTGCCCGCGGCCGCCGTCTCCTTGGCGTAGTAGCGGGTGGTGAAGAACACCACCGCCCCGCCGTCGGTGGTGCGCAGGGCGAGCGGCGCGTAGTCGCCGTCGGTGAGCGGCTCGTCGATGTACTGGGTGGCCAGGCCCGGCTTGGTGGACTTCTTGCGGTCCGTGCGCCAGCCGCTGGTGTGCGGGCCGTCCGCGAAGGCGGTGCCGCCGCTCTTCAGGTACGTGGCGTAGTCCCGGCTCAGGTCGCCCGGGGCGACGGCGAACTGAGCGCTGTTCGCCGGTACGTCCTCGGCCCAGCCGTCCTTGTCGGTGGTGAACTTCGGTACGGCGTCCGGCGCGACCAGTGTCAGGTAGGCCACCTGGAACGGCTGGTCGAGGCTGTTGCGGGTGAAGACCAGCAGCCAGCGTTCGTCGCCGCCCTTGTTGCCGTGCGCGTCGGCGAGGAACCAGCGCGGCCAGCCGGCCTTCTTCGGGATGGTGTACGTGACGTCGTCGAACTCCAGCGCCGAGTGGGCGGAGTTGCCGGCCGGGCTGTTGACGTGCCCGGCCTTCAGGCGCGCGGAGTCGATGTCGGCGAGGGCGCCGGTCGTGTGATCCGCGTCCAGGGAGCCGTCGTAGGCCTTGTCGGCCTTGTTGTAGGCGTCCGTGAACTGCCGGAGCGCCTTGGCGGCTTCGGCGCGGGTGGTGGTGGGGAGCACCTCGCGCTCCCCGTGCACCACCACGCAACCGCTCGCCGTCAGCGACAGGGCGGTCAGCGAGACCGCTATGAGCGCGTTCCGATCACGCCGGCGGAGTCTGCGGAGCCGTCGAGGCGCGCGATCCCTGTTCGTCAGGTGCGTCCGCAGATGCGTCCTCAGGTGCGTCATCAGGTGCCTTCACCTTCCCCTTCCCGGAGCCGAACCCTACCGGGGCGAAGAAGAGTGCGAGTGTCGGGACCAGGTACAGCAGCCACACCGTGACCTGGAGCACGGTCGGGTCCGGCTGGAAGTTGAACACGCCCTTCAGCAGCGTTCCGTACCAGCTGTCCGGCGGAATGGTGCCGCTGATGTCGAAGGCCTGGCTGGTCAGGCCCGGGATCCAGTCGGCCTCCTGCAGGTCGTGGAAGCCGTACGCGAGCACGCCCGCCGCGACCACGACCAGCATGCCGCCGGTCCACGTGAAGAACTTCGCGAGGTTGATCCGCAGGGCGCCCCGGTAGAACAGCCAGCCGAGGAACACGGCGCTGGCCAGGCCGAGCGCCACGCCGATCAGGGGGCGCGGGGTGCCGTCGCTGGCCGCGTGCACGGAGGCCCACACGAACAGCGCGGTTTCGAGGCCTTCCCGGCCGACGGCGAGGAAGGCGGTGGCGACCAGCGCGCCGGTACCCATCGCGAGGGCCGCGTCCAGCTTGCCGTGCAGCTCCGCCTTGAGGTGCCGGGCGGTGCGGCGCATCCAGAACACCATCCAGGTCACCAGGCCCACCGCGACGATGGACAGGGACCCGCCGAGTGCCTCCTGCGCCTCGAACGTCAGCTCCTGGGAACCGAATTCGAGCGCGCACCCGAAGCCCATGGCGATCAGCACCGCCACCGCGATGCCGATCCAGATCGGCTTCAGGGCGTCCGTGCGCCCGGTCTTGACCAGGTAGGCGATGAGGATGCAGACGACGAGCGAGGCCTCGAGGCCTTCGCGCAGACCGATCAGGTAGTTGGAGAACACGGATCACGCCCCCTTGGAGGACTCGGAGGATTCGGAGAACAGCGTCCGGCCCCACCAGTCGTCCTTGTCCCGGACGCCGGGCGGGACCGCGAAGACCGCCGAACCCACGTGCTGGATGTACTCGTTGAGCGCGTCGGACGCCGCCAGCCTGCGCTGGAGCGGGATGAACCCCTTGCCGACGTCACGCATGTAGGCCAGGAAGAACAGCCCGGCGTCGAGCCGCCCGAGCCCGTCCGTCCCGTCGGTGAAGGAGTAGCCGCGGCGCAGGATGGTGATGCCGCCGTTGGAGTCCGGGTGCGCGAGCCGCACGTGGGCGTCGGGTTTCATGGCCTTCAGGAACGGCTCGTCGTGCTCCTTGGCCCTGCCGACCGGGGCGCCCTCGCCCTTGTCCCGGCCGAACACGTCCTCCTGCTCCTGGAGCGAGGTCCGGTCCCAGGTCTCGATGTTCATGCGGATCCGCCGGGCGACGAGATACGACCCTCCGCTCATCCATCCGGGCCCGTCCCCGTCCCCGACCCACACGAACTTCTTCAGCCGGTCGGTCTCGGTGCCCGCGATGTTGCGGGTGCCGTCCTTGAACCCCATGAGGTTGCGGGGCGTCTGGGCGTCCGGGGTCGTGGACGAGGTCTTCCCGAAGCCGAGCTGGGACCAGCGGATGGCGACCTTGCCGAAGCCGATCCGGGCGAGGTTGCGGACGGCGTGCACCGCGACCTGCGGATCGTCGGCGCAGGCCTGGATGCACAGGTCGCCGCCGGTGCGGGAGGCGTCGAGGTTGTCCCCGGGGAACTGCGGCAGTTCGACGAGCGCGGCGGGCCGCTGTCCGCCGAGCCCGAACCTCTCGAAGAAGGACGGCCCGAAGCCGATCGTCAGCGTCAGCCGGGACGGACTGAGCCCGAGGGCCTCACCGGTGTCGTCCGGGGGCGCCTCGGCGAGCCCGCCGTACGCGCCCTCGCCGACGGCCCTGCCCGCGGTCATCCGCCGGGCCGCGGCCGTCCAGTCCTTCAGCAACTGCACGAACTCGGCCCGGTCGTCGGTCTTCACGTCGAAGGCGGCGAAGTGCAGCCGGTCCTGGACCGGGGTGGCGATACCGGCCTGGTTGGCGCCGTGGAACGCGACGGCGGTGGCGGGCCCGGCGTCGTCGCCGCCGGCCTCGGCCGCGGCCACCGCGCCCCCGGCCACGGCGGCGCCCAGCGCGAGTCCGGCGCCGCCCCAGCCGATGACCGCCCGACGCGACGGAGTGGCTTTGTCACCCATGTCCCGCTCCTTACTTGACCACGGCCGCGGCGAGCTTGGACAGCGGCTCGGCGAGGGCGTTGACCGCGTCGGACAGCTCCTTGCGCTGCGCGTCGGTGACCGTGTCGTACGAGACGAAGCCGTCGGAGGTCTTGTCCGTGCGGTACTTGTCGAGCAGCGTGTCCAGCGCCGCGAACTGCTTGTCCAGTTCGGTGACGAGCGCCGCGTCGTTCTGCCGCGCGACCGGCTTGAGCAGTTCGTACGCCTTCTGCGCGCCGTCGACGTTGCCCTTGAAGTCGCTCAGGTCGGTGTGCGAGTAGCGGTCCTCCTCGCCGGTGACCTTGCCGGTGGCGACCTCGTCGAGGAGTTCCTTGGCGCCGTTGGCCATGGAGGTCGGGGTGATCTCGGCCTTGCCGACCCGCTGCTGCCAGTCCTTCAGATCGGTGAGCAGCTCATCGGCGAGGGCCTTCTGCTCGGCGCCGACCTTCTTGTCCTGCCACAGCGCCTTCTCCAGCGCGTGCCAGCCGGTCCACTTCTGGCCCTTCTCCAGGTCGTTGACGCGGGTGTCCGTCTTGGGGTCGATGTCCCCGAACGACTCGGCGATCGGCTCGGTGGTCTCCCAGCCGACCCGGGAGGGGGCGTACGCGTCCTTGGCGGCCTCGATGTTCCCGGCCTTGACGGCGTCGACGAACGTCTGCACCTTCGGGATCGTCGCGTCGGCCTGCTCCTGGGCGTACTCGCGGTAGGCGGCGACGGCCGCGTCCAGCTTCGGGTCGCGCTCGGCGACGGCGCCGGAGCCGGTGACGGTCAGCTTCTGCCGGACACCGTGCCCCTTCATCCCCGGCCGGCAGGCTATCTCGTACGACCCCGCCTTCACCTCGGCGGTCAGCGTGTACTTGGTCCCCGGCCCGATGTTCTCCTTCTCGGAGACGATCCGGTCGTCCGGGAAGAGGATCTCGACCTCGGTGGCCTTCGCCCCCGTGTTCTCGATGGCGAGCGTGACGTGCCCCGCCGGGACCGACTTCGCCGACGTCTCGCACGTGGAGTCGGCGGCGGTGACCTGGATCGCGCCGTCGCCCTTGGCGTCGCTCTTCGCGGTGCAGGCCGAGAGGGCGGTCAAGGCGGCCACGGTGGCGGCGGCGGTGACGGTGAGTCGGACGGCACGCATGCAGGCTCTCCAAGCTGGGGACGGTGTGGTGAGGCTGGCCTAACTTACCTGAGGCTTACCTCACTCATACCCGGGCGGGGTGGTGATGCGCCAGACACGGAAAGATCACAGACACGGCTTGATATCGATGACCTAAAGAGAATGCCATGGATGAGTAAAGGGAAGGTCAAGTGGCGACTCCGGTGGTCGTGGACGACATCGCCACGCGCTCCGTAAAGGGCGCGGGGAACTGCGCGAGCGGCCACGACGGTGCCGCGCCCGGCGGCCGACCGGCACCGGCAACGGCGAGATCCGGCCGGGCGGTTCGGCACCGCCGGATCACGCCGTCGTGGCTCGGCGTCGTCGCGGCGGAGAGACGTGAGCGATGTCGCGGACGGCAACGCCGTGCCCAGCCCCCTTGCCGGCGTCGTGTCCCGCGTAGGAGCCGGAAGTTGACCGGGCTGCCGAGGAGGGCGGTGAGGACGCCGAGGGGGGAGCGGGGCCGTGAGTGCTTCAATGCCGCTGTGACTGATTACGACGTGCTGCGTGTCTTCTGCGCGGCGAACGGCGGCTACGGCAACGAACTGGGCGTCGTCCGGGACGGCTCCGTGCTGCCCCGCCGGGAGGACCGGCAGGCGCTGGCGGCGAAGCTCGGGTTCAGCGAGACCGTGTTCGTCGACGACCCCGAGCGCGGGGTCGTCGACATCTACACCCCCACCCTGCGCCTGCCGTTCGCCGGACACCCCTGCGTCGGCACGGCGTGGCTGCTGGACGTGCCCGAACTGGTCACCCCGGCCGGCGTCGTCGGGGCCCGGCTGGACGGGGAGTTCAGCTGGATCGAGGCGCTCCCGGAGTGGGTCCCGCCGCGCACCCTGCGCCAGTACGCCGAGGCCGCGGAGGTCGACGCGCTGCCGGTGCCCGCGCCGGGGGAGTGGATCTACGCCTGGGCCTGGGAGGACGAGTCGGCCGGGCGGGTCCGCGCCCGTGCCTTCCCCGGCCGCGACGACGGCATCGACGAGGACGAGGCGACCGGGGCGGCGGCCCTGCTGCTGACCGCCGAGCTGGGCCGGGCCCTGAACATCACCCAGGGCCGGGGTTCGCAGATCCTGACCGCACCGCAGCCGTACGGCTGGGTGGAGATCGGCGGGCGGGTCCTCCTGGAGGGCCCGGAGAGGCAGCCGGTCACCGGCCGGTGATCAGCCGGTGACCGACTTCTCCTGACGGCCGCGCCGTACGTAGTACCAGGTCATGTTGGACGACAGCCCCGTCAGCAGCACCCAGACCACGCCGATCGGCCAGCTGCCCTGGACGAAGGAGACGACGGCGGCGACGAGGGCGAGGACGCAGACGATCAGGGCGTAGAGGGCGAGGCGGGGCATAGGAGTCGATCGCTTTCCGAAGACGTCTTGCCGAAGACGTGGGGGACACCGGTGGCAGCCACCAGTGTCCCCCATCCGCTCAGACGTCGGTGACCCGGAGCCCGGCGTGTGCCTTGTAGCGGCGGTTGACCGAGATCAGGTTCGCGACCAGGGACTCCACCTGGTGGGCGTTGCGCAGCCGGCCCGCGAAGACGCCGCGCATACCCGGGATCCGGCCGGCCAGCGCCTGCACGATCTCGACGTCGGCCCGCACCTCGCCGAGCACCATCACGTCGGTGTCGATCTCCTCGATCTCCGGGTCCTGGAGCAGCACCGCGGAGAGGTGGTGGAAGGCGGCCGTGACCCGCGAGTCCGGCAGCAGCGCCGCGGCCTGCTCCGCCGCGCTGCCCTCCTCCGGCTTCAGCGCGTAGGCACCCTTCTTGTCGAAGCCGAGCGGGTTGACGCAGTCCACGACCAGCTTGCCGGCCAGTTCCCCGCGCAGTGACTCCAGCGTCTTGCCGTGCCCGTCCCACGGCACGGCGACGATCACGAGGTCGCTGCGGCGCGCGCACTCGGCGTTGTCGGCGCCCTCGACACCGTGCCCGAGCTCGTCGGCGGCGGCCTGCGCGCGCTCGGCGGCCCGCGAGCCGATGATCACCTTCTGGCCGGCCCGCGCCAGCCGGTAGGCGAGGCCCTTGCCCTGCGGGCCGGTGCCGCCGAGCACACCCACGACCAGACCGGAGACGTCGGGCAGGTCCCAGGGATCCTTGGCGGGGGCGGGGGCCTTGTCGGCCCCCGGCTGCTGTGCACTGTCGGTAGAGGTCATGGGCCGACTCTACGTCCGGGCCGGCGGCGGTACCCGGCAAGGCCCGGTCAGGTGAGCCGGTTCACGGGCACCCGGCGGAACGTGATCGTGGTGTACGCGCTGAAGTCGCCCGTCTCGTACAGCAGCCCGACGGTGGCCGCGTCGACCCGGGCCAGGTCGGAGTAGGCCGCGGGCAGCCCGTCGACCGTGTACACGGGCCGCCAGGTGGTGCCGCCGTCGGCGGAGGCGCGGACCGTCATCAGGGCGCGGGCCGCCGGATCGCCCGGCCCGGAGTACAGCAGCGCGTCGGGATCGCGGAGTTGGAGCACGGCGGCCTGGCAGACGGGTGCGGTCAGCCCGGCCTGCGGCCGGAAGGGCTTCACCAGCGTGCGACCGCCGTCCGCCGAGTGGGCGTCGGCCCTGTTCCCCGGCGCCGGTGAATCGTTGCGCGTGTTGAAGTAGACGCGCCCGTCGGGCAGTTCGGCTGCGGTGGTCTCGTTGACGTTGATGTACCCGTCGGTGTTCTCGTCCACGTAGCCGAGGTACCAGGTCGCCCCGTGGTCGTCGCTGAGCAGGCAGTGCCCGCTGTTGTACTTGCCTTCGGTGCCGTTGTCCGTGCCGGTGGGCGGCAGGGTGTGGTTGGCGGCCACGACGACCCGTCCCGAACGCAACTGGAGCGCGTGCCCGGGTGTGGTGGCGTACCACCGCCACCCGGCCTTCTTCACGGACCGGGTGATCTCCACCGGCGCGGACCACGTCACGCCGTCGTCGTCACTGTGCTGCACCCACACCCGCCGCCCGTCGGCGTCGGACACCTGCCCGCGCAGGATGGCGTCCTCGGTGGCGGAGGCGGCGCTGCGCACGTGCACGAGCAGGATGCGGCCGGTGTCGAGGACGACGGGGGCGGGGTTGCCGGCGAGATCGGTCCCGTTGTCCGCCGCCACCTGGAGCGGCCCCCAGGTGCGCCCGCCGTCCGTCGACCTCTTCAGCACCACGTCGATGTGCCCGTGGTCGGCAGCGGAGTCGACTCTCCCCTCGCAGAAGGCGAGCACGGTGCCCGCCCGGGAGACCACCACCGCCGGGATCCGGAAACTGGCGTAACCCTCTTTGCCCGCGCGAAAGGGAATGCTTGCTTCTGCGTCACTCATGGGCCGCCTCCTCCCCGGGTCGGGCGAATTCGGGGTGAACTCCACGTCACGAGTGTCCGATTGCGGCAGTATGCGGGGGCATGGACGCCGTACGGGTCGCGTTGTTGCGCGAAGTGCTCGCCGGGACCGAGTGGTTGACCGCGACCCGGAGATTCGCGGGCGCGCTGCGGGGTTCCGTGGTGACGCACGGCGGGGGACTGCTCCTGGTCGGTACGCCGGAGTACGAGCCGTGGCATCTCGCCGCGCACCTCGTGGACGAGGCGGCGTGGTCCGGTACGCCGGAACTGGCGCCGACCCTCGTACGGCACGACGCCCGCCCCACCGACCCGGCGCACCTCGCGGTCGGCCCCGGCCGCATCGAGGCGGCCCGCCGGGGTGAGACCCTGCTCGTGGTGGCGCCGGGAGACGCCGGACCCCTCCTGGAGCGGGTCCACACCGCCCGCCGGGCCGGCGTGACGGTCCTGACCCTCGCCACCGTCGACGACGCGCTCACCGCCATGGCCCACGAGACCCTCACCGTCCCCGAGACCGCGGAACTCGACCTGGACACCGTCCAGCACCTCGTCAGCGCCGCAACCGGCGAGAACGGCCCCTCCCCACGAGGCCGTCGCCGCTTCCGAGACCGCCTCGCCCGCCTCGCGGAGACCGTGACGGCCCCGCCTCCGACGCCTTGGTGATTTTCCGCCCACCCGCCCACCCGACTCGGCCGACTCGGCCGACCGAACTGCCTTCGGCAGCACCGTAGAAGGCACGGGACCTCGGCTGCGACGGAAGCGTGGGGGAGCGGAGGCGGCACCCGCGCCACGGATGTCGGCTGCAGGCGCGTAGTGGTTGCTCGCGCAGTTCCCCGCGCCCCTTCGGGGGCGCTGCACCAACGCGCCCCGTCAGGGGCGCGGGGAACGGGCGAAAAGCGTTTGCTCCCGCCGAGCGCAGCGATCAGCATGGGCCAGCGTGAGTCTCCTCCCCGACCTAGCCCCCTGGAAGGCCTCCGCCGACTTCCGGCGGCTGTGGGTCTCCGGTCTGATCAGCAGCTTCGGGAGTTTCCTGACGTTCGTCGCGCTCCCGGTGCAGATCAAGGACCTCACCGGTTCCGCGGCCGCCGTAGGCGCCATCGGCGCTGTCGAACTGCTCCCGCTCATCCTCTTCGGCCTCTACGGCGGCGCCCTCGCCGACGCCCTCGACAAGCGCGCCCTGATCGTCCGGACCGAGGCCGCTCAGGGACTGCTCAGCGCGGGCCTGCTGGCCAACGCGCTGCTGCCGCACCCGGCGGTCTGGCCGCTGTACGCGGTCGCGGCCCTGTCCGCGGCCCTCGTCTCGGTCCAGCGCCCCGCCCTCGACTCCCTGCTGCCGAGGATCGTCGCCCACGACGACCTCCCGGCCGCGGCCGCCCTCAACTCCTTTCGCTGGACGGTCGGCGGCGTCGCGGGCCCCGCCGTCGCCGGCCTGGTCGTGGCCTACGCGGGCCTCGGCTGGGCGTACGGCGCCGACCTCGTCACGTTCGTCGTCTCCGTCGCCCTGGTCGTCGGCGTCGCGCCGTCCCCGGCGTCCCACGAGGCCGCGAAGCCCTCCCTCCGCTCGATCGCCGAGGGCGCCCGCTACGCCTGGAACCGCAAGGAACTCCTCGGCACCTACGCGGTCGACCTCGCGGCGATGTTCCTGGCGATGCCGCTCGCCGTGCTGCCCTTCCTCGCCGACGAACTGGACGCGGACTGGTCGCTCGGCCTGATGTACGCGAGCATCCCGGCCGGTTCGCTCCTCGTGGGCCTGGTCAGCGGCTGGACCTCACGGGTGCGCAGGCACGGGCGGATGGTGGTGCTGTCGGCCGCGCTGTGGGGCCTCGCGATCGCCGCCGCCGGCGCCGTGGCGAACGTATGGCTGGTCCTGCTCCTCCTCGCCGTCGCCGGCGGCTGCGACATGGTCAGCGGGATCTTCCGGGCCGCGATGTGGAACCAGACGATCCCCGACGAGCTGCGCGGCCGCCTCGCCGGGATCGAACTGCTGTCGTACTCGGTGGGCCCCACCCTCGGCCAGGTCCGCTCCGGGTCCATGGCCGGATGGCTCGGCGTACGGGCGTCCGTCGGCGCGGGCGGCCTGTTCTGCACCGGCGCGGTCGGCCTGCTGGCCCTGTGCCTGCCCGCTCTGATGTCCTACGACGCGCAGACGAACGAACACGCCGTACGACTGCGCGCCCGGCGCACCGCCGGATCCGCGCCCGGCCTCGCGGCCGACCCCGCCCAGCCATCCTGATCAAGCCCCCTGATCAGCCCTACTGCTCAGCCCTCGTCGGACGAGTCCCCCGCGGGGGCGTCGTGCCACCGCGGGTCGTTCTCCCACTGGAGGTTGCGCTCCCGCGCGATCTCCATGGCGTGCTCGGCCTCCGCACGGGTGGCGTAAGGGCCGAACCGGTCCTTGGCGGGGCACTCGGGTCCCTCCTCGACTTTCTGATGCTGCAGGCAGTAGTACCACTCGCCCGCCTTCGCAACGGTCCGCTTCTTGAACAGGGCCATGACCGGCTCCTTTCGCCATCCACATGTTCCCCCATGCCCGCTGGTTAGACTCGCTGGCATGTCTGGCCAGTCGCTGCTCGTACCAGGGGAGCTCTCTCCCACCCGTTCGGTACCCGGAAACATCCGCCGCCCCGAGTACGTCGGCAAACCCGCGCCGACCCCGTACACCGGGCCGGAGGTGCAGACCCCGGAGACCATCGAGGCGATGCGGATCGCCGGCCGTATCGCCGCGCAGGCGATGGAGGAGGCCGCCAAGATCATCGCGCCGGGTGTGACGACGGACGAACTCGACAGGGTTGCGCACGCGTACATGTGCGACCACGGGGCCTACCCGTCCACGCTCGGCTACCGCGGCTTCCCCAAGTCCCTGTGCACCAGCGTCAACGAGGTCATCTGCCACGGCATTCCGGACTCGACGGTGCTCCAGGACGGTGACATCGTCAACCTGGACGTGACCGCGTACATCGGCGGGGTGCACGGCGACAACAACGCCACCTACCTGGTCGGGGACGTGGACGAGGAGAGCCGGCTCCTTGTGGAGCGGACCCGGGAGTCCCTGAACCGGGCGATCAAGGCGGTCCGGCCGGGCCGGCAGATCAACATCATCGGCCGGGTCATCGAGTCGTACGCGAAGCGCTTCGGGTACGGGGTGGTGCGGGACTTCACCGGCCACGGCATCAACTCGTCGTTCCACTCGGGGCTGATCATCCCGCACTACGACAGCCCGCACGCGACGACGGTGATGCAGCCCGGGATGACCTTCACGATCGAGCCGATGCTCACGCTCGGGACGCACGAGTACGACATGTGGGACGACGGCTGGACCGTCGTCACCAAGGACCGCAGGCGTACCGCGCAGTTCGAGCACACGCTGGTGGTGACGGACACCGGCGCGGAGATCCTGACCCTGCCGTGACCACCCCCGCTGCCGCCGGGCCCGCCCTCCCCTCGGAGGGCGGGCCCTTTTCCGGTACGCTTTTGCCGACACGGTGTCGGTAACTTTGCCGACGAAGCGTCGGCAAGAACATTGACTTAGGTAAGGCTTACCTTAAAGGATGTTGCCCATGGACTCCTTCGCGACGGTCATCCGCACCGCGTCCCACGAGCAGCACGTGGAGGCGGAGACCTCGACGTTCATGAGCGACCTGCTGGGCGGCCGGCTCGGCGTGGCGGCCTACGCCCGCTACACCGAGCAGCTGTGGTTCGTGTACGACGCGCTGGAGGGCGCGGCCGGGCGGCTGGCGTCGGACCCGGTGGCCGGGCCGTTCGTGCGGCCCGAGCTGTTCCGGCTGGCCGCGCTGGAGCGGGACCTGGCGCACCTGCGCGGGGCCGGGTGGCGGACCGGACTCACGGCGCTGCCGGCGACGGAGGAGTACGCGGCACGGGTGCGGGAGTGCGCCGAGCGCTGGCCCGCCGGCTACGTCGCCCACCACTACACCCGCTACCTCGGCGACCTCTCCGGCGGCCAGATCATCCGTGACAAGGCCGAGCGGACCTGGGGCTTCCAGCGCAAGGGCGACGGCGTCCGGTTCTACGTCTTCGACGACATCGCCAACCCGGCCGCCTTCAAGCGGGGTTACCGCGAACTGCTGGACGCGGTGGACGCCGACGACCTGGAGAAGCAGCGCGTCGTCGCCGAGTGCAAGCGGGCCTTCGCCCTCAACACGGCGGTGTTCCGGGAACTGGGCGAGGAGTTCCCGCTGTCGGCCTGACCGCCGCCGCTACTGGCTGACGGAGCAGAAGTCGTTCGGCCCCTGCCAGAAGCGGTAGAGCTGCTGACCGCAGTACTGGGAGAAGTCGTCGACGCCCAGGTGGCGCAGCAGCGCGTCGATCACGTCGAAGAACGCGCTGTTGATCGACGGCACCCACAGCAGCGCGAACACGAAGAGCAGGCCGAACGGGGCGAACGGCTCCACCTGGCGCTTGATGCTGTACGACAGCCACGGCTCGACCACGCCGTAGCCGTCCAGCCCCGGCACCGGAAGGAAGTTCAGGATCGCGGCCGTGACCTGGAGCAGGGCGAGGAAGGCGAGCGCGAAGCGGAAGTCGCGCGGGACGCCGTCCAGGGCGTCCAGCCAGAAGGGGGCGGTGCAGACGGCGGCGAACAGCACGTTGGTCAGCGGACCGGCGGCGGAGATGAGGCTGTGCCGCCAGCGGCCCCGGATCCGGCTGCGCTCGATGAAGACCGCACCGCCCGGCAGGCCGATCCCGCCCATGATCACGAACAGCACCGGGAGCACGATGCTCAGCAGGGCGTGCGTGTACTTCAGCGGGTTCAGGGTCAGGTAGCCCTTCGCGCCCACCGTGATGTCGCCGCTGTGCAGGGCGGTGCGCGCGTGCGCGTACTCGTGCAGGCAGAGGGAGACGATCCAGGCCGCCGTCACGAACAGGAACACGGCGACCCCGGGCTGTTCCGCGAACCCGGACCAGGTGGCCCACCCGGTGACCGCGGTGACGGCGAGGATCCCGACGAACACGGGACTGATCCGCCGGTCACTGGGGCGGGTGGTGGTGGCGGTCATCTGCGGGGCTCCTGGAGGACTGGGGTGGTCGGCGCGGGTCCGACCGTACCTGGCGGGGGGCGAAAACGCCTCGGGTGCAGGGGAAATACCTCTTGGCACAGAGGAAAACGTCTCGCGACGGCCGTCCGGTTCCTGGAGCCTGGGGCCATGCCCCTGCTGAAGGTGTTCTACGAGGACTGGCAGATGGAGTGCTGCGGTACGCCGTTCTCCGTCGGCGACGAGGTCGCCTGGAAACTCGTCGCCTACGGGGCCGCGGCCCGGCGGGAGAACGCCGGGTACGGCGCCGAGGCCTGGGTGGAGAACCACGGCGGACCCGACCGGCCGACCACCGGCCGCGTCCATGCCGTCGCCCTGGTCCACGAGGAGTACCGCTTCCGCCGGGCCGACCCGCTGCCGCCGGGGAAGGGGAAGGGGAAGAGCAAGGGGGAGGGGGACGGGAAGGGGAACGGAGCGGGAGTCGTGATCCAGGGCACGGGGCGCGGCCTGGAAGCGGTGCCCGGAACCGTCACGCCGGAGCCCGCCGACAACTGCCCGAGGTGGTTCGGGGAGGTGGACCTCGGCACGGTGCAGGGCCTGCGGCGGGTCCGCCGCACCTGCGGTGCCCTCGTCACACTCGACGCCCCGGACACCGGGCACGTCCTGCGCACCTCACGGCATCGGGAGGCCCGACGGCCTCTGACGGCACGGGGAGGCCCGTCGGCTCCTGACGGCATCGGGGAGGCCCGCCCGCCGCCCCTGAAGTCCCCGTGCGGAGCCACCCGGCGCTCCCGTGCCGGCCCCGACACCCTGCCGGCGAAACCCCGTGACCGCTCCTGACGTCCCCAGGGACAATGGACCCCGTGCGCTACGCGATCCTCGGCACCACCCAGGCACTCCGCCCCGACGGCACGGCCGTCCCCGTGGGCGGGGCACGGCTGCGTGCCCTGCTGACCGTGCTGGCGCTGCGGCCCGGCCGCGCGGTGCCCGCCGGGCTGCTCGTCGACGAGGTGTGGGGCGACGAGCCGCCGGCCGACGCCGGCGGGGCGCTGCAGGCGCTGGTCGGCCGGCTGCGCAGGGCGCTCGGCGCGGCCGCGGTCGTCTCCACCGACGGCGGCTACCGGCTCGCCGCCGCCCCCGACGACGTCGACCTGCACCGCTTCGAGCGGCTCACCGGCGAAGGCCTGCGCGCCCTCGCCGACGGCGACCCCGCCAAGGCGGCCACCGTCCTCGACGACGCCCTCGCCCTGTGGCACGGCCCGGCCCTGGCCGACCTGCCCGACCGCACCGCCGAGGCGGCCCGCGTCGAGGTCCGCCGCCTGGACGCACTACGTGCCCGGCACACCGCCGCCCTCGCCCTCGGGCAGGCGGAGCAGTCCCTGCCCGAGCTGACCGCCCTGTGCGACGCCCACCCCCTGGACGAACCCCTCCAGGCGCTGCGCCTGCGCGCCCTGCACGGCACCGGCCGCACCGCCGAGGCGCTGGCCGCCTACGACGAC
Organism: Streptomyces sp. NPDC001507; assembly: GCF_042894765.1. Taxonomy (NCBI): domain Bacteria; kingdom Bacillati; phylum Actinomycetota; class Actinomycetes; order Kitasatosporales; family Streptomycetaceae; genus Streptomyces; species Streptomyces sp. NPDC001507. The sequence continues at coordinate 341,466 of NZ_JBIAVV010000002.1, forward strand.
GTACGCCACCTCCTCGCCGACCGCCTCGGCTCCGACCCGGGACCCGAGCTGCGGGCCCTGCACGGTGAGCTCCTCGACCCGGCACCCCCGGCCGACGCACCGGCCCGGCCCGGCAACCTGCGCGCCCGGCTCACCTCCTTCGTCGGGCGCGAGGCCGACATCGAGGCCATCCAGGGCGACCTCGCCAGAGCCCGGCTCGTCACCCTGCTCGGACCCGGCGGGGCCGGCAAGACCCGGCTCTCGCAGGAGGCCGCCGAGACCGTCGGGCACGCCGCCCGGGACGGCGTCTGGCTGGCCGAGCTGGCCCCCGTCGACGACCCGGCCGGCGTCCCCGAGGCCGTGCTCAGCGCGCTCGGCGCCCGCCAGGCCGTGCTGTACGGCGGCGGCGCCGAGACCATGCGGGCCGCCGCCGACCGGCACGACGACCCGGTCGAGCGGCTCGTCGAACACTGCGCCCGGCGCCGGATGGTGCTCGTCCTCGACAACTGCGAACACGTCGTCGACGCGGCGGCCGACCTGGCGGCCCGGCTCCTGGAGCGCTGCCCGGACCTGACGATCCTGGCCACCAGCCGCGAACCCCTCGGCGTACCGGGGGAGGTGCTGCGCCCGGTGGAGCCGCTGCCCGAGCCGGTGGCGCTGCGGCTGCTCGCCGAGCGGGGCGCCGCGGCCCGCCCCGGCTTCACGGTGGACGCCGACGACGAGACCGCGGCGGCCTGCGCCGAGATCTGCCGCCGCCTGGACGGGCTGCCCCTCGCCATCGAACTGGCCGCGGCCCGGCTGCGGATGCTCACCCCACGCCAGATCGCCGACCGGCTGGACGACCGCTTCCTGCTCCTCACCTCCGGCAGCCGCACGGTGCTGCCCCGCCAGCAGACCCTGCGCGCGGTCGTCGACTGGTCCTGGGACCTGCTGGACGCCGGCGAACGCGCCGTCCTCGGCCGCCTCTCCCTCTTCGCGGGCGGCTGCGACCTGGCCGCCGCCGAGGCCGTCTGCGGCCCCGCCGCCCTCGACGCGCTCGGCTCCCTGGTCGACAAGTCCCTGGTGGTGGCCGCCCCTTCGGGCGAGGCCGCGGGCGGCGGGATGCGCTACCGGCTTCTGGAGACCGTCTCCGAGTACGCCGGCGAGCGCCTCGACGAGAGCGGCGAGCGTGCCGCCGCCGAGCGTGCCCACCTCACCTACTACCGCGAACTCGCCCGTACCAACGAGCCGTTGCTGCGCGGCCCCGGCCAGCGCGCCGCCATAGCCCGGTTCCAGCTGGAGTACGAGAACCTGCGCACCGCGCTGCGGCACGCCATCGCCCTGCGGGACGAGCACGAGGCGCTGTGCCTGCTGCACTCGCTGTTCTGGTACTGGCAGATGCACGACCAGCGGATCGAGACCCGCACCTGGTGCGCCGACGTCATCGCCCTCGGCCCCGACCCGTTCGCCGCGCCGCTGCGCCCGGCCGAGCCGGTGTGGCAGCGCTGCACCGACACCCCGCCGCCGTACACCGGAGAGCTCCTCGCCGAGGCCCGGCGCGGCCTGCACCTGGCGCATCTGGCCTGCATGGACACCGAGTTGGACGTCTGGCAGACGCCCGAGGCGCAGGCGAAGCTGCGCGCGGTCACCGAGGTCTACGAACCCGGTATGCCGCAGACCTGCCGGGCGCCGGGCATGTTCTGGTTCTTCGCCGTGATGCTGACCGGCGGCATGGACCGGTTGCGCGAGATCCTCGACGCCGCCGTCCGCACCTGCCGCGAGACGCCCGGCTACGAGTGGGAGCTGGCCGGGAGCCTCGCCATGCGCGCCAACCTGCTGGCCAACCGGGCCGCCTGGGCGGGCGACGCCACCCGGGACGCCGACGAGGCACTGGAGATCTTCCGGCGCCTCGGGGACGACTGGGGCACCGCCGAGGCCTTCTCCGGGCGCGCCGAGGCCCGGGAGCGAAGGGGCGACTACCGGGCGGCGGCCGCCGACTACGAGGCCGCCATCGAACGGGTCGGCCGGCTCGGCGCCCGCGCCCAGGCCGCCGTGCTCCACGCCCGCCTGGGCAGTGTGCTGATCGAGTCGGGCGACACCGAGCGCGGGGAGCGGCTGCTGCGCCAGGTCATCGCCGACAACGAGGGCGTGCACAACGAGTCGATGCCCGCCGCCCGGCTCTTCCTCATCACCTGGCTCCTGCTGAGCGACCGCGTTCCCGAGGCCCGCGAGCAGGTCCGGCTGCTGCGCAGCGAGTTCAAGATCTCCCACTTCGTCGTCTTCGACGCCCTGATCCTCACCCAGGAGGCGTGGGTGGACGCCCTCGACGGCCTGCACGCGGAGGCCCTGGGCAGGGTGCGCAACGCGCTGCGGCTCGCCACCGACCCGCTGAGCGAGGCCATCACCCCGCATCTGCCGTCCGTCTGCCTGACCGTCGCCGCGGTCTCCCTGGCCGGCCTCGACGGCGGCGTGCGCGCGCTGGACGCGGCCCGCTGCCTGGGCGCCGCCGACGCCCTGCTGCCGCCCGGCCATGTCCAGGTCGGCCTGGAGCGCACGGCGCGGGACCGGTCGGAGGCCACGGTCCGGGCCGCCCTCGCCGACGACACGGCCTACCGGGCCGCGTACGCCGAGGGCGGTGGCCTCTCCCGCGCGGAGGCCACCGCCCTGCTCTGACGCCGGCCGGGTGAACTTCCCGGCGAACGTCAGCTCTTCGTCCGGAACCGGTGGATCGCGTACGGTGCCGCCACCGCCGTGATCCCCACCGACCAGGCCAGCGTGACCCACAGGTCGTGGGCGACCGGGCCGCCGACCATCAGCCCGCGCGCCGCGTCGGCGAGCGTGGACAGCGGGTTGTAGTCGGTGAAGGCCTGCAGCCAGCCCGGCATCGACTTCGTCGGCGCGAAGATCGACGAGCCGAACTGCAGCGGGAACAGCACCAGGAACCCCATGGCCTGCACGGACTGGGCGTTCTTCAGGATCACGCCCAGGGTGAGGAACACCCACATGATCGAGGAGGCGAACACCGCGGACAGGCCCACGGCGGCGAACAGCCCGGCCCAGTGGTGGATGTGGAACCCGACGAGCACGGCGACGATCATCAGCACGGCGGTCGCGAACAGCATCCGCGCCAGTTCCACCGAGATCTTCGCGAACAGCACCGAGCCGCGCCCGATCGGCAGCGACCGGAACCGGTCCATCACACCGGAGTTGAAGTCCTGGCTGAACCCGGTGCCGACGCCCTGCGAGAGCGTCATGCTCATCATCGCGATCATGCCCGGGATGACGTACTGGACGTAGCCGTCCTGGCCGCCGCCGAGCGCCTGCCCGATCGAGCCGCCGAAGACGTACACGAACAGCAGCGTGAAGACGACCGGCATCAGCAGGGCGTCGAACATCGACTCGGGGTCCTGGCGGATCCACAGCAGGTTGCGGCGGATCAGGGCCCCGGTGTGCCGGAGGTGCCCGCGCAGCGGGATCCGGACGTCGGTGGCGGGCGCGGTGGCGGTGGCGGTCGTGGCGCTCATACGGCGACCTCCTGACGGTCGTCGGCGGGCTCGGCGTCCTGCGGGGCACTGGCGCGGTGGCCGGTGAGGGACAGGAACACCTCGTCCAGGCTGGGCAGTTCGGTGACGATGGAGCTGATGGTGATACCGCGGGCGGTGACGGCGCCGACCACGGCGGTCAGCTGCTCGTCGCTGAGGATCGGCACCAGCAGCGTGCCGTTGTCCGCGTCCACGGTGGTACCGGCGAGCCCGGTGATCCCCAGCTCGTCGATCATGGCGGCGAGCGGCCGGACCTGGAGCGGGTCCACGGGCCGCACCCGCAGCGTCCGCCCGCCGACCTTCGCCTTCAGCTCCTCCACCCTGCCGTTCGCGATGACCTTCCCGCGGTCCACGACGGTCAGCTCGGAGGCGAGCTGCTCGGCCTCCTCCATGTACTGGGTGGTCAGCAGCACGGTCACCCCGTCGCCGACCATGGCCTTGACCTCGTCCCACACCTCGTTGCGGGTGCGCGGGTCGAGACCGGTGGTGGGCTCGTCGAGGAACAGCACCTGGGGGTGCCCGATCATCGAGGCGGCGAGGTCGAGCCGGCGGCGCATGCCACCGGAGTACGTGCTCGCCGGCCGCTTCGCGGCATCCGTCAGCGAGAACCGCTCCAGCAGCTCGTCGGCCCGGGCCCGCGCGTCCTTCCGCGACAGGTCGAGCAGCCGCCCGATCATGTACAGGTTCTCCCAGCCCGGCAGCTTCTCGTCCACGGAGGCGTACTGCCCGGTCAGCCCGATCACCCGGCGCAGCTGGCGGGGCTGGCGCAGCACGTCGTACCCGGCGACGGTCGCCTCTCCCGCGTCGGGCTGCAGCAGCGTGGACAGGATCCGCACCAGGGTGGTCTTGCCGGCCCCGTTCGGCCCGAGCACACCCATCACGGTGCCCTGGCGCACGTCCAGATCAACTCCGTCGAGTGCCTTGGTGTCGCCGTAGTGCTTCACCAGCCCCCGTACGGACACGGCGTTGTTGTCGATTCGCGTCATGGAAAGTACGGTGCCAGGCCCCACCGACAAACCACCGACAGGCCGCCGACACCGGCCGACGGTCCGCCGACAGCCCACCGGCACAGCGTCGACAGCTCACTCAGGCTCCTCCTCCGGCGTGCGCAGCAGGTGCAGGCCGGCGAGGCCCTGGAGGGCCAGTGCGGCGGCGGCAACGGCGGTGACCGCGAAGCCACCGGACGGCCCGAACGCGTCGATCGCCCGGCCGGAGAGCGTCGCCCCGGCGGCCGAGCCCGCCGCGCTCGCGGCGCCGAGCCAGGAGAACGCCCTGGTCAGGACGGTCTGGTGGACGATCGACTGGGTCAGCACGGAGAAGAGCACCAGCAGGGGCGGGATCGCGGCACCGGTCAGTACGACGACCAGCCCGAGCCCGAGCGGCGAGTCGACCGTGAGCAGCAGCAGGGTGCCGAGCATCAGCGCACCGGCCGCGGCCGGCAACTGCACCCGGGGCGCGGTACGCCACCGGCGTCTCCCGTACAGCCATCCGGACAGCAGCCCGCTGCAACCGGAGACGGCCAGGACCCGCGTCGCGGCACCCGGCGCGCCGTGCGCCACGGTGAAGGCGGTCACCGACACCTGCATGGCCCCGAAGAACACGCCGACGGCGAGGCTGAGCCCCATCAGCAGGACGACCTCGCCGCGCAGCGACGACCGGTCCGCGCGGGTGGCCGCCGGGTCGCCGTCGGCCGTCGGGCCGGCGGTCGACGGCGGGGGCGCGCTGCCGTGCTGCGCCGCGAGGACCAGCCCCCCGGCCACCGACAGGGCGGTGGCCAGCACGGTGCCGGCCACGGGATGTCCGGCCGCGGCGAGAGAGCTGACCAGCGCCGGGCCCAGCAGGTAGCCGGCCTCGTTGCTGACGGACTCCAGGGCGAAGGCGCTGGGCAGTTCCGCCGCCCGGCCGGAGCGCAGCAGCGCCGCCCAGCGTGCCGCGGACATCGCGCCGAGCTGGGGAAGGCCGGCGCCGGCCAGCGCACCGCCCAGGGCCAGCAGGGCGGCGGGGGCGCCGACGGCGACCAGCGACACCAGGAGGGCGACCGCGAGGGCGTGGGCGAGCAGGACGGGCGGCAGCACCCGGGTCTGCCCGAACCGGTCCACGAGCCGGGCCACCTGGGGCGCCCCGAGCGCCTCGGCCACCGCGAAGCAGCCGCCGACCAGGCCGGCCGAGGTGAAGGTGCCGGTGCGGGAGTGGACCAGCCAGATGACGCTGAGGCCGGTCATCGCGACGCCGACGCGTCCGAACGACGCCGCGAGGAAGAAGGCCGCGGCACCCGGGGTGCGCAGCAGGGCACGGTAGTTCGCCGCGGGCACGGCGAGTCCTGTTCGCTGCCGGGCGGGACGGCCCACCTGGGTCGTCGGTGTCCGGATGTACCGACCCGTGGTCTCCGTCTGGAACCGTCCAGTGCTGGCGCGGGGAGGGGACACGCGCCCCGCGCCGACTCCGTCACCGGGCAGAAGTCTTGACGTGTTGTGGGCGGCCATTCTCTCCAGCGCGTCCGGTGAAGTCCACCGCGTCCGGTGTCGTCCACCGCGTCCGGTGAAGTCCACCAGGACACGGGACAGCCCGCCGACGGGGGAAGATCGGCGGGCTGTCCTTGGTGTTTCCGCAGTGGCTCTGTGCAGCGCCCCGTAAGGGGGGCGGGAACTGCGCGACCGGCCAGGACGGTGCCGCAGACGAAAGGCGGCGCGTCACGGCTGATCCAGCGGAGCGCTCAGTGGACGGAGTGCTCCTCCAGCGGGAACGTTCCGCCGACGACGTCCTCGGCGTAGGCCCGGGCCGCGTTGCCCATGACCTCGCGCAGGTTCGCGTACTTCTTGACGAACTTCGGGACCCGGCCCGAGGTCAGGCCGAGCATGTCCGTCCAGACCAGGACCTGGGCGTCGGTCTCGGGACCGGCGCCGATGCCGACGGTCGGGATGTGCAGCACCCGGGTCACCTCGGCGGCGAGCTCCGCCGGGACCAGTTCGAGTACGACCGCGAACGCGCCCGCGTCCTGGACCGACTTGGCGTCGCGCAGCAGTTGCTGGGCGGCCTCCTCGCCGCGGCCCTGCACGCGGTAGCCCATGGCGTTGACGGACTGCGGGGTCAGGCCGATGTGCGCCATCACCGGGATGCCGGACTCGACGAGCAGCCGGATCTGTTCGTGCGACCGCTCGCCGCCCTCCAGCTTGACCGCGCCGACACCGGCCTCCTTCACCAGCCGGGTCGCCGAGCGCAGCGCCTGCACCGGACCCTCCTGGTAGGAGCCGAAGGGGAGGTCGCCGACGATCAGCGCACGCTGGGTGCCGCGGACCACGGCCGCCGACAGCATCGTCATCTCGTCGAGGGTCACCGGGACCGTCGACTCGTAGCCCAGGTGACAGTTGCCGGCCGAGTCGCCCACCAGCAGCACCGGGATGCCGGACTCGTCGAAGACGGAGGCGGTCATCGCGTCGTACGCGGTGAGCATGGGCCACTTCTCGCCGCGTTCCTTGGCGAGGGCGATGTCGCGAACCGTGATGCGGCGCGTGCCCTTCCCCCCGTACAGCGCCCTGCTGCCGTCGGAGGGGCTGTTCTGCACGGTCTGGGCAGCCGAAAGCTGCGTCATGACAACGGCTCCTTCAGTCATCTCGAGGCACCCTGACGGCGTCCCCGGATCCCTCTCATGGTGGCACTTCGTGCCGCCGTCGGCCAGAGGGCCCCCGTGTGATCCGTCGGTCACCGTCCGCCCCGGCCCGCCTTGTCGCGTTCCATAAAGCCCGGGTAAAGGAATTCAGATACGAGACGGTGCCGTATTGAAATGGTCATAGGCTCGTCCTCATGACAACTCCTGCCGACCACGCTCCACCCGGCTCGCGCATACCCGAGGCGGTGCACCGGCGCCGCTGGGCGATCCTCGGCGTGCTCATGTTGAGCCTGCTGATCGTGGTGCTCGACAACTCGATCCTGAACGTCGCCGTCAAGACCATCTCCACTCCGGCCCCGGTCGGCCTCGGCGCCACCCAGAGCCAGCTGGAGTGGGCGATCAACGCCTACACCCTCGTCTTCGCCGGCCTGCTCTTCACCGCCGGCCTCGTCGGCGACCGCCTCGGCCGCAAGAAGGTGCTCATCGGCGGCCTCGTGGTCTTCGGTGTCGGCTCGGCCCTCGCCGCCGAGTCCGGCTCCGCTGACCAGCTGATCGCCTTCCGCGCCCTGATGGCCCTCGGCGCGGCCTTCGTGATGCCCGCCACCCTCGCCGTCCTGATGAACGTCTTCGAGCGCCAGGAGCAGCCGAAGGCAATCGGCATCTGGGCCGGCGGCGTCGGCCTCGCCATCGCCATCGGCCCGATCACCGGCGGTGTGCTGCTCGACCACTTCTGGTGGGGCTCGGTCTTCCTCATCAACGTACCGATCGTGATCATCGCGCTCGCCCTGATGTTCTGGCTGGTTCCCGACTCCCGCGACCCGCGCCCCGGCCGCCTCGACCCCGTCGGCGTGGTGCTCTCCGTCGTCGGCCTGGTCCTGCTGGTCTACGGCATCATCAAGGGCGGCGAGCTCGCCGACTTCACCGACACCAAGGTGCTGGTCACCATCTTCGCGGGCGTCGCGGTCCTGGCCGGCTTCGTGATCTTCGAGAAGCGCAGCGACCACCCGTCGCTGGACGTCACCTACTTCAAGAACAAGGTCTTCTCGGCCGCGATGGCCGCCATCGCGCTGGTCTTCTTCGCGCTGATGGGCGTGACCTTCTTCTCCGTCTTCTACACCCAGAGCGTGCGCGGCTACTCGCCGCTGCAGTCCGGTCTGCTGCTGCTCCCGCTGGCCGCCGCGCAGATGATCTTCGCGCCGCGGGCCCGGCTGGTCGTGGAGCGGTTCGGCAACAAGGCCACCACCGCGGGCGGCCTGGTGCTGATCGCCGCCACCCTCGGCGCCTTCGCCACCTTCGAGGCGGACACCCCGATCTGGATCCTGGAGGTCGTCTTCTTCCTGATGGGCACCGGCATGGCGCACATCATGACGCCGACGTCGGTCGTCATCATGCAGGCCCTGCCCCGCGAGAAGGCCGGTTCCGCCTCCGCGCTCAGCAACACCTTCCGCCAGGTCGGCGGCGCCCTCGGCATCGCCGTGCTCGGCTCGGTGCTCTCGACGTCGTACCGCAACGGCATCGAGGGCAAGCTCGGCGCTCTGCCGCGCGGGCTGCGCGAGACGGCCGGCGAGTCCATCGAGGCCACGCTCGGCGTCGCCTCGAAGCTCGGCGCACAGGGCAAGGCCCTGGTCACCCCCGCCAACGACGCCTTCCTGCACGCCATGCACACCACCGCCCTGTGCGGTGCGGGCGTCGCGCTGATCGGCGCCGTGGTCGTGACCCTCTTCCTGCCGGGCAAGCCGCCGGCCGGCCAGGAGGGCGACCGGGAGCAGGAACTGGTCGTGGCGGCGGAGTGACCATGGACTACGGAACGACTGAATGATCGAACCGATGACTGCTGACCTGCTGACCTGAAGACCTGATGAACGACTGAACGGACCGGCCGGCACCGGCGGGAACCACGGGGGAGACCGGGGGACACCCCGGAGCCACGGGGAGAACCTCGTGGCGACCACGGGGGGAGGCTTCGGCTGCGGGAGAATTCCCGCAGCCAGTGCACTGAGAGGACGGTACGACGTGACGCTTGCCGACAGCGGACCGCGGTCCATCACTCCGGCCCGCGGCCGCCCCCGCAGCGAAGCGGTGGAGTTCGCCATCCTGGAAGGCGTGATGAAGCTCCTGGAGGACGGCGTGCCGCTCGCCGAGCTCTCCATCGAGAGAATCGCCCGGACCGCCGGCGTCGGCAAGGCCACCATCTACCGCCGCTGGAACGGCAAGGAGGAGCTCTTCGTCGACGTCATGCGCGCCGCCGAGCCCCCAGACCCCGAACTCCCCGGCACCTCCATGCGCGACGACCTCGTGGTGCTGCTCGAATCGCTGCGGCAGCGCGGCCTGATGAACCGTTCGTCGGCCATCCTGCACAACGTGTACGCCCAGATGAAGAGCAGCCCCCGCATCTGGAACGCCTACCACACCAACGTCGTCAACCCCCGGCGTGAACTCGGCAAGGAAGTGCTGCGCAGGGGCCAGCGCAACGGCGAACTCCGCGCCGACATCGACGTCGACCTGGCCAACGACATGTTCACCGGACCGATGCTGCTCAGGGCCATCCTGCGTCCGGACGCGGAACTCCCCGAGGGCCTGGCCGAACAGATCGTCGACGAGGTGCTGGCGGGCCTGGGCCCCGTCCCGTCGCCGTAGCAGTGTTCGCGTTTCGTCACAGACCCCGCCGACCCGCCGGTAACCGGAACCCCTCCCCTCGGCTTGTTCGTCATCCTCTTCCGTACGGCCGTCATGTGACGGCGGGAGAGGAGCCGATCATCCCCTAGGGTCGTAACCGGGGGACGACGGTGTGCACGGCAGGTTGTGAGGCAGGCGTATGGCGCAGCAGGCGTACATGACGGAGACGGACAACGGCGGCTCGGGACCCGAGCGTCGGGGAGACCGGTTCCGACGCCTGGTGGAACGGCTGCTGAAGGGCTGGCGAAACGATCCGCGCATCTGGCGCCGGGGCATCGTCACCGCCGTGGTGGCGCTGCTCCTCGCCGGAGTGATGCTGCTGCACTCCCGCATCCCCAACGCCGTCGGCAACCTGGGCAGTCTCACCGAGACCTTCCTGCCCTGGCTGGGCCTGCTGATCCCGGTCCTGCTCCTGGTCGGCATCCTGCGCAAGTCGGCGACCGCGCTGATCGCCGTCCTCCTCCCGGTGATCGTCTGGCTGAACATGTTCGGCGGGCTGCTCACCGACAAGCAGGGCACCGGCGGCGACTTCATGGTGGCCACGCACAACGTCAACGCCGGCAACCCCGACCCGACCGGTACGGCCACCCGGCTCGCCTCCTCGGGCGCCGACGTGCTCGCCCTGGAGGAGCTGACGGCGACGGCCGTACCGACGTACGAGAAAGCGCTGGCGTCGACGTACAAGTACCACGCGGTCGAGGGCACCGTCGGCCTGTGGAGCAAGTACCGGCTCACCGGCGTGAAGGCCGTCGACATCAAGCTCGGCTGGACGCGCGCGATGCGTGCCACGGTCGCCACCCCGGACGGTCCCCTCGCCGTCTACGTCGCCCATCTCCCGTCCGTGCGCGTCAAGATGAACGCCGGCTTCACCGCCCGGCAGCGTGACACGAGCGCGGACGCGCTGGGCGAGGCCATCGCCGACGAGACGCTGCCCCGGGTGATCCTCCTCGGCGACCTCAACGGCACGATGAACGACCGCTCCCTCAACGGCGTCACCTCGCAGATGCGCTCCACGCAGGGCGCGGCGGGCAGCGGCTTCGGGTTCAGCTGGCCGGCCGCGTTCCCGATGGCCCGCATCGACCAGATCATGGTCAAGGGCGTGGAGCCGGAGAGCTCGTGGACCCTCGCGAGGACCGGCAGCGACCACCTCCCGATCGCGGCACGTGTGAACCTGAACACATCGGGATCGTAAAAATCCCTGGTCAGCGACTTGCTGGTGGCTTTGTAAGGACAATCGGACACTGCGCCGTAACCTGGCGGAATACTTGGGCTGGGACACTTTGTTCCGTAGCTGAACTTAGAACGCACGGAACCCTGCTCCCCGAAAGGCAAAGCCCTTCATGCCTCTGGCCCTGCTCGCCCTGGCCGTCGGCGCTTTTGGTCTCGGCACCACCGAATTCGTGATGATGGGCCTGCTGCCCGACGTCGCCGACGACCTCCACATCTCGATCCCCACCGCGGGCCACCTGGTCTCGGCGTACGCCCTCGGCGTCGTCATCGGCGCCCCGCTCCTGGCCGCCCTCACCGCCCGCCTGCCCCGCCGCAGGGTCCTCATCTCCCTGATGGCCCTGTTCGTCGCGGGCAACGCGCTCTCGGCCCTGGCCCCCGGCTACGACTCCCTGCTCGCCGCCCGCTTCCTCAGCGGCCTCCCGCACGGTGCCTTCTTCGGCGTCGGCGCGGTCGTCGCCACCGGCCTGGTGGCACCGGAGCGCAAGGCCCGCTCGGTCTCCCTGATGTTCATGGGCCTGACCGTCGCCAACATCGCGGGCGTCCCGGTGGCCACCCTCATGGGCCAGCACCTCGGCTGGCGGGCGACCTTCCTGGGCGTGAGCCTCATCGGCGTCGCGGCGATGGCCGCGGTGTTCTTCCTGATCCACCCCACGCACGCCCCCGCCTCCGGCCTGCGCGGCGAACTCACCGCCCTGCGCTCCCTCCCGGTCTGGCTGGCCCTTGCCACCACGGTCGTCGGCTTCGGCGCCCTCTTCTCCGCGTACAGCTACATCACACCGATGCTGACGGACGCCGCCGGTTACGCCGACTCGGACGTCACCCTGCTCCTCGCCCTCTTCGGCGTCGGCGCCACCATCGGCAACCTGGTCGGCGGCCGCCTCGCCGACCACGCGATGCGCGGCACGCTCTTCGGCGGCCTGGTGTCGATGGTCGCGGTACTGCTGCTCTTCCCGGTCCTGATGCGAACGGAGTGGAGCGCGGCCCTCGCCGTCGTCCTGCTGGGCGTCGCCGCGTTCATCACCGGCTCGCCGCTCCAGCTGATGGTCATGGAACGCGCCTCCGCCGGCCCGTCCCTGGCCTCCTCCGCCAACCAGGCCGCCTTCAACCTCGCCAACGCCGGCGGCGCCTGGATCGGCGGCGTCGCCCTCGCCGCCGGCTTCGGCCTCACCTCCCCGGCGATCGCGGGCGCGGCCCTCGCCGTCCTCGGCCTGGGCGTGGCGAGCGTGGCGTACGCGGTGGACCGTCGGCAGGATGCCCCGCCGACGGCTCACGTACGGGTGGTCGCCTCGCACGTCCCGGAGCCCGCCGAAACCGTGCACTCCTGACGCACCGCCCGCCACCGCGCACCGCGCGCCCCGGCCGGGTCCGGCGGCGGGCCGGCCGGCCCGCACCTACGACTGACTGCGGGTTCCGCCTTGCTCGGACACGACAGGAGGCTCCCGGATGAGGGACAGGCGGGCCTTCGGCAAGGCCGTCGGCGCGGGCGCGACCGGCGGCCACGCCTCCTACCGCGACAAGGACACGGGCCCGTTCGTCCACCGCACGCTCAAGGGCGTCGGTCACAACGTTCCGCAGGAGGCGCCCCGGCCTTCGCCCGGGCGGTCCTGGAAGCCGACCGCATGGCGCGCGCCCGACCGGGTCGGCTCAGGCCTCGAGGGACTTCGCGGCCTCACGGATCACGTCGAGGACGAGGTCGGGATGCGAGAGCATGGGAACGTGGCTGCTGTCCACGGCACGGGTCTTGGCCCCCATGCGCTCGGCGGCGGACCGCTCCAGGTCGGGGTGCACGGTGTGGTCGTTGTTGGCGACGATGTACCAGCTCGGCTTCGTCCGCCAGGCGGTGCCGGGAACCTGCTGGTCGAACAGGTCCGCCACCGGCACGGCGCCCGTCGCCAGGACGAGCTTCTGCTCGGCTTCCGGGAGGTCGCCGCAGAAGTGCGGGAGGCCCGAGGGCTTGAGCCACACGCGGCCGTCGACGACCTCCACGTGCTCGAAGATGGATGTGCGCGGGAACTTGTCCTGCTGCTCCTGGGACGTCTCGTCCTCGTCCGGGGCGAGCGCGGCGATGTACACCAGAGCGCCGACGCGGTCGTGGGTGCCCGCCTTGGTGATCAGGGTCCCGCCGTACGAGTGACCGACCAGCACGATCGGGCCGGGGACGTGGTTGAGCGTGAAGTTGACGCACGCGACGTCGCTTTCGAGCGAGTCGAGGCCGTGCTGAGAGGCGAAGACCTCGTGCCCTTCGGCCTGGAGCGCGGGGATCAGCTTGCTGAAGCACGACCCGTCCGCCCAGAGTCCGTGGGCGAAGACGATGCTGGGCTTGTCTGCCATGGCATTTCCTCCTGCAGATCCACTATCGGCTACCGCGCCAGTTTGCACGCTTCATACCCTTTTGCCGGGCTCGTGCGGTTGAACGTGTTCGCGTGGCGGTCATGTGCCGACGACCAGGCTTCAGGTCGCCGCCGTCGCCGCAACACGAAGGGGCGTGAGGTCCGTCAGGACCCCACGCCCCTTCGTCGGCCGAGCCGCCGTGCAGCGGGTCAGTGCTTGCGGTGCGCCTTCGCCGGCTTGTACGACGCGACGTAGCCGTTGGCCGGGGTGCCGACGCCGGTGACGTCGTCGTAGCCCTTGACCGCGGACAGGGAGCTGTCCTTGCCGAGGCTGCGGACCGAGGTCAGCAGGCCGTTGGTGGCGTCGTAGCCGTTGGCGAAGTCGACGCGGGCGACCGCGAGGTCCTTGCCGGTCGGCTTGTCCGTGACGTCGTGGTAGACCTTCGTCCCGTACTTGGAGTAGATCAGCGGGTTGGCGAAACCGATCGCCTGGCCGCCGCGCGCCTCCTGGGCGAGGGCCTGGACCGCGGCGATGACCGGCGCGGCCAGCGACGTGCCGCCGATGCGGTACTCGCTGTACGCCTCGGTGCCGTCCGCCTGGGTCTGGGTCTGGCCGACCTTGAAGCCGGTGTTGGGGTCGGCGATCGCCGAGATGTCCGGGACCACGCGGTTGCCGGTGCTGCTGTTGGCCTTCGCGAGGGAGTCCGGGACGACGCCCTTCTGGTAGTACGGCTCGTTCACCGTCTTGCTGGTGCCGCCGCCCGCGCCCGAGGTGAAGGCGCCGGGGAAGTTGGTCCAGCTCTTGCCGTCGGCCGACAGCGAGGCCTTCTCGGTGCCCCAGCCGGTCTCCCACAGGTACGTGTCGCCCTTGCCGACGGCGAGGGAGGTACCGCCGACCGCGGTCACCCAGGCGGAGTTGGCCGGGGTGTCGACCTGCTTCGTCTTGGTGTTGGCGACCTCGTCGCCGTTGTCACCGGAGGAGAAGTAGAAGCCGATGCCCTGCACCGCGCCCAGCTGGAAGACCTGGTCGTAGGCGGCCGCGATGTCCGGGGTCTCGTTGCCCTCGATGTCGCCCCAGGAGTTGGAGACGATGTCGGCGAGGTGGTTGTCGACGACCTTGCCGAGCGCGTCCAGCAGGTCGCTGTCCTGGCAGGACGCGGCGCCCACGTAGGTGACGTCGGCGTCCGGCGCGACCGCGTGCACGGCCTCGACGTCGAGGGTCTCCTCGCCGTACCAGCCGGAGGCGTCGCACTCGTCGGCGCCGGTGTTCGTGTAGTTCGCCGGCAGCACCTGGTGCAGCTGGCTCGTCTTCCACGAGGCGTCGCCGTGCGCCTTGGCGTAGGTGCCGGCGTCGAAGGCGATGGTCGGCGAGGCGAACGCGTCGGTGATCGCGACGCGCACGTGCTTGCCGGTGTAGTCGCCGGCGCCGTAGGCGGCCCGCAGCTGCTTGCCGGTGTAGCCCTCGACGGCGTACGGGATCTTCGTGCCGTACGCGTCCGGCAGCGTGCTCGCGATGTTCGAGCCGAAGTACGAGGAGAACGGCCCGGAGTTCTTGAACACGGCACCGGGGGGCGGCAGCGTGTCGTCGTGGGTCGCCTTGTGCGGCGCGTTGTCCAGGCCTGTGACGGTCAGGACGGCGTCGCTGACGGAGGCCGGCACGGTCGCCGTGGTCGCCGGGGCGCGGTAGGTCTTGGAGCCCTTGGCGAAGTTGTGCAGCTGGGTGCCGAACGCCTTCTCGGCGGCGGACACGTCGCCGGAGACGGCGATGTAGTGCTGGGTGACCTCGGTGACCTTCAGGCCGGACGCGGTCAGCCAGGCCTTGACGGCCTTCACCTGGGCCTTGGTGGCCCCGTAGCGGGCCTGGACCTGCTTGGCGCTCAGGTACTTGCCGTAGAGCGGCGAGCTGGGGTCGGACACCGCCTTCGCGTAGGCCGCGAGGCCCTTGGCGTCCTGGCCGGCCAGGTAGACCCTGGCATTGATCTGGGCGCTGTTCGAGGTGGCGCCCTTGTCCGCCTTGGCCGTGGCCCAGGTGGGCTTGGTGCCCTTCAGGCTGTCACGGGCCGGGCTGTCCGCGGCGTGCGCCGCGGGTATGCCGAGTGCGAGCGCGCCGGCGATCATCGGCAGTGTCGCTGCCAAGCTCACGCTGGCCCGCACCTTGGCACGGTTGGATCTCATACTGCCCCCTGCTATGCGGTTCGACGCATGGAGTGGTCGGTCATCCGTGATCACCAGGAGGCCTGCGGCGGAACGGCCCGTGAATGGATCACACGGTCGACGTCACTCTTTCGGTGAACTGTTCATGCCAGGGGAATGAGAAACCCAAGGAAGTCCCAAGTGGGCGTTGATTAGGGGCTTTTGGTCGTGTTTCGACGGCGCGCAGAACATTACAGATCGGTTGCGATTGTTGTTGAATGCTTGCGGTGCCGTTATGTCGACAAATCGCCCACTGTGCAAGGGGATTCAGTCGCGCGGCTTCGCGCCCCGCTCCGTCAGCATCTGCTTCATGGTCGTCAGCTCCGACTGCTGCGCGTCCACCATGCCCTGGGCGAGGCTCTTCTCCACCGCGACGGTGCACTTGGCCACGCACCCCTCGGCCATGTGGATGCCGCCCTTGTGGTGGTCCGTCATCAGCTGGAGGTAGAAGATCTCCGCCTGCTTGCCGTTCAGGGTCCCCAGCTTCTTCAGCTCGGTGTCGGTCGCCATGCCCGGCATCAGCGAACCGTCCCCGCGCTCGGGCATGTCGCCCATGCCCATCCACGACATCGGCGGCTTCGCCGACACCTTCGGCAGGTCCCACAGGGTCAGCCAGCCCAGCAGCATGCCGCGCTGGTTGGCCTGCGTCTGCGCGATGTCGTAGGCGAGCCGCCGCACCTCGGTGTTCGTCGTGCGGTCGCGGATGATGTACGACATCTCCACGGCCTGCTGGTGGTGGACCGCCATGTCCCGCGCGAACCCGGCGTCCGCCCCGTCCGCGCTCGGGACCTTCAGACCGCTGCCGCCACCGCCGTCGCCGTCCTCGGCCACCGCGTAGGTGATGGCGCCGGCCGCGACGAGCACCGCGGCCGTCGCCCCGGCGACCCAGCCGATGTGCTTTTTCACGTCACATCGTCCCGCCGGTGCAGGAGGCTCCCGGCTCCGGGGTCTGCTTGCCCTGCACGTACGTCTCGAAGAACGTGCCGACCTTCGGGTCGTCCGCGCTCGTCACGCTCAACTGGTGCCCCCACGCCGACAGTTCGATCGGCGAGGTCTGGTTCGCGTACGGGCTCATCAGCGAGTACGGGGTCGCCTTCACCTTCGCCGCCAGCTTGTCCACGTCCGACTTCTGCGCCTTGTCGGTGTACGTCACCCAGACCGCGCCGTGCTCCAGGGCGTGCACGGCGTTCTCGTCCTTCACGGCCTTGGTGTAGACGTTGCCGTTGCAGTTCAGCCACACCGGGTTGTGGTTGCCGCCGACCGGCGGGTGCATCGGGTACTTCACGGTCCCCGTGACGTGGGTGCGGGACAGCTTGCCCGTCCAGGTCCGCACGCCGTCGCTGCCGGTGACGAAGTGCCCGGAGTCCCCGGAGCCGCCCTTCGCGTCGCTCGCGCTGTCGCTCTTGGCCGACTGCGAGTTGACCAGCACCACACCGCCGACGACGAGACCGGCGACGACCACGACGCTCGCGCCGATCGTCAGGAACCGGTTGCGCCGCTCACGCGCCTGCTCGGCCCGCCGCATCTCCTCTATACGTGCCTTGCGGGCGGCGGTGGTGCTCTTCTTGGCGGTAGCCATGGGCCGTGTCCTTCTTGGGGGAAAGCGACGTGGAGGGTGAGGCCTGCTGATCGTAATGGGGGAGATGGGGTCAGCCGTAGGCAGGGCACAGGAAAGTCCTGTAAAGACCGGGGTCCGACAGGAAACCGATAATTTGAATGACGGAGGGGTGCCACCTCGTGCCCCCTCGGCTCGGCCGCCGGCCCGGCTATCGGCCCGCAACCAAGCGCGGGCCATGGGTTGCCCTCCGTACGCCCCGCCACGTTCAAACGTTCAACAAAGGGATCCCCGCGGCCGACAAAGGGCTCTACCCGCATAGATGACTCCGGTGCTGTCATGCTCACGACCGCCCGGAATCCCTGCCGGGCACCCCCACCGGGAGATCCCCCATGCCCCGAATATCCCGCTCCCTGGTCACCGCCCTCTCCTCCCTCGCCCTGGCCGCCGCCGGCCTCACGGTCGCCGCCGGCACCGCGCACGCGCAGAGCTGCAGCCAGGGCTACCTCCCCCTGCCCGACCCCAGCTGCCAGCCCGGCGACTTCAACCCGGACGTCACCCAGTCCACCATCGACTCCACCATCTGCGTCTCCGGATGGACCGCGACCGTCCGGCCGTCCAGCTCCTACACCACCGCGCTGAAGAAGAAGCAGATCGTCGAGTACGGCTACACGGACACCAGCACCTCCGACTACGAGGAGGACCACTTCGTCCCCCTCGAACTCGGCGGCGCCCCCAAGAGCGAGCTCAACCTCTGGCCCGAGCCGGAGTACGGCACCAAGACCGCCGCCAACAAGGACACCGTCGAGAACAAGCTCAAGAAGGCCGTCTGCGCCGGCACCGTCACCCTCGCCGACGCCCAGGACGCGATCGTCACGGACTGGACGACCGCGCTGTCCGACCTCGGCCTGAGCTGATCCCGTCCGTCCGACGCGGGGCCGGCCACTTCCTCCGGGAGTGGCCGGCCCCTCTCATGCCGGCCGGGGCCACGCCCTTGGTGGTGACCGGGGCGAGGTGCCGTGGTGTCGGTCACCGGCCTGACGCCCGGGAAACCGGATCGGCCATTACGGATGTCGGTCCGAGCAGGCAAGATGGGCGGCAGGGCAGGACACCTGCCGGACGAGAGCCGTTCAGACCGAGGTCGCCGGCGCGATCAAGGTGCGCAACGCGCGTGAAATGCTGTTGTGGTGTGATGCTCAGGTGCCCGACCGCCTCCTGCGCGACAGGAAGACAGGCGGCCTGACCAGCAAGGATGGGGAAGCGGAAGATGGACAAGCAGCAGGAGTTCGTGCTCCGGACCTTGGAGGAGCGCGACATCCGGTTCGTACGCCTGTGGTTCACGGACGTGCTGGGCTTCCTCAAGTCCGTCGCCGTGGCCCCGGCCGAGCTTGAACAGGCCTTCGACGAGGGCATCGGCTTCGACGGCTCCGCCATCGAGGGCTTCGCCCGCGTCTACGAGTCCGACATGATCGCCAAGCCGGACCCGTCCACCTTCCAGGTCCTCCCGTGGCGCGCGGAGACCCCCGGCACGGCCCGCATGTTCTGCGACATCCTCATGCCGGACGGCTCCCCGTCCTTCGCGGACCCCCGGTACGTCCTGAAGCGCGCCCTGGCCCGCACCTCCGACCTCGGCTTCACCTTCTACACCCACCCCGAGATCGAGTTCTTCCTCCTGAAGGACCGCCCGCTGGACGGCTCCCGCCCGACCCCGGCCGACAACTCGGGCTACTTCGACCACACGCCCACCAACGTCGGCATGGACTTCCGCCGCCAGGCGATCACCATGCTGGAGTCGATGGGCATCTCCGTCGAGTTCTCCCACCACGAGGGCGCCCCCGGCCAGCAGGAGATCGACCTGCGCTACGCCGACGCGCTCTCCACGGCGGACAACATCATGACGTTCCGCCTCGTCATGAAGCAGGTCGCGCTGGAGCAGGGCGTCCAGGCGACCTTCATGCCGAAGCCGTTCTCCGAGCACCCCGGCTCCGGCATGCACACCCACCTCTCCCTCTTCGAGGGCGACCGCAACGCGTTCTACGAGTCGGGCGCGGAGTTCCAGCTCTCCAAGGTCGGCCGCTCCTTCATCGCCGGCCTGCTCAAGCACGCCGCCGAGATCTCCGCGGTCACCAACCAGTGGGTGAACTCCTACAAGCGCATCTGGGGCGGCTCCGAGCGCACGGCCGGCGCGGGCGGCGAGGCCCCCTCCTACATCTGCTGGGGCCACAACAACCGCAGCGCCCTGGTCCGCGTCCCGATGTACAAGCCCGGCAAGACCGGCTCGGCGCGCGTCGAGGTCCGTTCCATCGACTCCGGCGCCAACCCGTACCTGGCCTACGCCGTCCTCCTGGCCGCCGGCCTCAAGGGCATCGAGGAGGGCTACGAGCTCCCGCCGGGCGCCGAGGACGACGTCTGGGCCCTCTCCAACGCCGAGCGCCGCGCCATGGGCATCGAGCCCCTCCCGCAGAACCTCGGCGAGGCCCTCACCCTCATGGAGAACAGCGACCTGGTCGCCGACACCCTCGGCGAACACGTCTTCGACTTCTTCCTGCGCAACAAGCGCCAGGAGTGGGAGGAGTACCGCTCCGAGGTGACCGCGTTCGAGCTGCGGAAGAACCTGCCGGTGCTGTAGGCGCGGGTAGCCGCGGGCGGGGGTGCGGCGCTCGTCAGGAGGCCGTCCCGTCGCGCTGGAGGACGATCATGGCCAGGTCGTCTTCGAGGCGGCCGCCCGTGTACGCGCGGACGTCCGTCGCGAGCTGTTCGACGAGCGGGCCGGGTGCCTGGTCCGCCCAGGCCGTGGCGCGCTCGGCGAGCGGGTAGAAGTCGCCGTCCGTGTTCCGGGCCTCGCTGACGCCGTCCGTGTACAGGAGCAGCCGGTGGCCGTACTCGAACGGGAAGGTCGCCGATGTGTAGCAGCCGCCGGCGCTCTCCGCGCAGTCCACGCCGGCCGGCCATACGCCGAGGCCGAGCGGGGGCGACGGCTCCGGGACCGCCAGCGCCAGCGCCGACCTGGTGCGGCCCCGCAGCAGGAGGGGCGGCGGGTGCCCGCAGCTGACCAGGTGCACCACGGGCTCGTCGTCCGGGATGTCCATGACGGCGGCGGTCACGAAGCGCTCGGCGGGGTCCTCGTTGGGCTCCGAGAACTCCGCGAGCCCCCACCGGACTGCGTCCTCGATGTAGGCGACCAGTTCCGTCAGCGGGATCCGGCGGTGTGCGGCGGCACGGAAGGCGCCCAGCACGATCGCCGTGTCGCTGATCGAGGGAAGCCCCTTGCCCCGGACGTCCCCGATGAGCAGCCGCGTGCAGCCGGGGACCCGGGCGGCGGCGTACAGGTCGCCGCCGATGGCCGTGTCCGCCTCGGCGCTGCGGTAGTGCGAGGCGAGGGAGACGGGTCCGGCCTGCTTCGGCAACGGCCGCAGGACGACCCGTTGTGCCGCGTCGGACACCGAGCGGGCCCGCAGGAGCTCCAGCTCCCTGCGGTCGCGCAGCCGGGTGAAGAGGACGAGGAAGACGCAGACGGCCAGCAGGGCGGCGAGTTCGACGAGGACGCTCTCCGTGGACAGAGTCCGCCGCTCCAGTCCGGCGCAGACCAGGGAGACGACCGCCAGCGCCCCGATCAGCGCGGTGGCACGCGGCCCGCTGCCGACCGCGGTGACCGCCACGGCGACGACGAGGAGGTGGGCCAGGTGGATGTCCGGCGGCAGGAACACGTCCGCCACCGGGATCGCGACGATCAGCAGGAGCGGCCCGGCCAGCCGCAGCGGCCCCGGCGCGTAGCGGCGCCAGGCCCGCAAGGTGTCGACCACGGATGTCGTGATCGGGGCTGCGCTCACGTCGTGCTCCGGTGCTCGGCTGCTGCTGTTCCTGCCACAACCAACCCATGGTCGCATGCCCCCCATTCCCGTTATTCCGGAAATCGGAATGGACATCGGAAGGGAATCGGCGACAACGGGAGCGGTGTCAGCCCAGGTATGCCGGTGACACCGCCGAGACGCTGATCCGCCGCGCCGTGCCCGTGCCGTCCGCCGGGACCTGGTACAGGTCCGCCCCGTAGTCGCCCGGCAGGGCGTAGACGACGGTGTGCGAGTCCTTCCACACCGCCTGGTCGTCGACGCTGCGGGTCTCGGCGAGCGGGGTCTCGCGCATCGTACGGAGGTCGAGGACGTACAGGCGCCAGGGCGCGTCCTTCGGCAGGCCCGGCACCCGCTTCTTGTACGCGATACGGGTGCCGTCGGGGGAGAGCGACGGGCATTCCACGTTCGGGTGGAGGGTGGTGAGCGTGCGGGTGCGCAGGTCGCCCCGGACCAGGTAGGTCGAGCCCTTCGTCGCCAGGGTCGCGTAGAAGGTGCGGTCGTCGGGCGCAAACGTCACGCCCCAGAAGTTGACGTCCGAGGACTGGTACGGACGGCCGTCCCTGACGATGCGGAACGCCTCCAGGGAGGGAATCAGGGCGCCGGTGCGGGTGTCGGCGATCGCCGTGCGGGTCGAGAAGTTCGTGCCCGCGTACGAGTCGCCGCCCACGAACGCCGTCCAGGCCGCGTAGTGCCCGGTGGGGGAGACGCGGGCGCGGGACGGGATGCCCGGCACGTCGTAGTGGGCCCGCTTCTTGAGGTGCGCGTCCAGGATCAGGGCGCGGTAGGTGTCCGAGACCGGGCCGTGGACCGCCTGGAGGCAGACGCCGGTGCCCGCGGCGGCGTAGAAGCGGAGGCATTTCACGCCGGAGGAGGTGCGCGGGCCGGCGGGGGCGCCGGCGGGGACCGTGGTCAGTTCGTCGCGGTGCGGGCCCCAGGCCATGTTGCGGAAGACCAGGCGACCGGGGGCCGTGAGGGTCACCGTCCCCGGGGTGACCTTCGGGCCGCCGGCCTGGGTGTGGTCGCGGCGCTCCGCCCGCGCGGAGGCGTGCAGGACGGAGGCCAGGGCCACTGCCGCGAGAACCGCGAGCGCCAAGAGGAGGATCAGGAGGCGGGAGCGCAGGGTCATGCGGCGGCCTTCCGGGAGGGGCGGAGGGTGAGGGCGTACACCGCGCACACCGCCAGGGCCACCGCCGACACGCTCAGCGCCGTACGGTCGCCCCACAGCGTCCAGGCCGCCCCGAACCCCAGCGAGCAGGCGAACCGCGCCGCCGCCTGGCCCGTCTGGACCAGTGCCAGGCCGGACGAGCGCAGCGCCTCGGGGACGCTGTCGGAGGCGGCCGCCATCAGGACGCCGTCGGTCGCCGCGTAGAACGTGCCGTGCAGGGCCAGCACCGCGTAGGGCAGGGCCGAGCCGTGCCAGGACGTGAGCAGCAGGGCGTAGGCCAGGAGCAGGGCGCCGTGTCCGGCCAGGAAGACGCGCCAGCGGCCCCAGCGGTCCGCGAGGCGGCCCAGCGGGACGGCCAGCAGGAGGAACGCGGCCGCCGTGCCGAGCGGGAGCAGGGCGAACCAGCGGTCCGGGACGCCGAGCCGGCGCTGCAGCAGCAGGTAGACGAAGGAGTCGCTGACCGTCGCGAGGCCCAGGAGCAGGGCGCAGACGGTGATGCGGCGCAGGTCGCGGTGGGAGAGGAGGCCGAGGGCCGCGCGCAGGGTGGGGCGGGCAGCGGACGTGGCCGCCTCGGTACGGCCGCCGCCCGGTACGAACAGGACGAGGATCAGCACGCCCAGGACCGCCACGCAGAAGCTGACCGTGAAGACGGCGTCGTAGCCGTCCACGGTCGCCCGCAGGATCAGGAACGCGGCCAGGGGGCCGAGCAGCGCGCCCGCCGTGTCCATGGCGCGGTGCACGCCGAAGGCGCGGCCCCGGGTCTCCGGGGTGCTGGAGAGCGAGATCAGCGCGTCCCGGGGCGCGGTGCGCAGGCCCTTGCCGGTGCGGTCGGCCGCCAGGATCAGGCCGATGGGGGTGAGGGAGTGGGCGATCAGCAGCAGGGGTTTGCACAGGGCCGACAGGGCGTAGCCCGCGCCCGCCACCCACTTGTGCCGGCCGCCGCCGCGGTCGGCCAGGTGGCCGCCGACCAGGCGTACGACCGCCGAGAAGCCGTTGTAGACGCCGTCGAGGAGGCCGAACCCCAGCGGGGACAGGCCGAGGCCCGCCACCAGGTACAGCGGGAGGACCGCCGTGACCATCTCGGAGGAGACGTCCGTGACCAGGCTGACCGTGCCGAGGGCGAGGACGGTGGGCGCGATCGTGGAGCGGTACCGCCCGGCCCGCGGGGGCCGGGCGGTACCTTCCACGGACGCCGTCGCCGGAGTGCTCGCGCGGCTGTCCGCTACGTACACGTCAGGACGCCCAGATCCCGGTGATGTCGGACGAGGACGCCGCGTTGCCCGCGTGCGCGCTCAGGCCCTGGCTGTCCTCCAGGGTGCGCAGCAGGTCGTAGTGGTCGTACGTGGTGGCCGAGGACGAGCCCGCGGCGACCGGCTGGCCGTACAGGACGGTCGGGATCCGGTTGCCCGCCAGGCGGTTGTCCTCGTCCATGGTGACGACGAGGAGGCTGTTGTGGGTCTTCGCCCAGGTGGCGTACGCGCCCAGGTTGTTCTTCAGCCAGGTGTCGCCGGTGGACACCGAGCAGTCGTGCATGTCGCTGCACAGGTTGGGGGTCACGAAGGACAGCTGGGGGAGGGTGGAGTAGTCGGTCGGGAACTGGGCGAACGTCTTCGCGGTCGAGGTCGGCACGTTGCTGAAGCCGAACCACGGGTTGTGCTTGCGCGCGTAGTTGCCGCTGCTGCACGTGGTCGAACCCTGGCTGGGCAGGCTCTCGTTGTAGCTGGCCCAGGTGCGGCCGGCCGCGAGCTGCTCGGAGGCCAGGTTCGCCGCCGAGGAGAAGCCGGGGGTGTAGCAGCTGTCGTCGGTGATGCCCTGGGTGGAGCCGGAGAACAGGGCGAAGTAGTTGGGCTGGCTCGGGTGGGTCTCGGCGTACATCTGGGTCAGGTTGGCGCCGCCGGTGGCCAGCGAGTTGATGTACGGGGCGCTGGAGGAGCCGATGACCTGGCTGTAGGCGTGGTTCTCGAAGACCACGACGATCACGTGGTCCGGGGTCGGTACGGCACTCGCGGCGTGCGCGGACGCGCCGCCGAGCCCGGTCCACAGGCCGACCGCGGCCGCGGTGAAGGCGGTGGCGGACGCCATCGCCGTACGAGCACGGCGCAGCATCCCGGAACGTGCGGAACTGCCGGACACATCAACCTCCGGGGGAGAGGACGGAGAAGAAGGACTGGCGGTGCGGACAGAGCATGCACACGCCAAGACTCCCATGGCTCACGGAATCCGACCCCGGGGGTGAAGAGCCGGTGAACGCCGGGTACTTGCGCCCCCATGGCACGCATCCTCGTGGGCACCTGTGGCTGGACCGACCGCGCCCTGGTGGCGAGCGGCTGGTACCCGCCCGGCCGGCGCGATCCGGAAGGCCGGCTGCGGCACTACGCCGGCCAATTCCCCGTAGCCGAGGCCGACTCCCCCTACTACGCCCTCCCGTCCGCCCGCACCACCCGGCTGTGGGCGGACCGCACCCCGGCCGGCTTCCGCTTCGACGTCAAGGCGTTCTCCCTCCTCACCGGCCACCCGACCCGCCCGGCCGCGCTCCCCGCCGACCTGCGCGGCCGCCCCCGTGACGAAGGCCTGCGCGCGGAGGTCTGGGCCCGCTACGCCGAGGCCGTCGACCCCCTGCGACGATCCGGCCGCCTGGGCACCCTCCTCTTCCAGTATCCGCCCTCCCTGACTCCCGGACCCGACGCGGAGGCGTTCGTGCGGGCCGCCCGGGAGCGCGCCCGTGACTGGCCCTTCGCGGTGGAGTTCCGCGACCCCGCCTGGTGGCGCGGCGAGCGTACGACGGCGTTCCTGCGGGACCTGGACGCCACCGCCGTGGCCGTGGACACGGCCCCGGGCCTGCCCGGCTCCCTCCCTCCGACGGCCCAGGTCACCACCCCCCGGCTGGCGGTCGTCCGCTTCCACGGACGCAGCCCCCACTGGGGCACCGGCACCAAGGAGGACCGCTTCCGCCACACCTACACCGTCCCCGAGCTCACGGAGTGGCTGCCGCGCGTGCGGGCCCTTGCCGAGCAGGCCGAAGAGGTCCACGTCCTGTTCAACAACTGCTGCGCGGACAGCGCCGTACGGGCGGCACGGACGATGGCGGACCTGCTCACGGCCCGGCTGCCGCAGCAGCGCAGCACCCCGTCCGCCGGGCGGCCGCCGTGTCCCACCGACCGCGCGGCCGAAGCCGGCCGCGGCCGATCCGGCTAGGCTCGTCTGGCCAGCATGATCGTGATCCCAAGGGGAGGCCGCACATGACGCCGGGGCGCAGGAGCAGTACCTTCACGCGACTGCTGCGGCACGGCTTCACCGATGCCTCGGCCGCCGAGCGGCTGCTGGACAGCGTCGAGCTGGCCGCCGTACGCGACGACCCGGTGCTCCTCGAGGCCCTCGGCGCCACCGCCGACCCCGACCTCGCCCTGCACGGCCTGGTACGGCTCCTGGAGGCCCAGCCAGGCCCCACCGCCCGCCGGGAGCTGCTCGACACCCTGATAGCGGCCAAGCCGCTGCGGGACCGCCTGCTCGGCGTCCTCGGGGCCTCCGCCGCCCTCGCCGACCACCTCGCCCGGCACCCGCGCGACTGGGAGGTCCTGGTCACCTACGAGCCCCGCGACCTGCACCCGGGCGTCGCGGAGTTCGAACGCGGGCTCGCCGAGGCCGCCGATCCGGTGGCCCTGCGCGTCGCCTACCGGCGCTGCCTGCTGTCCATCGCCGCCAGGGACGTGTGCGGCACGACGGACGTCGCCCAGACCGCCGCCGAGCTCGCCGACCTCGCCACCGCCACCCTGCGCGCCGCCCTCGCCCTCGCCGAGGCCGCCGCGCCCGAGGACGCCGCCGCCTGCCGGCTCGCGGTGATCGCCATGGGCAAGTGCGGCGGCCACGAGCTGAACTACGTCTCCGACGTCGACGTCATCTTCGTCGGCGAGGCCGCGGAAGGCGCCGACGAGGCCAAGGCGCTGCGGTCCGCCACCAGGCTCGCCTCGCACATGATGCGGATCTGCTCCGAGACCACCGTGGAGGGGTCGATCTGGCCCGTCGACGCCAACCTCCGCCCCGAGGGCCGCAACGGCCCCCTCGTGCGCACCCTCAGCAGCCACCTCGCCTACTACCAGCGCTGGGCCAAGACCTGGGAGTTCCAGGCCCTGCTCAAGGCCCGCCCGGTCGCCGGCGACGCCGACCTCGGGCAGGAGTACGTCGCCGCGCTCGGACCCATGGTCTGGAAGGCCGCCGAGCGCGACAACTTCGTCGCCGACGTGCAGAAGATGCGGCGCAGGGTCGTCGAGAACATCCCCGCCGCCGAGGTCGACCGCGAGCTGAAGCTCGGCCCCGGCGGCCTCAGGGACGTCGAGTTCGCCGTGCAGCTCCTCCAGCTGGTGCACGGCCGCACCGACGCCACGCTGCGCTCCGGCACCACCCTCGACGCCCTCCAGGCCCTCGCCGCCGGCGGCTACGTGGGCCGCGCCGACGCCGTCCAGCTCGACGACGCCTACCGCTTCCTGCGCTCCATGGAGCACCGCATCCAGCTCTACCGGCTGCGCCGCACCCACCTGGTCCCCGAGGACGAGGCCGACCTGCGCCGCCTCGGCCGCTCGCTCGGCCTGCGCACCGAGCCGGTGACCGAGCTGATCCGAGAGTGGAAGCAGCACACCGGCGTCGTACGGCGGCTGCACGAGAAGCTCTTCTACCGCCCGCTGCTCGACGCCGTCGCCCAACTCGCCCCCGGCGAAACCCGGCTGAGCGCGGAAGCCGCCCGGGAGCGCCTCGAGGCGCTCGGCTACGCCGACCCCGCCGCCGCCCTGCGCCACCTGGAGGCCCTCGCCTCCGGCGTCACCCGCAAGTCCGCCATCCAGCGCACCCTGCTGCCCGTCCTGCTCGGCTGGTTCGCCGACTCCGCCGACCCGGACGCGGGCCTGCTGAACTTCCGCAAGGTCTCCGACGCCCTCGGCAAGACCCCCTGGTACCTGCGGCTGCTCAGGGACGAGGGGGCCGCCGCCGAGAACCTCGCCCGCGTGCTGTCCGCCGGCCGCCTCGCCCCCGACCTGCTGATGCGCGCCCCGGAGGCGGTGGCCCTGCTCGGCGACGGCGACGGGGGCGGCCTGGAGCCGCGCGGCCGCGCCCAGCTGGAGCAGGAGATCCTCGCCGCCGCCGGCCGCGCCGACAACGCCGAGGACGGGGTGCGGGCGGCCCGTGGCGTGCGCCGCCGCGAGCTGTTCCGGACGGCCGCCGCCGACATCGTGGACTCCTACGGCACCGACACCAAGCCCGTCGAGGCCGACCAGGGCGCCCTCGTCGACCGGGTCGGCGGCGCCGTCTCCGACCTGACGGCCGCGACGCTCGCGGGAACCCTGCGCGCGGTGGTCAGGGACGGCTGGGGGGACACCCTGCCGACCCGGTTCGTCATGATCGGCATGGGCCGGTTCGGCGGCCACGAACTGGGCTACGGCTCCGACGCCGACGTCCTGTTCGTGCACGAGCCGCGGGAGGGCGTGGCCGAGCGCGAGGCCGCCGACGCGGCCAACAAGGTCGTCGCCGAGATGCGCCGGCTCCTGCAGATCCCCAGCGCCGACCCGCCGCTGCTCATCGACGCGGACCTGCGCCCCGAGGGCAAGTCCGGGCCGCTGGTTCGCACCCTCAAGTCCTACGAGGCGTACTACCGCCGCTGGTCGCTGGTGTGGGAGTCGCAGGCCCTGCTGCGCGCCGAACCGGTCGCCGGGGACGAGGATCTGGGGCGCCGGTTCATCGAGCTGGTCGACCCGCTCAGGTACCCGGCGGAGGGGCTCGGCGAGGACGCGGTGCGCGAGATCAGGCGGCTGAAGGCCCGGATGGAGTCCGAGCGGCTGCCGCGGGGCGCCGACCCGAAGCTGCACACCAAGCTCGGGCCGGGCGGCCTCTCCGACGTGGAGTGGACGGTGCAGCTGCTCCAGCTGCGGCACGGCTGGGCCGAGCCGGGGCTGCGCACCACGCGGACCCGGCAGGCACTGGCCGCGGCCCGCGCGGCGGACCTGCTGGGGACCGAGGAGGCCGCGATACTCGACGAGGCCTGGGTGCTGGCGACACGGGTGCGCAACGCCGTGATGCTGGTGCGCGGGCGGGCCGGCGACACCTTCCCCACCGAGAGCCGCGAACTCGCTGCCGTGGGGCGGTACCTGGGGTACGGGGACGGGCACGCCGGGGACATGCTCGACGCGTACCGGCGGACCACGCGCAGGGCGCGGGCCGTCGTGGAGGAGCTCTTCTACGGCGCCTGACGGGGCTCGGCGGCCGCCGAGCCGGAGCCGGGCAGCCGGACGGTGACGAGGAGGCCGCCGGCCGGGCGCGGCGCCAGGTCGAGGGTGCCGTCGTGCGCCCGGACGACGCTGTGCACGATGGCCAGCCCGAGGCCGGCACCGGCGTGCTCGTCGGTGCGGACGCGTTCCGTGCCGCGCTGGAAGGGTTCGGTGAGGGTCGGCACCAGGTCCGGCGGCAGCGGACGGCCCGTGTTCTCGACCCGCAGCACGCTCGTGCCGTGCCGCCGTTCGGTGTGCACCGTCACGGTGCCGCCGGCGGGGAGGTTGTGGACGACGGCGTTCTGGACGAGGTTCGCCACCATCCGCAGGAGGAGCGCGGCCGAGCCGACCGTGTGGGCCGGCTCGCCGGTGACGTCGAGCGCGATCCCGCGCTTCTCGGCGAGGGGGAGCAGCGTCTCGGCGGCCTCCTCGGCGAGAAGGGAGAGGTCGACGGGCTCGCGGCCGAAGCGCCCGCCGTCGGCGCGGCTGAGCAGCAGGAGGGCCTCGGTGAGGTCGATCGCCCGCGTGTTGACGGTGCGCAGGCGTTCGACGAGCTCGTCCCGGTCCCGCGTGGGGTCGGCGCGGGCGGCGTCGAGGAGCGCGCGGGAGACGGCCAGCGGGGTGCGCAGCTCGTGCGAGGCGTTCGCGGCGAACCGCTGCTGTTCGCCGACGTGGGACTCCAGTCGTTCGAGCATGGTGTCGAACACGTCGGCGAGTTCCCGGAACTCGTCCCTGGGGCCCGTCATGCGAATCCGGTGCGAGAGCGATCCGCCCGACGCCATCCGGGCCGCGGCCGCGATCCGGGTGAGGGGCGCCAGCATCCGGCCCGCGAGGATCCAGCCGCCCAGCAGGCCGAAGAGGAGCAGGAAGGCCAGTGCGGTGGCCGCGGCGGGGGCGAAGCCGTTCAGGAGGTCGGAGCGCTTGGGCCCGACGATGATCACGGCGCCGAACCTCTTCTGGATGGACCTGACGTCGTCGTCCGGCACCCAGCGCAGCACGAACACCCACATCACGGCCAGCAGGAGAACGCCGGCGACGAGGAGGAAGCCGGCGTAGCTGAGGGTGAGCTTCAGGCGGGCGCTGAGGTTCGGGCGTCTGTTCACGGTGTACCCAGCGTAGGCAGGACGGGACACGGGCCGCGGCGGGTGACTCAGCTCGTCGGCGTCAGCGCGCCGCTCGGCCGGTCCGGCCGCGCCGGTATCGCCGTACGCCACCAGGGGCGCGACGCCAGCCCGGCCAGCAGGGCACCGACGGCGTTGACCAGGACGTCGTCCACGGAGGACACCCGGTCCAGGCGGAACACGTACTGCGCGGTCTCCACCAGCGCCGAACAGCCCGCCCCGAGCGCCAGGATCCGCGGCGCGGAGGCCAGCGCCGCGAACCGCATCGGGGCGAAGAACCCCAGCGAGGCGAAGACCAGCAGGTTGCCGACGATCCCGAGCGTTCCCATGGTGACCAGGTCCCGCAGCGGTACGAGGCTCACCCGGGCCGGGGCGGTGGCCGGCCCGCCCGGCATCATGGTCAGCCACACGAACGGCACCGTGCCGTGCACCATGCCCACCTCGGCCAGCGACGTCCGCCACGCCGACCCGTGACCGGCGGCACGGCGGCGGTGCGCCAGCGCCCATGCCACCAGCGCGGCGAGCGGCAGCGTGACCAGCGTCATGAGCACCACGCCGTTGAACGTGTCGAGGCAGCCGTGCCACTGCCCGGCCATGCACCTCGGGGCGGACATCAGGAGCGGCCGACGCAGGACGAACGCGGCGCCCGTCACGCCGACGGCCGCCAGGCCGAGGAAGATCGCGTTTCGGTTCACGCCGTCCATGGGACCCGGAGGTGCGTTGCGGCGGCGTATGCGTTTTTCGATACGCCCGCGATACGTGCGGTCTGCTAGGGCATCTGCCGGAGCAGGATCCGGGCGTGGTTCATGAGACCCGTCAGGCCCACCTCGAACGCGCGGTCCGCCCTGCCGTCCCCCACCGCCGCCAGGGCCTGGGCCAGGTGCGGGGTCGGGGTCCGGTCGGTCAGCTCCCACATCGTCTCCGGGGCCGCGAGGTCCAGCGCCGAGCCGAGCACCAGGTTCTCCAGGGCGATCAGCAGGGGCATCACGTCCGCCGCGGCGAAGCCCGCCGTCAGCAGCACCGTGACCGCGCGCTCGTACTGCTCCAGGACCCGGGGCGCCCGCACCGGCGAGGTCATCAGGAGCGGGATCGCCCGCGGGTGGGCGGCGAACGCGGCCCGGTAGGAGCGGGCCCAGGACTCCACCGCGGTGTCCCAGGGGGACAGGTCGAGGGTCGCAGGGTCGATCGCGGCCGCGACCCGTTCGCGCAGCAGCTCGACGATGCCGTCCCGGCCGTCCACATGGTGATACAGGGAACCGGCCTGGGTGCCGAGCCGCTTCGCGATCTGCGGGACGCTGAAGTCGCCCTGCTCGTCCACGAGTTGCAGCGCGGTCGTGGTGATCCGCTCCCGGTCGAGGAGCGGGGTGCGCGGCCGTCCCATGGGTCTGTTCTCCCCCGGAGGTGTGAAACGGGTCTTCCCGGATGTCCAGGAGGAGGCTACATTGCCAAAACCGAAAGGCTTTAGATTTACGGGTCCGGGGCAGCTCCTGCCCTGGTAGCGCCGGTCATCCCGCACGCCCGGAACCCTCCCGTCCGTCGCGCTCGAAGGGCTCCCTCCCCATGTCCGTCACCGCTCGCGAGGAGAGCACGCCACCCGCCGTGGCCACGCTCCGCTCCGGCTCGCTCGGCACCGCCGACATCGCCTTCTTCGTCATCTCCGCCGCCGCCCCGCTCACCGTGATGGCCGGCGTCGCCCCCCTCGCCGTCCTGCTCGGCGGCATCGGCGCCCCCGCCGGCTACCTCATCGCCGGCATCACCCTCGCCGTCTTCGCCGTCGGCTTCACCACCATGAGCCGGCACGTCAGGAGCGGCGGCGCCTTCTACGCGTACATCACCCGCGGCCTCGGCCGCCCCGTCGGCATCGGCGCGGCCCTGCTCGCCCTCGTCGGCTACAACGGCATGGAGATCGGCGTCTACGGCCTGCTCGGCAGCGCAGGGCGGGACACCGCGAAGGCCCTCTTCGGCGTCGACGTCCCCTGGCTGCCGATCGCCCTGGCCGGCCTCCTCCTCATCGGCTACGGCGGCTACCGCTCCATCGAGTTCGGCGCCAAGCTGCTCGGCGTGCTGCTGGTCGCCGAGACCGGCATCCTCGTCCTGCTCGCCGGCGGCGTACTGGTGAAGGGCGGCGCGCACGGCCTGTCCGGCGCCTCCTTCGCCCCGCACCACGTGTTCGTCTCCGGCACGGCCGTCGTCCTGGCCTTCGCCTTCGCCGCCTTCACCGGCTTCGAGTCGACCGTCATCTACCGCCGCGAGGCCCGCGACCCGAACCGCACGGTCCCGCGCGCCACCTACGTGGCCGTCGCCTTCCTCGGCCTCTTCTACGCCTTCATGGTGTGGATCATCATCCAGGCCTTCGGCGACCAGGACGTCGTCGCGGCCGCCGCCAAGGACCCCGGCGGGCTCTTCTTCACCGCCATCACCGGCTACGTGGGCGGCTGGGCGGCCGACCTGATGCACGTCTTCATCGTGACCAGCATCATCGCCTCCCTCCTCGCCTTCCACAACGCGATCAACCGCTACGTCCTCGCCCTCGCCGAGGAGGGGGTGCTGCCCAGGTCCCTGGGCAGGATCCACCCGCGCCACCGCTCCCCGT
Source organism: Streptomyces sp. NPDC001507 (assembly GCF_042894765.1). NCBI lineage: Bacteria > Bacillati > Actinomycetota > Actinomycetes > Kitasatosporales > Streptomycetaceae > Streptomyces > Streptomyces sp. NPDC001507. The sequence continues at coordinate 373,538 of NZ_JBIAVV010000002.1, forward strand.
ACCTGGCAGGCACCGCCCAGACCGTCCTCGGCTTCGCGGTCGTGCTCGCCTTCTGGGCGGCGGGCGCGGACCCGTACGACCAGCTGCTGCTGTGGGTCAACACCCCGGGAATGATCGGCCTGTTCGCGCTCCAGCTGCTCGCCGCGATCGCGGTGCCCTGCTACTTCCGGCGGGTACGGCACGAGGAGGGCACCCTGCGCACCGTGGTCGCCCCGACCGTCGCCGCGGTACTCCTCGCCACCGCCATAGGCCTCGTCATCACCCACATCGACCTGTTCACCGGGGCGTCCAGCACGGTCAACACCCTGCTGATCGTCATCGCCCCGGCCGTCTTCGTCGCGGGCCTCGGCCTCGCGTGGTGGCTGCGCCGCGAACGGCCCGCGGTGTACGCGGACTTCGCGTCCGAGCCGACCGAATGACCGTACGCAAGAAGGAGTTCACCGCGTGTCGACCGCCCACCCCGACCTGATCCTGACCGGTGCCGAGGTCCGCACCCTCGACCCCGCCCGGCCGCACGCCACCGCCGTCGCCGTGCGCGACGGGGTGATCGCCGCCGTCGGCGACGAGCGGGACGTACGCGACTGGCGGGGGCCCGGCACCGAGGTCGTGGCGCTGGACGGCGCGCACCTGGTGCCCGGCCTGGTGGACGCGCACAGTCACCCGGTGTGGGGCCTGGACATGGCGACCGGCGCCGACCTGTCGGGCGTGAGCGACCTGGCGGGCCTGCGGGCGGCGCTGGCCGGGGCCGAACGGACCGACGGCTGGGTGATCGGGTTCGGTCTCGACCACAACGCGTTCGAGGGCCGGCCCGTCGACCGCGCGCTCGTCGAGGACGTGCTCGGCGGCGCGCCCGCCTTCCTCCGCCTCTACGACGGCCACTCCGCCCTCGCCTCCGGCGCGGCACTGGCCGCGGCGGGGGTCACGGGCGCGCGGGCCTTCTCCCAGCGGTCGGAGGTCGTCTGCGACCCCGCCGGCCGCCCCACCGGGCACCTCGTGGAGCACGCGGCGATGCAGCTGGTCGAGCGGGCGATGCCCCGCCCCTCGTACGCCGCCCGCCGGGCCCGCCTGGTCGAACTGCTCGCCGCGATGGCGGCCACCGGGCTGACCGGGGCGCACGTCATGGACGCGGGGGACCCGGAGCTGGTCGCGGCGGTGGCCGAGGAGACCGTGCTGCCCCTGCGGCTGCGCTTCGCGCCCTGGTGCATGCCGGGGGTCGACGAGGCCGGGCTGGCGGAACTGGTCGCGGCCCAGGGGCGGGGCGGCCGGCACTGGACGGTCGACGGGGTCAAGTTCTTCATGGACGGGACCGTGGAGGGCGGCACCGCCTGGCTGGAGCACGCGGACTGCCACGGGCAGGGCACGGCGGCGTTCTGGCCCGACCCGGACGCCTACGCCGCCGCCGTACGGCACCTGCACGCGGCCGGGGTGCGCACGGCCACGCACGCGATCGGGGACGCGGCGGTACGGCATGTCCTGGACGTGGTGGCGGGGCTGGGGCCGGGCGCGGCCGGCCGGCACCGCGTCGAGCACATCGAGACGGCGCCGGACGCGCTGCTGCCGCGGTTCGCCGAGCTGGGGGTGGCCGCGTCGATGCAGCCGCCGCACACGGCGTACACCCGGGCCGACGGCACCGACGAGTGGTCGCGCCGCCTCGGCACCGACCGCGCCGCCCACGCCTGGCGCCTGCGCGACCTCCGCGACGCGGGCGCGACGGTCACCCTCGGCTCGGACTGGCCCATCGCCCACTACGACGTCCGCGCCGTCCTGGCCACGGCCCGCGCCCCCCGCGGCGCCGCGTCCGGCGCCCCGGGCCTCACCGGCCTCGAGGCCCTGGAGGGCTGCACCACCCACGCGGCCCGAGCGGCAGGCGAGGCGCCGACGGCAGGCCGCATCACCCCGGGCCACCGCGCCGACCTGACGGCGTTCGCCCTGGACCCGGTGGTGGTCCCGGCGGACGAACTCGCCGAGGCACCCGTACGACTGACGGTGACCGGGGGGCACGTCGTGCACCGGGGAGAGTGAGCCGCCAGCGGGCTGAGGGCGTTTCGGCACCGCCGGGTTCCACCGTCGTGTCTGAGCACCGTCGCGGCGGGGGAAGGGGGGGCGGCGGGGTTTCTGAGGCGGGGGTGGTGAGGCTTGGCTGGGTTGAGTGGGGCCGGGCATCGCCGGGTTCCGCCGTCGTGGCTGGGCGCCGTTGCGGCGGGTGGAGGGGGCTGGTAGTCGCTCTGCGCCGACAGTAGCGCCGGGCTGGAGGTGGCTTCGGGCGGCAGCAGCGCTGGGCCGGAGGCGGTTCTGATCCGGAGGCGGTCCTGAGTCGAGGCCGCTTGTGATGTGTCGGTCGTTCTTGAGCCGACGGCGCTCTCCTCTCCGCCGCAGCGGCGCTCAGCCACAGCCGTGGAGGTCGGCGGTGCCGAACCGGCCATGCGTCCCGGACCCAGGCGCCCCGGCCAGCCGCCCGCAGGCCCCCGTCTCAGCCGCCCGCGGGGCTCCGCAGCAAGGTCACCCCCGTCGGCTGCCGGGGCAGGGTGTACGGGAGGGCGCCGTACCACAGGCGTACCGCTGTGAAGCCGAAGGTGAGGCAGAGGGCGCCGCCCACCGCGTCGAGCCAGAAGTGGTTGGCGGTGGCGACGATGACGAGGAGGGTGGCGGTGGGGTAGAGGAGGCCGAGGAGGCGGGCCCAGGGGACCGAGGCGAGGGCGAAGACCGTCAGGCCGCACCACAGGGACCAGCCGATGTGCATGGACGGCATCGCGGCGTACTGGTTGGACATGTGCTTGAGGTCGCCGGAGGCCATCGAGCCCCAGGTGTGGTGGACCGTCACCGTGTCGACGAAGCGGCCGCCGTTCATCAGACGGGGCGGGGCGAGCGGGAACAGGTAGTAGCCGAGAAGGGCCACGCCGGTCGTCGCGAAGAGGGCGAGGCGGGCCGCCGCGTACCGGCCGGGGTGGCTGCGGTAGAGCCACACCAGGACGCCCAGCGTCACCACGAAGTGCAGCGTCGCGTAGTAGTAGTTCATGCCGACGATCAGCCAATTCACCGAGTTCACGGCATGGTTGACCGAGGCCTCGACGGCGACCCCCAGCCGCTGCTCGGCCTTCCAGATCCAGCCGGCGTTGCGCAGCGCCTGCGCCTTCTGCTCCGGGACCGCGTTGCGGATCAGCGAGTAGGTCCAGTAACTCACCGCGATCAGCAGGATCTCGAACCAGAGCCGGGGCCGCCGCGGCGTCCGCAGCCGACCCAGGAACCCCTGTTCTCCCTCGCCCGTGACGGTCCGCGGAAGGGTCTGTTGTGCGCGACCTTCCGGCTCTGTCACGGTCGAGTCACTCATAGGCACAGAGTCTGCCAGAAAAGACGTTGTCGACAGATCATCCCAAGGTTGGGTTCACGGTGCATGTTCTACGGCGTGGCGACTACTTCCCAGGTACTGCCGCCGTGGAACCGCGTACCACCAATTCCGGCATGAAAACGAACTCGCTGTGCGGAGCCGGGGTACCGCCGATCTCCTCCAGCAGGGTGCGCACCGCGGCCTGGCCCATCGCCGGCACCGGCTTGCGGATCGTGGTGAGCGGCGGGTCGGTGAACGCGATGAGGGGGGAGTCGTCGAAGCCGACGACGGACACGTCCCGGGGGACGTCGAGGCCGCGCTGCCGTACCGCCCGTATCGCGCCGAGCGCCATCATGTCGCTCGCGCACACTATCGCCGTGCAGCCCCGGTCGATGAGCGCCGTGGTGGCCGCCTGGCCGCCCTCCAGGGTGTAGAGGGAGTGCTGGACGAGGTCGGACTCGATGGTGTCCGCCGGCAGGCCCAGCTGGTCCTGCATCGCCCGCACGAACCCCTCGATCTTGCGCTGCACGGGCACGAACCGCTTCGGGCCGAGAGCGAGCCCGACACGCGTGTGGCCGAGGGAGACGAGGTGGGTGACGGCCAGCGTCATCGCCGCGCGGTCGTCGGGTGAGATGAACGGCGCCTGCACCTTCGGCGAGAAACCGTCCACCAGGACGTACGGCACGCCCTGCGCCCGCAGCCGCTCGTAGCGCTGCATGTCGGCGGTGGTGTCCGCGTGAAGGCCCGAGACGTAGATGATGCCGGCGACCCCGCGGTCCACCAGCATCTCGGTCAGCTCGTCCTCCGTGGACCCGCCCGGGGTCTGGGTGGCGAGCACGGGGGTGTAGCCCTGCCGGGTCAGCGCCTGCCCGATGACCTGCGCGAGGGCCGGGAATATCGGGTTCTCCAGCTCCGGCGTGATCAGGCCCACCAGGCCCTCGCTGCGCTGCCGCAGCCGGACCGGACGCTCGTAGCCGAGGACGTCCAGGGCGGCGAGCACGGACTGGCGGGTGGTGGCGGCGACGCCCGGCTTCCCGTTCAGGACCCGGCTCACCGTCGCCTCGCTCACCCCCGCCTGCGCTGCGATGTCGGCAAGCCGTGTGGTCACGGCACTGGACTGTACCGGCCGTATGTCCCCTTGCACACCGATCGAGCGCCTGATGCGGCCTGGGGGGCGGCCCGCTGTGGGCTGCTGCGTCATCGCACTCCCTACTGAAACATGACGGCAAGAGCTTGCAGAGTCTTGCACAAGTGGCCGCCGTAGCGCTCTACCCCCGTAAACAAGCGTCTCACGGCGGTCGCCGACAGGTCACGCCCGGATAACTTCGGAGATCCCTTGCACTTTTTTGCTGCAAGGTCTTTCGCAAGGCTTACATCGCTGTTACGTTCCCTGACGCCCGGCCGCCGCAGCAACGGCGCAGTCGGCACGACAGCGGGACGGTGGACGGGACCGCCCCCGCATCACTCGGGCTTAACCCTCAAGGAGAACTCATGCGGCGTGGCATAGCGGCCTCCGCGCTGGTGGCGTCCCTCGCCCTCACGGCGACGGCGTGCGGCGGCAGCGGAAGCGACAGCAAGTCGGACGGCCCGGTCACCATCACCTGGTGGGACACCTCCAACGCCACCAACGAGTCGCCGACGTACAAGGCCTTGGTCAAGGAGTTCGAAGCCGCGAACAAGGACATCAAGGTCAACTACGTCGACGTCCAGTTCGACCAGGCGCAGAACAAGTTCGACACGGCCGCCCAGTCCGGCAAGGGCGCCCCCGACGTGCTGCGCTCCGAGGTCGGCTGGACCCCCGCCTTCGCCAAGGCCGGCTACTTCGTGCCGCTGGACGGCACCGCCGCCCTCGCCGACAAGGACAAGTTCCAGTCCAGCCTGATCACCCAGGCCCAGTACGAGGGCAAGACCTACGGCGTCCCGCTGGTCACCGACACCCTCGCGCTCGTATACAACAAGGCGCTCTTCAAGAAGGCCGGCATCACCGCCGCCCCCACCAGCTGGGACGAGGTCAAGGCCGACGCCGCCAAGATCCAGGACAAGGCCGGGACCACCGGCTACTGGGGCCCCGAGGCCGCGTACTACACGCAGCCCTTCCTCTACGGCGAGGGCACCGACATGGTCGACGCCTCCGCCAAGAAGATCACCATCACCTCGGCGGCGGCCAAGAAGGGCTACCAGACCTGGCTGGACCTCTACTCCGGCAAGGGCCTGCACAAGGCGGACGTCACCGCCGACGCCTACGCCCACCGCCAGGACGCCTTCGTCAACGGCAAGGTGGCCATGACCATCGAGGGTCCCTGGGAGATCACCAACTTCTACAAGGGCTCCGCGTTCAGCGACAAGTCCAACCTCGGCATCGCCACCGTCCCGGCCGGCTCCACCGGCAAGGCGGGCGCCCCGACCGGCGGCCACAACCTCTCGGTCTACGCCGGCAGCGACAAGGCCCACCAGGCCGCGGCCGAGAAGTTCGTCGCCTTCATGACCTCCGCGAAGACGCAGACGGAGATCGCCCTGAAGAACTCCACCCTGCCGACCCGCTCCGACGCCTACACCGCCGAGGTCAAGGCCGACCCGGGCATCGCCGGCTACCAGGCCGTCCTCTCCTCCGCCCAGCCGCGCCCGGCGCTCGCCGAGTACTCCTCCCTGTGGGGCCCGGTCGGCACCGAGCTGACCAAGATCGCCGGTGGCAAGGAATCCCTGGACAAGGGCCTGAGCACCGCCGAACTCGGGATCGAGAAGCTCGTCCCCGACTTCAGCAAGTAAGCCGCTGACGGCCGCCGGACCTCCCCCGGGACACGGAGGGGGTCCGGCGGCCACCGGCCTGTGCCCAGCCAGATCCCGGAAGACCAGAAGGTGTCGAACCATGACAGTCGCCATCGACCGCGCGACCGGCAAACGCCACGGTGACCGCGCGCCCCGCCCCGGGCTGGGCCAGCGGCTGAAGAACAGCTACCAGAAGTACTGGTACGCCTACGCGATGATCGCCCCCGTCGCCATCGTCCTCGGGGCCCTCGTCATCTACCCGTTGGTGTACGGCTTCTACCTGACGTTGACGGACGCCAACAGCCTCAACACCGCCCGCACCATCGGCGTCAACCACATCGACGCCACCTACAAGTTCATCGGCCTGGGCAACTACAAGGACATCCTGTTCGGCCCGACGTCCTACGACCGCTTCTGGTCCCACTTCATCTGGACGATCGTCTGGACCGCGCTCTGCGTCACCCTGCACTACACGATCGGCCTCGGCCTCGCCCTGCTGCTCAACGAGAAGTTCCGCGGCCGCACCTTCTACCGCATGGTCCTGGTCCTGCCGTGGGCGGTGCCGACCTTCGTCACCGTCTTCGGCTGGCGGTTCATGCTCGCCGACGGCGGCATCGTCAACGCGACCCTGCACTTCCTCCATCTGCCGCAACCGGCATGGCTGGAGGACACGTTCTGGCAGCGGGCCGCCGCGATCCTCGTCAACACCTGGTGCGGTGTGCCCTTCATGATGCTCTCGCTGCTCGGCGGCCTCCAGGCCATCGACGGCACGCTCTACGAGGCCGCCGAGATGGACGGCGCGAGCGCCTGGCAGCGCTTCCGGTACGTCACCCTGCCGGGCCTCAGGTCCGTCAGCTCGACCGTCGTCCTCCTCGGCATCATCTGGACGTTCAACCAGTTCGCGGTCATCTTCCTGCTCTTCGGCGACACCGCCCCCGACGCGCAGATCCTCGTGACCTGGGCCTACTACCTCGGCTTCGGACAGCAGCCGCGTGACTTCGCCCAGTCCGCCGCCTACGGCATGCTGCTGCTGGCCATCCTGATCGTCTTCACCTCCTTCTACCGCCGCTGGCTCAACCGCAACGACCAGCAGCTCGCGATCTGAGGCAGGAGTTCCCATGACCACGACCACTGTCCAGACCTCCGCCCAGGTCGCCGAGGAGGCCCCCGTGACGACCACCCCCCGAGTCCGCGGCAGGGGCGAGCGCGGCCCGCTCGGCAGCGCCGTCATCCACGGCGTCCTGGGGGTCGCGAGCCTCGTCGCGTTCTTCCCGGTCGGCTGGCTGATCTTCCTCTCCCTCGGCCCCGACAAGGACGACTACCTGCACCCGGGCGGCATCTGGCACAAGATGACGCTGAGCAACTACTCCTTCGTCCTCCAGCACACCGGGTTCTGGGACTGGTTCAGGACGACGATGATCGTCGTCGGCGGTACCACGGTCATCGGCCTGATCCTCGCCTCCACCACCGGCTACGCGGTCTCCCGCATGCGCTTCCCGGGCTACCGGAAGTTCATGTGGCTGCTGCTGGTGACCCAGATGTTCCCGATCGCCGTGCTGATCGTGCCGATGTACCAGATCATGTCGCGGCTCGGCCTCATCGACAGCTACCTCGGCCTGATCCTCGTCTACTGCACGACGGTGGTGCCGTACACGGCCTGGCTGCTCAAGGGCTACTTCGACACGATCCCCTTCGAGATCGACGAGGCCGGCCGCGTCGACGGGCTCTCGCCGTTCGGCACGTTCGGCCGGCTGATCCTGCCGCTCGCCAAGCCCGGCCTCGCGGTCGCCGCGTTCTACAACTTCCTCACCGCGTTCGGCGAGGTCGCGTTCGCGTCGACGTTCATGCTCAGTGACGACAAGTACACGTTCGCGGTGGGGCTGCAGAGCTTCATCAGCGAGCACGACGCGCAGCGGAACCTGATGACCGCGACGGCGGTGCTGATCGCGATACCGGTGGCCGTGTTCTTCTACCTCGTGCAGAAGAACCTGGTGACCGGCCTCACCGCGGGCGGCACCAAGGGCTGACGCCGGTCGCCGAAAAGCCGCCTCCGCCGTCTTTCGTCTGCGGCGCCGTCGTGGCTGGTCGCGCAGTTCCCCGCGCCCCTTACGGGGCGCTGCAACTCCCGCGTGCCCGAACGCGCGGGCAGGCGGCCGTGGTCTCCATCCGACCCCGCTGTGACCACGGCCGCCTCAACACCCACCTCTGACCCGATGACCCAGTTACGACGCATCAAGGACGCCATGAGCCAGCAGCCATCCGCCGCACCGGCCCCCGCCACCGTCACCGTCGCCCGTCGCCGCGACTGGTGGCGGGACGCGGTGATCTACCAGGTCTATCCGCGCAGCTTCGCCGACAGCAACGGCGACGGGATGGGGGACCTGGAGGGCGTGCGCTCCAGACTCCCGTACCTGCGTGACCTCGGTGTCGACGCCGTGTGGCTCAGCCCGTTCTACGCCTCCCCGCAGGCCGACGCCGGCTACGACGTCGCCGACTACCGGGCCGTGGACCCCATGTTCGGCAACCTGCTGGACGCGGACGCGCTCATCCGGGACGCGCACGCGCTGGGCCTCAGGATCATCGTCGACCTCGTGCCCAACCACTCCTCGGACCAGCACGAGTGGTTCAAGCGGGCGCTGGCGGAGGGCCCCGGCTCGCCGTCGCGGGACCGCTACCACTTCCGGCCGGGCAAGGGCGAGAACGGCGAACTCCCGCCCAACGACTGGGAGTCCATCTTCGGCGGCCCGGCGTGGACGCGGGTGGCCGACGGCGAGTGGTACCTCCACCTCTTCGCCCCGGAGCAGCCCGACTTCAACTGGGAACACCCGGCCGTCGGCGACGAGTTCCGCTCCATCCTGCGGTTCTGGCTGGACATGGGAGTGGACGGCTTCCGCATCGACGTCGCCCACGGCCTGGTGAAGGCCGAGGGGCTGCCGGACCTCGGCGGCGCCGACCAGCTCAAGCTGCTGGGCAACGATGTCATGCCGTTCTTCGACCAGGACGGCGTCCACGACGTCTACCGGCAGTGGCGGCACGTGCTCGACGAGTACGCCGGCGAGCGGATCTTCGTCGCCGAGGCCTGGACGCCGACGGTCGAGCGCACCGCGAACTACGTCCGCCCGGACGAGCTCCACCAGGCGTTCAACTTCCAGTACCTGAGCACCGACTGGGACGCGAAGGAGCTGCGGGCCGTCATCGACCGCACCCTGGAAGCCATGCGTCCGGTCGGCGCCCCGGCGACCTGGGTGCTGTCCAACCACGACGTCACCCGGCACGCGACCCGCTTCGCCAACCCGCCCGGCCTCGGCACCCAGATCCGCACGGCCGGCGACCGGGAACTGGGTCTGCGCCGGGCCCGGGCGGCCACTCTGCTGATGCTCGCGCTGCCCGGCTCGGCCTACGTCTACCAGGGCGAGGAGCTGGGCCTCCCGGACGTCGTGGACCTGCCCGACGAGGTCCGCCAGGACCCCGCGTACTTCCGGGGCGCGGGTCAGGACGGCTTCCGGGACGGGTGCCGGGTGCCGATCCCGTGGACGCGGGAGGGCTCGTCGTACGGCTTCGGGTCCGGGGGCAGCTGGCTGCCGCAGCCTGCGAGCTGGGGCGAGCTGAGCATCGAGGCGCAGACCGGGGTGGCCGGGTCCACCCTGGAGCTGTACCGCGGCGCGCTGCGCGTCCGGCGTGAGCAGGCCGACCTCGGCGCGGGCGACGCGGTGGAGTGGCTGCGCGCCCCGGAAGGCGTCCTCGCCTTCCGGCGCGGGGAGTTCGTGTGCGTCGCGAACACGAGCGGGGAGTCGGTGACGACTCCGGCGTACGGCAGGGTGCTGCTGGCCAGCGGCGAACTGACCGAGGCGGACGGCGAGGCGAAGCTGCCGGCCGACACCACCGTGTGGTGGACCACCGCCTGACCAGCGTCCGGCCAGCGCCGGAAGGCCGCCTGACGGGGCGTCAATCGGTAACTTCTTGCAGCAACTTCTGAGGGCCCGCTACCCATCCGGGGAGCGGGCCCTTAACATCTGCGCAACCGCAAGGTTTCAGCAACGTTTCTGCAAGAGCCTTCAATGGTGAAGGAACCCCACATGGCACGTAAGACACTCTCCGCCGCACTGGCGCTGGCCGCCTGTAGCGTTGTCATGACCCCGTCCGTCGCGTCGGCCTCCCCGCCCGGCACGAAGGACGTCACCGCCGTCCTCTTCGAGTGGAACTACGGCTCGGTCGCCAAGGAGTGCACCAGCACCCTCGGCCCCGCGGGCTACGGATACGTCCAGGTCTCCCCGCCCGCCGAGCACATACAGGGCTCGCAGTGGTGGACGTCGTACCAACCGGTGTCGTACAAGATCGCGGGCAGACTCGGTGACCGCGCCTCCTTCCAGAACATGGTGAACACCTGCCACGCGGCCGGTGTGAAGGTGGTCGTCGACACCGTCATCAACCACATGTCCGCGGGCAGCGGCACCGGCACCGGCGGCTCGTCGTACACGAAGTACAACTACCCCGGCCTGTACTCCTCCTACGACTTCGACGACTGCACCTCGCCCGTCTCCAACTACGCCGACCGCTGGAACGTCCAGCACTGCGAACTCGTCGGCCTCGCCGACCTGGACACCGGCGAGGAGTACGTCCGCAAGACCATCGCCGGCTACATGAACGACCTGCTGAGTCTGGGGGTCGACGGCTTCCGGATCGACGCGGCCAAGCACATCCCGGCCGAGGACCTCGCCAACATCAAGACCCGGCTGACCAACCCCTCCGTGTACTGGAAGCAGGAGGTCATCTACGGCGCGGGCGAGGCCGTCCAGCCCACCGAGTACACCGGCAACGGGGACGTCCAGGAGTTCCGGTACGCCTACGACCTCAAGCGCGTCTTCAACGACGAGAACCTCGCCTACCTGAAGAACTACGGCGAGGGCTGGGGGTACATGAGCAGCTCGGTCGCCGGGGTCTTCGTCGACAACCACGACACCGAGCGCAACGGCTCCACGCTGAACTACAAGGACGGCGCCAACTACACCCTCGCCAACGTCTTCATGCTCGCCTACCCGTACGGAGCCCCGGACATCAACTCCGGCTACGAGTGGTCGGACGCCGACGCGGGCCCGCCCAACAACGGTGTCGTCAACGCCTGCTGGCAGGACGGCTGGAAGTGCCAGCACGCCTGGCCGGAGATCATCCGCATGGTCGCCTTCCGCAACGCGGTGCGCGGCCAGGCGATGACGAACTGGTGGGACGACGGAGCCGACGCGATCGCCTTCGGGCGGGGCGCCAAGGGGTACGTCGCCATCAACCACGAGTCGGGCTCGCTGACCCGGACCTACCAGACGTCGCTGCCGGCCGGGACGTACTGCAACGTGCAGGCGAACACGTCGGTGACGGTCAGTTCGAGCGGTCAGTTCACCGCCACCCTGGGCTCGAACACCGCCCTCGCGATCTACGCCGGGAAGTCCACCTGCTGAGGATCCATCCGCTGGGTGCCGATCACCGACAGCAGCCGCAGCGCCTCCTCGGACCGTGAGCCCGGGGTCGCGGTGTAGATCACGACCTGCTGGTCCCGGTCGGTGATGTCGAGCGCGTCGCAGTTGACGGTGACCGGGCCCACCACCGGGTGCCGGAAGGTCTTGACCAGGGTGGGCTCGGCGGACACGTCGTGCAGCTCCCACAGTTGCCTGAACTCCTCGCTCCCGGCGAGGAGTTCGGCCACCAGGCCGGTCACCTCGGGTGAGTCCGGATACCGGCCGGCCGTGGCCCGCAGGCGCTGCGCCGAGTGCCGGGCGAAGGCGTCCACGTCAGACACCCCGTACAGCCTGCTGCCCGCGGGGCGCGGGGTGAGGAAGGCGCGGCGCATCAGGTTGCGGTCGCGCGGGGGCAGCGCCGAGAAGTCCTCCATGAGGGCGGCCGCCAGATCGTTCCACGCCAGCACCTCGAAGGTCGCCGACGTCACGAACGCGGCGGCCTGCGGAAGCCTGCGCAGCAGGTCGAGCAGGCTCTGCCGGACCTCGCGCGAGGGCCCGGGGGGCGGCCCCGGCGGCGCCCCGGCGAGATGGTGCAGATGCCCGCGCTCGGCGTCGGACAGCCGCAGCGCCCGCGCCAGGCCGCCCAGCACCTCACGCGAGGGCCGCGGCCCCCGCGCCTGCTCGAGACGCGTGTAGTACTCCGTCGAGATGAACGCCAGCTGCGCCACCTCCTCGCGCCGCAGCCCCGGCGTCCGGCGGCGCGGACCGCGCGGCAGCCCCACCTCGGCGGGGGAGATCCGCTCACGTCGGCTGCGCAGGAAAGCTGCGAGTTCTTGCCTGTCCACGCGTCCAGTGTGCGTCGGCCGCCCGACCCCATCCAGGTACCGCCGGTGCCTGGATGGGCCCCGCGCCCGGACGCAGGCTCGAAGCCATGGAGAACACAGTGAACACAGCGAACACGGCGGACACGGCCGGCCCCGGCCTTCTGAGCGGCAAGGTCGCCTTCATCAGCGGCGCCGGACGCGGCATCGGCGCCGCCGCGGCCCGGCTCTTCGCCCGCGAGGGCGCCCGGGTGCTGCTGGCGGCCCGCACGGAGGACCAGCTCAAGACGGTGACCGAGGAGATCCGCGCGGCCGGCGGCACCGCGGACTACACGGTCTGCGACGTGGCCGACGCGGCGAGCGTCCGCGCCGCCGTCGACCGCACGGTGGAGGTGTACGGCCGCCTCGACGTCGCCTTCAACAACGGCGCGATCGGCCAGCACCACCCCGGCCCCCTGGACGAACTCCCCGAGGCCGAGTTCGACCACCTCACCGCCGTCAACCTCAAGGGCGTCTGGCTGGCCATGACCGCCGAGATCCACGCCATCCGCGTGACCGCCGGCACCGGCGCCATCGTCAACAACTCGTCCATCGGCAGTCTGCGCGCCAACCCCGTCCTGCCCGTCTACGGCGCCCTGAAGCGCGCCGTCAACAGCCTCACCGAGTCGGCCGCCGCCACCTACGGCCCCGAGGGCATCCGCGTCAACGCGGTGGCCCCCGGCGGCACGCTCACCGAGATGATCCGCGACTGGGAGGCGGCCACCCCCGGCGTCATCGACCACATAGAGTCCGTGTCGCCCCTGCGCCGCATGGCCGCCCCCGAGGAGATCGCCGAGGCCGCCGCCTGGCTCCTGAGCGACCGGGCCTCCTTCGTGTCAGGTGCGATTCTGCAGGTGGACGGCGGGGCCGGGGCGTAGGCGCCGCCCTCCACGGGGCGGGACGTCAGTCCGTGACGTTGATGTGCCTGGCCAGCGCGGTCACGGAGAGGTCGGCGTGGTCGACCCACTGGGGGAACGCCAGCGTCTTGTGCTGGGTCGAGGCGGGCGGCGTGATCTCCAGGTAGGAGGCGTGCACCGCGCCCGACGTGCCGGTGTTGGCGTGGGTCCAGGCGACGACGGCCTCGGCGCTCTGGCCGTCCTTGAGGACGAGGGTCTTCTTGCCGGGGTCCTTGGCGTACCAGGTGTTGCCCCAGTGCGTGTGGGTCGTGATCGCCTTGTGCTTGGAGTTCTCCAGGCCCAGGCCCGGGTAGCCGCGCAGCGCACAGGTCTTCCCGCTGAGGTTGCGCAGCCTGATGACCACACCCTGGTGGTTCATGCCGCCGGCGAGCCCTTGGCCGAAGGTGGCCTTGAGCGCGGCGGCGGAGCAGGTGGGCGTGGCATTGGCGGCGGCCGGGGTCGCCGCGTTGGCGGTGCCCGCCCAGACGAGGCCCAGACCGGCGAGGGCGGCCGCGCCTCCGGCGAGCTTGGCGCGGCCGATCCCGCGGCGGGCACGGTGCCTGCCCGCGGACCCGGCGGTGTCGGTGCTGTGGGTGTTCAGGTCTTCGTTCACGGCGACGACGCTCCACTCGTGTCGTGAGGCACGGGGCGTGGTCTGCGCCCCGTGCCGTCCTCTGGTGCCTTACACGAGGTTCGATGCACGACACCGCGGATTTGTTCGCGCCGTGCCGCCGGAATCTTTCCTGGACTACTTCCAGGTGTCGCTGGTGGTGTAGCCGGACGAGGTGCCCGTCGTGTACGACCGGTTCGTGCCCGACTCCCAGGTCACGTTCCCGGAGCTGTCCTTCTTGATGTACTTGTAGGTGAAGGCGGTGCTCTTCGGGACGATCACCAGCTTGCTCCACGTCGGGTACGACTCCGAGGACAGCGGGATCGCGTCGGCGGTGTTCCAGGAGCCGAGGGAGGCGACGGAGCCGACGACGTAGACGTTGGTGCCGTAGTCGGTGGTGGCGTACTCGTCGAAGGTGACGTCCGTGGCGTCGGCGTTCGCCACGTTCCAGGAGTTGTCGAGGGAGAGCGCCGACGTGGTGGCCGTGGCCGACCGGTTGGCGTTGGACTCCCAGGTGACGTTCCCGGACGCGTCCTTCTTGATGTATTTGTACTCGAACGACGTGTTGACCGGGACGCTCACCTCACCCGACCAGACCGGGTATCCGGAGGAGGAGAGCCGGACCGCCTTCGAGGTGTCCCAGCCGCCCAGTGCCGAGAGGGAGCCGACGACGTACACGTTCGTGCCTGAGGTGGTCGACGCGTACTCGTCGAAGGTGGCGCTCACCGTGTCGCCGGAGCTGCCGCCGCCCGTGTCGTCGCAGCCCACCGTGCAGGTGTAGGAGGAGTTGTAGAAGGCGACCGCGCTCTTCGCCGGGATGGTGATCGACGCGCTGCCGCCGGAGACGGTGACCCTGGTGGCGCCGCCGGAGACGACGTCGGAGTACGTGCCGTCCGCCATCCCCGTGGTGAAGGTGTAGGTGGCGCTGCTCGTACCGTTGTTGAGGGCGAAGAAGCCCGCGCCGCCGCGGCCGAAGCCGATGACGTTCGAGGACATGGTCTGCCAGTCGGAGACCGCGGCGGTGCCGACCGCGTTGTGCCAGGCGACCATGCCGACGACCGAGGTGTCCCGGTCCAGGCAGTACCAGTCGCCGTCCGAGCAGTCCGTGTCCGTGACGAAGCCGGACGAGTTCGGCGGCGCCTGGTCGCTCTGCGTCCACTCCCAGCTGGCGTAGACCGTCGGCGTCGCCCACTTGTAGGCGAGCTCGAAGAGGTTCGCCAGCTTGTAGGTGTCGCCGTCCTTGTACGACATGTGCAGCCCGTTGCGCTCGGTGTCGTGGTTGGTCACGAAGGACACCGAGTTCGCGGCGGGCAGGATGCCGCTGCTCTCGATCGACGACAGGTCGCTGACGTTGCCCTGGAAGGCCGACTTCAGCTTGCTCGCGTAGGTGAAGTCGAGGACGTCGCCGGAGCCGTAGTAGTCGCTGGGCTGCGGGGTGGAGCCCGGGTAGACCTCGTCGAAGACGTACGGCGCCGCGCCGGACGTGGTGGTGTTCAGCTTGGCGACGATGGCCGCCAGGTCGGTGGCCGGGATGTGCTTGGCCGAGTCCACCCGGAAACCGTCTACGCCGAGCGCGATCTGCTTGTTGAGGAAGGCGGCGAGGCCCGAACGGACGTTGTCGGCGCCGGTCTTGAGGTCGGGCAGGCCCAGCAGTTCGCAGTTCTGAACCTGGGTGAGGTTCGAGTAGTCCTGGATGGTCAGGTCGGAGGTGGGGCAGTCGGCGGAGGTGTGGTAGTCGCCCGGGTCCCAGTCCGGGGTGTCGTACTTGTTGGTGATCGTCGTACCGTCGTAGCCGGTGCCGGTCTGCGCGGCCGTGTGGTTGATGACCGCGTCGGTGTAGACCTTCACGCCCGCGCTGTGGCAGGCGGTGACCATCGCCGCGAACTGCGTCGCCGTCCCGAAGCGGCTGTTCAGGGTGTACGAGTAGGGCTGGTAGACGTCCCACCAGTAGTAGCTGGACTGCTTGAGGGATTCGGACGGCGGGGCGACCTGCACCGCGCCGTACCCGGCCGGGCCGAGCACGTTCGTGCACTCGGACGCGATCGAGTTCCAGTTCCATTCCCAGAGGTTGGCGATCACGTCGCCCTTGGCGGTGGTGTCCGCCTGCGCGGCGGTGGCCGGCAGGGCGACGACGCCCGCGAGTGCCAGGGCGCCCGCAGCGATCGCGACGGCCGTGCGTCTGAAGGCACCCGTGGGTCGGTGTCCGGTCATGTGCGGCTCCGAAGCAAGAGGGACAGGCTTCAACAACCCTGGAGCGTGGGCCAGTTGAGATATCGCGTCAATACGCCTCGTGAAAGTTCTTGCTGTGAGTTTCAAGCCTCTTGCTGTAAACCTTTCGTTAGCGATACCGTCGCGCCGGGTCGGACCCAAGAGAGTCGCTATCGCTAGGAGTTCACACCAGTGATACATGTCAGACGGGTCGCGGCCGTCGCCGTCGCCGCCCTCGCCGCCGCGCTGGTGCAGCCTCTGGCCGCACACGCCGCCGCCCCGCCCGCGCCGCCTTCCGACGCGAGGCTCGCCGCCGAGCCCGCCCGGCACGACGACACTCGCGAGCAGTTCTACTTCGTCATGCCGGACCGCTTCGCCAACGGTGACAAGAGCAATGACAAGGGCGGCCTGACGGGCTCCCGGCTCTCCACCGGCTATGACCCCACCGACAAGGGCTTCTACCAGGGCGGCGACCTCAAGGGCCTGACCAAGCGGCTCGACTACATCAAGGGGCTCGGCACCACCGCCATCTGGATGGCGCCGATCTTCAAGAACAAGCCCGTGCAGGGAACCGGGAGCAACGCCTCGGCCGGCTACCACGGGTACTGGATCACCGACTTCACCCAGGTCGACCCGCACTTCGGCACCAACAAGGACCTTCAGACCCTCATCTCCAAGGCGCACGCCAAGGGCATGAAGGTCTTCTTCGACGTCATCACCAACCACACCGCCGACGTCGTCGACTACGAGGAGAAGTCGTACGACTACCTCTCCAAGGGCGCCTTCCCCTACCTGACCAAGGACGGGCGGCCGTTCGACGACGCCGACTACGCGGCCGGCGGCAGGAAGTTCCCTTCGGTGGACACCGCCTCCTTCCCGCGCACCCCGACCGTGGCCGGCGACAGCAAGGTGCCGTCGTGGCTCAACGACCCGACGATGTACCACAACCGGGGCGACTCGACGTTCGCAGGCGAGTCCGCGACCTACGGCGACTTCTCCGGCCTGGACGACCTGTGGACCGAGCGCCCCGAGGTCGTCAGCGGCATGGAGAAGATCTACGAGCGGTGGGTGAAGGACTTCGCCATCGACGGCTTCCGGATCGACACCGTCAAGAACGTCAACATGGAGTTCTGGACGCAGTGGGCGACCGCGCTGGACAGGTACGCGGCCCGGCACGGCCGTAAGAACTTCTTCATGTTCGGCGAGACGTATTCCTCGGACACGTCCGTCACCTCCCCGTACGTCACCCAGGGCCGCCTCGACGCGACCCTCGACTTCCCCTTCCAGGACGCGGCCCGCTCCTACGCCTCCCAGGGCGGCAGCGCGCAGAAGCTCGCGAGCGTCTTCGGCGACGACTACAAGTACACGACCGACAAGTCGAACGCCTACGAACAGGTCACCTTCCTCGGCAACCACGACATGGGCCGGATCGGGTACTTCCTCGAGCAGGACAACCCGAAGGCCACGGACGCGCAGCTGCTGGCCAAGGACCGGCTCGCCAACGAGGTGATGTTCCTCAGCCGCGGCAACCCGGTCGTCTACTACGGCGACGAGCAGGGCTTCACCGGCTCCGGTGGCGACAAGGACGCCCGGCAGACCATGTTCGCGTCGAAGGTCGCCGACTACCTGGACGACGACGAGATCGGCACCGACCGGACCGCGGCGAGCGACTCGTACGACACGAGTGCGCCGCTCTACAAGCAGATCAGCGCTCTCTCCAAGCTGCGCGCGGCCAACCCAGCCCTCGCGGACGGGGTCCAAACCGAGCGCTACGCGGCCGACGGCGCCGGCGTCTACGCGTTCACCCGGACGGACGCGAAGACCGGCCAGGAGTACGTCGTCGCCTTCAACAACGCCGACACGGCGAAGACGGCGACCTTCGCCACCGGTTCCGCCGGCATGCGCTACCGGGCCGCCTACGGCACCGACGGCACCCTCACCTCCGACGGCTCGGCGAAGCTGACCGTCACCGTCCCCGCCGAGTCCGCCGTCGTCTACAAGGCGGCCGGCCCCCTCGCCAGGCCCGCCACCGCACCGACGGTCACCCTCCAGGCCCCGGCCGCCGGCGCCACCGGCACCGTCGACCTCACCGCGGACGTCACCGGCGGACAGCTCGACCGCGTCGTCTTCGCCGCCCAGGTCGGCAACGGCAAGTGGACCACCCTCGGCTCCGTCGACCACGCCCCCTACAAGGTCACCCAGACCCTCGCCAAGGACGTCCCGGCCGGCACCGCCCTGCGCTACAAGGCGGTCGTCGTCGACTCCGCCGGGCACACCGCAGGCGCGCTCGCCGAGAGCACCTCCGGCACCCCGCCCGCCGCCGAGACGCCCACCGCCTCCTCCCGGGACTACGCGGTCGTCCACTACAAGCGCACCGACGGCGACTACGACAACTGGGGCCTGTACGCCTGGGGCGACCTCGCCGACGGCGAGGCGACCACCTGGCCCGCCGGGCACCCCTTCACCGGCCGGGACGCGTACGGCGCCTTCGCCTACGTCAAGCTGAAGCCCGGCGCCACGAACGTCGGCTTCCTCGTCGTCGACAAGGAGGGCAACAAGGACGTCTCCGCCGACCGCTCCATCGACGTCACCAAGACGGGCGAGGTGTGGATCGAGCAGGGGAAGGCGGACGTCCGCACGACGAGACCGGCCGATGCCTACCCCGCACAGGACACCACCAAGGCCGTCATCCACTACCACCGTGCCGACGGGGACTACGACGGCTGGGGCCTGCACGTCTGGACGGGCGCGGCCAGTCCCACCGACTGGTCGAACCCCCTGAAGCCGGTGAAGACTGATGCCTATGGCGCGGTCTTCGAGGTACCGCTCACCGAGGGTGCCACCAGCCTCAGCTACATCATCCACAAGGGCGACGAGAAGGATCTCTCCGCCGACCAGTCACTCGACCTCAAGGCCGACGGCTACGAGGTGTGGCTGTTGAACGGCCAGGAGAAGTACCTGCTCCCGCAGCCGGCCGGCAGCGCGGCCGCGCTCGACCTGTCCACCTCCAAGGCGGTCTGGATCGACCGGGACACGGTCGCCTGGGACGGCGTCGACGGCGCGGTCTCCACCCAGCTGGTGTACTCCCACGACGGTTCGATCGCCGTCAAGGACGGGACCCTGACCAGCGACGACGAGCGGTGGCTGCGGCTGACGAAGACCACCCTCACCGACGCGCAGAAGGCGAAGTTCCCGTACCTGAAGGACTACACGGCCTGGTCGGTCGACCCGCGCGACCGCGGCCGGGTGCGCGAGGCGCTCCGCGGGCAGCTCGTCGCCTCCCAGCGCGCCGCCAACGGGGCGGTGCTGGCCGCGACCGGTGTGCAGATCGCGGGGGTTCTCGACGACGTGTACGCCAAGGCCACGACGGCGGACCTCGGCCCGGTCTTCCACGACGGAAAGCCCACGCTCTCCGTCTGGGCGCCGACCGCGCAGTCCGTCGCCCTCGAACTCGACGGCACGCCGAAGACGATGCACCGCGACCCCGCCACCGGCGTCTGGTCCGTCACCGGACCCGCGTCGTGGAAGAACAAGCCCTACCGGTACGTGGTGAAGGTCTGGGCGCCCAGCGTCCGGAAGATCGTCACCAACACGGTCACCGACCCCTACTCGGTCGCCCTCACCGCGAACTCTCGGCGCAGCCTCGTCGTCGACCTGAACGACAAGTCCCTCGCGCCGGGCGGCTGGTCGACGTACACCAAGCCCAAGGCCGTCCCGATGAGGGACGCGCAGATCCAGGAGCTGCACGTCCGGGACTTCTCGGTGGCGGACGCCACGGTCCCGGCCGCCGACCGGGGGACGTACCTCGCCTTCACCGACAAGAACAGCGACGGCTCCAGGCACCTCAAGGCGCTCGCCAAGTCCGGGACCTCGTACGTCCATCTGCTCCCGGTCTTCGACTTCGCGACCGTGCCCGAGAAGAAGGCCGACCAGGCGAGCCCCGACTGCGACCTCGCCTCCTACCCGGCCGACTCGGAGCAGCAGCAGGCCTGTGTCTCCGCGGTGGCCGCGAAGGACGCCTACAACTGGGGCTACGACCCCTACCACTTCACGGTCCCCGAGGGCTCGTACGCCACCGACCCGGACGGCACCGCGCGTACCGTGCAGTTCCGGAAGATGGTCAAGTCGCTCAACCAGGACGGGCTGCGGGTCGTCATGGACGTCGTCTACAACCACACCGCGGCCGGCGGCGAGGCGGACACCAGCGTCCTCGACCAGATCGTGCCCGGCTACTACCAGCGGCTGCTCGCCGACGGCAGCGTCGCCAACAGCACCTGCTGCGCCAACACCGCGCCCGAGAACGCCATGATGGGCAAGCTGGTGGTGGACTCGATCGTCACCTGGGCGAAGGAGTACAAGGTCGACGGGTTCCGCTTCGACCTGATGGGCCACCACCCGAAGGCCAACATCCTCGCCGTCCGCAAGGCGCTCGACGCGCTCACCCTGAAGAAGGACGGCGTCGACGGCAAGAAGATCATCCTGTACGGGGAGGGCTGGAACTTCGGCGAGGTCGCCAACGACGCCCGGTTCGTGCAGGCCACCCAGCAGAACATGGCCGGCACCGGCATCGCCACCTTCTCCGACCGGGCCCGGGACGCCGTACGCGGCGGCAGCCCCTTCGATAACGACCCCGGCATCCAGGGCTTCGCCTCCGGCCTCTACACCGACCCCAACTCCTCGACGGCCAACGGCACCGAGGCGGAGCAGAAGGCCCGCCTCCTGCACTACCAGGACCTGATCAAGGTCGGGCTGACCGGCAACCTCGCCAAGTACAGGTTCACCGACAGCGACGGCAAGGAGGTCACCGGCGCGGAGATCGACTACAACGGCTCGCCCGCCGGATACGCCGACGCGCCCGGCGACGCCCTCGCCTACGTCGACGCACACGACAACGAATCGCTGTTCGACGCGCTGGCGTACAAACTGCCGGCCGGCACCTCCGCGTCCGACCGGGCCCGGATGCAGGTCCTGGCGATGGCCACGGCCGCCCTCTCGCAGGGGCCCTCGCTCTCCCAGGCCGGCACCGACCTGCTGCGCTCCAAGTCCCTGGACCGCAACTCCTTCGACAGCGGCGACTGGTTCAACGCCATCCACTGGAACTGCGCCGACGGCAACGGCTTCGGCCGCGGGCTGCCGACGGCCGCCGACAACCAGTCCAAGTGGTCCTACGCCAAGCCGCTGCTGACCTCGGTGAAGGTCGGGTGCCCGCAGATCGACGGGGCCTCGGCCGCCTACCGGGACCTGCTGAGGATCCGTACCACCGACAAGGCGTTCTCGCTCGGCACGGCCGCGCAGGTGCAGTCGAGGCTCTCCTTCCCGCTGTCCGGGAAGGACGAGACGCCCGGCGTGATCACCATGGAACTCGGCGACCTCGTCGTGGTGTTCAACGCGAGCCCCGAGCGGCAGGAGCAGCGGGTGGGCACCCTGGCCGGAACCGGTTACCGGTTGCACCCGGTGCAGGCGTCGGGGGCGGACTCCGTCGTCAAGTCGGCATCGTACGACCGGGAAACGGGTACGTTCGAGGTTCCGGGGCGTACGGTGGCGGTGTTCTCGCGGACCACGTGACCGAGGCCTTACGTTGGTGGGGCGGGCCCGAAACCGGGTACTGCCCCACCGGTGTTGTCCAGGGGCTGGGAGAATGGACGTCAACGGCAAGCTGACAGACACGACCGTGCTGGTCGTGGACGACGAGCCCGCGAGCCGGTACGCGCTGGGCACCGTCCTGCGCCGGGCCGGTCATCAGGTCGTCGCGGTCGCCGACGGCCGACAGGCGCTCGCCGAACTCGACGTACGGCTGCGCAAGGGTGCCCTGCCCGACGTCGCCCTCGTCGACGTGAACCTGCCGGACATGAGCGGCTTCGAGCTGTGCCGCCGGCTCAAGGAGCGGCCGCACATGGCCGCACTGCCCGTCGTGCACTTCTCGGCCCTCCGGGTCCCCCCGGCGGACCGCTGCCCGGGCCTCGACACGGGAGCCGAGGCGTATCTGACGGTGCCCGCCGAGCCGGAGGAGATCGAGGCGGCGGTCCGGGCCGCGGTGCGCGCCGCCCGGCTCCGCGCCGACGACCAGGCGCTGGTACGGCGGCTGAAACTGCTGTCGGAGACGATCGTCACCATCCAGTCGGCCCGCTCGCTGCAGGAACTGGCCGACGCCGCCGCGGACGGCGCCGCCCGCCTCCTCGGCAGCCCCGCCGCCGTCTTCGTCGTCGACCAGGACGACGAGCTGTACCGCGGCCTGTACCGGGAGCGCACCTCCCTCGCCCTGCCCGACGAGGGCGCCCACCGGGACGTGGCCGGTCTGCTGCGGCGGCTCACCCGCGGGCAGTCCGGGGTCCGGATCACCACCGTGCCGACGCCGCTGTGGCCCACCGGGTTCTTCCGGCCCGGTGTGGAGCACGACGCCCGGCTGACGCTGGTCCTCACCCAGGACGGCAAGGTGCCGGTCTGCGTGGCCACTCCCACCCGCGGGCAGCGCAGGGTCGACCCCGAGAACGAGGCGCTGCTGGCCCAGCTGGCCCAGGCCACCGCGCTCGCCGCCGAGCCGCTGCTCATGTACCAGGTGGAGCGGCACGTCGCGCTCACCCTCCAGCACAGCTTCCTGCCCCGCCCGCACCAGCTTCCCGAACTGCCGGGCGTCGACATAGCGGTACGGTACGAGCCCGCCTCCCAGGAGACCGAGATCGGCGGCGACTTCTACGCCGCGCTGCGGGTCGGCGACGGGGTGCTCACCGCGGTCGGGGACGTCGTGGGGCACTCGCTGGACGCGGCCACCGTCATGGTGGAACTGCGGCACGCGCTGCGCGCCTACTGCCTCATCGAGAGCGACCCGGCCGCCCTCGCCGACCGCCTCGACCGGCTGCTCCAGCACTACCACGCCGACGTCACGGCGACCGTCTGCCTGGCCCTGATCGACCCGGCGACCGGGCGCACCCGCGTCGCCAACGCCGGGCACATCCCGCCGCTGATACTGGGCGACGACGGCAGCGCGGAGTACGTGAAGGCGTCCGGTCCGCTGCTCGGGGTGGGCCTGCCGCATCCGCCG
Source organism: Streptomyces sp. NPDC001507 (assembly GCF_042894765.1). NCBI lineage: Bacteria > Bacillati > Actinomycetota > Actinomycetes > Kitasatosporales > Streptomycetaceae > Streptomyces > Streptomyces sp. NPDC001507. The sequence continues at coordinate 396,689 of NZ_JBIAVV010000002.1, forward strand.
CCCACCGAGCTGGTCCTCGAACCCACCGACCGGCTCCTCATGGTCACCGACGGCCTCATCGAGACCCGCGGCACCGACCTCACGGTCTCCATGGAGCACCTCCGGGCCGCCGCCGGCGGCGCCCTGCCCGGCCTGGAGGCCCTGTGCGACACCCTACTGGCCTGCTTCGGCCGGGACCGCGAGGACGACGTCGCACTCCTCGCGCTGAGCCTGGCGAACTAGGCTGGACCTCAGTAGCCGTAGAACAGGAGCGCAGATGCCGCAGATCACCGTCGACTACACCGCCACGGCGGACCCCGCCTTCGACCGGCGGGGTTTCGCCACGGCCCTGCACCGTGCCGTGGTCGAGATCGCGGCGGCCAAGCCCGAGGCCTGCAAGACGCTGTTCCGCGCCGCCGACGAGACCGCCTTCGGCTACGACGCCGACGGGACGCACGTCATCGTCCACGTGACCTTCGGCCTGCTGGCGGGCCGCACCGACGAGACGAAGGCGCAGCTGACGGAGGCGGCGCTGGAGCTGCTGCGGGAGCATCTGAAGCCGGAGGGCTTCGTGCTGCACGCCTCTGCCGAGGTGCGGGACCTGGATCCTTCGTACCGGAAGTACGAGGGCTAGGTCTGCCGCTGCCGGTTGTCGTCCGGCGGTCGCGCCGTCGTGGCTGGTCGCGGGGGTGCCCCCCCCCCCCCCAAACACGGGGGCGGGGGGCCGGCCCCCCCCCCCCCCCCCCCCCCCCCCCCCCCCCCCCGCCCCCCCCCCCCCCCCCCCCCCCCGGGGCCCCCGCCCCGGGGGGCCCCCCGGCACCCCC
>NZ_JBIAVV010000002.1:397501-517482 GCF_042894765.1 Streptomyces sp. NPDC001507
GGGGGCGGCGGCGGGGTGGGGGCGGGGGGGGGCGGGGGGGGGGCCGGGGGGGCGCGCAGTTCCCCGCGCCCCTGAAAAGCAGGGGCGCGGGGAACTGCGCGAACGGCCCCCACCGTGCCGCAGCCGAAGAACGGGCAGGCCTAGCCCGCCAGGGCGATCAGGCGGGCGGCCAGGTCGGCGAAGGGGCCGTCGGTCGGCTCTCCCTGGACCATCCGCTTCACCAGCGCCGTCATCTCCTCGTCGTACGCCGCACTCACCGCCGTCAGCGCAGCGAAGTCGTGGACGAGCTGGACCTCCAGTTCGGCGCGCGGGATGCGCCGCCCGTCGAGCCAGATCAGGGCCGTCGACTCGGCGAGCGAGATCCAGGAGCGGATGACCAGTTCCAGGCGGGCTGGTGCCTCGGTGATGTCGAGGTGGGAGAGGATCTGCTCGTAGGCGGCCTGCCGTACGGAGTCGATGAGGGCGTTGGTCGCCGAGGAGCCGACCGCGGGGCCGCCGCGCATCAACGCGGCGAAGCCGGGCCCGTGTTCGTCGACGAAGTCGAAGAAGCGGCGCATCACGCGCAGCAGCCTGGCCCCGAGCGGCCCCTCGTGCGGCTCGTGGAAGCGGCCCGCGAGATCCTCCGAGGCCCGCTTCAGCGCGGCCTCGTACAGGCTCAGTTTGCCGGGGAAGTAGTGGTAGACCAGCGGCCGCGAGATGCCCGCGGCCGAGGCTATCTCGTCGATGGAGACCTCGTCGGGCGAGCGACGGCTGAACAGTTCGAGGGCGACGCCGATCAACTGCTGCCTCCGCTCCTCGACTCCCATCCTGCGGCGTACCCCGGTTGTCATGCGAACACCTTACCGATCGGATCCGGCCTCCCACGGACCTGACCCTTCACGGGTGTTCACAGATCCAGCACAAGTCTCCCACTTCGGGCCCGCGATACACAGATGAGCATCGAGTCGGCACGCTCCGTGTCCGTGAGGAGCTCGTCCCGGTGCTCCACCTCCCCTTCCAGCACCCGCTGCTGGCAGGTCCCGCAGAACCCCTGCGCGCAGGAGTACGGCGTGTCCGGCAGCTCCGCACGCACCGCGGCCAGCACGGACGAGTCGGCCGGCACCGTCAGCGTCCGCCCGCTGCGCCGGAGTTCGAGTTCGAAGGCGTGGTTGCCGCCGGTCTCGGTGCGCGGCGCGAAACGTTCGAGGCGGACCGCCGGGAACCGCTCCTGCATCGCCGACATCAGCCCCTCCGGACCGCAGCAGTAGACCGCCGCGCCCTCCGGGACGGCCAGCGCGTCGAGGTCCGGGCGGCCGTCCTCGTCCTCCGTGACGACGGTGACCCGCTCGTCCCCGGCCAGCTCGTCCAGGAACGGCATGGACCCGCGGGTCCGCCCGCAGTACAGCAGCCGCCACGCCACCCCCTCCGGGACCGCCCGCACCATCGACAGGATCGGCGTGATGCCGATGCCCCCGGCCACGAACACGTACGAGGCGGCCTCGACGAGCGGGAAACGGTTGCGCGGTCCGCGCACCTCCAGCTCCATGCCCGCCACGACCTGCTCGTGGACCTCCCGGGAGCCGCCCCGCCCGTCCGCGACCAGCCGGGCGGCGATCGTGTACGAGGAGGTGTCGGCCGGGTCCCCGCAGAGCGAGTACTGCCGCACCAGCCCGGACGGCAGCACCACGTCGAGATGGGCGCCGGGCTGCCACGGGGGCAACCGGTCGCCCTCCAGGCGCAGTTGGACGACCCCGTCGGCGACCGTCCGGTGCGAGGCGACCAGGAGCCGCAGCGCCCGGGAGCGCGGCCGCCCGGAGGTCGGCGGGTCCAGGGCCGGCATCGGCCACAGCGGAGAGGCCTCGATGCGGCGGCGCAGGGCCCGCCTGACGAGCAGCGCGGTGCCCGCGACGGCGACGACGGTCCGCAGCCTCGGCGTCATCACCTGCCCTCCCGCTCGGCGGCGAGCGCGGCGGGGGAGGAGGCCAGGTAGGCGACGGCCTGCTCGGTGGAGCCCTCCTGGGAGGGGTGGTAGGTGCGGCTGAGGTAGCGCGGGATCGACTTCAGCATGTCTGCGGTGGCGGGCAGCGTGCCGCGCCGGCCGGCCAGGTAGAAGTCCCGGAACCGGGCCCGGCCCTCGTCGAGCGTCGGATCGTTCGCCATGAAGAAGCGGGCGCCGCGCTGCCACAGGAACACGATCGCCGTGAACGCCGTCGCCCAGGTCCGTGCCCGGCGCCGGTAGCCGCCGTCGAGGTGCGTGAAGAGGTCGAAGGCGACCGAGCGGTGTTCCACCTCCTCGGCGCCGTGCCAGCGCAACAGGTCCAGCATCATCGGGTCGGCGCCGCGCCGGTCCAGTTCCCCGGCGTTGAGCACCCAGTCGCCGAGGAAGGCGGTGTAGTGCTCGATGGCCGCGATCAGCGCGACCCGTTCGAGCAGCCACCAGCGCCTGGCCTTCCCGGGCGGCAGGGTCCGGTCGCCGAGCAGCTTCTCGAAGAACCAGTCGACCTGCGCGGTGTACGGCGTCGGGTCGAGCCCCTGCTCCCTGAGGTGCGGCAGCACCTCGTCGTGGGCCTGGGAGTGCATGGCCTCCTGCCCGATGAACCCGACGACGTCCGCGCGCAGCCGTTCGTCGCGGATGAGCGGCAGCACCTGCTTGTAGACGTGCACGAACCAGCGCTCGCCGGCGGGCAGCAGCAGGTGCAGCACGTTGATGGTGTGCGTCGCGAAGGGATCGCCGGGCACCCAGTGCAGGGGGGTGTCCTTCCAGGCGAAGGACACGTTGCGGGCCTTGAGCGCGATGTGCTCGGACTGCACCGGCTGCGGCTGCTTGTTGGACATGGCGTCAATGTACTGACGGGTAGATGGCCTGAGAAGACCCCTGACCCACCTTGTTTACGCGAACGTCAGCAAGGCTCTCCGGCGGTGCTCGCTCACCGCAGTCCGCTGATCGCGCTCCCGTCCTCCAGCGTCCCCGACAGCTCGGCCTGCGCCCCCTGCTTCGTCTCGGCCACCAGTTGGGTCCCCTGTGCCGACGCCGTGACCCCGCCGGTCGCCCGGACCGACGCGGTGTCGCGGCTGCCCGCGGCCAGCAGGTACCACTCGCCGCCGCCGGACTTCCACAACACCCCGGCCAGCACGTGCGGATCGCGCGGACCACAGGCCGTCACGTCGGCGCCCCTGGCCGCGACCGCCCCGTACCGGCTGCCCGGTGTCCGGAACTGGGCCAGCGACACCGTCCCGTCGCCCCGCCAGGTCTCGGTGCGCGTGCACACCCACGACCCGCTGCCGGCGGCGTCCGGCAGTTCCTGCTCGGCGAACGCCCACGCGTTGACACTGCGCACCCCGGCCGACCGCTCCGCCGCCAGCGAGCAGGCGAACGGCGCCCAGTCGCGCAGCGCCGTCGCCCCCGAGACCTCGCCGGCCTTGCCGGGCCGCCCGGCGGTGAGCCGGGCCGGCATCAGCTCGCCCAGGTCGGCCGAGACGTGCACACCCTGGGCGTCGGTCAGCTGGAGCACGTTCCAGGACGTGCACGTCCCCTGCTGCAGCGCGGGGCTGGCCAGCGGCCCGGTCACCCCTCCGGTCAGCCCGAGGTCCAGCACCCCGCCGTCCGGCTTCGTCAGGTCCCGCTCGGCCGCCCTGGTCACCCAGGGGGCGGTCAGATAGCGCACGTTGCCGTCGGAGCGGCCGAGCACCAGGGCGCTCGCCTCCACGCCGGCCGCGCCGTCCGCACGGGCGAAGTCCAGGGCCGCGCCCTGGGTGCCGTCCTTCGGCTCGGCGTAGCGGGCGATCCGCAGACCGTCGTAGAAGATCACCACCCGGGCGCTGTCGACCACGCCCGCGTAGAGCAGCTGGGGCGGTCCGGCCGGGCCGCCGGTCTGGGTGCCCGGGGTCGCCGAGACGCGGACGGTGTCGCCGGGGCGGGCCCAGACGGCGAGGGCGCGGCGCAGCAGCGCGGTGTCGCCGGTGAGGGCGCCGCGGGCCGGCCAGACGGAGAAGTCGGTGCGCGCGGCGGTCTTCCAGGCGGTGGCCGGGACCTTCGTCAGCCGGGCCGGGTCCAGGGCGGCCTGCGCGGCCGGGTTCTGCGCGTACACCGGGGCGGCCGCGCCGTCGGCGCCCCAGCCGCCGCCCGGCAGCCCGACCAGCGCCCCGCAGACCGCGAGGGCGGCAGCGGCGGCGAGCGCGGCCTTGGTGTGCCGGCGGCGGCGCATCAGGTCGGTGGGCCGGGCCTGCAGGGAACAGGGGTCGAACTCGGGAGAGTCGAGCAGCGGATACTCGGCCGGGACGCCGTTCGCCTCGGCGAGCGCGCCCTCGGGGTGCTCGACCCCCGCGGCCCGCAGCAGCCCGCGCACGTCGCCGTCGGGGAGCTGTTCGAGGCCGCGCAGCGCGTAGGCGGCGCGGGCCGGGGCGGAGAGGGCGGCGAGCCGCTGGTCCAGGGCGAGTTCGTCGGCGCCGCCGGAGCGCGGGAAGAGCCTCAGGCCCCACACCTGGGGGAGCAGCGGCGGCAGCTGGGCGCGCTTCGGCCAGGCGGTGGGCCGCAGCGGCCGGCCCGCCTCCAGCGCCGTCCGCACCACCTCGAGGCGGACCAGGGAGTACCCGGGGTCGGTCTGCCGCCCGTTCGACTGGGCCGGGACCACCGGGACCTGCTGACGGCCCCGGGGGAGCGCCCGCTGGACCAGGGCGTGCGCGGTCAGGACGCGGCGGCCGCGCGCGAGCCCCGGCGGCAGCACCAGGTAGGCGAGCCGGACCAGGCGGGGGTAGTGCTCGACGAGCGCGGCCTCGGCCTGCTCGACATCGACGGCCGGATGCGGGGCTCCGGCGGAGGCGGCTGCGTGACGCTGGGCTACATCCTGTGACTGCACGTCCTGGAGAACGAGCGAACCGTTGGTTGGTCACCGCCACCCGGGTGACACTGCGGTGTCCGCGGCGACGCGGGCCGACGGGGGCCGATGTGAGTGCTTCGCGGCCCGCAGCCGTATCGAAGGGGACGGGCCCCCTGCAGGCACCCGGGGCCGGCAACGCGACCGGAGGAACAGATGAGGACGACCCGACCGATGCTCGCCGTGGCCGGCGCCGTGGCCGTACTGGCGCTGGCGGGCTGTGGATCCGGCGACGGCAAGGCGGAGACCACCATCCCGGTGACGGCCACCGGCAGCCTGGAGAGCCTGGCCGCCAAGGTGAAGTGCACCCCGGACATGCAGATCGACTCCGACGAGGTCCGCCAGGCGATCTGCAAGGTCTCCGCCGGCAAGTTCGTCTTCGCCACCTTCGCCACCGACCGCGGCCAGCGCGAGTGGATCAACGACGCGAAGGACTACGGCGGTTTCTACCTCGTCGGCCGCAAGTGGGTCGCCGTCGGCACCGACAAGGTCGTCAAGGCGCTGCAGACCACGCTGGGCGGCGAGGAGGAGATCGGGGTCGACCACAGCAAGCACACCGGCTGAGGTTCGTGAGCCGATCGGCACATACGAGAGCGGGCGGTGGGAGAATCCCACCGCCCGCTTCGTGCTACCGGCCCCGGTGCCGCCGGCTAGCTACTGCTCACTAGCACTTCTTGCCGGTGTTGATGCAGTTGGCGATCGTGGCTGCCAGGTTGTTCTTGGTGACGCTGATGAAGTCGTCGTGGTCGGTGGCCGCCTTGTGCAGCTGCTCGGGGAAACCGTCCACGGCGTAGGCGTTCTTGACCTGGCCGTTCACGATGCTCGGCTGGGCCAGGTTGTACACCAGGCGCATGGTCAGCTGCGGGATCGCCTTGAAGCCGTTCGGGCAGACACCGCTCGCGGGGTCCGCGAAGGCCACGTGCGTACGGTGGTTGGCGCTGTCGATGTTCACGCCGTCCCAGCAGCTCTGGAAGGCGAACGTCCGCACCACCTGGCTGCCCTGCGGGCAGATCGGGTACTGCTGGGTCAGCTGGACCTTGTTCTCGAAGCCGGTGCAGCTCCAGTGCGCGTTGGCGTTGGCCAGACCGTTCGTGGTGGTCTTGGCGTCACCGGTGATGATGCGCAGGAACTGGGGCATCGCGACGACCTTGCTGGCAGGGCTGCCGACGTACTTGATCTGCGCCTTGACCGGCGTGATGATCTTGCCGACGTTGCCTTCCTTGCCACCGCCGAGCGCGTTCGCGTCGAACTCCTGCGAGCCGTCCTGCTCACGCACGACCGGCCAGTAGTACGCCGAGAGGTCACTCTGGTTCTGGCAGCTGGAGGGGGCGGCCAGCAGCGAGTCGTTCGTCGAGAACGCGTTGACCTTCTGGTTGCCGACGTAGTCGTGCTCGTGGTGCGCGCCGTTGGTCACGCCGGGCGCCACGATGACGTTGTCGGTGTTGTGGTTCTTGTTCTGGTTCGTACCGCAACGGGTGGTGAAGGAACCCGTCGAGGCCTGGCCGGTGTTCTGCGGCTTGGCCAGGACGTTCGGCGCGACCTTCGTGATGTCCACGAAGTCGGCCGCGGACGGCCCGTTGCCGGCCTGCCCGCCGGCGCCGACGTCGACCGGGGTGCTGGCGCTGGCACTCGGGGCGGCGCTGGCCTGGCCGTTGTTCCCGTTGTTGTTGTTCTGGCCGCCGTTGTTGTTCTGACCACCGTTGTTGTTGCCCTGTCCGGCGGTGGTCTGGTTGGCGGTCTGCGTGGTGCAGGCGGCGAGCTGCGACAGCGCGCTGTTGAACTGGCCGCCGACCCGCGTGATGTCGATCCTGATCCGGTCGATCGTGGCCGCCCGCTTCTCCTTCAGGGGGCCGACGATCGCGTTCTGCACGAAGTTGGCGTCGTTCGCCTGCGCCTGGCGCGTGGAGGCGAGCCGGGAGTAGGCCTCGGTGATCTGCTTGTCGAGGTTCGCCAGCTCCCTCGCCACCCCCATCTTCGCCTGCGCCGGCACGTTCGTCAGCTTCTGGCCGACGTCCGGGCAGGAGATGGTCGCCACCGTCGCGGAGGCGGCCTTCGTGTAGTTCTGCGCCGAGTTGTTCGACTCGTGAGCCGAAGCGTTCATCTGCGCATAGAGCAGCCCGCCCCCGCCGAGTGCGACAGCCGCCGATGCGGCTACGACCTTGACGGTCAGCGGCGAACGGCGTTTGCGTATGTTGCGTCCCATGGAACTCCTCAGACCTTCCTTGCGGGGCGGCATCGAGGCGCCCGACAGGAGTGAAGCGGCGTCCTTTCATACGCAGCCCGTCTCAGGCGTGTTCAGGCGTCTCACAAATTCATCAGAAACTTGTTACGCACTTGGGGCACAACTGCCGTTTGAGCAGGGCGGTTTCTGGAAAATCAGCGGTCGCGGTCCAGGTACGCGAGCACCGCGAGGACGCGCCGATTGTCGTCGTCCGACACCTCAAGTCCCAGTTTGGTGAAGATGTTGGAGGTGTGCTTCGCGATGGCCCGTTCCGTGACGACGAGCTGTCCGGCGATCGCCGCGTTCGACCTGCCCTGCGCCATCAGCTCCAGGACCTCCAGCTCCCGCGGTGTCAACCCCCCCAGGGGCCGGTCGTCGGCCCGCCGGGACAGCAGCTGCTGGATCACCTGCGGGTCCATGGCCGTGCCGCCCGCCGCGACCCGCCGTACGGCGTCCACGAACTGCTCCGCGTCGAACACCCGGTCCTTCAGCAGGTACCCCACCGCGCCGCTGCCGTCGGCCAGCAGCTCGCGCGCGTACAGCTGCTCCACGTGCTGGGAGAGCACCAGCACCGGCAGCCCCGGCCGGTCCCGTCGCGCCCGGAGCGCGCACTGCAGTCCCTCGTCGGTGTGGGTGGGCGGCAGCCGGACGTCGACCACGGCCACGTCCGGCCGCAACTCGGCCAGCGCACGGTCGAGTTCGGGACCGGACTCGACGGCGGCGGCGATCTCGAAGCCGTAGGCCTCCAGCAGCCGGACCAGCCCGTCGCGGAGCAGGAACAGGTCCTCGGCTAGGACAACGCGCACGGAATCTCCATCGTGACCATGGTGGGACCGCCGGCGGGGCTGCTGACGGCCAGGACGCCGTCGAATGTACCCAGCCGCCGCTCCACCCCGGCCAGCCCCGACCCGGCCCCGACCACCGCGCCGCCCCGGCCGTGGTCCGTGACGGAGATCCGCAGCATGCCGCCGCCGTCCGGCACGTGGTGCAGGTCCACCCAGATCCGGTCGGCCCCGGAGTGCTTGACCGCGTTGGTCAGCACCTCGCTCACCGCGAAGTACGCGGCCGACTCGACCGGCGCGTCCGCCCGCCCCGGCAGCTCCACCGTCACCTCGGTCGGCACCGGCAGCCGCAGCGCCAGCGCCCGTACGGCGTCCCCGAGCCCGCGCTCGGCCAGTACCGGCGGGTGGATGCCCCGCACCAGGTCCCGCAGCTCGCCCAGCGCCTCCACGGACGCCCGCCGGGTCTGTGCGAGCAACTGCCGCGCCTTCTCCGGGTCCTTGTCCAGGAGCATCTCGATCGTGCCGAGGTCCATGCCCATGGCCACCAGCCGGGCCTGCGCCCCGTCGTGCAGGTCCCGCTCGATCCGGCGCAGCTCGGCCGCCGAGGCGTCCACCGCGTCCTTGCGGGTCTCGGTCAGCACCCGCACCCGCTCGACGAGTTCGCCCTTCCCGGGGTCGAGGACCGCGCGGGTGAGGCGGAAGTGGGCGGTCAGCAGGGCGGGGGTGTAGCGGAAGGCGCCGACGAGGACGACGGCGCCGAGCGCGGCGGCGGCGAGGGCGGTGGCCTGTCCGTCGACCGGCACGAAGCCGTACCAGTAGGTCTCACCGTCCGCGACCACCCGCCACAGCCCGGCCGCCACCGCGAACCCCTCGAACGGATAGAACAGCAGCACCGCCGGCAGCAGCGCGGTCAGGAACCCGGCCGTCATGTCGACGAACAGCCACAGCACGTCCCGCCCGACCTGCGGGTCCCGCAGCATCCCGAAGGTCCTGGCCCACGGGTTGGCGTCCGCCGGGAGCGTCCGGTACGCCGACCGGATCCGCACCCCGCACCACTCGTACGCGAGCCGCCGCCGCACGTCCGCCACGTCCCGGATCCCGCCCAGGATCCACGGCGTCGTGACGATCCCGATCCCGATCGGGATCAGCGCGACCGACACCGCGGCCAGCGCGAAGCAGAGCACCGAGACCGGCAGGATCACCAACGCCAGCACCAGCCCGCGCACGGCGGCGAGCAAGGTCTCCCGGGCCCTGGCCCGAAAGCCCCTGCTGTCTGTGTTCGTCGTCATGCCGTCAGTCTCTCCGACCGCACGAGCGGGGGTCACTGGCCCGAAGCCCCATGTCAGGGGGTGGTGCTGGATACACCCCGCGACCTGCCGTCTGCCGACCGCGGCGCCGTCGTGGCTGGTCGCGCAGTTCCCCGCGCCCCTTGAGGACGCTGCCGGTTGACGCCCCTTCAGGGGCGCGGGGAACTGCGCGACCAGCCCCCGCCGGCCCGCAGACTGATCACGGTCCCTCCAACGAAGCGCCGAGCACCCGCGCCTCGACAGCGGGGTCGAGCCCGATCCCCGCCCGCACCGGCGCGGCACCGTCAAGGCCCCGCAGCCACCCCCACGTGTCGGCCACCGTCTCTCCCACCGGCCGGCACCGCAGCCCCGTCGCCACCGCCCGCGACACGTCCAGCCCGTGCACACCGTCGTGCAGCTCGCTACCCGCCGGCACCCACACCGGCAGCTGCGTCCACGGCTCGATCCCGGCCGCCAGGACCGTCTCCGCATCGGTCCACCGCAGCTCCGCGTCCGAGCCGGTGCTCCGGCGGCACGCCTCGAGCAGTTCGCCCATCGTGGCGTGCCCCGGCGGGCTCACCAGGTTGTACGGCCCGGACAGGCCCTGTTCCACCGCTCCGAGGGCCCACTCGGCGAGGTCGCGGGCGTCCACGAACTGCACGGGCAGATCGCGCGGTCCGGGCGCCAGCACCGGCCCGCCCCGGGCGATCCGGCTCAGCCACCAGGGCAGCCGGCCGACGTTCTCGTACGGTCCGAGGATCAGCCCGGCCCGCACCAGCACCGAGTCGTCCGCGCCGAAGGACTCCACGGCGGCCAGCTCACCGCCCAGTTTGTCCTGCGGGTACTCGGTCGCCGCCGCGTCGGCCGCGGCCCCCGTCACCAGGGCCGCGTCCTCGGCGTACCCGGCCGGGCGCGGCCAGTCGTACACCGAGCAGCTCGACACGTACGTATACCGTCCGGCCCGGCCCCGCAGCAGCCGCGCGGTCGCCCGCACCGCCCGGGGCGCGGCCGACCAGGTGTCCACGACCGCGTCCCACTCGGTGCCGTCAGCGAGCGCGGCGAGGCCGTCGGGTGCGGTGCGGTCGCCGTGCAGCGACCGCACTCCGGCCGGGGGCCGGCGGCTGCCCCGGTGGAAGACGGTCACCTCCCAGCCGCGCCCGAGCGCGGCCTCGACGACCGCCCGCCCCACGAACTCCGTACCGCCCAGCACCAGAAGCCTCATGCCGTTGATCGTGCCCCCGGGGAACGCCGGATGTAAGAGGGTTCAGCCGAGGGCGGAGCGGCCGTCAGGCGCCCGGCTGCCGTCCGTCAGCGGCCCGTCGGCGGGGTGTACTTGTATCCCACCCGGCGGACCGTCTGGATCGCCCGGCGGTGCTCGGCGCCGAGCTTGCGGCGCAGTCGGGCGACATGGACGTCGACCGTGCGGCCGTCGCCGACATGGCCGTAGCCCCAGACCGTGGTGACCAGCTGGTCGCGGGTGTGCACCCGGTTCGGATACGCCACCAGGTGGGCGAGCAGCTCGAACTCCAGGTAGGTGAGGTCGAGGTCACGTCCGTCGACCTGGGCGGTGCGCTCCACGGTGTCCACGGTGACGAGCGGCCGGGTCCCGGCGGCGGGTTCCGCGGCCGGCTCCTGCGGGTCCGGTACGGCGACCGGCAGGAAGGGCGGCTGCTGGTCCGCCGGGACCAGCACCAGGTAGCCGATCATCGGCGGCTGGCCCGGCAGGGTGGGCAGGGCGTGCTGCGGAGCGGGCAGCCAGGTGGCGCCCGGCGGCAGCAGCTCCGCCATGTCCACGACCTCGTCCCGGTCGACGGCACGCAGCCGGTGGCGGCCGGGCGAGGAGGCGCCGAGGGGGGAGGCGGGGGAGAGAGAACGAGTGGTCGCCATGAGACGTCAGCTCTTTCGCGCGAGGAGTCAGTCGGTCGAGGGCGACGGCCGCGATTCGTGGTCGGGCGCGCCGCGGGGACGTACTGCGTTCCGCGCTGGCCGAAGGCCGGGGTGTACGGCTTTAGAGGGCCCGCGCGTTCGTCGCGCGGCAACACACCCGGTCGAAGTCGTGGTGCTGACGAGAAGGCCAGAACGGCTCAAGGTCCTGGCGACCCGTCGCGCTGCACTTCTGGAAGCTGGCCATGGGCCTATTGAAGCAGACACGGCCGGGAAACAGGACCCTCCTCTCACTGCTTGGACGCTTCTTTGACGCGACGCCATGACGACGGCACGACGACGGCACGCCGAAGGGGCGCCCACCGTCACGGTGGGCGCCCCTTCGGGAGAGTCGTCCGCGGATCAGACCTGGCCGGCCTTGTCCAGGGCGGTGCAGCAGGTGTCGACGATCAGCCGGGTCACGACGTACGGGTCGACGTTGGCGTTGGGGCGGCGGTCCTCGATGTAGCCCTTGCCGTCCTTCTCGACCTGCCACGGGATACGGACCGAGGCACCGCGGTTGGAGACGCCGTAGGAGTACTCGTTCCACGGGGCGGTCTCGTGCAGGCCGGTCAGACGGTCGTCGATGCCCGCGCCGTAGTTCTTGACGTGGTCGAGCGGCTTGGAGCCCTCGCCGAGCGACTCGCACGCGGTGATGATCGCGTCGTAGCCCTCGCGCATCGCCTTGGTGGAGAAGTTGGTGTGCGCGCCGGCGCCGTTCCAGTCGCCCTTGACCGGCTTCGGGTCGAGGGTGGCGGAGACGCCGAAGTCCTCGGCGGTGCGGTAGAGCAGCCAGCGGGCGACCCACAGGTGGTCGGAGACCTCCAGCGGGGAGACCGGGCCGACCTGGAACTCCCACTGGCCGGGCATGACCTCGGCGTTGATGCCGGAGATGGCCAGGCCCGCCTTGAGGCAGTTGTCGAGGTGTGCCTCGACGATCTCGCGGCCGAAGATCTCGTCGGCGCCGACACCGCAGTAGTAGCCGCCCTGGGGGGCCGGGAAGCCGCCCTCGGGGAAGCCCAGCGGACGGGAGCCGTCGAAGAAGGTGTACTCCTGCTCGATGCCGAAGATCGGCTCCTGCGCGGCGAACTTCTCGGCGACCTCGACCAGTGCGGCGCGCGTGTTGGAGGAGTGCGGGGTGAAGTCGATGTCCAGGACCTCGCACAGGACGAGGACGTCGTCGCCGCCGCGGATCGGGTCCGGACAGGTGAAGACCGGCTTCAGCACACGGTCCGAGGAGTGCCCCTCGGCCTGGTTCGTGGAGGACCCGTCGAAGCCCCAGATCGGCAGCGCGTCGAGACCGGCGGGGGCGCCCGCGATGATCTTCGTCTTCGAACGCAGCTTGGCCGTCGGCTCGGTGCCGTCGATCCAGATGTACTCAGCCTTGAAGGTCACGGGCCACATCCTTCGGGGTGGGTCGGGCGCACTTGCGGGTGCAGTGGCGCTACGGCACTGGGGCGCCTCGGTGTTGCCCGGCAGCCTGTCAACAGGCGATTTCCCGATCATTGCTCGAATGTGAACCCGGTGTTACCTGGTGGTTCTGTGGTGCGACTCACGTTGTGGGAGCGGGGCGGGCGGGGTACGGAGCCCAATTCGGGCACCGTGCCCGCCCCTTCGCGGCGGCCGCCGGCCTTCCCTCCGTAAAAGCCGGCGGCCGAGCCCCGGTTCGTGTCTCCGGTCAGCCGACCTTCTCGATCAGCGCGCGGCGGATCAGGAACTTGCCGGGCTCCCGGACCTGTTCGAAGGCCGCGTTGTTGAGCAGCACGCAGCTGCCGGAGACCGACGTGACCTTCACCGTGGTGGACTTGTTGTTGTCCAGGTTGGTGACCTTCAGCGTGGTCCCCGCCGGGAACTGGTTGCTGGAGGCGGCCGGTGCGCCGGCCTCGCCGGACAGGGTGACCGTGGAGCCCTTGCAGACCTGCTGGCCGGAGGCGGCACCGCCGGTGTTGCCGGTGTTGCCGGTGGCCGCGCTCTGCGACGGCGCCGCCGTGGCGGTCTGCCCGGTCTGCCCGGTCTGGCCCGTCTGCGTCCCGCTCGCCGCCTGGGAGCCCTGAGCCGACTCCCCAACGACGCAACCGGACGCCTTCTGCTGGACCTTGATCTGCGCGATGACCGCCTCGCGGTTGGCGATCCGGGCCGACGACTGTGCGTCCGGGTTCGCCTTCTGGTCCGCGATGAACTTCTGGTTGTTGCCGAGGGCCGTGGCCAGCCCCGAGCAGACGGTCGAGTCGGCGGCCGACGACAGCGTCTTCGCGCCCTGCGAGGGCTGTGCGGCGTTCGAGGTGGACGCCAGGACGAAGGCCCCGCCGCCGGCCACGGCTGCGGCGCCGACCAGCAGTGCGATCGTCTTCTTGGCGCCGAGAGTTCTCCTACGCGACATGCGCGCCTCCTCAAAGGGGGTGGGGGAGCGTACGTCGGTAGGTACGAGATACCGAACGCCGTTACTCAGCGGTTACCGGAGTCACTGAAGTAACCTGCGTCACAGTGGAGTTGAGGGCTGTTCAGCTCTTGCTCCTGGCCAGCGCTTCCTGTACCGCCTCGTCGGTGCGGGCGACCACCGCCGTGCCGTCGTCGGCGGTGATGATCGGTCGCTGGATGAGCCTGGGGTGCTCGGCGAGGGCCGTGATCCACCGCTCGCGCGCGCCCACGTCCCGTGCCCACTCCTTCAGCCCCAACTCCTTGGCGACCGCCTCCTGGGAGCGGGTGATGTCCCACGGTTCGAGCCCGAGCCGCTCCAGTACGGCCCTGATCTCGTCCTCGGTCGGTACGTCCTCCAGGTAGCGGCGGACGGTGTAGTCGGCCCCCTCGGCGTCGAGCAGGCCGATCGCGCTGCGGCACTTCGAGCAGGCGGGGTTGATCCAGATCTCCATGCGGGGAACGGTACGCGAGCCCTCGTCCAGGACGGCTCTGTTCGAATTTTGGAGGGTGTCGTGAGGACCCCTCACGCCCATCGCGTCCCATCTGAAAAACCTGCATCCACCTGGGAGTTCGGCGCCTTTTCGGGCTGTATCGTTGTCAGTGCCGGACGGTACACTGGACGCAGTGTTCGAGAGGGTCGCCGGGAGGTCCGGGGGCGCTCCGACCGCGACAGGAGGATGCCCGTGCCCGCTGCCGCACTGAAGCCGAAGCCGAAGTCCCTGCCGACCCAGTCCACCGCGAAGCGTGCGGTGCTGCTCGACTCGCCGTACGCGCCGGCGGAGAAGCGTCCGCTGCCGGCCGGGCGGCCACGCGAGTGGTACGTCACCCACAACCGCCGCCTGAAGGCCATGCGCCTCGCCATCGCCCTGCTCGACTCCGGCGTCTACGCGCCGGGCCAGGCGCGCAACGAGACGATACGGAGCACGGCGGAGAGCATCGGGATCCACCCGCCGTCGGACACGACATGCCACATGGTGCGGGCCTTGATGCGATATTCACGGTGAGCCGGTGGTGCCGGGTGCCGTGTGTTTCATGCGGCGCCCGGCGCTTGGCGACTGGGGGCTGCCGCCCCAGGCCCCCGCATCAACGGACGGCCGTTGTAGTCCGGCTGCGGGCCGGTGGGCGCTGGTCGCGCAGTTCCTCCCCCAGCCTTCGGCCGGGGGTGCCCCCAGCGCCCCTTACGGGGCGCTGCAGTCGCGTCAGCTACATAGCTGCGGGCAGTCGTGCCGCTGGGGCGGCACGGGTGGGCGCTGGGGGTCCCCCCGGCCTCATCCGCTCAGCTCTCGTTCCAGCGGTGTCCGGAACCGTGGCGTCACCCTCGCGGCTCCCGCCCAGCCCCGCAGCCGTTCCGCCTCCGCCGCGACCGCCTGCTCGGCCTCTCTCCGGTTGCCCGGATCGGGGATCCGCCAGACGATCTCGCCGTCCCGGCGCTGCGCCCAGCCGCCCACCACCAGACCGTTCCACCACACCGTCGGCCCGACGTTGCCGCTTCTGTCGAAGAGCAGTGGCCGCAGCTCCGGCGGCAGGTACCAGTCCCGCCGTTGCCATGCCATGGCCGTCGGGTCGAGGGCGGGGAGGAGGGCCGCCCAGGGACGGGACGGCCCGGTGACCGCAGGGAGGTCGCCGGCGGTCACGTACCCCGTGTCGTCCTCGTCGAGGGTCACCGGCTCCGCTCCGATCGCGGTCAGCGCCCGGCGGACCTCGGTCACCCGCCACCCCGTCCACCACTTGAGGTCCGCCTCCGTGGCCGGACCGCAGGCGTGCAGCCAGCGGTTCAGCAGGGCCGCCTGGGCCTCGGCCGGGTCCAGCTCCGGATGCTCCGGCGCCGCCGCCCACCGGAACTGGCTCGACGTCCAGGAGCCCAGCGGGCGGCCCCGCACCACCTTGCCCTCGACGCCCAGGACCCTCAGCAGGCGCGTCGAGACGGTGTGGACGCCCTCGTAACTCTTGCCTGCGGCGTACGGGAACTGCTCGCGCAGGCGTGGTTCGGCGGCCGCCAGTTCCGACGCCGTCGCCTGCCCGAGCCGGGCCAGCTCGGCCAGCGTCGAGGACTCGACGTCCGCGAGCCAGGCCGCGTCCGGGGCACCGGCCCGCGCCATGTCCTTCAGCAGCGCGGCGCGTTCGCGGGCGGCCACCGTCAGGCCCGTGGAGGCGTGGACCACCGCCGTGAGGTCCGCGGGGAAGACGAACACCGTGTGCCGCATGCCGTGCATCCGCACCAGGGTGCGATCCTCGTACAAGGCCCGCTCCGTCTCCGGCACGGTCTTCGCCGCGTCGGCCAGCCGCGCCCCCGCCGCCAGGTACACCGTCGCCGGATCCGAGCCGTGCAGCGCCACCAGCGCCTCGGCGACCTCCTCCGGTGTCGTCGCCCGTGCCGGGCCCGCCAGCCGGTGGCGCAGCGCCAGCCGGGCCCGCCGCTCCGCCACCCCGATGTGCCGCCGCCCGCCGCTCATGCCGACCTCCCCGTGGACTGTCCTGACCGCATCCTGCCCGACGCCACTGACAACCACCTGTTCGTCGGACCCCGCATGCGGGCGCCCCGGCTCCTCCCTTTCCCTTTCACTGCGATCAGCAGCGTGACGGCGGGCGTCCTGGCGGCGCCCGGGGTCTGAGGCGGCCGTTCCGGGGCAGCCGTGCCGCTTCAGCAGCAGCGTGACGAACTCCCGCCGGACGTCCGGGTGGTCCCGGAACCAGAGGCCCAGCCGGTGTTCCGCGTCCGGGAGTTCGAAGCGGGCGTACCGGACCCCGCTGAGCCGCTCGCCGTCGTACTCGTGGGGGAAGCAGATGAGTTGAGCCATGCCGCTCACTCCCACGGCCGCGCCCACGCGTGCACGCACGAAAACGGGATGCACGCCGAGTGAGCGGCTCCCTACGCTGGAGAGGCGTTGCGGAGTGGTCGACCACCGCTTTCCGAAGGGCAGGCCGCGCCCCCGGGACTCGGGACTACACTGCCGCGCACCGATGGACGGCCGCCCGTCCCCCGCGTGCCGTCGGATCCGTCGACCGCTCACACCACACCACGCCACGGAGGCCCGTCATGGGCACCATCGTCCTATCCGGAACCGTCGTTCTGGTCATCCTCGGATTCGGCAACCACAACTGGTGGCTTGCCGCCGTCGCCCTGCTCTTCCTGTACGTGCAGTACGGGCGGGGCTCGTCGTCGGCCTCCTCGTCGGGCGGTTCGTCCGGCGGGGGCGGGGGCATGGCCGGCGACTACAAGACGTACCGCGACCGCCGCGACCAGCAGGCCAAGTGGGAGCGCCGCTACCGCCGCGAGCGCCCCCTGGAGTTCCGGCGCCAGCAGAAGGAGAAGGGGAAGTAAACGGGCCGCGGGTGCCCTCGGCCGGTCACAGGCCGGGGGCGCCCCAGACCGGGAACCAGCGGCTGAGGTCCTGCTCGATCCGCAGGTCGTTCGCGAGCGCCGCCTTCACCTGCAACTCCAGTGCGCTGTCGCGCCGCTGACCGGAACCGGGCAGCGGCGCGAAGGGGTAGAAAGTGCCCCGCTTGTAGAGATAGACGAGCGCGAGCCGGCGCCCGCGCTCGTCCTCGAAGGCGGCCAGGGAGCAGAGCAGCTGCGGGCCGAAGCCGTTGACCTCCATCGAGCTGTTCACCGCGTGCAGGTCGTTGACCAGCTGCGGAAGCTGCTCGGGGGAGCGCTGCGAGACCAGCCAGGAGTACCCGTAGTCGTCCTCGTGCAGCTCCACCGGAACCCCGCCGCGGTCCGTGTCCGCGTCGAGGAGTGCCTGGACCTCCCGGTGGGTCTGCTCGAAGGCCGCGCCCTCCACGGTGGCGAAGCACACCGCACCCCCGCCGGTGGGCCGGAACCCGGCCGCCGCCTCCAGCGTCACCGCCGCCGACGGCAGCGCGAACAGCTGGTCGAGATCGGGCGCGACCGGCTTCGTACGGCCCAGCAGGATGTCCAGGAAGCCCATGCTCACCCGGCCTTTCCGGGCGTAGCCGCCTCACCCAGCTCCGCCGAGATCCGCCCCAGCTGCTCCAGCCGCTGCTCCAGGGTCGGGTGAGTGGAGAAGATGCGCTCGATGCCGGGCTCCTTGCCGGTCGCCGGGGTGAAGTAGAACGCGTTGAAGGCCTGGGCTGTGCGCAGGTCCTTGGTCGGGATCCGGGCGATGTCGCCGGAGACCTTGGTGAGCGCCGACGCCAGCGCGGAGGGCCGGCCGGTGAGGTGGGCGGCGGCCCGGTCGGCGGCGAGCTCCCGGTACCGGGACAGCGCCCTGATCAGCAGGAAGCTGATCGCGTACACGGCCGCGGAGACCCCGATGATCGCGGCGAACACGGCGGCGGTGTTCTGGTCCCGCCGGCCTCCGCCGAAGAGCTGCGAGTAGAACGCGAACCGCACGATGAGTCCCGCGATGACCCCCAGGAACGACGCGACCGTGATCACGGCGACGTCCTTGTGCGCCACGTGCGACAGCTCGTGTGCCAGTACGCCCTCCAGTTCCGAGGGCTCCAGCCGCCGCAGCAGCCCCGTGGTCACACAGACGACCGCGTGATCGGGATTCCGCCCGGTCGCGAACGCGTTCGGCATGTCCATCTCGGAGACGGCGACGACCGGCTTCGGCATGTCCGCGATCGCACACAGCCGGTCCACCACGGCGTGCAGCTCCGGATACTCCTCCCGCTCCACGACCCGCCCGCGCATGGCGAACATCGCGATCCGGTCGGAGAACCAGAACTGCGCCACGAACATCGCGCCCACCAGCACGACGACCAGCAGCCACGACTTCAGCAACACGATCAACGCGGCAACGAAGCCGACGTACAACAACCCGAGCAGGAACAGCGTGACCGTCATCCGCACGGTCAGCCGGCGGTCGCTCCGGAAGCGGCTCTGCATCTTGCCTCACCCCGCAGTCAGGCACTCGTCCCGCTGTCCAGTGTGCACCTGCGCCGACCCATGAGGAGGTTCCGAACGTCCCTAGTAGCGGCAAAGGCTCAGCCCGGTACGCCGGCCTCCCGCTTGCGCCTGGTCAGCACCCCTTCGCTGAACAGGTGCCGTCCGCGGTCCAGCAACGCCGCCACCTCCTCGGAGCCGAGCGGCACGTCCGGCGTCGGGTGCCACTGCTGGACGGACCGCTCGGCCCAGCCCCGCAGTTTCACGTCCGGGTCGTCGAGCAGCGCGACCGCGGCCCGCAGCCGCACGAGTCCGCCCCGCGCGTCCAGCAGCCGGAAGGCGGCGACCCGCGCGTGCCGTGGCCGCCCGGCCGCCAGCCGGTCCATGAGCCACCCGGCGTCCAGCGCCCCGGCGGACGGCAGCAGGGTCACGGTCGCCTCCCGGACCACGCCCGGAGCCGGGTCGTCGAGCAGCTCCCGGAACCGTGGCACGTCCGTCACGTCGAGGATCCGCGACCCGGCCACCGCGGCCGCCCGCACGCCGGGGGAGGGGTGGGCGAGCAGCGGCGCCAGCAGCCCGGCGTCCGCCCGCTCTCCGCACTCGGCCAGCCCCATGACCGCGCCGGGCGGCAGCGCCGGGTCACCGGCGGCGGCGACCCGGCGCCGGTACCAGGGCAGCGGGTCGGTGCCGTACTGCCGGACCACGTACCGTGCGCAGGCGCGTACGGCGCCGGACCGGTCGGCGAGAAAGTCCGCCGCCCGCTCTGGCCGCCCGGCCCGCCGCAGCGCCGTCACCCCGATCGACCGCACTCGTGGCCCACGCGCGGCCAGCAGCGGCCCGAGCACGTCGGCGGCGGGCGCACCCTCCGGTACGAGGGCCACCGCGGCCTCGGCGCAGAGGGTCTGGACGGCGGGGTCGGGGTCCCGGGCGGCGGCCCGTGCCAGCTCGGCGGCGGACAGCTTCCCTTCCGCCACGGCCAGGCGGTGGGCGAAGCGCCGGACGGTACGGTCGCCGTCGGCGCACAGCCGCCCGAGCTGCTCGTGGGACGCTCCCCGCAGGACGTCGCCGAGCACCTCGACGCCGAAGGCGCCGCGCCCGCGCCGGCCGACGAGCAGGATCAGGGGCGCGAGCGAGACGGCGGCGTCCGCGTCGAGGGTCGCGCACAGCAGCTGCCGGGCCCGCTCCCGCACCGGCGCGACCCAGTCCGCACAGCGGATGACGACCAGCGGCAGCAGCGTGGGGAAACCCGCCGCCGTCTCCAGCGCCGCCTCTCTGATCCGGCCGTCCCGGTGGCAGAGGGCCAGCGCGGCCCGCGACTCGGTGAGCGCGTTCCGGTGCTCGCCGGTGAGCTCGGCACGGCCCGGCAGCGCGTCACGCAGCAGCCAGGACCGCGCACCGGCGTCCAGGGCGAGCCAGCCGACCGGATCGGCACCGTCGATCACGTCACCGGGCGCGGCCCCCTCGGCGAGCCGCACCGCCACGGCCGCGCCGTCCCCGAACTCCCCACGCATCCCCGCACTCCGTTCCGCCTGCCGTCCGGGCGATGGTAGACGAACAGGCGTACGCGGCCGGATTCCTAGTACGGAGCCCGCGTCTGCAGGTACCCCAGCAGCAGGATCACCGCCGCGACGCACCCCAGCACCACCGCCGTCGACACCCAGGACGACCGCCGTGGCCCCACCGGTCCCGGATCCGGCCGGAACGGCACCGGTCCCGGCGGATTCTCCCTCCAGCGGGCGGCAAGCATCCGCGCCCGCGCCGACGGCTCCTTGTGCTCGGCCTCCCCGGCCCACCGCAGATCGAACTCCCGCTCCTCATCGCCCTGTTCGTCCATCCCGATTCCCCCGTCTCGAACATCAGTACCGACGCACGATACGACGACGCCCCCGTCCCGAGAAACCGGAACGGGGGCGTCGAACAGCCGAAGCGGCGTCTGTCACACGTCGAAGTACAGCTCGAACTCGTGCGGGTGCGGGCGCAGCTGGAGGGGGGCGATCTCGTTGGTGCGCTTGAAGTCGATCCACGTCTCGATCAGGTCGGGCGTGAAGACGTCACCGGCGAGCAGGAACTCGTGGTCGCGCTCCAGGGAGTCGAGGACGGCCGGGAGGGAGGTCGGGACCTGGGCGACGTTCGCGTGCTCCTCGGGAGCCAGCTCGTAGAGGTCCTTGTCGATCGGCTCGGCCGGCTCGATCTTGTTCTTGATGCCGTCCAGGCCCGCGAGGAGCAGCGCCGAGAAGGCCAAGTACGGGTTGCCGGAGGAGTCGGGCGCGCGGAACTCGACGCGCTTGGCCTTCGGGTTCGAACCCGTGATCGGGATACGCATCGCGGCGGAGCGGTTGCGCTGCGAGTACACCAGGTTGATCGGGGCCTCGAAGCCCGGGACCAGGCGGTGGTACGAGTTCACCGTCGGGTTGGTGAAGGCGAGGAGGGACGGGGCGTGCTTGAGGATGCCGCCGATGTAGTAGCGGGCGGTGTCCGACAGGCCCGCGTAGCCGGCCTCGTCGTAGAACAGCGGGTCGCCGTTGGCCCACAGCGACTGGTGCACGTGCATGCCCGAGCCGTTGTCGCCGAAGATCGGCTTCGGCATGAAGGTCGCGGTCTTGCCGTTGCGCCAGGCCACGTTCTTCACGATGTACTTGAAGAGCTGCAGGTCGTCGGCGGCCGCGAGCAGCGTGTTGAACTTGTAGTTGATCTCCGCCTGGCCGGCGGTGCCCACCTCGTGGTGCTGGCGCTCGACCTTCAGGCCGTTCTTCTCCAGCTCCAGGGAGATCTCGGCGCGCAGGTCGGCGAAGTGGTCGACCGGCGGGACCGGGAAGTAGCCGCCCTTGTAGCGGACCTTGTAACCACGGTTGTCCTCGAGCGCGCCGGTGTTCCAGGCACCCGCCTCGGAGTCGATGTGGTAGAAGCTCTCGTTCGCCGAGGTGGCGAAACGGACGCTGTCGAAGACGTAGAACTCGGCCTCGGGACCGAAGTACGCGGTGTCCGCGATACCGGTCGACGCGAGGTAGGCCTCCGCCTTCTTCGCCACGTTGCGCGGGTCGCGGGAGTACTGCTCGCCCGTGATCGGGTCGTGGATGAAGAAGTTGATGTTGAGTGTCTTGTCCCGGCGGAAGGGGTCCACCCGGGCCGTCGACAGGTCGGCGCGCAGCGCCATGTCGGACTCGTGGATCGCCTGGAAACCGCGGATCGAGGATCCGTCGAAGGCGAGCTCGTCGTCCGGGTCGAACGCCTCGACGGGCACCGTGAAGTGCTGCATGACGCCCGGCAGGTCGCAGAAACGGACGTCGACGAACTTGACGTCCTCGTCCGCGATGAACTTCTTGGCCTCGTCGGCGTTCTGGAACATCCAGCTCCTCCTACTCCCGGCCGTTCCCGTGCCGGGGTGGTAGTTCGTTCGTGCGGCCAGTGCGGTGGCACACGTTGTCCTCGACCCTAGGGACGGGTGATTTCTCGGGCGTGACCCAATTGTTTCGCTGAAGTTAACCGACCTCGGTTCCACCGTAGCCCGTGCCACCCCGCCGCCCCAGGGTCCCGGCCGGGCCCAGTACCGTGGACGGGTGGACAACAGGCAAGCAATCGGATCGTGGCTCTCCGGACCCCGCGCGGCCATGGAGGACGCGGGCGCCGAGTTCGGGTACCGGGGCGAGCAGCTCGGTCTGCCGGAGGAGGGGCCGGGCTCCATCGCCCGCCCCGGGCGGCGGCTCGGGGCGCTGGTCGTGGACTGGGCGCTGTGCGTCTTGATCGCATACGGCCTGATCACCGACGGCTACACCCCTGCTACCGGCAACTGGGCCCTCCTCGTCTTCCTCGTCCTCGGCATTCTGACGGTCGGTACGCTCGGCTTCACGCCGGGCAAGCGGCTGTTCCGGCTGCGGGTGGTCGGCGTCGGGACGGGCCGGGTGCAGCCGCTGCGCGCCCTGGCCCGCACGGTGCTGTTGTGCCTCGCGATCCCGGCACTGGTCTGGGACCGGGACGGCAGGGGGCTGCACGACCGGCTGGCGAAGACCGTAGAGGTCCGTATGTGAGGACTACATAGCCGCGGGCAGGCGTGCCGCAGGGCGGCACGGGTGGGCGCGGCGGCACCCTGCAAGCGCCGGTAAGCGTCCCCACCCCCGCCCGGCCCCCCCACCCCGGCTCACCTCCTCCGCAGCACCCGTGCCAGTACCTCCCGCAGCTCTCCCTCCGGGTCGGGTACGGCGCCTTCCGAGCGCCAGGCCACGAAACCGTCCGGCCGTACCAGTACCGCGCCGTCCGGTGTCGTGCCGTGCGCGGCCGTCCAGCCGCCGTCGCCCTCCTCCGTGTCGTACACGAGATCGCCCGCCACCCCGATCCGGTACGTGTCCAGCCGCAGCCGCTCCGTGTCCGCGATCCGCCGGGCGGCCGCGTGCCAGGCGGCGCCGGCCGCCGACTCCGCGTCGCTCAGCAGCACCATGGACCGCTCGTACAGGTCGAGCGTGGACACCCGCTCCCCCTCCCGGCGCAGCCACAGGTGCGGGGCCCGGCTGCCCGGCTGGCCGGTGAGGTTCATCCCGTTGGGTACCAGCGGCTGGTCCGGGTCGGTGCCGAGGACCGCGCCCTTCGGGTAGCGGTAGCCGAGGACGATGTTGAGGATGCCGCCGCGCCGGTCGGCGCCGACGCCGGGGGCGGGCGCGAAGCCGGGGTGGCTGTGCTCCACGGACCGGGCGGAGGCGCGGGCGCTGGTGGCGAGGGCGACCGGGCGGCGCTCGGCGTCGTAGGAGTCGAGGAGCCCGGGGCCGGCCCAGCCGTCCAGGACCGCCGCCAGCTTCCAGGCGAGGTTGTGGGCGTCCTGGATGCCGGTGTTGGAGCCGAAGGCCCCCGTCGGGGACATCTCGTGCGCGGAGTCGCCGGCCAGGAAGACCCGCCGGTCGGCGTAGCGTTCCGCGACCCGTTCGGCCGCCCGCCAGGACGCCCGGCCGGTGACCTCGACGTCGAGGTCGGGGACGCCTACGGCGCGGCGGATGTGCCGGGTGAGCCGCTCCTCCGTGAACTCGTCGAGGGTCTCGCCGCGTTCGGGGTGCCAGGGCGCGTGGAACACCCAGCGCTCCTTGTTGTCCACGGGGAGCAGGGCGCCGTCCGCCTCCGGGTCGGTGAGGTAGCAGCAGATGAAGCGGCGGTCCCCGACCGTGTTCTGCAGCAGCTTGGAACGGAAGGTGATGCTGACGTTCGCGAACAGGTCACCGGGGCCCGTCTGGCCGATGCCGAGCCGGCCGCGGACCGGGGAGCGCGGGCCGTCGGCCGCGACCAGGTAGTCCGCGCGGACGGTGTACATCCGGTCGGAGTCACGGTCGCGGACGTACGCCGTCACTCCTTCGGGGTCCTGTTCGAAGGACTCCAGCTCGTGGAAGTAGCGCAGCTCGCCGGTGAGCGACTCGGCCGCCCGGCGGAGCACCGGTTCGAGGTCGTTCTGGCTGCACAGGCACCAGCCCGTGGGGCTGAACCTGGCGAGTCCGCCGCCCGGGTCGATCTCCTTGAACAGCCAGTCGCCGGCGTCGCCGACCAGCGTCGGGGTCTGCAGGATGCCGTGGTTGTCGGCGAGGAGGGAGGCCGCGGCCTTGATGTCCGGCTCGATGCCCGCTCTCCGGAACAGCTCCATCGTCCGCACGTTGTTGCCCCGGCCGCGTGGATGGATCGAGGTCCCGGCGTGTCTCTCGACGAGCATGTGGCGGACGCCCAGTCGGCCCAGGAAGAGGGACATGGACAGGCCCACGAGGGAGCCGCCCACCACGAGGACGGGGACCTGGTGATCGGTTTTCTGGTGCATCGGGCACTCCAGAGGCGGGTGTTGGTGCGGCAGGTGCGTTGCAACGTCCATGCCCCGTCCGGGCCCCCTCGGGAGGGGTTCCGCGGACTCAATCACCCACCTGGTTCACGCGAGTCGCGCGCTTCGGAGGACCGGCACAGGATCAAGAAGCGCTGACGCCGCGTCATCGGCGAAGGCGCAGGCCGCTGCCAAGCGAAGGAGATGTGCGAAGCATGACGACGATCTCGGAAAAGGTTTCGGCAAAGCCGACCCGAACGACCCGCCCGGTCTCGACACGGGTCTCCCAGTCCGTCTTCGACGGCTCCCGGCTCCGGGTCGTCCTGCTGGTGGACGTCTACGACGGCGCACAGCAGCAGTTCCTGGAGGCCTACGAGCAGCTGTGCAACCAGGTCGCCCAGGTTCCCGGCCACGTCAGCGACCAGCTCTGCCAGTCGATCGAGAACCCCTCCCAGTGGCTGATCACCAGCGAGTGGCAGAGCGCCCCGCCGTTCCTCGCCTGGGTGAACAGCGAGGAGCACGTGGAGATGGTGAAGCCGCTGCACAACTGCGTCCGCGACACCCGCTCGCTCCGCTTCCAGGTCGTACGGGAGACCGGCGGCCCGGCGGCGGACGCCGTCCGTGTCCTGCAGGCCCAGCCGCGGATGGGCGACGGCGTGATCCGCCACGCGCTCACCTTCACGGTCACCCCGGGGAGTGAGGCCGAGGTCGCGAAGATCCTCGCGGACTACGCCTCGCCCGAGGCGAAGGTCGACGACTCCACCCGGCTCTGCCGCACCTCCCTGTTCATGCACGGCAACCGGGTCGTGCGGGCCATCGAGGTGCGCGGCGACCTGATGGCCGCCCTGCGCCACGTCGCCCGGCAGCCCGAGGTGCGGGCCGTCGAGGAGGCCATCAACCCCTACCTGGAGCAGGAGCGCGACCTCAACGACCAGGAGTCCGCCCGGGTCTTCTTCACCCGGGCCGCCCTGCCGGCCGTCCACCACGTCAGCGCCGAGGAGCTGGCCGAGGGCGAGCGGCACGCGCTGTACTACCCGGCCCGCCCGGGCTGCGGGATGCGGCTCGCGGAGCTGCTCGCGCAGCAGGACGAGGCCGCGGCCGAGGACCCGGCGAGCCCGGTGCTGCACAGCACGGTCTTCCAGCGCGACGACGTGGTCGTCCGCCTGGTCGAGCAGCGGTCCGGCACACCCGTGGACGTCACCCCGGCCCACGCGCTGACCGCCCTGCTGGACGGCGACGCGGTGCGGATGCAGCTCCTCACCGACCGCCGCTCCCCGGACGCCTGACGCCTGACCCTTCCCTGTTGCATCACCCCCACGGAGGAACGCAGACATGCAGCCCATTCCCAAGATCGTGGACCTCGGCGAGATCGAGCCAAACACCCGGCGCGGCGGCGATCTGCGCGCCATGCTCACCCCGGCCACGGTGGGTTCCACCAGCGGTTTCATGGGTGTGGCCATCGTGCAGCCGGGCGACCGCATCGCCGAGCACTACCACCCGTACTCCGAGGAGTTCGTGTACGTCGTCTGCGGCGAGATGGAGGTCGACCTGGACGGCGAACCGCACCCGCTGCGGCCCGAGCAGGGGCTGATGATCCCCATCAACATGAAGCACCGCTTCCGCAACGTGGGCGATGTCGAGGCCCGGATCGTCTTCCACCTCGGTCCGCTGGCCCCGCGCCCGGCCCTGGGCCACGTCGACACGGAGGAGACGGAAGCCGTCGCCGTGGGGCAGGTCCGGTCGTGACCCGGCGCGTGGCGGTTACGGGCATAGGCATCGTCGCTCCGGGGGGTGTGGGCGTACCGGCGTTCTGGGATCTGCTCGCCTCGGGCCGGACCGCGACGCGCGGCATCACCTTCTTCGACCCCTCGGGCCTCAGGTCGCGGATCGCCGCCGAGTGCGACTTCGACCCGGCGGCGCACGGCCTGGACGCCGGGGAGATCGAGCGGGCGGACCGGTACATACAGTTCGCCCTGGTCGCCGGAGACGAGGCGGTCCGGGACTCCGGTCTCGACCTCGGCCGGGAGGACCCCTGGCGGATCGGGGTCTCCCTGGGTACGGCGGTCGGTGGCACCACCCGTCTCGAGCACGACTACGTCCTGGTGAGCGAAGCGGGCCGGCGCTGGGACGTGGACCACCGGCAGGCGCAGCCCCAGCTGCACCGGGCGTTCTCCCCGAGCACGCTCGCCTCCGCGGTGGCGGAACGATTCGGCGCCCAGGGTCCGGTCCAGACCGTCTCCACCGGCTGCACCTCGGGCCTGGACGCCGTCGGCTACGCCTTCCACACCGTCCAGGAGGGCCGCGCCGACATCTGCATCGCCGGTGCCTCGGACTCCCCGATCTCACCCATCACCATGGCCTGCTTCGACGCGATCAAGGCCACCTCCCCGAACAACGACGACCCCGAGCACGCCTCCCGCCCCTTCGACAACCGCCGCGACGGGTTCGTCATGGGCGAGGGCGGCGCGGTGCTCGTCCTGGAGGAGCTGGAACACGCCAAGGCCCGCGGCGCGCACGTCTACTGCCAGCTCGACGGCTACGCCACCTTCGGCAACGCCTACCACATGACCGGTCTCACCAGCGAGGGCCTGGAGATGGCCCGCGCCATCGAGACCGCCCTGGACCACGCCCGCCTCGACCCCACCGCCATCGACTACGTCAACGCGCACGGCTCCGGCACCCGGCAGAACGACCGCCACGAGACCGCCGCCGTGAAGAAGGCCCTCGGGCAGCACGCGTACAGCACGCCCATGAGCTCCATCAAGTCCATGGTGGGTCACTCGCTCGGCGCGATCGGCGCCATCGAGGTCGTCGCCTGTGTGCTCGCCCTGGCCCACCAGGTCGTCCCGCCCACCGCCAACTACGAGACCCCCGACCCCGAGTGCGACCTCGACTACGTACCGCGCGTCGCCCGCGAACGGAGCCTGAACGGCGTCCTGTCCGTGGGCAGCGGGTTCGGCGGCTTCCAGTCCGCGGTGATCCTGACCCGGCAGAGAGGACGGACACGATGAGCGAACCCCGGTCTCGACGGGCGGCCGTCACCGGCATCGGTGTCGTCGCGCCCAACGGAACCAGCACCGAGACCTTCTGGAAGTCCGTCCAGGAGGGACGCAACGTCCTCGACAAGGTGACCCGCGACGGCTGCGAGCACCTGCCCATGAGGGTGGCCGGAGAAGTCCGCGACTTCGACCCGGCGGCCGCCGTCGAGGAACGCCTCATCGTCCAGACCGACCGCTTCACGCACTTCGCGATGGCCGCGGCCGACCTGGCACTGGAGGACGCCCGGCTCGGCCGCGCCGACACCGACGAATCGCCGTTCGACATCGGCGTGGTCACCGCGGCCGGCTCCGGCGGCGGCGAGTTCGGCCAGCGCGAGCTCCAGCAGCTCTGGGGCAAGGGCAGCCGGTTCGTCGGCCCCTACCAGTCCATCGCCTGGTTCTACGCGGCCAGCACCGGCCAGATCTCCATCCGGCGCGGCTTCAAGGGCCCCTGCTCGGTGGTCGCCGCCGACGAGGCCGGCGGCCTGGACGCCCTCGCCCACGCGGCCCGCGCGGTCCGCCGCGGCACGGACGTCATCGTGGCCGGCTCCACCGAGGCACCGATAGCTCCGTACTCGGTGGTCTGCCAGCTCGGCTACGAGGAGCTCAGCCGGGAGGCCGATCCCACCCGCGCCTACCGCCCGTTCACCGAGCAGGCCTGCGGGTTCGTGCCGGCCGAGGGCGGCGCCATGCTCGTCGTGGAGGACACCGGCTCGGCCCGCCGACGCGGACTGCCGGTCCGGGCCACCCTCGACGGCCACGCGTCGACCTTCACCGGGGCCTCCCGCTGGGCCGAGTCCCGGGCCGGGCTCGCCCAGGCGATCCGCGGGGCGCTCGCCGAGGCCGGCTGTGCCCCCGAGGAGGTCGACGTGGTCTTCGCCGACGCCCTCGGCGTGCCGGAGGCCGACCGGGCGGAGGCGCTGGCCATCACCGACGTCCTCGGCGCGCACGGCAGGCGGGTGCCGGTCACCGCGCCCAAGACCGGGATCGGCCGGGGCTACTGCGCCGCCCCGGTCCTGGACACCGCCGCCGCGGTGCTCGCCATGGAACACGGTCTGATCCCGCCGACCCCGGGTGTCCACGACATCTGCCACGACCTCGACCTCGTGACCGGCAGCGCGCGGGCCGCGCGGCCACGCACGGCACTGGTGCTCAGCCGGGGCCTCATGGGGTCGAACTCGGCGCTCGTGCTGCGCCACGGCGCGGCCGAGTGAGTCGAACACACCAGCTGCCCAGCAGCGAAGCAGAAGGAGTTGCTATGAGCATCACCGTGGACGAACTGTCCGAACTCATGAAGAAGGCCGCCGGCGTCACCGTCTCCCCGGCGGACCTCCAGGACCGGGCCGACAGCGGCTTCGACGTCCTCGGCGTCGACTCGCTCGGCCTGCTCGGCATCGTCGGCGAACTGGAGAACCGGCACGGCGTGCCCATGCCGGTGGACGCCGAGCGGTGCAAGACGCCCCGCCAGTTCCTCGACCTCGTCAACAGCGCCATGCCCGCGGGAGCCTGACATGACCGGACACACCCAGAACGAGATCACCATCGCCGCGCCCGTCGACCTGGTCTGGGACATGACCAACGACGTGGCCAACTGGCCCCAGCTGTTCAGCGAGTACGCCAGCGCCGAGATCCTCGAGGACGACGGGAAGAAGGTCACCTTCCGGCTGACCATGCACCCCGACGAGAACGGCAAGGTGTGGAGCTGGGTCTCGGAGCGCGAGGCGGACCGCCGCAACCTCCGCGTCAAGGCCCGCCGGGTCGAGACCGGCCCGTTCGCGCACATGGACATCCTCTGGCAGTACGAGGAGGTGCCCGCCGGTACCCGGATGGTCTGGACCCAGGACTTCGCGATGAAGCCGGAGGCCCCCGTCGACGACGACTGGATGACCGACAACATCAACAAGAACTCCAAGATCCAGATGGCCCTGATCCGGGACAAGATCGAGAAGGCCGCCACCGGCCGGCGCCCCGACCCGGCCCTCGCCGACTGAGCCGGCCGCCAGGAAGACAGGAACGGAGAGACACGTGCACCAGGCCCTGATCGTCGCCCGTATGGCACCGGGCTCCGCGCCCGACATCGCGAAGGTGTTCGCGGAGTCCGACCGGGGAGAGCTGCCGCACCTCGTCGGGGTGGTCCGGCGCAGCCTCTTCCAGTTCGGCGATGTGTACATGCACCTCGTCGAGTCCGAGCGCGAGCCGGGACCGGCCATCGCGAAGGTCACCTCGCACCCCGAGTTCCGGGACATCAGCGAGCGTCTCACGGCGTACGTCAGCGCGTACGACCCGGAGACCTGGCGTTCCCCGAAGGACGCGATGGCCCAGCGCTTCTACCTCTGGGAGCGCGACGGCGGCGCATGACCCCGCGTACCGCCGTACGCCAACGGTGCCGGACCCGCGCACGACGCGGGCCCGGCACCGGCGCGTTCCGGGGCGCCCGGCTCAGGCGGGCACCGTGCAGTCGAAGGCGTGCAGGTACGGGTTGACCGGCCGGATGTCGTTGACGCTCAGGCCCGCCTCGCCCAGCCGCCGCACCATGGAGTCGGTGGTGTGCTTGGCCCCGCCGACGTTCAGGAGCAGCAGCAGGTCCATCGCGGTGCTGAACCGCATCGACGGGGTGTCGTCGACCAGGTTCTCGATCACCACGACCCGGGCCCCGGGCCCGCCCGCCGCGACCACGTTGGCGAGCAGCCGCGCGGTGGACTCGTCGTCCCACTCCAGGATGTTCTTGATGATGTAGACGTCCGCGTCGACCGGCACGGCCTCCCGGATGTCACCGGGCACCACCCGCGCCCGGTCCGCGAGGTCACCGCCCTCGCGCAGCCGGGGCAGGGCCTTCTCCACCACCTTGGGCAGGTCCAGCAGGTAGCCCTTCATCGCCGGGTACTTGTCCAGCAGGCAGGCCACCACGTGCCCCTGACCGCCGCCGAGGTCCGCGACCGAGCGGCTGCCGGACAGGTCGAGCAGGGCGGCGACCTCACGGGCCGACTGCTCGCTGGAGGTGGTCATCGCGCGGTTGAAGACGTCCGCCGATTCCGGCGCGTCCTCGTTCAGGTAGACGAAGAACTCCTTGCCGTAGAGGTCCTCGACGACGTTGCGGCCGCTGCGCACGGCCTCGTCGAGCTTCGGCCAGGCGTCCCAGGTCCACGGCTCGGTGCACCACATGGCGATGTAGCGCAGGCTGTGCGGGTCGTCCTCGCGCAGCAGCCGTGAGGTCTCGGTGTGGGCGAACGTCCCGTCCGGCCGCTCGGCGAAGACGCCGTAGCAGGACAGGGCGCGCAGCAGCCGGCGCAGCGGCTTCGGGTCCGTCTTCACCGCGGAGGCCAGGGTCTCCACGGTCATGGGGGCGTCCCCGAGCGCGTCGGCGACGCGCAGCCGGGCGGCCGCGCGGACGGCGGCGGCACAGGCCGCCCCGAACACGAGCTCGCGCAGCCGCATCGACGGCGGCGGAGCGTCCTCCGCCGGCTCCTTGGCCGACGCCGAGAGGTCGCGTGCTGGTGCGGTCATGTGCCGCCTTCCTTCCGTGTGGGGTGTCGCAGGGCCGTCAGGTCAGCACAGACCCGCGGGCTTGGACTTCTTGCAGGTGTTGTCCTTGAAGGCGTTGCCGTGCTTGCTGGCCTCCTGGTTGACCAGGTCGGCGGGGGAGTTGCCCGACAGCTTGTTGCGGGTGACCTGGTTCTTGTCGCTGGTGACACCCACGAAGCTCTTGAAGACCACGACACCGCCCGACAGCGGCGACTTGCCGGAGTTGCCGGTGACGGTGTTCCCGGTCACCAGGGTGTTCTCGGCGCCGGTCAGCACGATGCCGGAGCCCTGCAGGAAGGACAGCCGGGCGGTCTTCTTGCAGTACTTGTTGTTCTTCACGACCTGGTTGTCGGCGACGGTCAGGTTCCCGGCCTTCGGCTTGTTCTCGTCGCCGACGACGAACACGCCCGCGCAGTTCCCGGTGACCGAGTTGTCGGAGACGGTGAGGTTGCGCAGCCGGCGGACGGTGACGCCGATCCGGTTGTTCTCCAGGAGGTTGTGCTCGACGACCGTGCCGAACGTGTCGACGGCGCCCTTCTCCGCGGTGACGGAGTTGGCGAGGAAGATGCCCGCGTCGCCGTTGTCCCGGGCCACGTTGTTCCGGTACACGCTGTGGACCGCGCGCTCCTCGGCGAGGCCCCACTGCCCGTTCTTCACGGCGGCCACGCCGTGCACGTTCAGGTTGGCCGTGCCCACGGCCATGACACCGGTCCGGGAGAACCCGGTGACGGTCATGTGGGCGATGGTCACGTCCTCGACGGGCTGCTTCTTGGCGCCGACCACGCAGATGCCGTTGCCCATCTCGGCGCAGGACTTCACGGCGGTCTTCTTCGCGCCGGACATGGCCTTCATGGCCTTCATGGCCTTCTTGGACTTCTTGGACTTCTTGACCGGTTCGAGCACGGTGTCCGGGCCCATGCCGCGCAGGGTGAGGCCGGGCGTCGTCACCTTGACGCTCTCGTGGTAGGTGCCGGCCAGTACCAGGACCGTGTCACCGGGCTCGGCGGCGTCGACCGCCTTCTGGATGGACTCGCCCGGGTGCACGGTCAGAACGCCGTGCGAGGAGGTCGCCGGAGCGGCACCGAGGAGGGAGCCGCACAGGGCGGCGCTGCACGCGAGGTATGCAATATGGCGTTTTGTCACATCCGGCAGGTTAGGAGCAGATGACCCGATAAGCGGCCGGATGCTCCGTTCGGCGGCGTGTCATGAGCCCCCGTAGGGGCGCTGGGGCCCCCGGCCGAAGGCCGGGGGAGCAACTGCGCGAGAAACCACGAAGGCGCGGCAGTCGCCAACGCAACCGCCGCGCCCGAGCTCGTAGGCGTGGTTACTGCCGCTTACCGCCCCCGAGGCCCACCCTTCGGCATCCGCATGCCCCGCGGCATCGGTCCCTTCGGCAACGGCATGTTGGACATCAGGTCCCCCATCGCCCGCAGCCGGTCGTTCGTGGTCGTCACCTGGGGCCCCGTCAGCACGCGAGGGAACTTCAGCATCGTGGTCCGCAGCTTCTTCAGCTCGACCTGGCCCTCACCCGTGCCCACAATCACGTCGTGCACCGGCACGTCGGCCACGATCCGGGCCATCTTCTTCTTCTCGGCGGCCAGCAGGGTCTTCACCCGGTTCGGGTTGCCCTCGGCGACCAGGACGATGCCGGCCTTGCCGACCGCCCGGTGCACCACGTCCTGGCTGCGGTTCATCGCAACCGCCGGCGTCGTCGTCCAGCCCCGCCCGATGTTGTCCAGGACGGCGGCCGCGGCGCCCGGCTGGCCCTCCATCTGGCCGAAGGCCGCCCGCTCGGCCCGCCGGCCGAAGACGATCGCCGTCGCGAGGAAGGCGAGCAGCAGGCCCAGGATGCCCAGATAGACCGGGTGTCCGATCAGGAAGCCGATCACGAGGAAGACGGCAAGGGTGCCGAGACCGACACCCGCAAGTACAAGACCGATCACCTTGTCGGCCTTGCGGGTCATCTTGTACGTCAGGACGATCTGCTTCAGTCGTCCCGCATTCGCAGCGTCCGCTGCGGGTTCCTTCCTCGCCATGCCCCGAAGTCTACGTGGCCCCGGGAGTGCCTACGACGGCAGTGTCCCGACAAGGGCCACGGAAGGGCGTCAGGAGCGGCCGGCGGCCTGCTCGAGGAAGCGCTGGGCCTCGACCCGGTCCTTGGCGCGACGGCGGTCCTCCAGCACGGAGGTCCAGGCGTTCTGGCGCGCGGTGCGCTGGCCGCCGCTCATGAGCAGCGACTCGACTGCGCGCAGCGCGTCGGTGAAGGACGGGATCGCGGTGGCGCGAACGGGCGCGGCCTGCATGGTGGAGGTCCCCCCTCGAGGTGGGTGTACGTGCTGTGATACCAGGGTCACTGTTCGGTGTTACCAGGGCGTGACCGACCGGTCAAACGCCAATGAAACCTTGATGCGCAGGCCCGGAACGCTGACGCGGTCCTGACGTACGCCCTCATCAGCGAGGACGGTCAGGACCGCGTCCATTCGGTCACTACTGGTCAGTAATAGTTTGTGCGTGAATTCACACGCTCGGCGGCGGCCCTGTTACGGCCGCCCTCAGACCGCCTGCGCGGCGACGAACGCGCCACGCTTCTCGACGGCCATCTGGTACAGGCGGCCGGCGCGGTACGAGGACCGCACCAGCGGGCCGGACATGACACCGGAGAAGCCGATCTGCTCGGCCTCCTCCTTCAGCTCCACGAACTCCTGCGGCTTGACCCAGCGCTCCACGGGGTGGTGCCGGACGCTCGGGCGCAGGTACTGCGTGATGGTGACCAGCTCGCAGCCGGCCTCGTGCAGCTGGCGCAGCGCGTCGGAGACCTCCTCGCGGGTCTCGCCCATGCCGAGGATGAGGTTGGACTTGGTGACCAGACCGAAGTCACGGGCCTCGGTGATGACCTTCAGCGAGCGCTCGTAGCGGAAGCCGGGGCGGATCCGCTTGAAGATCCGGGGCACCGTCTCGACGTTGTGCGCGAAGACCTCGGGGCGGGACGAGAAGACCTCGGCCAGCTGCTCGGGGACCGCGTTGAAGTCGGGGGCGAGCAGCTCGACCTTGGTGCGGCCGGCCTCGCGCTCCGCCGTCTGCGCGTGGATCTGGCGGACCGTCTCCGCGTACAGCCAGGCGCCGCCGTCCGCCAGGTCGTCGCGGGCGACGCCGGTGATGGTCGCGTAGTTCAGGTCCATGGTGACCACGGACTCGCCGACGCGGCGCGGCTCGTCGCGGTCCAGCGCCTCGGGCTTGCCGGTGTCGATCTGGCAGAAGTCGCAGCGCCGGGTGCACTGGTCGCCGCCGATGAGGAAGGTCGCCTCGCGGTCCTCCCAGCACTCGTAGATGTTCGGGCAGCCGGCTTCCTGGCAGACCGTGTGCAGGCCCTCGCTCTTCACGAGGTTCTGCATCTTCGTGTACTCGGGGCCCATTTTCGCCCGGGTCTTGATCCACTCGGGCTTGCGCTCGATGGGGGTCTGGCTGTTGCGGACCTCCAGGCGCAGCATCTTGCGTCCGTCGGGTGAGACTGCGGACACGACCGGCTCCCTAGCGATTGATTCTTCGGCGATCCCAAGGGTACGCCCGTTGATTTGTTGCCCGGTGAGGATGCTGGCCTTGCCGGGGGCTGCCGCCCCCGGACCCCCGCTTCGGCCTGAACGGCCTCGTCCTCAAGCGCCGGACGGGCTGTTTATGTGCCCCTCGTCCTCAAGTGCCGGCCGGGCCGGTTTATGCCGCCGGTGCCTTCTCGATCACCCTCGGCTTCGGATCCGCGTTCTCCAGGACGTCCTTCAGGTGCCGCTCCACCACCGGCAGCACCTCCTCGATCGTCACGTCCCGGCCGAGTTCGGCCGCGAGGGAGGCGACGCCTGCGTCCCGGATCCCGCACGGGATGATCCGGTCGAACCACTTGTTGTCCGGGTTCACGTTGAACGAGAAGCCGTGCATGGTCACACCCTTGGCGACGCGGATGCCGATCGCGGCGATCTTGCGGTCCTCGCGGCGCTGGCCGGCGTTGGACGGGGCGTACTCCGGGCCGTTGAGGCGCGGGTCGAACTCCTCGTCCGTCAGCCGCGGGTCGAAGTCCAGGGACAGCTCGCCGAGGGCCTGCGGGCGCTGTTCGACCGGGTCGCCGAGCACCCACACGCCGCTGCGCCCCTCGACCCGGGTGGTCTCCAGGCCGAACTCGGCGCAGACGCGGATCAGGGCCTCCTCCAGGCGCCGTACGTGCGCGACCACGTCCACCGGGCGCGGGAGCTTCTGGATCGGGTAGCCCACCAGCTGGCCGGGGCCGTGCCAGGTGATCTTGCCGCCGCGGTCCACGTCGATGACGGGGGTGCCGTCGAGCGGCCGCTCGTTGTCCGCGGTGCGGCGGCCCGCCGTGTAGACCGGGGGGTGTTCGAGCAGCAGGACCGTGTCGGGCACCTCGTCGGCGAACCGCGCCGCGTGCACCCGGCGCTGCTCGTCCCAGGCCTCCTGGTACTCGACGGCGTCCGCGCCGAACCCCATGCGGACGAACCGCAACTCACTCACGGCAAGCGCCTCCCTCGGCGATAAGGCGATAAGTGCGTCAGGCGCGTAACGCGCCCAAGCCACTGTACGTCCGCCCGTCGCGCGTCAGCCCCGGGGCCAATTCTCACACGATCGGATGAATGAACGTCGAGATGTGCGATCGACTGCTCACTCTCCGCTACATTCGCGCCGTCCACGAGCGCCAAAAGGGCTGCTCACCGGCAATCCGGGCACAAGCGACCGAGCTGAGCCAGAAGGCAGGAGACCGCACCCCAGATGACGGACCGACCCGCGCAGCGCACCCCCAACCGCCAGCTCGCCGCGCTCATCGCAGAAGCGGGGTTCTCCAACGCGGGTCTGGCCCGGCGCGTCGACCAACTCGGACTCGAACACGGGCTGGATCTCAGATACGACAAGACATCGGTCACCCGGTGGCTGCGCGGCCAGCAGCCCCGGGGCACCACCCCCGCCCTGATCGCCGAGGTCTTCACCCGGCGCCTCGGCCGCCGGCTCACCGCCCAGGACCTCGGCCTCGACGCCTGCGCCCCGGTCTACGCCGGGCTGGAGTTCGCGGCCACCCCCGAAGAGGCCGTCGACATCGTCAGCGGGCTGTGGCGCAAGGACTCCGGCAGCCACGCGGAGCTCCGCAAGATCGCCTTCACCCCGGCCGGGCTGGTCGTCCCCAGCCGGGACTGGCTGATCGGCCGCGCCGACGACAAGGTGGCCCGCGGCGAGCCGCCGGCACCGGCGGGCACCGTCCGGGTGCCGGCGCAGACCCGGCCCGCCCTGCCCAGGCCGGTGCCGCTCGCACCGGTGCGCCCGCGCGGGCAGGCCGAACGCGGGCCAGGCCAGAAGGTGACCGGCGGCGACATCGCCGCGCTCCGTTCGGTCGGCGAGCTCTTCCGCTCCCTCGACGACCAGTACGGCGGCGGCCACGCCCGGCAGGCTCTCGTCCGGTACCTGGAGCACGAGTGCGAGCCGATGCTGCGCGGCACGTACGGCGAGCAGACCGGCCGCAGGCTGTTCGGGGCGGCGGCCGACCTGACCCGGCTCGCGGGCTGGACGTCGTACGACATCGCCGCGCACGGGCTCGCCCAGCGCTACTTCGTCCAGTCGCTGCGGCTCGCCCAGGCGGCGGGGGACCGGTCCTACGGCTCCTACGTCCTCGTCACCATGAGCCGCCAGGCGGTCTACCTCGGCCACGGCCGGGAGGCGGTGCAGCTCGCGCGCGTCGCCCAGCAGGGGGTGGGCACGAGCGCGCCGCCGATCGTCCAGGCCCTGCTGCACGCGGCCGAGGCGCGCGCCCACGGGGTGCTCGGGGAGGTGCGCGCCTGCACGGGCGCGCTCGTCCGCGCCGAACGCGCCCTGGAGACGGCCCGTCCCGGCGACGAGGTCCCCTACTGGGCCCGCTTCTTCGACGAGGCGCAGCTGGCCGACGAGTTCGGCCACTGCCACCGGGATCTCCAGCAGTTCCGCGCGTCCGCGCAGCACGCCGAGCGCTCGCTGCAGCTGCGTGCGCCCTCCTACGCCCGCAGCCGCCTCTTCTGCCGCGTCGTCCTCGCCACGGCCCGCCTGGGCCTCGGCGAACTCGACCAGGCGTGCGCGCTGGGCGTCGAGGCGGCGGGGGCGGCGGCGGAGATGCGTTCGGTCCGCGCGATCGAGTACGTCAAGGACTTCGAACGCCGCCTCGAGCCGTACAAGGACGCGGCGCCGGTGAAGGGATACCGGGAGAAGGTCGCCGCAATGAACTGACGCCCTGCGGGTCCGCTGCGCGGGCCTGCGGCCGACGGTCTGCAGGGCGGGGCTGTGGCTGCCCTCTTCCACCGCAACGGTGATCAGCCACGACGCTGTTGTCCGGCGGTGCCGGGCCCGCCGTTGCGGGCTTCGGTCGTGGGTCCGGTGCCGCGTCGTCGTGGCTGGTCGCGCAGTTCCCCGCGCCCCTGAGGGGGCGCCGGGTGCCGCCCCTTTTTTCCGCCGCAGCGATGATCGGCCGCACGTGGGTCCCGTGCCGCGTCGTCGTGGCTGGTCGCGCAGTTCCTCGCGCCCCCAAGGGGGCGCTGTGCGGCGGCCCCTCAGGGGCGCGTCATGCGGCTCGGCGTTGTGTGGGTTCTGCGGTGTTCATGGAGGGTGAGGTGCCGAGGTCGGTCAGGATGGCGGCGGTTGCTCGGTGGGCTGAGTGGAGGGCTCCCTGGACCGTGCTGGTGTCGCGGTGGTCGCCGCAGACGTAGAGGCCGGCGAGGAGGCGGACGGGGCGGCGGAGGTCGTGCGGGGGGCGCATGGCGGGGATGGCCTCGGGGGTGTGGTGGACGGCGAGGGTCTCCCAGCGGCGGGTGGACGTGCCGTAGAGGCGGGTGAGATGCATGCGGACGGCGGTGTCGATGTCCGAGGGGGGTGGGCCGAGGACGGTCGAGGAGATCAGGGCGCGGCCCTGGGGGGCCCGGCTCGGGTCGACGTTGCTGACGACGGACGTGTGGGAGACGGGGCCGCCCCGGTCGGCGTCCAGGAGGAGGGACGTGCCGGTGGTGAGGGTCACCGGTTCGTCCGTGGTGTGGTGGACCACCGTCACCTGGTGGAAGTCCGGCACGCGCAGGCCCGGGAGCAGTTCGGCGGCGGCCCTCGCGTCCGTGGCCAGCAGGACCGCCCGGCAGCGGATCTCGCCGTGTTCGGCCGTCTTCACCGAGGTGGTGGAGACCGAGGTGACCCGTACGCCGGTGTGCACGGTGCCGGCCGGGAGGGCGCGGGCCAGGAGGTCGGGGAGGACCTCGGCGCCGCCCTCCGGCAGGCACAGCCGCCCGCTAGCGAAGGAGCGCAGGGCGAGGTCCGCGCACCGGCTGGACGTCGTCAGCCCGGGGTCGCAGAGGAGGGCCGCGAGCAGCGGCCGCAGGAAGCCGTCGATCGTGCGGGTGGGCACCCCGCGCTCCGCGAGGGCGTGGGCGGCGGGGAGTTCGGGGCGGGCGAGGATGCGCTCGACGGGCGTGGTGGCGATGCGGCCCAGTGCCGCGACCAGGCGGGCCTGGTCGACGGCACCGCCCATCGGCGCGGTCGAGCGCGGCGGCGCCACCGGCGAGCCGCCCCTGGGGGCGCTTGCCAGGGCGCGCACGGCATACAGT
Organism: Streptomyces sp. NPDC001507; assembly: GCF_042894765.1. Taxonomy (NCBI): domain Bacteria; kingdom Bacillati; phylum Actinomycetota; class Actinomycetes; order Kitasatosporales; family Streptomycetaceae; genus Streptomyces; species Streptomyces sp. NPDC001507. The sequence goes on from NZ_JBIAVV010000002.1 coordinate 435,777, forward strand.
GCGCCCCTCGCGCTCCCGCCGCCCGCCGGAGCGCCGGCCCGGTGCCTGCGCCCGTCGCGATGCAGCAGCACGCCGGGCGCGTACCGGCGCAGAACCAGGGCGTCCAGTCCCGGGGCGAGGCGCAGCTCCGGATAGGACGTGGACAGGAGCTGCCCGATCCGGTCGAGCCGGAAGCCGTCCACCTTCTCGGTCGACATGCGTCCGCCGACGTAAGGGGCGGCCTCCAGGACCGCGGTCGTTACTCCTGCGCTGTTCAGCCGATGAGCCGCGGAGAGTCCGGCGATACCGGCTCCCACGACGACGACGTCCGCCTGGTACGCGGGCTCATGCACGAGGCCCCTCCTCGATTGCGCGTCCGGTGGAGACGTGATGCCCCCAACAAGCTCCGGGGATACCCGAGTTCGGGTCGAGGTTAGGGCCGTGATCGGTCAAGGACAGTCGCGCATGAACAGGGCACGGTCGCACGCCGGTCGCATACGGTCACAGGGACCGTCAGGCCGCCCGGATCGCGTCCTCGATGCCCGGGAACGCGAAGGTGAACCCAGACTCCAGGAGCCGCTTCGGCACCACCCGTTGGCTGCCGAGCACGTCCCCGGCCATCTCGCCGAGCGCCGCGCGCAGCACCGGAGAGGGCACCGGGAAGAGGGCCGGGCGGCGCAGCACCCGGGCCATCGCCGCCGTGATCTCACCGTTCGTCAGGGGGTGGGGCGCGGTGAGGTTGAACGGCCCCGACAGACCCTCAGTCTCCATCAGGAACCGGATCGCGGCCACCTCGTCGTGCAGCGCGATGAACGACCAGTACTGCCGGCCGTCCCCCAGCCGGCCGCCCAGCCCCGCCTTGAAGAGCGGGAACAGCCGGCCCCACGCCCCGCCGCCGCGAGCCACCACCAGTCCCGTGCGCGTGAACACCGTCCTGACGCCCGCCTCCTGCGCCGGGGCCGCCGCCTCCTCCCACTCCACGCACAGCGACGGCAGGAACCCGTCCCCGGGCGGCGCGTCCTCGTCCACGACCCGGTCGCCGGTGTCGCCGTAGAAGCCCATCGCGCTGCCGCTCACGAACACCCGCGGCGGCTCCGGCATCGCCGCCACGGCCTCCGCGAGCGCCGCGGTGCCGAGCACCCGGCTGTCCCGGATCTCCTGCTTGTAGGCGGCCGTCCAGCGCCGGTCGCCGATCCCCGCCCCGGCGAGGTTCACCACCGCGTCGCAGCCCGCCAGCCCCGCGGTGTCCACGTACTGCCCGCCGGGATCCCAGCAGACCTCTCCGGCGCCGTGGGCGCCGCGCCGCACCAGGCGGACCACCTCGTGCCCGTCCGCCCGGAGGGACCGCACCAGGGCGCTGCCGATGAGGCCGGACGCGCCGGCCACCGCGATACGAGAACGTTCCATGGGTCCCAGCATGCCGGGAAGGACGCGGGAAAACCCGTGGGGCCCCGGTGCCGGCCGACTTAGGGTGACCGCATGCCGCAACCGTACATACGCACCGCCCTGCCCGACGACGACGAGGAGCTTTCCGCCCTCGACCGCGCCACCTGGTCCTACCAGCACGCGGTCCTGCCGCGGCCGCAGCCGCCGTACGACCCCTTCTTCGGCGAGCGGCACGTCCCCGAGGACACCCTGGTCGCCGAGGTCGACCGGCGCATCGTCGGCTACGTCCGCCTCGGCCTCGCCTACAAGATCGCCTCCAACGCGCACGTCCGGCAGATCCAGGGCCTCGCGGTCGCCGAGGAGGCCCGCGGGCGGGGCGTGGCACGGGCGCTGCTGAGGGCGGCGATGGAGGAGGCCCGCCGCCGCGGCGCCCGGCGGATCCGGCTCGGCGTCCTCGGGCACAACGCCCCGGCCCGCAGGCTCTACGAGTCGGAGGGCTTCGCCGTCGAGGGCGTGCTGCCGGGGGAGTTCTTCCTGGACGGCGAGTACGTCGACGACGTGATCATGGGCCGGGCGCTGTGACGGTCAGGACGTGACGGTCAGGACGTGACCGTCAGGACGTGACCGTCAGGACGTGATCAGGACGTGATCAGTTCGCCCGTGTCCACCGGCGAGGTGGCGTGCGCGCCGCGCCCGGCGTCGGTGGCCACCTCGTCGGCGGTCAGCACGTACCCCGTCTCGTCGTCGGACGTGGAGCGGGCGAACACCACGCCGAACACCTTGCCGCCGGTGGTCAGCAGCGGGCCGCCGGAGTTGCCGGGGCGGACCGTGGAGCGGATCGAGTAGATCTCCCGGGTCACCGTGGCGTCGCTGTAGATGTTCTGGCCGGTGGCCTGCACCGTGTTCGCCACGGTGGCCGCCTGCAGGTTCAGGTTGCCGTCCTGCGGATAGCCGGCCACCACCGCGGAGTTCCCGCGCGCCGCGCTCGTGTCGAACTTCAGCACCGGAGCCCGCAAGTGCGGCACGTACAGCACCGCCACGTCCCGGTCGGGGTCGAAGAGGACGACCTGCGCGTCGTACGACGGACCGACCCCGCCGATCCGCACGCTCGGGTTGTCGATGCCGGCCACCACGTGCGCGTTGGTCATCACGTGCTCCGGCGCGAACACGAAGCCGCTGCCCTCGCGGCCCTGGGTGCCGGAGGAGCCCTCGATCTTGACCGTGCTGCGCTTGGCCGCGTTCGTCGCCGCCGCCGTGACGTTGTCCCCGGAGGGCTTGGCGACCCGGGCCGTCGACTCGTTCTCGAACGGGTTGAAGACCTGCGGGAAACCCGCCTCGGTCAGGGCCGAGGTGGCCCGCGAGAACCAGGCGGGCGTGGTGTCCGGCATGGTGTCCTGCACGGCGCCGAGCAGCCTCGAGTCCCGTATCGCCGTCGTCACCGCGGGCGACGAGGACGCGCCGAGGACGCTCGCCGCCACCCAGGCCACGATCAGCACCGCCACCGAGTTGGCGACCGCGCCGCCTATCCCGTCGGCCACCCGGAGCGGCCCCTCGTCCAGCTCGCGGCGCAGCCGCAGCGCCAGCCGCCCGGCCAGCTCGTGCCCCACCACCGCCGGCACCAGCACCGTCAGCACCGCGACCACCGTCGCCGTCGCCGTCCCGCGCGTGACCAGCTCCATCACCCACGGCAGCACCCACACGCCGATCACCGCGCCGCCCACGAACCCGGCCAGCGACACGCAGCCGGCCACCAGCCCGCGCCGGTAACCGGACGCCGCGTAGACGAGGACCACCAGTACGAGCACCAGGTCGAGCAGGTCCACTGAGCCGCCTTTCTCTCGGTGCCCTTAATACGGTCGGGACAGGTCCAGTGATCAGTTCACGCGCCCGGGGCCCCGGGAACCGGCCACGCGCACGTGTACCCCCTGAAACGCCCCGGACCAGGACGATGGTTCCACCAGGTGGCACAGCACACATCGCGGGCGCAGTCGATCACCCCGAGAGTGATTGTCATGCGTGTCTTCCCAAGAGCGGGGCGGCGCACCCGGATCACCGCCCTGACACTGTTCGGCTGCCTGCCCGGCCTCGCCGCGGCCCTCGTCCTGGTGCTCTGCGACCAGGGCGCCGACCGGCCCGTAGCGATCCACCTGGCCGCGCCCGCGCCCGCCAGCCCCGCCACCCGCTACCGGGCGCCCCGGCCGCCCATCGTGCCGCGCTCGGCCTGGCTGGACGCCTCCGTGCGCCGCACCCAGCCGCCGCCCCGCTACGACGACCAGGTCGTCGCCGTCTTCGTGCACCACACCGACTCGCCCAACGGCTACTCCTGTGCGCAGACCCCCGAGATCATCCGCCGCCTGTACACCGGCCAGACCGGCGACCGCGCCTGGGACGACATCGGCTACAACTTCCTCGTCGACCGGTGCGGCACCATCTACGAGGGCCGCGCGGGCGGCGCGGACCGGGCCGTCACCGGCGCGCACACCCAGGGCTTCAACCACCGCACCGCAGGCATCGCCGCCCTCGGCACCTTCACCGCCGGGGTACCCGTGCCGCGCGCCATGACCGACGCGATCGCCGCCGTCGCCGCCTGGAAACTCGGGCTCGCCGACGTCGACCCGCGCGGCACCGCCCGGCTGGTCTCCAGCAACGGCCTCAGCCGGTACCGGGAGGGCACCACCGTCGCCCTGCCCGCCGTTGCCGGCCACCAGGACGGCTACCGCACCAACTGCCCAGGAGCCGCCCTCACCGACCGTCTCCCGGAGATCAGGGAGACGGCGGCCCGGCTGCAGGGCAGGGGGGCCCTCCCGGGAACCCCGCTGCGCACACTCATGGAAACGCCTCCGGCGAGCGCCCTCGGACCACCCGCGAAGGCGCCCACAGGAACGCCATAGGCGGCACGCAGGCCGTTCAGATCCCCGCCCCCTACCGTCAGGGACATCAGCAGCCGACTGGAGGCGGGGATCATGAACAGCAGTCGTACCGAAGCCCGTGCCGATGCCCGTACCGAAGCCCGTGCCGAAGGCCGTACGCAGGCCACGGAGAAGGCCGGTCGGGCCTGGTCGTCCAGGGGTCCCTGGGCCGTGGTGTGCGCGGTCGCGACGGTCGTCCTCGGCCCGGCCGCGGTCACCGCGTCCGCCCTCGACCAGGCCAACGCGGCGCCGATGCACCACGCGGTCAAGGCCGAGCAGACCCAGGCCTACATCCCGTCCGACGCGACCCGCCGCCGCACCGCGGCCTGAGCAGCCCTATGCCTTGAAGCGGTCCCACAGCCTGGGGAACCGCTCGGCGAGCACCTGGCCGTTCTCGAAGTCGACCGGGGTGCCCTCGGGTTCGGAGGGCGCGGGTGCGATGCCGAGGTCCGGCGCCACCGTCCCGGTGAGCTGCTCGTACGCCTCGTCCGCCGCGTATCCCAGCTCCTCGCCGTCGCCGTCGATCTCCTCGTCGAAGTCGGGCAGCAGGTCCGCCAGGGAGTCCGGGTCGTGCAGGGCGCCCTCGAAGACCTCCCGGCCCTGGGCGATGAGCCAGCACCGGAAGAAGTCGAACGCGTCGTCGCTGGCCCCGTCGAGGAGCACCCAGGCGGCGCCCCACAGGTCCCAGCGGTAGGCCCGGTTGTAGCGGGCCTCGAAGTGCCGGGCGAAGTCCAGGACCAGATCGGGCTCCAGCTGGAGCAGCCGCTCCACGAGCAGGTCGGCCTGCTCCTCGGGGTCGCCCTCGGCGGCCTCGCGGGTGCTGTCGACCAGCTCCCAGAACTCCGTCTCGTCCATCACGGGTCCAGCATCGTGCCTGGGCGCCGGGGGCGCACGCGGAGTGCGGCGGATTGTTATCCACCGTCACCCCGCCGTGCGACACCCCGTCAACGGCTCAGAGCCCGTAGCGCTCCCGTGCTTCCTTCACCGCGGTCGCCTTGACCTCGCCGCGCCCGGCCAGCTGGGCCAGGGCCGCCACGACGACCGACTCGGCGTCGACACCGAAGTGGCGGCGGGCCGCGTCCCGGGTGTCGGAGAGGCCGAAGCCGTCGGCACCGAGGGAGGACCAGTCCTGCTCGACCCACTGCGCGATCTGGTCCGGGACCTGGCGCATGTAGTCGGACACGGCCAGCACCGGGCCCTCCGCGCCGTGCAGCGCCTGGCGGACGTACGGCACCCGCTCCTCGCCGCGCAGCAGGGCCGCGTCCGCCTCCATGGCGTCCCGGCGGAGCTCCGTCCAGGAGGTGGCGGACCAGACGTCCGCGGCCACGCCCCAGTCCTCGGCGAGCAGCCGCTGCGCCTTCAGCGCCCAGTGGATCGCCGTACCGGAGCCGAGCAGCTGGATGCGCGGGGCGTTCGCCGGCGCGGACAGCCCGGCCGACTCCGCCGTGTTGAAGCGGTACAGGCCCTTGACGATGCCCTCGTCGATGCCGAGCCCGGCCGGCTTGGCGGGCTGCGGCAGCGGCTCGTTGTAGACCGTCAGGTAGTAGAAGACGTTCGGGTCCTCGCCCGGCGCCGGCTCGCCGTACATGCGGCGCAGGCCGTCCTTGACGATCGTCGCGATCTCGTAGGCGAACGCCGGGTCGTACGACAGCGCGGCCGGGTTGGTCGCGGCGATCACCGGGGAGTGGCCGTCGGCGTGCTGGAGGCCCTCGCCGGTCAGGGTGGTGCGGCCGGCCGTCGCGCCGACGAGGAAGCCGCGGCCGAGCTGGTCGCCGAGCTGCCACATCTGGTCGGCGGTCCGCTGCCAGCCGAACATCGAGTAGAAGATGTAGAACGGGATCATCGCCTCGCCGTGCGTCGCGTACGCGGTGGACGCGGCGATGAAGTCGGCCATCGAACCGGCCTCGGTGATCCCCTCGTTGAGGATCTGGCCGTTCTTGGCCTCCTTGTAGTACATCAGCTGGTCACGGTCGACCGGCTCGTACGTCTGCCCCTTGGGCGAGTAGATGCCCAGCGACGGGAACAGGCTCTCCATGCCGAAGGTGCGCGCCTCGTCGGGGACGATCGGCACCCAGCGCTTCCCGGTCTCCTTGTCCCGGACCAGGTCCTTGACGAGCCGGACGAAGGCCATGGTGGTGGCCACGTTCTGCGAGCCGGAGCCCTTGTCGAAGGAGGCGAACGCCTTGTCGGCGGGGGCCGGCAGGGGCGCCAGGGCGTGGGTGCGACGGGCCGGGGCGGGACCGCCGAGGGCGGCGCGGCGCTCCTGGAGGTAACGGATCTCGGGGGAGTCGGCGCCCGGGTGGCCGTAGGGCACGACCCCGTCGGCGAAGGCGCTGTCCGGGATCGGCAGCTCCAGCAGGTCGCGCATCGTCTTGAACTCGTCCACCGTCAGCTTCTTCATCTGGTGGTTGGCGTTCTTCGACGCGAAGCCCTCGCCGAGGGTGTGGCCCTTGACCGTCTGGGCCAGGATCACGGTCGGCGCGCCCTTGAACTCGACGGCGGCCTTGTACGCGGCGTACACCTTGCGTGCCTCGTGACCACCGCGCGAGAGGTGGAAGCACTCGATGATCTTGTCGTCGCTCAGCAGCTTCGCCATCTCGGCGAGCGCCGGGTCCTTGCCGAAGAAGTCGGCGCGGATGTAGGCGGCGTCGCGGGTCTGGTACGTCTGCACCTGCGCGTCGGGTACCTCGCGCAGCCGCCGTACCAGCGCGCCGGTGGTGTCGAGCGCGAACAGCTCGTCCCAGGCGCTGCCCCACAGCGACTTGACGACGTTCCAGCCGGCGCCGCGGAACTGGGCCTCCAGCTCCTGCACGATCTTGAAGTTCGCGCGCACCGGGCCGTCGAGGCGCTGCAGGTTGCAGTTGATGACGAAGGTGAGGTTGTCGAGACCCTCGCGGGAGGCGAGTGCGAGGGCGGCCGTGGACTCCGGCTCGTCCATCTCGCCGTCACCGAGGAAGGCCCAGACGTGCGAGGACGAGACGTCCTTGATGCCGCGGGCGGTCAGGTAGCGGTTGAAGCGGGCCTGGTAGATGGCCGACAGGGGGCCGAGGCCCATGCTCACCGTCGGGAACTCCCACAGCCAGGGCAGGCGGCGGGGGTGCGGGTACGACGGGAGGCCGTTGCCGCCGGCCTCCTGGCGGAAGTTGTCGAGGTGCGCCTCGGTCAGGCGGCCGTCGAGGAAGGCGCGGGCGTAGATGCCGGGGGAGGCGTGGCCCTGGATGTACAGCTGGTCACCCGAGCCGTCCCCCTCCTTCCCCTTGAAGAAGTGGTTGAAGCCGGTCTCGTAGAGCCAGGCTGCGGAGGCGAAGGTGGCGATGTGGCCGCCGACGCCGTGCTTGCTGCCCCGGGTGACCATCGCGGCCGCGTTCCAGCGGTTCCACGCGGTGATCTTCCGCTCCATCTCCTCGTCGCCGGGGACGGGTGTCTCGGCGGCGGTGGGGATGGTGTTGAGGTAGTCGGTCTCCAGCAGCTTCGGCAGCGCGACGCCGTCCGCCTCGGCGCGCTCCAGCGTGCGGCGCATCAGGTATGCGGCGCGGTGCGGCCCCGCCTCCCTGGCCACGGCGTCCAGTGAGGCCTGCCATTCGGCGGTCTCCTCCGGGTCCCGGTCCGGGAGCTGGTCGAGCGCGCTCGGCTGGATGGCCTGGGGGTCGGTCATGTCGCCGCCTTCCTCAGTCGAAGGGGGTTCCCTCATCGGTAAGGGGTTCTTCGGGGGTGCCCTTGGTCTTTGGCAGGACAGGGCGAAGGGCCCGGGTGCGAGCCCGTCGGTGACTCTAACTCCCTGATCGATGATCGATCAAAGGTTACAAGGGCAAAACCTCTCGATTCCGAGAAAGTCGGCACGGGGTGCCTTCGGCGATGGCACCGGGTGACGTGATCCAGCCGACGTTTGCGCAGGTGAGGCGGTGTTTGAGCGGGGAAGCGCTCTTGTGTGGGCCGGGGCTGCGGCTATCCCATTTCCGCCGCGCCGTTGCGGGCGGCGGTTGTCGGCCTGGTGCTGCGCCGTCGTGGCTGGTCGCGCGGTTCCCCGCGCCCCTTTCCCCGCGCCCCTTCGGGGGGCGCTGTGGGCTCACGGTCTCGGGGCGCAGCCCAGGACGTGGGACTTGACGATGTCGGCGATGCGGGGGTCGCGGCGCTGGAAGGCGGCGACCAGTTCCTCGTGTTCCTCGGCGTACGACTGCTGGACCGTGCCCAGCCAGCGGATCGACAGGGCCGTGAAGACCTCGATGCCGAGGCCCTCCCAGGTGTGCAGCAGCACCGAGTTGCCGGCCGCCCGGACCAGTTCGCGGTGGAAGCCGACCGTGTGGCGGACCTGGGCCGTGCCGTCGGCGTTCCGGTCGGCGTCGTACAGGGCCGCCACGTGCGGTTCGAGGGCCGAGCAGTCCTCGGCCAGCCGCTCCGCCGCCAGCTCCGCCGCGATCGCCTCCAGGCCGGCCCGCACCGGGTAGCTCTCCTCCAGGTCGGCCGCCGTCAGGTTCCGCACCCGCACGCCCTTGTTCGGCGCCGACTCGATGAGACGGAGGGACTCCAGCTCGCGCAGCGCCTCCCTGACCGGCGTCTGGCTGACCTCCAGCTCCGTCGCGATCCGCCGCTCCACGATCCGCTCGCCCGGCTTCCAGCGCCCGCTGACGATCCCCTCCACGATGTGCTCGCGGATCTGTTCGCGCAGCGAGTGGACGACGGGCGCGGTCATGAGAGCTCCTTAAGGGCGTTTGACGTTTAGACAATAAGGCCGGACCGTCTTTCGGGAGAGGCGCACGGGGGCGCTTTCGCGCAGGTGAGACGAGACTTACATGCTGCCTGGAGAGACGACGGTGCCCCGCCCGGAAGAAATCCGGACGGGGCACCGTGGAACCCGCTGGGGATCAGAGACCGAGCTCGACCTCGAACTCGCCCGCCTCCAGGATCGCCTTGACGGCCGTCAGGTAACGGGCCGCGTCGGCGCCGTCCACCAGGCGGTGGTCGTAGGACAGGGTCAGGTACGTCATGTCGCGGACGCCGATGACCGTACCGTCCTCCGTCTCGATGACCGCCGGACGCTTGACCGTGGCACCGATGCCGAGGATCGCGACCTGGTTCGGCGGCACGATGATCGTGTCGAACAGCGCGCCGCGCGAGCCGGTGTTGGAGATGGTGAAGGTCGCGCCGGACAGCTCGTCCGGGGTGATCTTGTTGGCGCGGACCTTGCCGGCCAGGTCGGCCGTGGCCTTGGCGATACCGGCGATGTTGAGGTCGCCGGCGCCCTTGATGACCGGGGTCATCAGGCCCTTCTCGGAGTCCACCGCGATACCGATGTTCTCGGTGTCGAAGTAGGTGATGGTGCCGTCGGCCTCGTTGATCCGGGAGTTGATGACCGGGTGGGCCTTCAGCGCCTGGGCGGCGGCCTTGACGAAGAACGGCATCGGGGAGAGCTTGACGCCCTCGCGGGCCGCGAACGAGTCCTTGGCCTGGGTGCGCAGGCGCATCAGGCGGGTCACGTCGACCTCGACGACCGAGGAGAGCTGGGCCTGCTCGTGCAGCGCCTTGACCATGTTGTCGCCGATGACCTTGCGGATGCGGGTCATCTTGACGGTCTGGCCGCGGAGGGGGGAGACCTCCAGGGCAGGAGCCTTCTTGGCAGCGGCGGCGGCCGGGGCGGCAGCGGCGGGAGCCGGAGCGGCAGCGGCGGCCTTCGCGGCCTCGGCGGCGGCGAGCACGTCCTGCTTGCGGATGCGGCCGCCGACGCCGGTGCCCTTGACGGAGCCCAGGTCGACACCGTTCTCCGCGGCGAGCTTGCGCACCAGCGGGGTGACGTAGGCACCCTCGTCGACCGGAGCGGCCGGAGCCGGCGCCGGGGTGACGGGGGCGGCGGCCGGCGCGGGGGCCGGAGCCGGGGCGGCCGGAGCCGGGGCAGCGGCGGCGGGCGCCGGAGCCGGAGCGGCCGGGGCGGGCGCCGGGGCCGGCGCAGCGGGGGCCGGAGCCGGAGCCGCGGGGGCGGGGGCAGCAGCGGCGGGCGCCGGGGCCGGAGCGGCCGGGGCGGGCGCGGCCGCCGGAGCGGCACCCGGGGCGCCGATGACGGCGAGCTTGGCCCCGACCTCGGCGGTCTCGTCCTCGCCGACCGTGATCTCCAGCAGCACACCCGAGGTGGGCGCCGGGATCTCGGTGTCGACCTTGTCGGTGGACACCTCCAGCAGCGGCTCGTCGGCCTCGACGGAGTCGCCGACCGACTTCAGCCAGCGGGTGACGGTGCCCTCGGTGACGGACTCACCGAGCGCGGGCAGGACCACGTCCGTACCGGACGCGCCACCGGCCGGAGCGGCGGGGGCGGCGGCAGCGGGGGCCGGGGCGGGGGCAGCGGGGGCCTCCGCGGCCGGGGCGGGGGCCTCGGCGGCCGGAGCCGGGGGAGCGGCGGGCTCGGCGGCCGGGGCCGGAGCGGCGGCGGGCGCGCCGGTGCCGTCGTCGATGATCGCCAGCTCGGCGCCCACCTCGACCGTCTCGTCCTCGGCGACCTTGATCGAGGCCAGCACACCCGAGGCGGGGGCCGGGATCTCGGTGTCGACCTTGTCGGTCGAGACTTCGAGCAGCGGCTCGTCGGCCTCGACGCGTTCACCCTCGGCCTTCAGCCAGCGGGTGACGGTGCCCTCGGTGACGCTCTCGCCGAGCGCCGGAAGGGTTACGGAAACCGCCATGGTTTCGGTTGCTCCTTACGAATTGCGGAAGTCTGAGTCGTCGCTTGGTCGACCGAGGGTCAGTCGTGCGAGTGGAGGGGCTTGCCGGCCAGGGCCAGGTGGGCCTCGCCGAGCGCCTCGTTCTGCGTCGGGTGGGCGTGGATGAGCTGGGCGACCTCGGCGGGCAGGGCCTCCCAGTTGTAGATCAGCTGGGCCTCGCCGACCTGCTCGCCCATGCGGTCGCCGACCATGTGGACGCCGACCACGGCACCGTCCTTCACCTGGACGAGCTTGATCTCGCCCGCGGTGTTGAGGATCTTGCTCTTGCCGTTGCCCGCAAGGTTGTACTTCAACGCGACGACCTTGTCCGCACCGTAGATCTCCTTGGCCTTGGCCTCGGTGATACCCACGGAGGCGACCTCCGGGTGGCAGTACGTGACCCGGGGGACACCGTCGTAGTCGATCGGGACGGTCTTCAGACCGGCCAGGCGCTCCGCCACCAGGATGCCCTCGGCGAAGCCGACGTGCGCGAGCTGGAGCGTCGGGACCAGGTCACCGACGGCGGAGATGGTCGGGACGTTCGTCCGCATGTACTCGTCGACCAGGACGTAGCCGCGGTCCATGGCGACACCCTGCTCCTCGTAGCCGAGACCGGCGGAGACGGGGCCGCGGCCGACGGCGACGAGCAGGACCTCGGCCTCGAACTCCTTGCCGTCGGCGAGGGTGACCTTGACACCGTCGGCGGTGTACTCGGCCTTCGAGAAGAAGGTGCCCAGGTTGAACTTGATGCCGCGCTTGCGGAAGGCGCGCTCAAGAAGCTTGGAGGAGTTCTCGTCCTCGACCGGGACGAGGTGCTTGAGGCCCTCGACGACGGTGACGTCGGCGCCGAAGGACTTCCAGGCGGAGGCGAACTCGACGCCGATGACACCGCCGCCCAGGATGATCGCGGACTTCGGCACGCGGTCCAGGACGAGGGCGTGGTCGGAGGAGATGATCCGGTTGCCGTCGATCTCCAGGCCCGGCAGCGACTTCGGCACGGAGCCGGTGGCGAGGAGCACGTGGCGCCCCTGGATCCGCTGGCCGTTGACGTCCACGGAGGTGGGGGAGGACAGCCGCCCGGTGCCCTCGATGTACGTCACCTTGCGCGAGGCGATCAGACCCTGCAGGCCCTTGTACAGACCGGCGATGACGCCGTCCTTGTACTTGTGCACGGCCGGCACGTCGATGCCCTCGAAGGTGGCCTTGACGCCGAACTGCTCGCTCTCGCGGGCCTGGTCGGCGATCTCGCCCGCGTGCAGCAGGGCCTTGGTGGGGATGCAACCCCGGTGCAGGCAGGTACCGCCGACCTTGTCCTTCTCGATCAGGGCGACGTCCAGGCCCAGCTGCGCCCCGCGCAGGGCCGCGGCGTAACCGCCACTACCACCGCCGAGGATCACTAGGTCGAAAACGGTGCTGGCGTCGTTCGCCACGTCACGTCCTCCATGCATGTGCGCCGTACGCCGGTCTCCAGTGACCGGTCGGCGGCTGGTGTCCGGCCGCTCTTCTTCGGCCCTGTGGGTGGGGCCCTGTCCTGCCGAGCCCCATCTTCGCACTTGTCGGAGGTGAACGAGACGCGGGGCTGGGGTGTGAGACACCACACGCAGCGCCCCGCAAGGGGCGCTGGGGGTACCCCCGGCCGAAGGCTGGGGGAGGAACTGCGCGACCAGCGACGAACCACGCGCAGTCGCCGGGCGACGGACCGGACCGAGTCAATGGGCGACGGGACCCCGCCCTACCCGCGTGCGAGGTCCCGTCCACAAAAACCGACGTCAGCCCAGGTCACCCTCGGCCGTCAGCTCGGCCAGCCGCACCAGCGTCCGCACCGCGGACCCCGTGCCCCCCTTCGGCGTGTAGCCGAAGGCGCCCCCCTCGTTGAAGGCAGGTCCCGCGATGTCCAGGTGCGCCCAGGTGATCCCCTCGCCCACGAACTCGCGCAGGAAGAGCCCCGCGACCAGCCCGCCGCCCATCCGCTCGCCCATGTTCGCGATGTCGGCGGTCGGGGAGTCCATCCCCTTGCGCAGGTGCTCCGGCAGCGGCATCGGCCAGGCCGGCTCGCCCACCTCCTCCGCGGCCTCGTGCACCGCGGAGCGGAACGCGTCGTCGTTGGACATGATCCCGAACGTCCGGCTGCCCAGCGCCAGCATCATCGCGCCGGTCAGCGTCGCCACGTCCACGATCGCGTCCGGCTGCTCCGCCGACGCCGCCCACAGCGCGTCGGCGAGCACCAGCCGGCCCTCCGCGTCCGTGTTGAGCACCTCGACGGTCTTGCCGCTGTACATGCGCAGCACGTCACCGGGGCGCACGGCGGTGCCCGACGGCATGTTCTCGGCCAGCGCCAGCCACCCGGTCACGTTGACCGGCAGGCCGAGCCGCGCCGCCACCACGACGGCCGCGAACACCGCCGCCGCGCCGCTCATGTCGCACTTCATCGTCTCGTTGTGGCCGGCCGGCTTGAGCGAGATGCCGCCCGAGTCGTAGGTGATGCCCTTGCCGACGAACGCGAGGTGCTTGTCCGCGTCGGCGTGCGTGTACGACAGCTTCACCAGCCGCGGGGTGGCCGCCGAGCCACCGCCGACGCCGAGGATGCCGCCGTACCCGTCCTTGGCGAGCGCCTTCTCGTCGAGCACCTGGATCTTGAGGCCGTGCTCCTTGGCCGCGCCCTGGGCGATCGCCGCGAACGCGGCCGGCGTGAGGTCGTTCGGCGGGGTGTTGATCAGGTCGCGGGCCCGGTTGAGCTCCTCGGAGACGGCCGTGGCGCGGGCCAGGGCCGCCTTGTGGGCGGCGTCCCGCGGCTTGCCGCCGAGCAGCACGCCGTCGGCGAGCGGCGCCCGGTCGTTCTTCGCCTTCAGGCTCTTGCCGGTGCCGGCACCGTTGTCCTTGTACGTGTCGAAGGAGTAGGCACCGAGCAGCACGCCCTCGCCGATCGCGCCCACGGCGGCGGCGTCCTCGACGGGCAGCGCGAAGGCCGCCTTCTTGGCCCCGGTCAGGGCGCGGGCGGCGACACCGGCCGCCCGGCGCAGCGCCTCGGGGTCGTACTCCGCGTCCGGGCCGGGCTCGGCGCCCAGTCCCACCGCGATGACCAGCGGGGCCTTGAAGCCGGCCGGGGCGGGCAGCTTCGTCAGTTCGCCCTCGGCACCCGAGGCTCCGAGGGTCTCCAGGACGGCCGCCAGCTTGCCGTCGTAGGCCGTGTCCACGGCTTCGGCGCCCGGGGCGACGACCGGGCCCTTGGCGCCCTTGGCGACACCGATCACGATCGCGTCGGCCCGGAGGCCGGGCGCCGCTGCGGTGCTGAGAGTGAGAGCAGTCACGGTGGTGAAATCTCGCTTCCGATGTTGAGTTGCAGTGGCCGAGCGGGTGGGTCGACCGGGCCCGGGAAGCGACCCTGAGGAGTGCCCTCGGGCCGCGTTGCGACCGGGGCCTTCACCCCGCGTCGGCGAACACCCGGGACGAGCCTACGCGTGTGCATGCGTTCGCTCATTCCTGCGGGTGTTCACCTGGGGGCGGGGTCGTAGTCACTTTCCCGCACCGGGCCTCGGTGTCCGGGCGGTCCCCGGCGTCGAGCGGTGCGCCCGGTACGGCGGGTGCGACGACCTGAAGCCGTTCATCGAGGCGGACAAGGCGCGCCCGCCCTCGTCAGCCGCCGCCCAGCGCGAACACCGCGAGCGCCGCCGTCGCCGCCGTCTCCGCAAGCGCCCCGAACACATCCCCGGTCACCCCGCCGAACCGGCGCCGGCAGTGCCGCAGCAGCCCGTCCGTCGCGGCCTCGGCCACCACCACCGCGAGCAGCGCCCGCAGGCTGTCGCCCGCCCCCACCAGCGCCCCGGCCCCCGCCGCCAGCAGCATCACCGCGAACGTCACCACGGTCGCCCCCACCTTGGGCACCACCCCGGCCACCGCCGCCCCCAGCCCCTCGGGACGGGCGGCCGGCACCCCGTCCACCGCGGCCAGCGTCAGCGCCAGCCGGGCCACCGTCGCCGCGACGACGGCCGCCAGGGCACCGCGCTGCCACCCGTCGCCGTACGCCTGGGCCAGCGCCGCCACCTGTCCGAGGAGGACGAAGACGAGGGTGACGACCCCGAACGGCCCGATGTCCGACTGCTTCATGATCCGCAGGGCGTCCTCGGCGGGCTTGCCGCTGCCCAGGCCGTCGGCGGTGTCGGCGAGGCCGTCCAGGTGCAGCCCCCGGGTGAGCACGGCCGGTACGGCGACGGCGGCGACCGCGGCCAGCAGCGCGCTCGCCCCGGCCGCCAGCACGAGCGCGCCGACCGCCCCCGCGCAGGCGCCGACCGCGAGGCCGGCGAGCGGGGCGGACAGCATGCCTCCGCGAGCCGCCTCCCGGTCCCAGCGGGTGACCTTCACGGGGAAGACGGTGAGGGTGCCGAAGGCGAAGCGGACGCCGTCCAGCCAGGGAGTCGCAGAGGTCACAGCCACCGGCGCAGGTTACCTGGTGGTCAGGAAGCCGCCGCCCGGCCGCACTCCGGGCTCGACTCCAGGCGCGGGTCCCCGCCAGGGATAAAGTGCGCACATGGGACATTGGCTGGAGCGGAACATCGTCGAGCCGGGCAAACTCCCGCTGCTGCTCGCCCTGACCGCTTTCGTCCTGACCTTCGTGGTCACCCGGGTCATCACCAGGCTGATCCGCGCCGGCAAGGGCCCGTTCGGCAACGTACGGGCGGGCGGTCTGCACATCCACCACGTGGTCCCCGGCGTCGTCCTCGTCGTCATCGGCGGCTTCGGCGCGGTCGCCAGTTCCCGCAACGGCCTCGGCGCGGCCCTGGCCGCGATCGTCTTCGGGATCGGCGCGGGGCTCGTCCTCGACGAGTTCGCGCTCATCCTGCACCTCGGCGACGTCTACTGGACCGAGGAGGGCCGCAAGAGCGTCGAGGCCGTCGTCATCACGGCCGCGCTGGTGGGGCTGCTGCTCGCCGGTTTCTCGCCGTTCGGCGTCAACGACCTCTCGCCGGGCGAACTCCAGGACCGGGGGACGGTCATCGCGAACGTCGTGGCCAACTTCGCCTTCTCCCTCGTCGCCCTGAGCAAGGGCAAGACGCGCACCGCGATCTTCGGGGTGATCGTCCCGCTGGTCGCGATCGTCGGCGCCGCCCGGCTCGCCCGCCCCGGCTCGGCCTGGGCCCGCCGCTTCTACGGCAACCGGCCGCGCGCCCGCGCCAAGGCCCGGCTGCGCACCTACCACCACGACCGGCGCTGGTCCCGGCTCAGCCTGACCCTTCAGGACTGGATCGGCGGCAAACCCGACCGCCCCGAACCGCTGCGACTCCCCGGCCACGGGCCCGGACCCGGACCGGACCCCGGCCGCCGGTGACGCCACCGCCACCGCCACCGGTGCCACAGCCGCCGTCCCGCCGGCACCGCCGCGCACAGCGCCGCCGTCCCCGCGATCGCCGCCAGGTGCTCCTTCCCGGCCAAGTTGTCCTTCAGCGCCACCTCGACCGCCATCGCGGCCGCCACCGCGCCGGCGGTGACGTAGGCGCCGTACCGCCAGCCCAGGTAGACCGCGAGCCCGACGACGGCGGCCGAGGGGCCGGTGTCCACCACCCGGGCGTCCGAGGCCGGCAGCCCCAGCGGACCGTGCGGCCCCATCGCGATGCCCGTCCGCGCGTACAGGGTGCCGGCGAGGGTCGCCACGTACGCGACGGCCAGGGTCCGCCACCAGCCCAGGCACACCTCGGCGATGCCGAAGACCACCAGGACCTGGGTCAGCGCGCCCCACACCGGCAGGTCCAGGGCCGGCACGAACAGCGACAGGGGAGTGCGCAGCAGGGAGGCCCAGAGGGGGCCGGCGGCGCGCACCGCACCGACGCCCTGCACGAAGCCGTAGCCCCACGACTGGTTCTGCGCGAACTGGAGCAGCGCGGTCAGGCACACCGCCCCCACCGTCATCGGCACCGCCCGCAGCCGGCGCTTCGCCAGCGGGCCGCGCACGGTGGCGTACAGCAGCCCCCACTCGACGCGGGCCCAGCGGGCGAGCGGCGTCATCAGGTGGCCCTCATCCCTGCGTTCCTCGCTGCGTGTCCAGGTGCCTGCGATGCACCCACTTCGGCAGCCCCGGAGCCTCCAGGAACCCTTCGGCGCGCGCCGAGGCCAGGCCGATGCGCGGAAGGTCCGCGCTCTTCTCGAAGAGCAGGAACCGGGGCTCCCAGATGGGCCGGTACTTGGCGTTCGCCCGGTACAGGGACTCGATCTGCCACCACCGGGAGAAGAAGCTCAGCAGGGACCGCCACAGCCGCAGCACCGGCCCGGCGCCGAGCCGCGCGCCACGTTCGAAGACCGAGCGGAACATCGCGAAGTTGAGCGAGACCTGCGTGATCCCGATCTCCCCGGCCCGCCGGAGCAGTTCGATGACCATGAACTCCATCAGCCCGTTGTCGGAGTCCCGGTCCCGCCGCATGAGATCGAGGGACAGCCCGCCCGGTCCCCACGGCACGAAGGAGAGCAGGGCCCGCAGCTCACCGGCCCCGTCCGTGCACTCCAGCATCACGCACCGCCCGTCCCGGGCGTCCCCGAGCCGCCCCAGTGCCATGCTGAAACCGCGCTCGGTGGCCCCGTCCCGCCAGTCGTCCGCATGCCGGACCAGGTACGACATCTCGTCCGCCGGGATGTCCTCGTGCCGGCGGATCCGCACCTGGTACCCGGCCCGCCCGACCCGGTTGTACGCCTGCCGGACGGTCCGCATCGCCCGGCCCTCCAGCGTGAACTCGGCGACCTCGACGATCGCCTCGTCGCCGAGTTCCAGCGCGTCCAGACCGTGCCGCGCGTACACGGTCCCCGCTTCTTCACTCGCCCCCATCACCGCCGGGATCCACCCGTGCGCCCGCGCCTCGCCGAGCCACGGCACGATGGCCCCAGGCCACGCCTCCGGATCCCCGATCGGATCCCCCGAGGCGAGCGAGACCCCGCCCACCACCCGGTACGCGACCGCCGCCTTGCCGGTCGGCGACCACACGACACTCTTCTCCCGCCGCAACGCGAAGTAACCGAGCGAGTCCCGCTCGCCGTGCCGCTCCAGCAGGGCCCGCAGCTGCTTCTCGTCGTCCTCGGTGATCGGGTCGACGGCGCGGCGGGAGCGGAAGGCGGCGTAGAGGACGGCTAGCAAGAGGAGGGTGCTGAGCACGTTGACGACGACGTTCACCCAGTTCGGCGGCGCGATGTACGGGAACCGGGAGGGGTCGGCGGCGACCGACACCAGGCGCAGGGTGCCGTAGTGCCAGCGCTCCAGGAACGTCGAACGCGCGGCGTGCGGCGCCTGGTCGGTGACGGTCACGAGGAGGGCGGCGAGCAGTGAGGCGACGAGACCGCCGCCGACCGCGACGGTGGCGGCGAGGCGCGGGTTGGACCGGTCGCCCTTCGCGTAGAACTCCCGCCGCCCCACGAGCAGGGCGACGACGAAGGCGGCGGTCAGCACGATCGAGATCCAGTTCTGCGCGTACCGCCGGATCTCCGGGAACGCCATGGCGAACGCGAACAGCGCGAGGAAGAGCCCGCTCAGCACCAGGTTCAGGATCCACGCGGCCCGCTTCCGCCGCCGCATCGTGATCGCGAGGAACGCGGTGAACACACCGGAGGCGAAGCCGGCCGTCAGGAGGTACGGGGTGAAGAAGTTCTCCTGGTTGTGCCGCCGCACGTCCTGACCCAGCGACAGCCACACCGCGCTGAGGAAATTGACGAAGGCGACGGCCCGCAAATACCAGACGGCGAAGGCGGCGGCCCGCCGGGAAACCCCGCCACCCCACCGCCCCGGCCCACGTCCCTCACACCGCTCCACGGCAATTCGGACATCTCCCATGGAGAGCGATCATATGGGCGCCCTCACCCCAAACCCCGCCGCACGCCCCCTTTTTCCGCCGGACGCCCACGCAGGCCGCAGACCCCACCGCCGACACCGACCGCGCACCGGAACGGCCAACCGCGCACCTGACCCCTAGGACGCCTACGCGGACTGCGGGCCTCGCCGTTGCCGGCGGCGGTCGCGTGTCGGGTGCCGCGGCGCGACGGTCGCTCGCGCAGTTCCCCGCGCCCCTGGCGGGGCGCTAGGCCCGGTGGCGGTGGCGGTGGCCGTGGCGGTGGCGGTGGCGGTCGCGTGTCGGGTGTCGTGTCGTGACGGTTGCTCGCGCAGTTCCTCGCGCCCCTGGCGGGGCGCTGCGGTTGCCGTCCTCTTGCCGGTTCCTCTTTGGCGTCGGCATTGCACCTCCGCCGGTCTCCTCTTTCCGCCGCGACGGCGGTCGGCCGGGTCGGCGCAGACCGGCGGTGCCGTCCCGGCCGTGGCGAATGGCTCCGCTAGTCTTCCGGCTTCTCCTCGGCCTCCGGCTTTTCCGGCAACTCCGCCGCCAAGGCCGCCGCGGCCTGGACCAGGGGCAGGGCCAGTAGGGCGCCCGCGCCCTCGCCGACCTTCACGCCCTGCTCGAGGAGGGGCTCCAGGGCCATCCGGTCCAGGGCCTTCGCCTGCCCCGGCTCCCCGCTGTCGTGGCCGGCCAGCCACCAGTCCGGTGCCCGGAACGCGATCCGCTGCGCGACCAGCGCACACGCGGCCACGACCACGCCGTCCAATACCACCGGCAGCTTCCGCACCGCCGACTGCAGCAGGAACCCGGTCATCGCCGCGAGGTCGGCCCCGCCGACCGTCGCCAGCAACTGCAACTGGTCCCCGAGCACCGGCCGCGCCCGCCGCAGCGCGTCCCGGATCGCCGCGCACTTCCGCATCCACGCGAGGTCGTCGATGGCGAGCCCGCCCCGCCCGGTCACCACCGACGCATCCGTCCCGCACAGCGCCGCGACCAGGGTGGAGGCCGCCGTCGTGCCGCCGACGCTGACGTCGCCGAGAACCACCAGATCGGTCCCGGAGTCGGCCTCCTCGTCGGCCAGCGCGACGCCCGCCCGGAAGGCCGCCTCCGCCTCCTCCAGGGTCAGCGCGTCCTCGATGTCGATACGGCCGCTGCCCCGCCGCACCCGGTGCCGTACGACCTCCTCGGGCAGCGTGTCCGGGGCGCAGTCCAGCGCCATGTCCACGATCCGCACCGGCACCCCGAGCCGCCGGGCGAGGACCGCCACGGGGCTGCCGCCCTCGAGGACCGCCCGCACCAGCAGCTCCGCGCTGCCCGCGGGCCGGGCGGAGACGCCGAGTTCGGCGACGCCGTGGTCGCCGGCGAAGAGCAGCACCCGCGGCCGTTCCACCGGCCGTACCGGCACCGAACCCTGCGCGGCGGCCAGCCACTCACCCAGGTCGTCGAGGCGGCCCAGCGACCCGGGCGGCACGGCCAGCCGCTCCCGGCGCGCCTCGGCGTCACGGCGCACACCGCCGTCGGGGCGCTCGATCAGATCGGTGAAGTCGTCGAGATTAAGCGAGCTCATTCGCCGAACAGTACCGGCACCGAACCAACAGTCAGGTGCCAGATCGCCAGCACACCCGCACGGCGCCTTGGCAGGCAAGATCGGTATCCCATACGTTCCGGTTTGCAGTGGATTGCGTTCAGGGAGTACTGGGAGCACAGGGAGCCGCCCATGCCGCCGCGCACGCCCGAACTCGCCGCGGGCCCCGACCGGTTCCACGAGCCGCGCCGCGAGGACTGCCCCTGGTGCGGCTCCAGGCGGCTGCGCACCCGCCTGCGCACGCCCGACCTCCTCCACCACCGGCCGGGCACCTTCACCGTCGACGTGTGCCGGGACTGCGCCCACACCTTCCAGAACCCCCGGCTCTCCCCGGCCGGTCTCGCCCTCTACCACCGGGACTTCTACGACGGCCGCCTGGAGGACTACACCGACCGCCTCCACACCACCCGCGCGGGCCGCCGCCGGCACCGCGCCGCCGCCCGCGTGATGCAGGCGCTGCCGGAGCCGGAGAGCTGGCTGGACGTCGGCACGGGCCACGCCCACTTCCCGCGCACGGCGCAGGAACTCTTCGCCTACACGTCGTTCGACGGCCTCGACCCGACCCTGCGCGTGGGGCGCGCCCAGGTCGAGGGCCACATCGAGGAGGCCCACTGCGGCTACCTGGCCATGCCGGAGGTGCTGGCCCAGCTGCGCGGCCGCTACGACGTCGTCAGCATGCTCCACCACCTGCAGCACACGCCCGACCCGCGAGCCGAACTCCGTGCCGCCCTCACCGCGCTGCGCCCCGGCGGCCACGTCCTCATCGACGTCCCGAACCCGCGCAGCGCGTTCGCCCGGCTCCTCGGCAAGTGGTGGATCCCGTACGGCCAGCCCCGCCACCTGCACCTCATGCCGATGGCCAACCTCCGGGCGGAGCTGGAGTCGCAGGGCTGCCAGATCCTCCGAACCGACCGGAAGTCGCCGCACACGCCGTACGACATCTCGGCCGCGCTCGGCCTGTTCCTGGGCCGGGTCCTGCCGAAACGGTGGCTGCGCGGGGCGGCGCCGCTGGTCGCCGTCGCGAGGCTCGCCGACCACGCCCTGGCTCCGCTGCTGCGGCGGACGCCGTTCTCGAACGCGTACCGGATCGTCGCGAGGAAGGGAAGCTGACGGCCGGTCGCGCGCCCCCTACGGGGCGCCGCACTACCTCAGCACCACCGCCTGCCCCGCCACCACCAGCACCACCTGCTCGCACTCGCTCGCGAACGCCGCGTTCAGGCGCCCCAGTTCATCCCGGTACCGGCGCCCGGACGCGGTCGCCGGTACGATCCCCGACCCCACCTCGTTCGACACGGCCACCACCGTCCGCCGCGTCCCCCGCACCGCCTCCGTCAGTTCCCGCACCCGCTCCCGCAGGGCCTTCTCCCCGCCCGACGCCCACTCCGTGTCGTCCCACGCCCCGACGGCGTCCATCGCGTCCGTCAGCCACAGCGACAGGCAGTCGACGAGCAGCGCCGGCCCGTCCTGCGCCAGCAACGGCACGAGGTCGCACGTCTCCGTCGTACGCCAGGAACCCGGCCGCCGGTCACGGTGCGCGGCCACCCGTGCCGCCCACTCGGTGTCCCCGCCGCGCGTACCGCCGGTGGCGACGTACAGCACGTCGGGGAAGGACTCCAGCCGCCGCTCGGCCTCCACGGACTTCCCCGACCGGGCACCGCCCAGCACCAGCGTCCGGCGCGGTACGTCGGGCACGTCCTCGTACACCCCGACCGTCAGCGTCGTCCCGTCCGGTACCGCCCGCGCCCCGGCCGCGGCCAGCCGGCGGCGCAACTCGGGGCCGGGCGGCACGTCGTGGCCGAGATGGACGGCGACGACGTCCGTGGTCGGCCCGACCGCGCCGACCGCCCGGAGGCGTGCCAGCGCGTCCGGGCGCCCCACGACGTCGAGGAGCACCAGGTGGTACGGGTCCGCGTCCCCGTTCCCGTTCTCCAGCCCGGCCTGCGCCCCGCCCGGCGGCAGGTACAGCAGCCGCTGCCCGTCGGGCCCGGTCACCGCGTACCCGGTGCCGCCCGCGTCCATCGCCACCGCCCGCACCCGATGCCCCGTCAGCAGCGCCAGCTCGCGCCCGTCCGGCACCCGCCCCGGCTGCGGCAGCCCGGGCGGCACCTCGACGGCGGGCCCGTCGTGCGGGTGCGACAGCAGCACCTGCCGGACTCCGCCGAGGGACAGCCCGGACCGGGCCGCCGCGAACGCCGCCCCCGGCGTCAGATCGAGCAGCAGCGTCCCGTCGACGAGCACCGCGGTGGCGGCCCGCGCATCCTCCCCGACGGCAGTCGCACAGGCCGCACAGGAACAGCCGGGCTGAGGCAGCCCCGCAGGAGCACCGGTACCGAGCAAAGTCACTTCCACGGACCGATTCTCACCCGTCCTGACGGTTCTCGCTCCAGCCGACGCCCCCTGCTGCGCGCTCAACCCCCACCGGCCCGCACACGAGCCCACAACCAGCGGAGTTTTCGTCGGCGCCCTTATACGATGCACCAGTTGGATCAAAGGAGGCCTACATGGCGGCATGGACATGGCGGTTCGAGAAGGCCGACGGGACGGAGGTCCAGCCCGCGGTGGAGCCCGAGGAGTTCACCACCCAGGGCGACGCCGAGTCGTGGATCGGCGAGCAGTGGAAGGCACTGCTGGCCGGCGGCGCCGACCAGGTGCGGCTCTACGAGGACGCCACCGAGATCTACGGGCCGATGAGTCTGCACGCGGACGAGTCCTGAGACGTGCCGGTCCGGGGCGGCCCTCACCGGCCGCCCCGCCGGTCACCGGTTCACTGCTCGCTCAGCGTCACGTCCACCGTCCTGCCGATGCCGTCCCGGCTGTAGGTCACCGTCGTCTTCTGCCCCGGCCGGTCCGCGGCGAGGGACTCGGCCAGTGAGGTGATGGTGGTGATTCTGTCGCCACCCAGCCTGGTGATGATGTCCCCGGGCCGGATGCCCGCCTTGTCGGCCGCGTCGCCGCGCTTCACGGTCACCACGGCCACCCCGGCCGGCTGGTAGTTCGCGTCGACCACCGTGCGCCCGGCGATGCCCAGCGCGGCCCGGCCCGAGTCGGTGACCTTGCCCTGCTTGATGATCTGGTCGGCGACCGTCTTCACCATCGACCCCGGGATGGCGAACCCGATCCCCGGCGCCGCACTGCCGCCGAGGTCGGGGTCGCTCGCGGCGAGCGTCGGGATGCCGATGACCTGGCCGCTCAGGTCGACCAGGGCGCCCCCGCTGTTGCCGGGGTTGATGGCCGCCGAGGTCTGCACCATGTTGGGGATGGTGGCGCCCGTACCGCCGCCCGCCGGGTTCTCGCTGACGGTCCGTCCGGTCGCCGACACGATGCCCTCGGTCACGCTGGACGACAGCCCGAGCGGCGAGCCCATGGCCAGCGTGATCTGCCCGACCGACACCTTCTCGGTGTCGCCGAAGGTGGCCGCCTTCAGCCCGTCCGGGATCCTGTCGAGCCTGATCACCGCCAGGTCCTGCTCGGGGTAGGAGTACACCAGCGTCGCGGTCAGCGGTTCCTCGGTGTGGGCCGTCGTCACCTTGAACCTCTTCTCGTTCCCCACGACGTGCGCGTTGGTGACGATGTGTCCGTTGCCGTCGTAGACCACGCCCGACCCCAGGTCGCTGCTGGCCTGGATCTGTACGACCGACGGCAGGACGTCCTTGATCACCTTCTGGTACCGGTCCTGCAGCTCCGTCGCCGCCAGGGGAACGACCGCCGCCTTCGTGGCGCGGGCGGCCGAGGCGTCCTCGGCCGCGTCGCCGTCGAAGGCGGAACATCCTGAGGCCAGCACGAGGCAGCAGGAACCGAGCACGGCGGCCGAACGCAGGGTCCGGCGGGCGGGGGAAGCGTCCATGCCCCGAGTCTCGCCGCCGCGGTGACGCTCCGGCTCGCGCTGCTGGCCCGAACGAGCGGCACCGGGTGAGGCGGCGTCAGCCGCGGACCCCGCACAGGTGCAGCAGCGCCGCGACCGACCGGTACGGATCCGTCCGCCCGGCCCGCTCCTCCGCTGCGAGCAGCGTCTCCAGGTCGGCCGGCGCCCCGGCGCCGTCCGCGGCGGTGTCCGTGAACACCCTTACGCCGTACCAGGACTGCAGCGGCGCGCCGATGCCGGCGAGGGCGCCGGTCAGGGTGCTCAGCCGGTCGGCCCGGACGTCCAGGCCCAGCCGGTTGCGGTAGGAGACGGTGTCGAAGGACTCCAGGGCGCCCGCCCAGTCACCGCTCAGCCCCGGCCGCATCGCCAGCGCGTCGGCGTTGCGCACCAGCAGCGACAGCAGCCCGCCCGGGGCCAGCATCCGGCCCAGCCCGGCGAGCAGCGCGTCCGGCTCCCGGACGTACATCAGCACCCCGTGGCAGAGCACCACGTCGAAGCTGCCCGGAAGGAAGTGGACGCCCGTGTCCTGCCCGTCCCCCTGGACGATCCGCACCCGCTCGCGGATGCCGTCCGGCTCGGCGGCCAGGGCCTCACGCGCGGCCGCGATCATCGTCGGTTCCCGCTCGACACCGGTCACCTGGTGCCCGGCCCGGGCCAGCCGCAGGGCCTGCGTGCCCTGGCCCATCCCCACGTCGAGCACCCGCAGCCGCTGCCCGACCGGGAAACGCCCGGTTATCTGCTCGTCGAGCTGACGGGCCACCAACCGCTGCCGTACCACATCACGAAGCCCGCCCAGCTTGTCCAGCCACGCCTGCGCCGCACCCCCGGAGAACGGCTCTGTGCTCAGGGCCGCTCTCCGCGCTTGACCTGCGGCTTGGGCAGCCGGAGCCGGCGCATCTGGAGGGAGCGCATCAGGGCGTAGGCGACGGCGCCCTTCTTGTTCTGGTCGGGGAAGCGCTCGGCCAGGCGCTTGCGCAGCCGCAGCCCGCTGATCACCGCGTCGAGCACGATCAGCACGATCACGACCAGCCACAGCAGCAGCGCGATGTTCTTGATCGCCGTGTTGTTGACGACGCTCATGACCAGGATGACCACGGCCAGCGGCAGGAAGAACTCCGCCACGTTGAAACGCGAGTCGACCCAGTCACGGGCGAACCTGCGGACCGGGCCCTTGTCACGGGCCGGCAGGTACCGCTCGTCGCCGGTGGCCAGCGCCTGGCGCTGCCGCTCCATGGCGGCGCGCCGGTCGTCGCGCTGGCGCTTGGCGGCGTCCTTGCGCGTCGTGGGCGTGTGGGCCACGCTGCGCCGCTGGGACTGGGCCTCACTGCGCTTGGGCGTGGGCCTGCCCTTCGGGGCCTGCGGGTCACGGGTCTGCTTGGAGTCGGTCACGACCGCCTTGTCGGCGGGGGCCTTCTCATCCTTGGCACGGCTACGGAACACAAAACCCAAGGGTACGGGGTCACGGGGTGTGGGCCCTAGTCCGGCGGGGAACGATCCCGCAACGCCAGTCGTCTCCATGGGGGGACAGAGGGGACGTTGCAGGCGCTTCGCTCAGGGGGGACACCTACTACCTGTGCCGGAGCGGAGCTGTCGGTAGTCGTCCTTGGGGATGAGCGCATCGGTCCCCGAACAGTGCGGTAATGGAGGCAGGGCCCGTACTGTGGGTTCTGTCGCAGGATCTGTGAGCTGGAGTCCGTCAGAAGGGGGCGCGCGAAGCCCATGAGCGGTGTCATGAAGCGTATGGGGATGATCTTCCGCGCGAAGGCGAACAAGGCCCTGGACAGGGCCGAGGACCCGCGCGAGACCCTCGACTACTCGTACCAGAAACAGCTCGAGCTGCTGCAGAAGGTCCGTCGCGGCGTCGCCGACGTGGCGACCAGCCGCAAGCGGCTCGAACTCCAGCTGAACCAGCTCCAGCAGCAGTCCACCAAGCTGGAGGACCAGGGCCGCAAGGCACTCGCCCTCGGCCGCGAGGACCTCGCCCGCGAGGCGCTCTCCCGCCGCGCCGCCCTCCAGCAGCAGGTGACCGACCTGGAGACGCAGCACGCCACCCTCCAGGGCGAGGAGGAGAAGCTCACCCTCGCGGCGCAGCGCCTGCAGGCCAAGGTGGACGCCTTCCGCACCAAGAAGGAGACCATCAAGGCCACCTACACCGCCGCCCAGGCCCAGACCCGCATCGGCGAGGCCTTCACCGGCATCTCCGAGGAGATGGGCGACGTCGGCCTCGCGATCCAGCGCGCCGAGGACAAGACGCAGCAGCTCCAGGCCCGCGCCGGCGCCATCGACGAGCTCCTCGCCTCCGGCGCCCTCGACGACCCGACCGGCACGGCCAAGGACGACATCGCCGCCGAGCTGGACCGGCTCTCGGGTGGTACGGATGTGGAGCTGGAACTGCAGCGCATGAAGGCCGAGCTCGCCGGAGGATCGCCCCAGCAGGCGATCGAGGGCGGCACCGGCCAGGGCCAGCAGTCGCAGCAGCCGCAGGACACCCCGCGCTTCGACAAGCAGTAGCCGACGCCTGGAGGGCGACATGGCCGACATGGTCGTGAGGATCATGGGGGAGGGCCAGGTGAGGCTGGCCGACAGCCACCTCGCCGAACTGAACAAGCTGGACGACGAGCTCCTCGCGGAGACCGAGTCCGGCGACGAGACAGCCTTCCGCCGCACCCTGACCGCCCTCCTGGACAAGGTCCGGGAGCTGGGCACACCACTCCCGGACGACGCCCTGGAGCCCTCGGACCTCATCCTGCCGTCCCCGGACGCGACGCTGGAGCAGGTCAGGGCGCTGCTCCGGGACGACGGCCTGATTCCGGGCTGAACTTCTCAGCGGACCGAGTCGGGTGCGGGTGGGAGACGCGGGCTGCGCGCACCGGTGCGAACCGGCAGTTCCGGCCCGCACGAACCAGCCGTACTGTTCACAGCGTGAGCACTCTCGAAAGAGCCCGCTGCAGAGCCGGCGCCCATCCACTCGCCGTGGACGCGGTCATCGCCGCGGGCGCCCTCGTCTGCATGGTCGTGAGCTCTTTCGCCGTACCGCACGGCGGGCACGGCGTCGCCTGGGGCATCCGCGTCCCGGACCCCCTCAGCCTGCTGCTCATGACGCTCGCCGCCGCGGCCCTGGTCTTCCGCAGGCACGCCCCGAAGACGGTCCTGGCCGTCACCGGCGCCGCCTCCGTCGTCGAGTGCGTCACCGGCGACCCGCGCGCCCCCGTCGCGATGGCGGCCGTGGTCGCCCTGTTCACCGTCGCCGCCACCACCGACCGCCGCACCACCCTGCGGGCCGGGCTGCTCACCATGACCGTGCTCACCGCCGCCGCGATGGCCGCCGGACCCCTGCCGTGGTACGCCCAGGAGAACCTCGCGATCTTCGCCTGGACCGGCATCGGCGCCACCGCCGGGGACGCCGTCCGCAGCCGGCGCGCGGTCTTCCAGGCCATCCGCGAGCGGGCCGAGCGCGCCGAGCGGACCCGCGAGGAGGAGGCCCGCCGCCGGGTCGCCGAGGAGCGCCTGCGCATCGCCCGGGACCTGCACGACGTCGTCGCCCACCACATCGCCCTGGTCAACGTGCAGGCCGGGGTCGCCGCGCACGTCATGGACAAGCGGCCCGACCAGGCCAAGGAGGCCCTCGGCCACGTCCGCGAGGCCAGCCGCTCCGCACTGAACGAACTGCGGGCCACCGTCGGCCTGCTCCGCCAGTCCGGCGACCCCGAGGCGCCGACCGAGCCCGCTCCCGGCCTGCACGTCCTGGACGAACTCGCCGACACGTTCCGCAACGCCGGCCTCCAGGTCGAGGTCGCCCGCGCCGACCAGGGCACCACCCTGCCGGCCGCCGTCGACCTCGCCGCCTACCGGATCATCCAGGAGGCCCTGACCAACGTGCAGAAGCACGCGGGACCCGCCGCCAAGGCCGAGGTCAGCGTCGTACGCGTCGGACCGCGCATCGAGGTCACCGTCCTCGACGACGGCTCCGGCGAGGACACCGCCCCCGAGGAGGGCGGCGGCCACGGCCTGCTCGGCATGCGGGAGCGCGTCACCGCGCTGCGCGGCACCCTCACCACCGGCCCCCGCTACGGCGGCGGCTTCCGCGTCCATGCGATCCTGCCGGTCAAGACCGACACCGACGACCGTACGGGCGACCGTACGACCGGCCGTGCCAAGGGCCGTGCGGCCGCCCTGGGGGATTCCGTATGACGATCCGTGTCCTGCTCGCCGACGACCAGGCACTGCTGCGCAGCGCGTTCCGGGTGCTCGTCGACTCCGAGTCCGACATGGAGGTGGTCGGCGAGGCCTCCGACGGCGCCGAGGCGGTGCGGCTGACCGGGGAGCGCGAGGCCGACGTCGTCCTGATGGACATCCGGATGCCGGGCACGGACGGACTGGCCGCCACCCGGCTGATCTGCGCCGACCCCGCCCTCGCCCACGTCCGGGTGGTGATCCTCACGACCTTCGAGGTGGACGACTACGTGGTCCAGGCACTGCGCGCGGGCGCCTCCGGCTTCCTCGGCAAGGGCAGCGAGCCCGAAGAACTGCTGAACGCCATCCGCCTCGCCGCCGGCGGTGAGGCGCTGCTCTCCCCGACGGCCACCAAGGGCCTGATCGCCCGCTTCCTCGCCCAGGGCGACCTCGGTGACGACGGCCGCGCCCCGGCCCGCGGCGAGCGGCTCGACGCGCTCACCTCACGGGAGCGCGAGGTCCTCGTCCAGGTCGCCGGCGGGCACTCCAACGACGAGATCGCCGAGCGCCTGGAGGTCAGCCCGCTGACCGTGAAGACGCACGTCAACCGGGCCATGGCGAAGCTGGGCGCGCGGGACCGGGCGCAGCTCGTGGTGATCGCGTACGAGTCGGGGCTGGTCCGCCCGAGGATGGACTGATCTCCACCCGGGCGTACTGCGGGCGGAGTAGGAGCCGGATAAGGGAACGGCACCCTGGGGCTACCCGGGCGGGTCCGCGCATGGGCGAGAGTGGTGCGGTGGGCGCTCACAGGCGCCCCCTGTGCCGTTCATCCGCCGCTCACAGCAGCCTCCGCTCGCAGCGGCACCGCTCACAGCAGCTCACCGAAAAGAGACCCTGACCCATGTCCTGGCTGTCCAGATTCAGCCTCGCGCAGCGGGCCCTGATAGGCCTCATCTCCCTGATCGCGCTCGTCTTCGGGGCGATCGCCATCCCCCAGATCAAGCAGCAGCTGCTGCCGACCATCTCCCTGCCCATGGTGTCGGTCATCGCCCCGTACCAGGGCGCCTCGCCGGACGTCGTCGAGAAGCAGATCGTCGAGCCGATCGAGAACAACCTCGAAGGCGTCGACGGCGTCACCGGCGTCACCTCCACCGCGAGCGAGGGCAACGCCGTGATCATGGCGTCCTTCGACTACGGCAACGACACCAAGCAGCTGGTGGCCGACGTCCAGCTGGCCGTCAACCGCGCCCGGCTGCCGCAGGACGTCGACCCGCAGGTCATCTCCGGCTCCACGGACGACATGCCGACCGTGGTCCTCGCCGTCACCTCCGACAAGGACCAGCAGGCCCTCGCCGACCAGCTCGACAAGACGGTCGTCCCGGCCCTCAAGGACATCGACGGCGTCGGCCGCGTCCAGGTCACCGGCGTCCGGGACCTCCAGGTCGACGTCACCCCCGACGACGCCGGGCTGGCGAAGGCCGGTCTCACCTCCGCCGCCCTCGCCCAGTCGCTCCAGGCGGCCGGCGCGACCGTCCCGGCGGGCTCCTTCGACGAGGACGGTGCCAACCGCACCGTCCAGGTCGGCGGCGGCCTCACCTCGCTGCAGCAGATCAGGGACCTGATGGTCACCGGGCAGGGCGCCGGGAAGCCCGTGCGCCTCGGCGACGTGGCCACGGTGCAGGAGCAGGAGGCCCCGGCCGACTCCATCACCCGCACCGACGGCCGGCCCAGCCTCGCCGTCAACGTCACCATGGACCACGACGGCAGCGCGGTCTCCATCTCGAACGCGGTCAAGGACAAGCTGCCGAAGCTGCGCCGGGACCTCGGCTCCGGCGCCACCCTCACCGTCGTCAGCGACCAGGGCCCGGCGGTCTCCAAGTCCATCAAGGGCCTGACCACCGAGGGCGCCCTCGGCCTGCTCTTCGCGGTCCTCGTCATCCTGGTCTTCCTGGCCTCGGTCCGCTCGACCCTGGTGACGGCGGTGTCCATCCCGCTCTCCGTGGTCCTCACGCTGATCGTGCTGTGGACCCGCGGCCTCTCCCTGAACATGCTGACCCTGGGCGCGCTCACCATCGCGATCGGCCGGGTCGTCGACGACTCGATCGTGGTCCTGGAGAACATCAAGCGCCACCTCGGCTACGGCGAGGAGCGCAAGGCCGCCATCCTCGGCGCGGTCCGCGAGGTGGCCGGCGCGGTCACCTCCTCCACCCTCACCACGGTCGCCGTCTTCCTCCCGATCGGCCTGGTCGGCGGCATGGTGGGCCAGCTGTTCGGCCCCTTCAGCCTCACGGTCACCGCGGCCCTGCTGGCGTCCCTCCTGGTCTCCCTGACGGTCGTACCCGTCCTCTCGTACTGGTTCCTGCGCGCCCCGAAGAGCACCCCCGAGGATGCCGAGGAGGCCCGCCGCAAGGCCGAGGAGAAGGAGGCGAACAGCCGCCTGCAGCGCCTGTACGTCCCCGTCCTGCGCTTCGCGACCCGGCGCCGCCTCACCAGCGTGCTGATCGCGATCGTCGTACTGGTCGTCACGTTCGGCATGTCCGGGCTGCTGAAGACCAACTTCTTCGACCAGGGCGACCAGGAGGTCCTCACCGTCAAGCAGGAGCTGAAGCCCGGCACCAGCCTGGCCGCGACCGACGCCCAGGCGAAGAAGGTCGAGAAGCTCCTCGCCTCGATCGACGGCGTCAAGGACTACCAGGTCACCGTCGGCTCGTCCGGCTTCATGGCGGCCTTCGGCGGCGGCACCGACACCAACCAGGCGTCGTACTCGGTCATGCTGGACGACGCGAAGTCGTACGACCGGGTGCAGAACGCCATCGAGGACGGCCTGCACAAGCTGTCCGGCATCGGTACCACCACGGTGTCGGCCGGTGACGGCTTCGGCAGCCAGGACCTGAGCGTCGTCGTGAAGGCGGCCGACGGCGACGTGCTGCGCAAGGCATCCGAGCAGGTCCGGGCCACGGTCGCGAAGCTGGACGACGTCACCGACGTCACCAGCGACCTCGCGCAGAGCGTGCCGCGGATCTCGGTGAAGGCCAACTCCAAGGCCGCGGCCGCCGGGTTCGACGACCAGACGCTGGGCGCCGCCGTCACCCAGGCGGTGAAGGGCACCACGGCCGCGAAGGCGACCCTCGACGACACCGAGCGGGACGTCGTCGTGAAGTCCGCCAAGCCGGCCGAGACCCTGGCCCAGCTGCGCGCGCTCAGGCTGGGCCCGGTGAAGCTGGGCGACATCGCCACCGTGAAGCTGGTGGACGCGCCGGTGTCCATGACCCGGATCGACGGCCAGCGCGCCGCGACCATCAGCGCCAAGCCCACCGGTGACAACACCGGCGCGGTCAGCACTCAACTCCAGTCCAAGATCAAGGCGTTGAAGCTCCCGGCGGGCGCGACGGCCTCGATCGGCGGCGTCACCTCGGACCAGGACAGCGCGTTCAAGAACCTGGGCCTCGCGATGCTCGCGGCGATCGCGATCGTCTTCATGCTGCTGGTCGCGACCTTCCGGTCCCTGGTCCAGCCGCTGATCCTGCTGGTCTCCATCCCGTTCGCCGCGACCGGCGCGCTCGGCCTGCTGGTCGTCACCGGCACCCCGATGGGCGTCCCCGCGATGATCGGCATGCTGATGCTGATCGGCATCGTGGTGACGAACGCGATCGTCCTGATCGACCTCGTCAACCAGTACCGCGGCCAGGGGTACGGCGTCGTCGAGGCCGTGATCGAGGGCGGCCGGCACCGGCTGCGCCCGATCCTCATGACGGCCCTGGCGACGATCTTCGCCCTCCTCCCGATGGCGCTCGGCGTCACCGGCGAGGGCGGGTTCATCGCCCAGCCGCTCGCGGTGGTCGTGATCGGCGGCCTGATCAGCTCCACCCTGCTCACCCTGCTGCTCGTGCCGACGCTGTACGCGATGGTCGAACTCCGCAAGGAGCGCCGGGCCGGGAAGCGGGCCGCGAAGAACGGCCGGGGGGACACGGAGTCCGCCCCCGTCACCGAGGAGCCGCAGCCCGCGGCCGTGTGACGGTCCCGCGAACGGCGGCCGGTTTCCGGAACACCACCGGGAACCGGCCGCCCGCGCGTACCGGTTCCGTATGCTGGCGCCGCGAACTGCACGGCGGGGAAGGGGAGTTTCGGCGTGCCGCTGCACAAGGACGACCCGCGGTCCCTCGGCGGCTACAAGCTGGCCGACCGGCTCGGGGCCGGCGGGATGGGCATCGTCTACCGGGGCCGGTCGCGCTCCGGGCGCGAGGTCGCCGTCAAGGTGGTGCACGCCCAGTACGCCGAAAACCCCGTCTTCCGCGCCAGGTTCCGGCAGGAGATCGAGGCCGCCCGCCGGGTCAGCGGCGCCTTCACCGCCCCCGTCCTGGACGCCGACCCGGACGCGCCGGCGCCCTGGATGGCCACCCAGTACGTGCCAGGACCCTCCCTCGCCGCCCGCATCCGGGCCCACGGCGCCCTCCGTGTCACCGAGTTGCGGCCACTGGCCCTCGGCCTGGTGGAGGCGCTGCGGGACATCCACCGGGCGGGGGTGGTGCACCGCGACCTGAAACCGGCCAACGTCCTGATGGCCGAGGACGGGCCCCGCGTCATCGACTTCGGCATCTCCCGGGCCGCCGAGAACCACAACACCCTCACCGAGACAGGGCAGATGGTCGGCACCCCGCCCTTCATGTCCCCGGAGCAGTTCACCGACGCCCGTACCGTGGGCCCCGCCTCCGACGTCTTCTCGCTCGGCGCGCTCCTGGTGTACTGCGTCACCGGACGCGGCCCCTTCGACGCCGACAGCCCCTACCTCACCGGCTACCGGGTGGTCCACAACGAGCCCGTCCTGGACGGCGTCACCGGCCCGCTGCGCGCGGTCCTGGAGCGCTGCCTGGCCAAGGACCCCGACGCCCGGCCCTCACTCGACGACCTGGCCCGCCAGTTCGGGGCGGCCCTGCCGGAGCCGTCCGCCGCCGAACCGCAGACCATGACCCTGCGGCTGCCCGCCACGCACCCCGGCCGCCACGCCCAGGCCCCCGACGCCGCCACCGCGCCGGTCACCGGCCGCCGCCCCCGCCGCACCCCCCGCGTGCTGCTCGCCGCCGCCGCGGTGACCGCCCTGGCCCTGACCGGCTACTTCCTGCTGGGCCCCTGGAACGGCGACGGCGAGGCCCGCACCGGCTCCTCGACGTCCTCGGCGTCCCGCTGGGGCGCCCTCCCCACCGGCTGGAAGCCCTGGCAGACAACGGTGTCCGCGACCGCCGGACAAGGGGTGAAGAAGGCGCCCGGCTACGAGGGCGACACCTCGCCCTCCTGCGTCTCGGACGGCTCGTCCGTCTACTGCGGCGGCACCGCCCTCCTGCCCACCCGGGTCGACGCCACCACCGGCCGGACGCTCTGGCGGGCCGGCATAGCCCCCGCGGGCGTACCGGCCGACCGCTACATCACGACCGTCCTCGGCGTGGACGACGGCCTGGTCCTCGTCGAACTCCAGATCACCGACGAGAACGGCGCGGGCAAGGCCCAGTCCGTCATGGCGCTCGACGGCAAGGACGGCAGCAGTGTCTGGTCCCACGCGGTCCGCACCGACAGCCTGGGGGCGGCCTACGGCGACGGGGTGACCCTGACCCAGGAGGGCGACGGCAGCACGTTCACCGTCCGCTCGGCGCGCGACGGCAGCGTGCGCAGCACCGTCCCGGTGCCCCGTGGCTGGCTCTGCTCGATGCTCTCCGCGGGCGACTTCCCCTACGTGGACTGCGGCGACCAGACGGACGGCTCCCACGCCACGAGGTTCTACGTCGTCCACCCCGCCGACGGCTCGGTGCGCACCCTGGACTCGCCCGCCCAGACGGCCAGTTTCGTCGGCATCCTCTCCGGTCAGCTGCTCTTCCTGGAGTCGGACGACCAGGACGTCGAGAACGGCCCCGACCTGATCTACCACCGCATCGTGCGCGTCGACCCCGGCACCGGGAAGCGCACCCTGACCCCGCTGCCCGAGAAGTACCGGGGCGGGCTGC
The DNA here is from genome assembly GCF_042894765.1 of Streptomyces sp. NPDC001507. Classification (NCBI taxonomy): domain Bacteria; kingdom Bacillati; phylum Actinomycetota; class Actinomycetes; order Kitasatosporales; family Streptomycetaceae; genus Streptomyces; species Streptomyces sp. NPDC001507. The sequence goes on from NZ_JBIAVV010000002.1 coordinate 470,146, forward strand.
CCACCCTGGCCCACGGCACGCTCTACCTTGCCACCTCCAGCGGCCTGGTCACCGCGTTCTCGCCCACGACCGGGGCCCGGCTGTGGGAGAGCCACACGACCCTGGAGTCGCCGGGCCAGGCCTCGGTGGACGCCCAGGGGCGCACGGTGTACATGGCGGGCATGAGCGGACGGGTGGTCGCGCTCGACGCGGCGAAGGGCACCGTCCTGTGGGAGTCCGCCGCGCGCGCCGAGGTGCTCGGCAACAGCGGCCTGCTGCCCACGGTCTGGTTCAACCGCGGCGCGCTGGTCCTCTCGACCTCCGACGGCACGATCTTCACCCTCGACCCCGCGCACCCCGAGCGCAAACCCGTCGACCCGGGGTGACACGGGCGCCGTACGGCTACGGCAGCGCCAGCATCCGCTCCAGGGCCAGCTTGGCGAACGCCTCGGTCTCCTTGTCGACCTCGATCCGGTTGACCAGGTTGCCCTCGGCCAGCGACTCCAGGGTCCAGACCAGGTGGGGGAGGTCGATGCGGTTCATGGTGGAGCAGAAGCAGACCGTCTTGTCGAGGAAGACGATCTCCTTGCCCTCGGGGGCGAAACGGTTCGCGAGGCGGCGGACCAGGTTCAGCTCGGTGCCGATGGCCCACTTGGAGCCGGCGGGAGCGGCCTCCAGGGCCTTGATGATGTACTCCGTCGAGCCGACGTAGTCGGCGGCGGCCACGACCTCGTGCCTGCACTCGGGGTGGACGAGGACGTTCACGCCCGGGATGCGCTCGCGCACGTCGTTGACGGAGTCCAGGCTGAAGCGGCCGTGCACCGAGCAGTGGCCGCGCCACAGGATCATCTTCGCGTCGCGCAACTGGTCGGCCGTGAGGCCGCCGTTCGGCTTGTGCGGGTTGTAGACCACGCAGTCGTCCAGGGACATGCCCATGTCCCGGACGGCGGTGTTGCGGCCGAGGTGCTGGTCGGGGAGGAAGAGAACCTTCTCGCCTTGTTCGAAGGCCCACTCCAGCGCGCGCTGCGCGTTGGACGAGGTGCAGATGGTGCCGCCGTGCTTGCCCGTGAACGCCTTGATGTCCGCGGACGAGTTCATGTACGAGACGGGAACCACCTGTTCGGCTATCCCGGCCTCGGTCAGCACGTCCCAGCACTCGGCGACCTGCTCGGCCGTGGCCATGTCGGCCATGGAGCAGCCGGCCGCGAGGTCGGGAAGGACCACCTTCTGGTCGTCCGAGGTCAGGATGTCGGCGGACTCGGCCATGAAGTGCACACCGCAGAACACGATGTACTCGGCCTCCGGGCGGGCCGCGGCGTCCCGGGCCAGCTTGAAGGAGTCGCCCGTGACATCGGCGAACTGGATGACCTCGTCGCGCTGGTAGTGGTGGCCGAGGACGAAGACCTTGTCGCCGAGCTTCTCCTTGGCCGCGCGGGCGCGCGCGACCAGGTCCGGGTCGGACGGCGAGGGCAGGTCGCCGGGACACTCGACACCCCGCTCGCTCTTCGGGTCGGCCTCACGGCCGAGCAGCAGCAGGGCGAGCGGAGTCGGCTGTACGTCGAGCTCCGTGGTCTGGGCGGTGGTCACGACACGCACCCTTTCTACTTTTCGTCGTTCTGACGTTATCTATCATAACTGCTTCACGTCACTTTGACGATGGCCATAGCGTCGATGTGACATCAATCCCGGCGCCGAACGGGAGGGTGACCGCCGGGTGGACGCCGGGTGGTCCCCGTGTGCGCAGGTCGCCGTGGGTGGCCACGGCGACTGCTGTGCGTCACTTCGGGCATGTGCGAGCATGAAGAGGTAGGAAAACGCGAGAACGCGCATGCCGGCCCGGAATGAATCAGCGGACCCGCCGGTTGCACTCGTCGGCAAGCAGTCTCCGTACAACCCGGGAGAGATGTAGATGTCCGTATCGGACGAGACCAGCACCGCCACCGACGGCATCATTCTGAGCGACGCCGCCGCGGCCAAGGTCAAGGCCCTGCTCGACCAGGAAGGCCGTGACGACCTCGCCCTGCGCGTCGCCGTCCAGCCCGGTGGCTGCTCCGGCCTGCGCTACCAGCTCTTCTTCGACGAGCGTTCCCTCGACGGCGACGTCGTGAAGGACTTCGGCGGCGTCAAGGTCGTCACCGACCGCATGAGCGCCCCGTACCTGGGCGGCGCGTCGATCGACTTCGTCGACACCATCGAGAAGCAGGGCTTCACGATCGACAACCCGAACGCGACCGGCTCCTGCGCCTGCGGCGACTCCTTCAGCTGAACCGAAGGGCACACGGCAGGAAGGCGGCGGCCCCTCGTGGTGAGGGGCCGCCGCCTTCGTGTGTGCGTGCTCAGCCCACCTGCGGGTTCAGCGTCGTCGCCTTCTCCTTCGGGACGGCGGCGCCGTCGGTGCCGACCACCTTCCGGCCGTCCAGCGGCGCGTCGAGGCGGATCGTCTGGTGGTACTGCTTGGCGATCATGACGCAGATCTTGTCCGGCCAGGGCGTCGCGGTCACCTTCACCACCACCTGCTCCGAACCCTCGTCCGCCGTGGCCTTGTAGTCGGCGCACACCCCGCCGGTGAAGGCGACGGTCAGATCACGGCCGTCCGCCGTGTAGCCGTCCACCTTCACGTTCTTCGTGGTACCGGGGGACGGGCTGGGGCTCGCCGAGGCGGAGGCCAGGTACGTCGGGTCCACCGCCGGACGGGTCACGGTGTACGAGTCCGCCGCCCCGCGCACCTGGAACAGCCAGGACGGCACCAGCGCCTGCCGCCCGGCGACGGACTGCGCGGCCAGCCCGAACACCGCCTTCTCGACCACGGCCGAGGTCGCGGCCGACGCCGACGCCGACGCCGACGACGCCGACGACGCACCGCACGGCTGCTCCAGCCGGTCCTTCAGCGGTACCGGACTGGCGCAGCCGCCGATGCCCATCCGGTGGCCGGAGCGCGGCGCCGCGTTCATCAGCTCCAGCGTCTTCGCGGCGGTCAGCACCGGATACGTGTCGCCCTTCGCGGGCGTCGCGAGCATCCCGTTGCCGCCGACCACCTCGCCCTGCCTGCTCACGGTCAGCCCGGTCGTCCAGCCGTACGTCGGCAGCCCGCCGACCACCGGATCGGCGTTCACCACCCGCTGGGCGCCCATCACCTGGCTCGCGTCGAGCTTCGCCTCGTCCTGGCCGAGTGCCTTCAGCACCGGCGCCGCCGCCTGCTCGGCGTCGCCGACGCTCACCGGGTCACCGGCCGGGGCCGCCGGGTCCTGGGTGCACACCAGGCCGCGCTTGCAGTTGTCGGTGCCCGGGGCGTAGCGGCTGTACGTCCAGATGCCGGGGGCCGTCCGGTTCACCTGGAGGCTCCCGCCCGAGCCGTCGTTGCCGGTGCCCACCTTCCAGACCTGGCCCTCGGCGACCGGGGCACCCTCGATCCCGAGCGCCTTCGCCAGCACGGCGACCCGGTCCTTGGAGACCTCGCCGGAGGGCTGGTACACGGCGGCCGAGCCGGGGCCGGCGGGGAGCGTGCCGCTCGCCTTGTACGTCACCCCGTACGGGTTGGGCTCGCCCGGGGCAATCCCGTTGCCGCCGCCGGAGGAGTAGCCGTCCAGGGCGAGGGGCGGGGGAGTGGCACCGCCGGACGCGCCCGCGGCCGTACCGCCGCCGGAGCCGGAGCCGGAGTTCGCGGCGAGGTAGGCACTGCCGCCGCCGACCAGGAGCACGGCGGCGGCCACGGAGGCGATGACGAGTGCGGGGGAGCGGCGGCGGGGGGCGGGGGCATCGGTGCCGGCGTCGGCGTCGGCGTCGGCGTCGGCGTCGGCCGGGGTGCCGGCCCGGGTGCCCGCTTCGGCTTCGGCCCCGGGTGTCACGGGAGCCTCCTCCGGCTCCGGAGCCTCCTCCGGCTCCGGCTCCGGCACCTGCGCCTCGGCGCCCTCGGCGCCCGCGGTGGACTCACCGCCCTCCGCGGTGACCTGCAGGTCGGCATCGGCGTCGGCGTCGGAATCGGCGTCGGCGGCCACCTCGGGCTCGGCAGCCTTCGGCGACTCCGCGGCCTGCCGGGCCTCGGGGGACTCCCCGGTGCCGCCCGCGGCCGCGTCGTCGTCGTTCTCGGGTCGCTCGCTCTTCACCGCATCGCTCCTTGCCGTGTCGTATCCCGCCTCCCCTTCACGGGGGACGGCGATGGGACGCGGGAGGGGAGCGCACGGTTCCCGGGGAACGCGCCGGGCGGAACTCAGTCGCCGTAGTCGGACATCGCGTCCAGGAGTCTGGCGGACTTCTTCGGCACGGTCACCCCGTGGATGAGTGAAGGCGGCACCGGACGGGCATCGCTGTGGTCGGGAACAGCCCAGTGCGGAGCCATCCGGGCGCAGTCCCCGCGCAGCGACGCGAGGTCGCCGTCGAGGTCGGCCGGAGCGGGGGCGTGGACCTTGAGGTTCGTCATGACGGAACGGTAAGCACGCCGTGGGCCGCGAAGAAAGATCTACTATCGGGTAGTTTTGGCACCTTCAGGGCGCCCGTACGGACCCGGTAGCGTTAACTGTCAATAACGCCTCCCCTCAGGAGAGTCCCAGCCGTGCGCATCGCAGTCACCGGCTCCATCGCCACCGACCACCTCATGACGTTCCCCGGCCGCTTCGCGGACCAGCTGGTCGCGGACCAGCTGCACACGGTCTCGCTGTCCTTCCTGGTCGACAACCTGGACGTGCGGCGCGGCGGCGTCGGCGCGAACATCGCGTTCGGCATGGGACAGCTCGGCACCCGGCCTATCCTGGTCGGCGCGGCGGGCTTCGACTTCGACGAGTACCGGGCCTGGCTCGACCGGCACGGCGTGGACACGGACTCCGTCCGCGTCTCCGAGACCCTGCACACCGCGCGTTTCGTGTGCACGACCGACGCCGACCACAACCAGATCGGCTCCTTCTACACGGGCGCGATGAGCGAGGCCCGCCTGATCGAGCTCAAGACCGTGGCCGACCGGGTCGGCGGACTCGACCTGGTCCTGATCGGCGCGGACGACCCGGAGGGCATGCTCCGCCACACGGAGGAGTGCCGGACCCGGTCCATCCCCTTCGCCGCCGACTTCTCCCAGCAGATCGCCCGGATGAACGGCGACGAGATCGGGATACTGCTGGAGGGTGCGGCGTACCTCTTCTCCAACGAGTACGAGAAGGGGCTCATCGAGACGAAGACCGGCTGGAGCGACGAGGAGATCCTCGCGAAGGTAGGCCACCGGGTCACGACGCTGGGTGCGCGCGGCGTCCGTATCGAGCGGGTGGGCGAGGACCCGATCGAGGTCGGCTGCCCCGACGAGGAGCGCAAGGCCGACCCGACGGGCGTCGGCGACGCGTTCCGCGCCGGGTTCCTCTCCGGCCTCGCGTGGGGGGTCTCGCTGGAGCGGGCGGCCCAGGTGGGCTGCATGCTGGCGACTCTCGTCATCGAGACGGTGGGCACGCAGGAGTACCAGCTGCGCCGGGGCCACTTCATGGAGCGGTTCACCAAGGCGTACGGGGACGAGGCGGCCGAGGAAGTCCGGGGTCATCTGGTCTGAGTCCCGGCTGCGGGCGCGTGGGGGGCTGGTCGCGCAGTTCCCCGCGCCCCTGAGTAATTCAGCTGATCCGGCGGACCAGGTAAGCCGTTCCTTTGTCCGCCTTCTCCTCGCCCTCGTACTCCTGGCCGCGCATCTCGCACCAGGCCGGGATGTCCAGCCGTGCCGCCTCGTCGTCGGACAGGACCCGCACCCTGCCGCCCACCGGCACGTTGCCGATGACCTTCGCCAGTTCGATGACGGGGATCGGGCAGCGTTTGCCGAGGGCGTCCACGACGAGTACGTCCTCCTGTACGGCCGCCGACGGCGTAGGCGCTCCCAGCTTCTCCCGCACCCCGGCCACCACCCGCGGCAGCACCCCCAGGAACCGCTCCACGTCCCCCTCTGCCGCTCCCGCCGGCAGTGACACCCGCACGTTCCCCTCGCTCAGTACGCCCATCGCCTTGAGCACATGGCTCGGCGTCAGCGTGCTGCTCGTGCAGGACGACCCCGAGGACACCGAAAAGCCCTCCCGGTCCAGCTCGTGCAGCAATGTCTCTCCATCGACATAGAGACAGGAGAAGGTGACGATCCCGGGTAGCCGCCGCTCCGCGTCGCCCACCACCTCCACGTCCGGCACCAACTCCGGTACCCGCGCCCGGATCCGTGCCGTCAGCGACCGCAGCCGTTCCGCCTCCCGCTCGGCCTCCGCCCGCACGGCCCGCAGCGAGGCGGCCGCCGCGACGACCGCCGGCAGGTTCTCGAAGCCGGGTGCCCTCCCCGACTCCCGCTCGTCCGACGCCCCTTGGACGGCGAACCGCACCCCCTTGCGCACGACCAGCAGCCCGACCCCGCTCGGCCCGCCCCACTTGTGCGCACTCGCCGTCAGCAGCGACCAGTCGCCCGCCACCCGTTCCCACCCCAGCGACTGCGCCGCGTCCACCAGCAACGGCACCCCGGCCGCCCGGCACACCTCGGCCACCGCCGCCACCGGCTGTACGGTCCCCACCTCGTGGTTGGCCGACTGCAGGCAGGCGAGCGCGGTGTCGGGCCGCAAAACGGCCTCATAGGAGCTGACGTCAACTGCTCCCGTCCGCGCCACCGGCACCCGGGTCACCTGTCCACCCTCCGCCTCGAACACCTCGGCCGAATGGAGCACCGAGGAGTGTTCGACGGCCGACACGATCAGGTGACGTCCGACGCGACGACGACCGGCCAACGCCCCGGCGACGCCCGTATGGACGGCCCGTGTGCCCGATGGAGTGAACGTCAGCTCGTCCGGCCGGCAGCCGACGGCCTCGGCAGCCGCCTCCCGAGCGGCGTCCAGCAGCATGCGCGCCTTGCGCCCTTCTCGGTACAGCCGGGACGGATCGGCCCACCCGTCGTCCAGAGCGGCCAACAACGCCTGACGGGCGACGGGATGAAGGGGAGCGGCGGACGCAGCGTCAAAGTAGGACACGCAGCTACGTTAAAACGTCCTCAGGGACAGCCAACCCGGGGGCGCGGGGCTGTGCCGATATGCGGCTCCGCCGCGTGGGCGCGACCAGCCCCCACGCACCCGCACTCGCAACGCAAACCGCACCAACCCGAGCTATTAGGCGCCCATTCCCACCCCTACGGAGTGACCCGCGGCGCGTATGCCCCCCTCCCCGCGACCCCCCGAATCGCGTCGGCTAGGGTTTGGTCCGCATAAACATCCAAACCCCTGCCCGACGCAGGGCGGCGACCGACCAGCGAGAAGGCCGCAGCCGACCGCGCGGGCGAGACTCTCGGGAAGGCGCTACGTGAGTCCCAACGGCTCCGACCGCTCGCCGCGGCGCCCGATGCGGCGGAAGCTGCTGCAGGCAATGACCGCGGGCCTGGTCCTGGTATCCGCTACCGGATGCACATACAAGGACTTCCCCCGCCTTGGTATGCCCACCCCGACCACGGAAGAGGCTCCGCGGATCCTCTCCCTGTGGCAGGGCTCCTGGGCCGCCGCGCTCGCCGTCGGCGTGCTGGTGTGGGGTCTGATCATCTGGAGCGCCATCTTCCACCGGCGCAGCCGCACCAAGATCGAAGTCCCGGCCCAGACCCGGTACAACATGCCGATCGAGGCGCTGTACACGGTCGTGCCGCTCATCATCGTCTCCGTGCTGTTCTACTTCACGGCGCGCGACGAGACGAAGCTGCTCAGCCTCACCGACAAGAAGCCGGACGTCACGGTCAACGTGGTCGGCTTCCAGTGGAGCTGGGGCTTCAACTACATCACGCCCGTCGACGGTGTCACCGGCGACGCGAAGACCGACGCGAACCTGGCCGCCATCCCGGACCGGTTCAAGAACGAATTCCCGGCCGCCGCCGGTGGCGTCTACGACGTCGGTACGCCGGGCACGAAGAACCCGGAGACCCACAACCCCGGTCCGACGCTGTGGCTCCCCAAGGGCGAGACCGTCCGCTTCGTCCTCACCTCGCGTGACGTCATCCACTCCTTCTGGGTGGTGCCGTTCCTGATGAAGATGGACGTCATCCCGGGTCACACCAACGCGTTCCAGGTGACTCCGAACCAGGAGGGCACCTTCCTCGGCAAGTGCGCCGAGCTCTGCGGCGTCGACCACTCCCGGATGCTGTTCAACGTGAAGGTCGTCTCGCCCGAGCGCTACCAGCAGCACCTCAAGGACCTCGCCAAGAAGGGGCAGACCGGTTACATTCCCGCCGGCATCGCGCAGACGAGCCACGAGAAGAACCGGGAGACGAACAACCTGTGAGCATCCTCAACGAACCCCAGGGTGCCGCGGCAGCTGAAGGCACTTACGCAGATGAGCTGCCGGTCAGGCGCAAGCAGCCCGGCAACGTGGTCATCAAGTGGCTCACCACCACCGACCACAAGACCATCGGAACGCTGTATCTGGTCACGTCGTTCGCGTTCTTCCTGATCGGCGGTGTGATGGCGCTGCTGATGCGCGCCGAGCTCGCTCGCCCCGGTCTGCAGATCATGTCGAACGAGCAGTTCAACCAGGCGTTCACGATGCACGGCACGATCATGCTGCTGATGTTCGCGACGCCGCTGTTCGCCGGCTTCACGAACTGGATCATGCCGCTCCAGATCGGTGCGCCCGACGTCGCGTTCCCGCGGCTGAACATGTTCGCCTACTGGCTCTACCTGTTCGGCTCGACCATCGCGGTCGGCGGCTTCCTCACCCCGCAGGGTGCCGCGGACTTCGGCTGGTTCGCCTACTCCCCGCTGTCGGACGCGGTCCGCTCGCCGGGCATCGGCGCCGACATGTGGATCATGGGTCTGGCCTTCTCCGGCTTCGGCACCATCCTCGGCGCGGTCAACTTCATCACCACGATCATCTGCATGCGTGCGCCCGGCATGACCATGTTCCGCATGCCGATCTTCGTGTGGAACGTGCTGCTGACCGCCGTGCTGGTCCTGCTCGCCTTCCCGGTGCTCGCCGCGGCGCTGTTCGCCCTTGAGGCGGACCGAAAATTCGGGGCACATGTATTCGACGCCGCGAACGGCGGAGCGCTGCTCTGGCAACACCTCTTCTGGTTCTTCGGACACCCAGAGGTGTACATCATCGCGCTGCCGTTCTTCGGCATCATCTCCGAGGTCATCCCGGTCTTCTCCCGCAAGCCGATGTTCGGCTACATGGGTCTGGTGGCGGCGACCATCTCGATCGCCGGTCTGTCCGTGACCGTGTGGGCGCACCACATGTACGTCACCGGCGGTGTGCTGCTGCCGTTCTTCTCCTTCATGACCTTCCTGATCGCGGTCCCGACCGGTGTGAAGTTCTTCAACTGGATCGGCACCATGTGGAAGGGCTCGCTGTCCTTCGAGACACCGATGCTGTGGGCCACCGGCTTCCTGATCACCTTCACCTTCGGTGGTCTGACCGGTGTCATCCTGGCCTCGCCGCCGATGGACTTCCACGTCTCCGACTCGTACTTCGTGGTGGCCCACTTCCACTACGTGGTCTTCGGTACGGTCGTCTTCGCGATGTTCTCCGGCTTCCACTTCTGGTGGCCGAAGATGACCGGCAAGATGCTCGACGAGCGGCTCGGCAAGATCACCTTCTGGACGCTGTTCATCGGCTTCCACGGCACCTTCCTGGTCCAGCACTGGCTCGGTGCCGAGGGCATGCCCCGTCGTTACGCCGACTACCTGGCGGCCGACGGCTTCACCACCCTGAACACGATCTCGTCGATCAGCTCCTTCCTGCTCGGCCTGTCGATCCTGCCGTTCCTCTACAACGTGTGGAAGACGGCCAAGTACGGCAAGCCGGTCGGCGTCGACGACCCGTGGGGTTACGGCCGTTCGCTGGAGTGGGCGACCTCCTGCCCGCCGCCGCGGCACAACTTCGTCACCCTGCCGCGGATCCGCAGCGAATCGCCGGCGTTCGACCTGCACCACCCTGAGATCGCCGCCCTGGAGCAGCTGGAGCACGGCCAGGCCGTCGCCGCTGTCGCGGGCAGCAAGGAGGCCGGCAAGTGAAGATCCAGGGCCGCATGTTCGTGTGGCTGAGTGTCTTCGTCCTCGTCATCGCGATCGTCTATGGCGTGTGGTCGAAGGAACCGGCCGGTACCACGGCGCTCTTCCTGGCCTTCGGCCTGTGCATCATGATCGGCTTCTACCTGGGCTTCACCGCCTCGCGCGTCGACGCGGGCGCCCAGGACAACAAGGAGGCCGACGTCGCGGACGAGGCCGGCGAGATCGGCTTCTTCAGCCCGCACAGCTGGCAGCCGCTCGCCCTGGGCGTCGGTGGCGCGCTGGCCTTCCTCGGTGTTGCCGTCGGCTGGTGGCTGCTGTACTTCTCGGCGCCCATCATCATGATCGGCCTCTTCGGCTGGGTGTTCGAGTACTACCGCGGTGAGAACCGCACCCAGTAAGCGCGCGCCGCACACCACGGGAGCCCGGACCCTCCGTCAGGAGGGTCCGGGCTCCCGTCGTTTCCGGCCCGTCGCGCCTTCGGCGCAGCGCCCGTCACCCGTTCGGGCCCACCGCCGCGCCGGTCCGGAAAACATCTCATAGCGTGACAATATGAGTCACTCTCCGTGCGCCCGTAACGTCGTCAGCTGCACCCTGCTGGTGATCGCCCTCGGAGCGGGCGTCACCGCCTGCGGTTCGGACGGCAACCCCCTCGCGGACAAGCCGTACGACGCGGCGGACCAGATCTCCTTCAACACGCCCACCGGGACGGGGAAGCGGGCCGACCCCGACAAGCCCCTGGAGGTCGTCGCCAAGAGCGACGAGGACCGCATCACGGACGTCACGGCCCAGGACGCCACCGGCCGCTTCGTGGCGGGCGAACTCGACGCCGACGGCCGCCGCTGGCACAGCACCTCCCCGCTGGCCGCCAACGCCCACTACACGGTCCAGGTCAGCACAGAGGACGAGAACGGCGCACCCGGCCGCAAGACCCTCACCTTCGACACCAGCACGCCCACCACCCGGCAGCGGCTGAAGATCACCTTCGGCCCCAAGGCGGGAGAGTACGGCGTGGGCCAGCCGGTCACCGCCCAACTCGACCACCCGATCAAGGACAAGGCCCAGCGCGCCATCGTCGAACGCGCCCTCAGGGTCGACTCCGTCCCGGCCGTGGAGGGCTCCTGGTACTGGGTGAGCGACAAGGAACTCCACTACCGGCCCAAGGACTACTGGCCCGCCCACGCCACCATCCAGGTGCACAGCAACCTGGACGGCATCCGGATCAGCGACCGCCTGTGGGGCGGCCCGGCCGCCCCCCTCAAGCTCACGACGGGCGACAAGCTCCTCGCCGTCACGGACGCCGCCGCCCACCAGATGACGGTCTACAAGGACGACAAGGAGATCAACCAGATCCCCGTCACCACCGGCAAACCGGGCTTCGAGACCCGCAACGGCGTCAAGGTCGTCCTGGAGAAGGAGTACTTCGTACGCATGCGCGGCACCACGGTCGGCATCGCCGAGGGCACCTCGGACTCGTACGACCTGCCGGTCTACTACGCCACCCGGGTCACCTGGTCGGGCGAGTACGTGCACGCCGCGCCCTGGTCGGTGGGCTCCCAGGGCTACGCGAACGTCAGCCATGGCTGCACCGGCATGAGCACCTCGAACGCCGAGTGGTTCTTCGACACCATCCACCCGGGCGACCTGGTGAAGGTCGTCAACTCCAACGGCAAGACGATGGAGAACTTCGGCAACGGCTTCGGCGACTGGAACATCACCTGGCAGAACTGGCGCAAGGGCAGCGCCCTCACGGGCGGCACCCAGGACGGCCCGAGGCCGGAGGACGCGGCGAGGGTGCAGCCGGCAGCACTGTGAACCGCCCCCAGCGGCAAGCGCCCCGTCAGGGGCGCGGGGAACTGCGCGAACGGCCCCCACCGGCCCGCGCTCGCGCACGCACCGCGCCCCGCCCCCTCCTAGGCGCTCAGCAGCCTCTTCTGCCGCAACAAGGACGCCAGCGCCCCCGCGAACTCCACCGGCTCCACAGGCAGCGTCACAGCCGCGTCCGCCCGGCTCCACGTGGCCAGCCACGCATCCTGCGGCCGTCCGATCAGCAGCAGCACCGGCGGGCAGTTGAACACCTCGTCCTTGATCTGCCGGCACATGCCCATGCCCCCCATCGGCACGGCCTCGCCGTCCAGGACGCACACGTCGATCCCGCCCTTGTCCAGCTCGGCGAGGACCGCGGCGGGCGTCGCGCACTCCACGAACTCGACGAACGGCACATCGGGAGCCGGCCGCCGGCCGGCGGCGAGCCGCACCTGCTCGCGGGTGTTGGAGTCGTCGCTGTAGACCAGCACCGTGGCGGTCGGCTGCATTGTTCCTCCGAGACGTCAGCGTCGTACGGACAGGACCGATGCGCCGGATGCTACTCCCCTGAACACCTCGTCAACACCTGTTGGAACACCGCTTCGATGGGCCATCCGGGCACTACACACGGGGCGAACACTCCGAACGGCACCCCCCGGAGTGAGCGCGAGATAAGCGACCGACATAATGTCGGTCGTGGCGACAGCAACGACAGTAGATACCGGGCACGCGCACCCGTCGGTCAACAGGCCGAACCTCACCAGCGTCGGAACCATCATCTGGCTGAGTTCCGAGCTGATGTTCTTCGCGGCCCTCTTCGCGATGTACTTCACCCTGCGATCGGTGACCGGTCCGGCGCACTGGAAGGAGATGGCGAGCCATCTCAACATTCCGTTCTCCGCGACCAACACCACGATCCTGGTGCTCTCCTCCCTCACCTGCCAGCTCGGTGTGTTCGCCGCCGAGCGCGGGGACGTGAAGAAGCTCCGGGGCTGGTTCATCGTCACCTTCATCATGGGTGCGATCTTCATCGGCGGTCAGATCTACGAGTACACCGAGCTGGTCAAGAAGGACGGGATCTCGCTCTCGTCCGACCCGTACGGCTCGGTGTTCTACCTGACCACCGGCTTCCACGGCATGCACGTGACGGGCGGCCTCATCGCCTTCCTGTTCGTCCTGGGGCGCACCTACGCGGCGAAGAGGTTCACGCACGAGCAGGCGACCGCGGCCATCGTCGTGTCCTACTACTGGCACTTCGTCGATGTCGTGTGGATCGGCCTCTTCGCCACGATCTACCTGATCAAGTAGCCGGGCCGGCACCACGCGCCGCAGAAGCGCACTTTCCAGAAGCATCGACGCAGAAGATCCTGACACCGGGGTAATCCGTGAAAAAGCTCTCCGCACGACGACGCCATCCGCTGGCGGCGGTCGTCGTCCTACTCCTCGCGCTGGCATGCACAGGGGGGCTGTACGCCGCGTTCGCACCCGCGGGCAAGGCGCAGGCCGATGAAACATCCCAGTCCCTGACCATCGAGGAGGGCAAGAAGCTCTACTCGGTCGGTTGCGCCAGCTGCCACGGCACCGGCGGTCAGGGTTCGTCCGACGGCCCCAGCCTGGTGGGCGTGGGCGCCGCGGCCGTCGACTTCCAGGTCGGCACCGGCCGTATGCCGGCCGCCACCTCGCAGGGCCCGCAGGTCGTCAAGAAGAAGAACATCTACACCCAGGCCCAGATCGACCAGCTCGCGGCGTACGTCGCCTCGCTGGGCGCCGGTCCCGAGGTCCCGACCTCGGAGCAGTACGGCCCGGACGGTGCCGACATCGCCAAGGGTGGCGAGCTCTTCCGCACGAACTGCGCGCAGTGCCACAACTTCGTGGGCTCGGGCGGTGCGCTGACCAAGGGCAAGTTCGCTCCGACTCTTGAGAACGTCGCCCCGAAGCACATCTACGAGGCCATGCAGACGGGCCCGCAGAACATGCCGTCCTTCCCCGACACCACGCTGACGGAGAAGAACAAGAAGGACATCATCGCGTACCTGAACGCGGTCAACAGCAGCAACACGGAGAACCCCGGCGGTCTCAACCTGGGCGGCCTCGGGCCGGTCAGCGAGGGTCTGTTCGCCTGGATCTTCGGTCTCGGTGCACTGATCGCGGTCGCCGTCTGGGTCGCCGCTCGGACCGCAAAGGCCAAGAAGTCATGAGTAGCCAAGACATTCCAGAAGAGAACCTGCCTGCTGAGCAGGACCACCACGCGCACGGAGCCGTGAGCGTCGCGGACGAGAAGGACCCCTTCTCGGACCCGGGTCTGCCGCCGCACGAGCACCGGATCCAGGACATCGACGAGCGGGCCGCCAAGCGGTCCGAGCGCGTCGTGGCCATGCTGTTCACGGTGTCGATGCTGGCCACCGTCGGCTTCATCGCCTCCTACGTGACGATCCCCAAAGACAAGTCGATCTTCGTCTTCCCGATCGGTCACATCAGCGCGCTGAACTTCGCCCTGGGCCTCACCCTCGGCGCGGCGCTGTTCTGCATCGGCGCGGGCGCGGTCCACTGGGCCCGCACCCTGATGTCCGACGTGGAGGTCGCCGACGAGCGGCACGCCATCTCGGCCCCGCCGGAGGTCAAGGCCAAGGTCCTGGCCGACTTCAAGCAGGGCGCGAAGGAGTCGGCGATCGGCCGGCGCAAGCTGATCCGCACCACGATGTTCGGCGCGCTGACCCTGGTCCCGCTCTCCGGCGTCGTGCTGCTGCGCGACCTCGGCCCGCTGCCCGGCACCTCGCTGCGTCACACGGCGTGGTCGAAGGGCAAGCTGCTCGTCAACATGAACACCAACGAGCCGCTGCGTCCCTCCGACGTCGCCGTCGGCTCGCTGACCTTCGCCAAGCCCGAGGGCGTCGAGGAGTCCCAGGAGGACTTCCAGAACGTGATGGCGAAGGCGGCCCTGATGATCATCCGGCTGCAGCCGGACAACATCAAGGACAAGCGCGAGCTCGAGTGGTCGCACGAGGGCATCGTCGCCTTCTCGAAGATCTGCACCCACGTGGGCTGCCCGATCTCGCTGTACGAGCAGCAGACCCACCACGTGCTCTGCCCGTGCCACCAGTCCACCTTCGACCTCTCCGACGGAGCCCGAGTGATCTTCGGCCCGGCCGGCCACGCCCTGCCGCAGCTGCGCATCGGCGTGAGCGAGGAGGGCTACCTCCAGGCGCTCGGCGACTTCGACGAGCCCGTCGGTCCTGCCTTCTGGGAGCGCGGATGAGCACTACAGAGAACACCGAGTCCCGCGAGCGCGGGAAGGCACCGGCCGGCGAGCGCGTCGCCGACTGGGCCGACGGACGGCTCGGGATCTACTCCCTGGCCAAGTCCAACATGCGCAAGATCTTCCCCGACCACTGGTCGTTCATGTTGGGCGAAGTGTGCATGTACAGCTTCATCATCATCATCCTGACGGGTGTGTACCTGACGCTGTTCTTCCACCCCTCGATGAACGAGGTGGTGTACCACGGCAGCTACGTCCCGCTCCAGGGACAGATGATGTCCGAGGCGTTCAACTCGACCCTGCACATCTCCTTCGACGTGCGCGGTGGCCTGCTCATCCGGCAGATCCACCACTGGGCCGCGCTGATCTTCCTCGCCGGCATGTTCGTGCACATGATGCGCGTGTTCTTCACCGGCGCGTTCCGCAAGCCGCGTGAGATCAACTGGCTGTTCGGCTTCCTGCTGTTCGTCCTGGGCATGTTCACCGGCTTCACCGGTTACTCGCTCCCGGACGACCTGCTCTCCGGCACCGGTGTCCGCTTCACCGAGGGCGCCATCCTGTCGATGCCGATCGTCGGCACGTACATCTCGTACTTCCTCTTCGGCGGCGAGTTCCCCGGCCACGACTTCGTGGGGCGGTTCTACTCGATCCACATCCTGCTGCTGCCGGGCATCATGCTCGGCCTGATGGTGGGCCACCTGATCCTGGTCTTCTACCACAAGCACACGCAGTTCGCGGGCCCCGGAAAGACCGAGAAGAACGTCGTCGGCATGCCGCTGCTGCCGGTCTACATGGCCAAGGCCGGAGGCTTCTTCTTCCTGGTCTTCGGTGTCATCGCGGCCATCGCGGCGACCACCCAGATCAACCCGATCTGGGCCATGGGCCCCTACCGTCCGGACCAGGTGTCCACCGGCGCCCAGCCCGACTGGTACATGGGCTTCGCCGAGGGCCTGATCCGCTACATGCCCGGCTGGGAGATCAACTTCTGGGGCCACACCCTGGTCCTGGGCGTCTTCATCCCGCTGGTCCTGTTCGGTCTGGTCCTGGGCGCGATCGCGGTCTACCCGTTCATCGAGTCCTGGGTCACCGGTGACAAGAGCGAGCACCACATCCTGGACCGGCCGCGCAACGCCCCGACCCGTACCGGGTTCGGTGTCGCCTGGGTGACCGTGTACATGGTGGGCCTGATCGGTGGTGGCAACGACCTCATCGCCACCCACTTCCACCTGTCGATCAACGACGTGACCTGGTTCGTCCGGATCTTCTTCTTCGCCGGACCGGTGATCGCGTTCATCGTGACCAAGCGCATCTGCCTCGGCCTGCAGCGCCGGGACCGCGACAAGGTGCTGCACGGTCGCGAGACCGGCATCATCAAGCGGCTGCCGCACGGTGAGTTCATCGAGGTCCACGAGCCGCTCTCGCAGGAGCAGCTGCACACCCTCACGGCGCACCACCAGTACGAGCCGGCCCAGGTCGGCCCGGCGGTCGACGAGAACGGTGTCGAGCGCAAGATCAAGGGCTCCGAGAAGCTCCGCGCCAAGCTGAGCAACGCCTACTACGGCGAGGACAACCAGATCCCGAAGCCGACTGTCGAGGAGTACAAGGAGATCACGAGCGGCCACGGCCACCACTGATCGACCGCGTCGCCACGCCACGGCGAAGGGCCCCCGTCCGGGGTACGGACGGGGGCCCTTCGCCGTGCTCGGAGCTGGATAGGGTAGCCCTGAGAACCCCTGTTGCCCGTACGACGATCAGGAGCGGCTTTATGAGCGCTGTGACCCCCGCTGGAGGCGACACCGCGGCGGGCCGTTCCTGGCCCGGGGTACTGAACGCGCTGCTGTACGGACAGGACCAGAGCTCCGACGCGACGGCCTGGGCGATGGACCAGATCATGCGCGGCCAGGCCACCGACGCCCAGATCGCGGGCTTCGTCGTGGCCCTGCGGGCCAAGGGCGAGACGGTCGACGAGATCAACGGCCTGGTCCGCACCATGTACGCGCACGCCAACGTCATCGAGGTACCGGGCCGCACCGTCGACATCGTCGGCACCGGCGGCGACGGCGCGAAGACGGTGAACATCTCCACGATGTCGGCGCTCGTGGTGGCCGGCACGGGCGCGAAGGTCGTCAAGCACGGCAACCGGGCCGCGTCCTCCGCGTCCGGGGCCTCTGACGTCCTGGAGAAGCTCGGCGTCAACCTCGACCTGACCCCGCAGCGGGTCGCCGAGGTCGCCGAGGAGGCCGGCATCACCTTCTGCTTCGCGATCAAGTTCCACCCGGCGCTGCGGCACGCGGGCGCGGCGCGCGGCCAGCTGGGCATCCGCACGGTCTTCAACATCCTCGGCCCGCTGACCAACCCCGCGCGGGTGCGGGCGCAGGCGGTCGGCGTGGCCGACCCCCGCATGGCCCCCGTCGTCGCGGGCGTCTTCGCCGAACGCGGCCACTCCTCCCTCGTCTTCCGCGGCGACGACGGCCTCGACGAACTGACGACGACCGCCACGTCCCGCGTCTGGATCGTCCGCGACGGCAAGGTGACCGAGGAGACCTTCGACCCCCGTGACGTCGGCATCGACCTGGTCCCCGTGGAGGCGCTGCGGGGCGGCGACCCGTCGTACAACGCGGAGGTCGCCCGCAGGCTGCTGGACGGCGAGCAGGGCCCGGTGCGGGACGCGGTGCTGCTGAACTCCGCGGCGGCCCTGGTGGCCCTCGACCCGGCCGCCGGGACCCTGGCCGAGCAGCTCCGCGCCGGCATGGCCAGGGCGGCCGAGTCGATCGACTCGGGTGCGGCCAAGCGGGTCCTGGAGCGCTGGGCGGCGGCGACGAACAAGTAGGGGGCCGGTCCAGCCGGCCGAGGTGGAGTCCGGCACCGCCGGGCTCCACCGTCGCGGCTGATCGCCGTGACGGCTGATCGCCGTTGCGGCGGAAAGAGGATTTCGGCACCGGCGCCGATGCCAAGGGACCGGCCTCGGCCCCTGGCGGTGTCCCGTCATCCGGACAGGAGTTGCGCGGCTGCGATCACTTCACCTACGTTTCTTCCCAGGTCATGAGTGACAGTCATGAGGCCCCGGCCGACTGTCCGGCAACCCTCCGTCCGTGGCGGGGTGCCCCGGGTGAAGACCAGGCCGCAGGCAGCGAGGTCTGCGGCAAGCGCGGACCCCTCGTACACCAGGGGTCCTGGTCGTCGAGGAGTCTCCCGTGAGCAAGCGAATGCGATAGGGCCGCAGAGCCCCGCCTCCGCATCCCCCTTTTCCCCTGCCGCTGCTTGAGCGCATCCGCTCGCACGGCGGATCTCACCTGCTCACACGGGAGTTCACCCATGTCCGTCTCCACCGCTGCCGCCGCCCAGTCCGTTTGTGCCCCGCTGCCCGTTCTGGGGCGGGATGTCACCGTCCCGCTCGTCACCGGCGGCGAGGTCACCTACGCCGCCCTCGACTACGCGGCCAGCGCCCCCGCCCTCCAGCGGGTCTGGGACGACGTCGCCGCCTACGCGCCTTACTACGGCAGCGTCCACCGCGGCGCCGGCTACCTCTCCCAGCTCTCCACCGACCTCTTCGAGAACGCCCGCCGGACCGTCGCCGAGTTCCTCGACTGCCGCCCCGACGACCAGCTGGTCTTCACCCGCTCGACGACGGACTCCCTGAACCTGCTGGCCCGTGCCCTCCCCGCCGGCTGCCAGGTCTTCGTCTTCGAGACCGAGCACCACGCCTCCCTGCTGCCCTGGCAGGACGCCCGCGTCACCTACCTCGACGCCCCCCGCACCCCGCGCCAGGCCGTCGAGACCCTGGAACGCGCCCTCGCCGACCGCGACCCGTACGGCCCGGCCCTGGTCTGCGTCACCGGTGCCTCCAACGTCACCGGCGAGCTGTGGCCCGTCCGGGAGCTCGCGGCCGCAGCGCACGCGCACGGCGCCCGGATCGTCCTGGACGCCGCCCAGCTGGCCCCGCACCACCCCGTCTCCGTCCGCGACCTGGACGTCGACTGGGTCGCCTTCTCCGGCCACAAGCTGTACGCCCCCTTCGGCTCCGGCGTCCTGGCCGGCCGCGCCGACTGGCTGCAGGCCGCCGAGCCCTACCTCGCGGGCGGCGGCGCCAGCCGCAAGGTCACCCGGCGCGAGGACGGGGGAGTGGCCGTGGAGTGGCACGAGAGCGCCGCGCGGCACGAGGCGGGGTCGCCCAACGTCATCGGTGCCTACTCCATCGCCGCCGCCTGCAAGGCGCTCACCGAGGCGGGCTTCGACACGCTGGTCGCCCGCGAGCGGTACCTGATCGAGAAGGTGCGGGCGGGGCTGGCCGAGGTCCCCGAGGTCCGGGTCCTCTCGCTCTTCGGCGACGACGCCCCCCGCGTCGGCGTGATCAGCTTCGTGGTGGACGGCTGGAACAGCTCCCACTTCGCCGCCGCCCTCTCCGCCGAGTACGGCATCGGCGTCCGCGACGGCCTCTTCTGCGCCCACCCGCTGGTCAGGACCCTGCTGGGCTCCGACCCCCAGACCCAGGGCGAGTGCGGGGCGCCGGAGGCGGCACCGGGCGAGAAGTCCCTCAACGCCATCCGGGTGAGCTTCGGGGCGGGGACGCCGGACGAGCACGTGGAGCGCTTCGTGAACGCGGTACGGGAACTGGTGACCGACGGCGCGAAGTGGGCGTACCGCACGGAGGACGGCCGCTGCGTCCCGGCGGTGGGCTGACTTACCTGTTTTCAGGGGCGCGGGGAACTGCGCGACCAGCCACGACGGACCCGCGGGGGGCCACGGCGCTTCGTGCCCGGCTGCCGGCCGGTGGGGGCTGGTCGCGCAGTTCCTCCCCCAGCCTTCGGCCGGGGGTACCCCCAGCGCCCCTTACGGGGCGCTCAGCTGTCCAGGCCGATCGCGAACGCCGCCTCCAGGTCGTGCTGGGAGTACGTGCGGAACGCGACGTGCGTGTCCGTGCCCTCCACGCCCTGGATCTTGCTGATGCGGCCCGGGATCACCTCCGCCAGATCCTCGTGCTCGCGCACCCGGACCATGGCGATCAGGTCGTACGTACCGGTGACGGAGAAGACCTCGCTGACGCTCTCCAGCGCGGCGATCTGTTCCGCGATCTCGGGGATCCGGTCCACGCTGGTCTTGATGAGGACGATCGCGGTGATCACGGCTGGTTCTCTCCCTCGGGTGCCGGAGCTGGGGCGACCTTCACTTTAGTGGTACGGCCGTACCGCACCCACGCGTAGCCGAACCCGAGTCCGAACCCGACCAGGTGCGCGAGGTAGGCCACGCCGGGACCGGAGGGGGCCTGGTCGAGGGCCAGCCACTGGAGGGCCGCCCAGAACGGGAGGACGACCCAGGCCGGGAACCGGAGCGGAAGGAAGAAGAGGAAGGGGAGGAGACTGGTCACGCGGGCGCTGGGGAACAGGTACAGGAACGCTCCGAGGACCGCCGAGATCGCCCCGGACGCACCCACCAGCGACTGCGGGGACGTGGCGTTGGCGACCGCGTAGCCGAGCAGCGCGAGATAGCCGCAGCAGACGTAGAAGAGAGTGAACTCCACGCGGCCCATCCGTTCCTCGGTCATCGCCCCGAAGACGAAGAGGAAGAGCATGTTGCCGAGCAGGTGCACCCAGCTGCCGTGGATGAACAGCGCCGTGGCCGGGGTCAGCGCCTCCCGCGCCGGACCGTCGAACAGGTCGGCGGGGACCACCCCCCAGTGCCGGAAATACGCCCGCTGCGCGGCCGCGAGGGCCTCTCCGGTGCCGTAGGAGGGGGTGAAGCCGGAGGCGGGGCCGAGCACGAAGATCAGGCAGCACACGGCGATCAGGGTGTACGTCATGGGTGCGGACGTGCCCCGCAGGCTCCGCAGGGTCCGGGCCGCCGTGGTGTTCCAGTTGCCGATCATGGACATAGAGCATGGCGTAACGGGACGCACTGGTGCAGATCGCCTCGCCGCCGCGGACAGGGCGGCGTCGAGTACCCGCCAGGCCGTAGGGTTACGAGCCACACGCGTCGGGACGGCGCGTCACGGACACTAGAAGGAAGCGAACAAGCCACGATGACGGTTCCCCTGCCGACCGCCACGACGCGGTGGCGCTGCACCCTCTGCGGCAACCTCACGCGCTTCGACGTGACCCGCTCGTCGAAGGTGGTCGAGTACGTCCACCTCGACCTGGCCGGTGAGCCCAAGGTCGAGGAGCGCGAGGTGGTCAGTGAGACCATCGAGTCGGTGCGCTGCCGCTGGTGCAACGCGGTGGACCAGGTGGAACTCGTGGACAGGCCGGGCGCCGACTCCTGATGCCGGGAGCCGGCCCCGTACAGGTGATGGGGTGTGACGGATGGTGGAGACCACAGGCGGGGGGCCGGGCGACGGCACCGCCGAGGTGCTTGACCGTCCGTTGCCCGACGGTGTGCGACGGCGTGTCGTACAGATCGTGTCGGACGGGTTCGGCGGCCTGACCCTCGGCGAACTGCCCGCACAGCTAAGGCAGTACGCCCGTTTCGCCCCGAATCGCCGGGCCAAGTTCGCGGGGAACGCCATGGCGGCCGCGCTGGAGACGGACACCCTCTTCCGGCAGCGGATCGGGGAGAAGCTGAGAGAGGCCCAGCCGGAACTGGCCGGCGCCCTGGACTCCGGCTCCCCGCCCCCGGCCGCGGACCCGCTCGACGTGGCGGCCGCGGCCTATGTACTGCGCCCCGCGGGCTGGGTGAAGCTCGTGGCGGCGGCCGGCGAGGAGGCCCAGCGGGCGGACGCCGAGCGGGCCGACGAGGAGAGCCGGGCCGAACTGGAGCGGCTGCGCGAGGAGCTGGACCGGGCCCGGGAGCAGACCCGGTCCGAGACGGAGCGGCTGCGCGCCGAACTGGACGCGGCGAAGAAGGAAGCCGAATCGCTTCACCGCAAGCTGCGGGCGGCTCTCAGCGACGTGAAGCGCGGCGAGGCGGCGCTGCGCAAGCTGCAGGGCGAGCTGGAGGCCGGGCGGGCCGAGGGGCAGTCCCTGCTGTCCGCCGCGGAGAGCGAGGGCCGGCGGCTCAAGGCCCGGCTCGGCGAGGCCGAGGCGGCCCTGGAGGCCAGCCGGCGGGCCGCCCGTGAGGGGCGCAGCGTCGAGGACATGCGGCTGCGGCTGCTGCTCGACACCGTCCTCGACGCGGCCCAGGGGCTGCGCCGGGAGCTGGCGTTGCCGCCGGTGTCGGTGCGGCCCGCCGAGACCGTGGACGCGGTCGAACCGGGACGAATGACCCCGAAGGACATCGCGGCGCGCGCCCTGTCCGAGCACGACCCCGCCATCCTCAACCAGCTGCTCGCCCTGCCCCAGGCGCACTTGGTCGTCGACGGCTACAACGTGACCAAGACCGGCTATCCGCAGATGCCCCTGGAGAAGCAGCGGCTGCGGCTGCTCGGCCAGCTCTCCCAGCTCGCCGCCCAGACCGGCGCCGAGGTCACCTGTGTCTTCGACGGCGCCGAACTGGCCGCGCCGGTGCTGCTCGCCCCGCCGCGCGGGGTCCGGGTCCTCTTCTCCAAGCCCGGCGTCACCGCCGACGAGTTGATCCGCCAGCTGGTGCGCGCCGAGCCGCCGGGCCGCCCGGTGATCGTCGCCTCGACCGACCGCGAGGTCGCCGACGGGGTCGCGAAGGCGGGGGCCCGTCCGGTCGCTTCTGCGATGCTTCTGAAGCGACTGTCCTGAACGTGCAACCCGCATATGCAATGCCCGAATTGACCGAACCGTCACGCAACGTAGCGTCAATCGAGCATTACCGCTCGTGAGTTATGTGCAAAGAGTGCGTTGCGTGACCACTTTTTTGGCTGCTGGGTTTGAACTGATCACAGGTAGGTCACTACTGTCTGGCCTCGAACCTCCACACGGGTGATCACTCAAACGAAGGAGCCCGTCTCCGTGGCGTCCCATCGTCGACCCAAGCAGCCGAGCCGTGCGCGCGTGACCGTGCTCACCACCGCAGCGGCCGCCGCCGTAGTCCTCAGCGCCAACGCCGCCAACGCGGCGCCCAGCGAGAAGCTGACCAAGGACGAGGTCAAGGCGAAGGTCGACAAGCTCTACCAGGAGGCCGAGCAGGCCACCGAGAAGCTGGACGGCGCCAAGGACAAGCAGCAGAAGCTGCAGAAGGAGATATCCACGATCCAGGACAACGTGGCTCGTGGGCAGGAGGACCTCAACAAGCTGCGGGACAGCCTCGGTTCGCTGGCCACCGCGCAGTACCGCTCCGGCGGCATCGACCCGTCGGTCCAGCTCTTCCTCTCCTCCAACCCGGACGACTACCTCGACAAGGCGTCCACGCTCGACCAGTTGAGCAGCCAGCAGGTCGAGGCCCTGAAGAAGATTCAGGACAAACAGCGCGAACTCGCCCAGGAGCGGGCAGAGGCCTCCGACAAGCTCAAGGACCTCTCCGCCACCCGCACCGAGCTGGCCAAGCAGAAGAAGGCCGTCCAGGCCAAGCTCGCCGACGCGCAGAAGCTGCTCAACACGCTGACGGCCAAGGAGAAGGCCGCCCTCGACGCCGAGCAGGCCCAGGCCGCCAGCCGCGCCTCCTCCCGCGTGGACCTCGGCAACACGGGCTCCGCCTCCGGCCGGGCCGCCGCCGCCTTCGCCGCCGCCCAGTCCGTGATCGGCTCCCCGTACGTCTACGGCGCCTCCGGCCCGTCCTCCTTCGACTGCTCGGGCCTGACCTCCTGGGCCTACGCCCAGGCCGGCGTCACCATCCCGCGCACCTCCGAGGCGCAGGCCAACGCCGGCACCCGCATCTACAGCGAGAGCGACCTCAAGGTCGGCGACCTGGTCATCTTCTACGGCGACTACCACCACGTCGGCCTCTACGCCGGCAACGGCCAGGTTCTGCACGCCCCGCACACCGGTGCCGTCGTGCGCTACGAGTCGATCAGCGACATGACCTTCGAGTTCGGCGTCCGGATCTGACCCCACCGGGTTACGGCGGCACCCGTACGGCCGAAGATCAACTCGCTGAGGCGCCCGAACGGGCGAATCGCGGCAACCGAAACTGACTCCACGCCCCGCCGGTGACCTGCGTCAGCGGCGGGGCGTCACGTTCCGTGGCCGCCGAGGTCTTTGGCCGGGGCGCGGTCGCGCGGCTACTGTCGGCGCGTTTCCTCCGGCGCCGGGGCATCCCCGTCCCCCGCGCCGGGGGAAGCGGTTCCCGTCCGCCAGCAGAAGGACCGCCGTGGGGTCTCATCGCCGTCTCGCACCGTCGTCCGGGTTCAACCGGGGCGCCGGTACCGCAATCTGCGTGCTTTCGGCCGCCGCCGCCGCACTAGGTGCCGTACCGGCGAGCGCCGCCCCGCACGCCGACGCCCGTGCCGAGGTGGACCGGCTGTACCAGCAGGCCGAGGAGGCGACCCAGGCCTACGACAAGGCCGACGAGCGGGCCGGCGCGCTGCGCCGCGAGGTCAACGAGTCCCAGGACCGCATCGCCCGCCAGCAGCAGCGCATCAACACCATGCGGGAGGCGCTCGGGTCGCTCGCCGGCGCCCAGTACCGCTCCGGCGGCCTCGACCCCACCGTGGCCCTGCTGTTCTCCGACGACCCGCAGGACTACCTCGACCGGGCCTCCCTCCTCGACCGCGTGGACGCCCGCCAGGCCGCGCAGCTCAGGCGGCTCCGGACGGCGATGCGCGAACTCGCCCAGGAGCGCACCGAGGCCGCCGGGAACCTCGCCGAGCTGGAGAAGAGCCGCAAGGCCGTCGCGCTGCACAAGGCCGTGGTGGAGCGCAAGCTCGCCAAGGCCCGGCGGCTGCTCAACGCGATGCCCGCCGCCGACCGCGTCGCCTTCGAGCACGCCTCCCGCGGCGACGACCGCGCCGACCTGCCCGGCCTCTCCGGCGCCGCCGTCCCCGACGCCCGTGCCGCCGCCGCGATCGCCGCCGCCCGCTCCGCCCTCGGCAAGCCCTACGTCTGGGGCGCCAACGGCCCCTCCGGCTTCGACTGCTCGGGCCTGATGCAGTGGTCCTACGCCCACGCCGGGATCCAGCTCCCGCGCACCTCGCAGGAGCAGCGCTACGCCGGCCACCAGGTCCCGCTCTCCCAGGCGCAACCCGGTGACCTGGTCGTCTACCGCTCCGACGCCAGCCATGTGGGCATGTACGTCGGCAACGGCCAGGTCATCCACGCCCCCTACCCCGGCGCCCCGGTCCGCTACGACCCGGTCGGCATGATGCCGGTCTCCTCCGTCACCCGGCCCTGACTTCCGGGCTCCTGCCCTTACGATCGGAAAGTGGCTGGTCGTGGACGGGTGTGGCGCTCAGGAGCGGTGGGGCTGTGTCTGCTGCTCCTGCCGCTGGCCGGATGCGGCGGCGGGCCGTCGCCGACCGGCACGGCGATGGCCGAGGTGCAGCAGGTCCTGGACCGCCGCTCGGCCGCGGTCCTCGGCCACGACGAGCAGGCGTACGCCGAGACCGGCACCCGGAGCTCGTACGCCGACCTGCGGGCCGTACCGCTCGCGGCCTGGAGCTACCGGCTCACCGCCCTGCACCCCGACGGCGCCGGGGCCACCGCCGACGCACAGCTCAGCTACCGGATACAGGGGTACGACAAGGCACCGGTGACGACGGACCGGGCACTGACCCTCAGCCGCACGGCCGACGGACAGTGGTATGTCACATACGACAAGCCCGCCAGAAAGTCCGGACAGCAGCTCTGGGACCAGGGCAAGGTGACCGCCGTCAAGACCGCCCACGCCCTCGTCCTCGGCGTCGGCCAGCCCGCGGCCACGCTGCGCGACTACGCCCGGCTCGCCGACACCGCCGTCCCCGAGGTCTCCAAGGCCTGGGGCACGGGCTGGACGCAGCGGGTGGTCCTGCTGGTACCCGGGTCGCTGAACGGCATGGCGGGCCTGCTGGGCGCCCCCGCCTCCAACTACAAGGGCATCGCCGCCGTGACCACCGGCGAGGCGGGCGGCTCCGGCCAGGCACCCGCGGACCGGGTCATCCTCAACCCGGAGGCGTACGCGATCCTCGGCACGGTCGGCAGACAGGTCGTCCTCACCCACGAGACGACGCACGTGGCCACCCGCGCCCACACCACGGCCGCCACCCCGCTCTGGCTCTCCGAGGGCTACGCCGACTGGATCGGCTACCTCGGCACCGACCGCACGCCCACCGAGGTAGCTCCCGAACTCGCCCGCGCCGTCGAGGCCGGGGACACCCCCGAAGACCTCCCCGCCGACCAGGACTTCGGCTTCACCGACGACCCCACCAGACTGGCCCAGGCCTACGAGGGCGGCTGGCTGGCCTGCCGGATGATCGCCGCCCACTGGGGCGAGGACAGGCTCGGCGCCTTCTACCGCGCCGTCGGCGCCCACACGTCACGCCCGGGCGCC
The DNA here is from genome assembly GCF_042894765.1 of Streptomyces sp. NPDC001507. NCBI lineage: Bacteria > Bacillati > Actinomycetota > Actinomycetes > Kitasatosporales > Streptomycetaceae > Streptomyces > Streptomyces sp. NPDC001507. Next base: position 496,459 of record NZ_JBIAVV010000002.1, read on the forward strand.
GTGGAGGACGCCCTGAGGACACAACTCGGCACGACCCTCCCGGCCTTCACCACCCGCTGGCGCGACTACGTGCGGGCTCAGCTGGGCGGCTGAGCCGCGTAGCCGGGTTCAGGAGGACACCGCGGTCCCCTTCGCCCGGGCCGCCAAAGACGGGAACGGGGCGGCGGTGTCCCCGGTCACCGTGGAGCGCCACAGGGCGCGGGCCGCCGTGACCGTGGCCGCCACCAGCAGGCCGTTGCGCAGGAGGAGCAGGGTGATGCCGTACCAGTCGCTGACCACGACGTGCGAGAAGCCGACCGGGAACTCCAGGACGGTCACGAAGGCCGCCAGCAGGAGCAGGACGGCCGGGAAGGTCATCCGGCTGGCGCGGAAGCAGAGGCAGACGGCGGCCAGGCCCACCAGCCACACCATGTACTGGGGGCTGATCACCCGGCTGGTGACCGTGAACATCAGCACGGCGGTGAAGGCCGCGTCCGCGAGCGTGTGGGAGCGGAAGCGGACCGCCGACAGCCGCCACAGCAGCAGCCAGCCGAAGGCGAGCGCGGTGAGCAGCAGCGCCGCCGTGCTCACCGCCTTCACGTGCGGGCCGAGGAATTCGATCGAGCCGTAGTTGAGCAGCACCTCGCCGTGCCAGCCGAAGTGCCGGGCGATGTGGAGGACCAGCGCGCCGAGGGACTCCACCTCGGTGCCCCGGTCCCGCTGGAAGGCCAGGAACGAGAACGCGCCCGGCATGGCCACCGCGAACAGGGTGCCGACCGCGCCCGCAGTGACGGCCGCGGCCCCCCAGGCCCGCCGCCGTACGGCACCCACGAGGAGCAGCGCCGGCCACACCTTGACCATCGCGCCGAAGCCCGCCAGCGCACCCATGAGCCGGGGGTGCCGGGCCCCGGCGAGCAGCGCGGCGACGGCGACGGCGGTGACCATCAGGTCGTAGCGGGCGTAGACGGTCGGGCCGAGCAGTGGGACGCCCAGCACCCAGACCCAGGCGCCGCGCAGGGTCCGGCCGGGGCGCGGGCCGGTGTAGAGGAGGAGGGCGAGGACCCCCAGGTCGGCGAGGCAGGCCAGGACGAAGAAGGCGGTCGGGTAGTCCAGGAAGGGAAGGAGGCCGGGGGAGAGGATCGGCAGGGCGGCGGCGGGCGGGTACTGCCAGGTGACGTCGTCCAGGGGAAACGTTCCGTGCCGCAGGACCTCGTACCAGCCCTGGTAGATCACGGAGACGTCGCTGGTGACGTCCGCGCCGGGGAAGACGAACACCTTCAGGACGAAAAGCAGCAGTACCAGCCGGGTGGCACCCCACGTGACCAGCAACAACGCCAGGGCACGCCGCACGCCCGTCCTGTCCACCTGAGCCCCTGTCCGTCGGCATCGCCGTGTCGAGTGGGCCACATGATCTCCCGGCGTCCTGTGCGGGGGCCATGAAGCACGGCCGGACACCCTGTGCGGGTAGGGTCGGCGCCGATGAACAAGACCCTCGTCGTGACCAATGACTTCCCGCCCCGGCCCGGCGGTATCCAGGCCTTCCTGCACAACATGGCGCTGCGTCTGGACCCCGAGCGGCTGGTCGTCTACGCGTCCACCTGGAAGCGGGGCCGGGAGGGCGCCGAGGCCACCGCCGCGTTCGACGCGGAGCAGCCCTTCACCGTCGTGCGCGACCGTACGACGATGCTGCTGCCGACGCCGGCGGCGACCCGGACGGCGGTCGGGCTGCTGCGGGAGCACGGGTGCACGTCGGTGTGGTTCGGGGCGGCGGCTCCGCTGGGGCTGATGGCGCCGGCGCTGCGGAAGGCGGGCGCCGAGCGGCTGGTCGCCACCACCCACGGGCACGAGGCCGGCTGGGCCCAGCTGCCCGCCGCGCGGCAGCTGCTCCGGCGGATCGGGGACGCGACCGACACGATCACCTATCTCGGCGAGTACACGCGGTCCCGGATCGCCGGCGCGCTCGGTGCGGAGGCCGCGGGGCGGATGGTGCAGTTGCCGCCGGGGGTGGACGAGAAGACCTTCCACCCCGGGTCGGGGGGTGCCGAGGTGCGGGCGCGGCTGGGGCTGAGCGAGCGGCCGGTGGTCGTGTGCGTGTCCCGGCTGGTGCCGCGCAAGGGGCAGGACACGCTGATCCTCGCGATGCCGCTGATCCTGGCCGCCGAGCCGGACGCGGTGCTGCTGATCGTGGGCGGGGGGCCGTACGAGAAGGAGCTGCGGCGCCTCGCGAAGGAGACCGGCGTCGAGGCCTCCGTGCGTTTCACGGGCGCCGTGCCGTGGGCGGAGCTGCCCGCGCACTACGGCGCCGGTGACGTGTTCGCCATGCCGTGCCGGACCCGGCGGGGCGGGCTGGACGTGGAGGGGCTCGGGATCGTGTACCTGGAGGCCTCGGCGACGGGTCTGCCGGTGGTGGCCGGGGATTCGGGCGGGGCGCCGGACGCGGTGCTCGACGGGGAGACCGGGTGGGTGGTGCGGGGCGGCTCCCCCGAGGAGGCCGCCGAGCGGATCGTGGCGCTCCTGGGAGACGCCGAGCTGCGGCAGCGGATGGGGGAGCGGGGGCGGCTGTGGGTCGAGGAGCGGTGGCGGTGGGATCTCCTTGCGGAGAGGTTGAAGGCGTTGCTGTAGAGGGTTGGGTCGAGTTTCGGCTGCGGGCCGGTGGGGGCTGATCGCGCCCACGCGGCGGCAGCCGCATATCCAGTACAGCCCCGCGCCCCTTACCGGGCGCCTGTCACCAACTCTGTTTTACCTCTAGGCGGAACCGGAAAATCCGCACATGCTGCGCGCATGACAGCAAAACTGATGCAGCGTCAGCTGACGAGACGTCATATTTTGGGCATGATCGCCCTCCAGACCGCCGCGGCGGCCGGTCTCACCCGGGTCGGGCTCCAGTCGGCGCAGGCCGCCGAGGAAGCGGCCGACGTCGACAACGCGCCCGCGATCGTGGTCGGTTCGGGGTACGGCGGGGCCGTGGCCGCACTCCGGCTCGGGCAGGCCGGGGTCCGGACCCTCATGATCGAGATGGGGCAGCTGTGGAACACGGCCGGCTCCGACGGCAAGATCTTCTGCTCCACCGCCGCCCCGGACAAGCGGTCCATGTGGTTCAAGACCCGCACCGAGGCCCCGCTCGCCACCTTCCTCTGGCTGGACGTCGTCAACAAGGACATCGACTCCTATGCGGGAGTCCTCGACCGGGTGCACTTCGACAACATGTCCGTGTACGTGGGGCGCGGTGTCGGCGGCGGGTCGCTGGTCAACGGGGGGATGGCGGTCACCCCGCTCCAGTCGTACTTCACCGAGCAGTTCCCGACCGTGGACGCGACCGCGATGTACGGCACGTACTTCCCGCGTGCCCGCACCATGCTGGGCGTCAACACCGTCGACGCCACCTGGTTCGAGTCGACCGAGTGGTACCAGTTCACCCGGACGTCCAGGAAGGCCGCCGCCAACACCGGGCTCAGGACCACCTTCGTACCCAACGTCTACGACTTCGGGTACATGCAGCAGGAGGCCGCCGGTACCGCCACCAGATCCGCGCTCGCCCAGGAGGTCATCTACGGCAACAACCACGGCAAGAAGAGCCTCGACAAGACCTACCTGGCCGCCGCCCTCGGCACCGGGAACGTCACCATCCACACCCTGGAGAAGGTGAAGGCCGTCACCAGGGCGGGCGACGGGTCGTACGTGCTGAGCGTGGACCGGATCGACACGAGCGGGAACGTCGTCGAGACCAAGCAGTACAGCTGTACCTATCTGTTCCTGGGGGGCGGCAGCCTCGGGACCACCGAACTGCTCGTCCGGGCCCGGGACACCGGGGCGCTGCCCGCGCTCGACTCCAGTGTGGGGGCGGGCTGGAGCACCAACGGCAACACCATGCTGGGGCGCGCCAACCACATCTGGGACACCACCGGCGCCAACCAGGCGACCATGCCGGTCATGGGCATCGACGACTGGGCCAACACCGCCAACCCGGTCTTCGCGGAGATCGCCCCGCTGCCCATCGGGTTCGAGACCTGGGTGAGCCTGTACCTGGCGATCACCAAGAACCCGCAACGGGCCTCGTTCAGCTACGACGCGGCGAGCGACGGGGTGAAACTGGGCTGGACCGCGGCGCAGAGCGCGGTCTCGGTCGCCATGGCGAAGAAACTGTTCGACCGGATCAACCTGGCCAACGCCACGATCTACCGGTACGACCTGTTCGGCTCGACCGGCAAGGTGTTCGCCGACGATTTCTGCTACCACCCGCTGGGCGGCTGCGTGCTGGGCAAGGCCACCGACGACTACGGGCGGGTGAAGGGGTATTCGAAGCTGTACGTCACGGACGGCTCGCTGGTGCCCGGGAACATCGGCGTGAACCCGTTCGTCACCATCACCGCGCTCGCCGAGCGGGCCATGGAACGGGTTCTCGCCGAGGACTTCTGAGCAACCCCGAGCGGCCCTCTACTTCTGGTAGATGGCCTCGATCTCGTCCGCGTAGTCCTTCGCCACCACGTTGCGCTTGAGCTTCAGGGACGGCGTCAGGTGGCCCGACTCCTCCGAGAACTGGGAGGACAGAATGCGGAACTTCCGCACCGATTCCGCCTTCGACACCGCGGCGTTGCCGTCGTCGACGGCGTCCTGGATCGCAGCGATCAGATCCGGGTCGTCACGCAGCGACGCCGCGGTGGCACCCGCCGGCTTGCCGTGGTCGGCCGCCCAGCGGCCCAGGAACTCCTCGTCGATGGTGACCAGCGCGCCCACGAACGGCCGCCCGTCGCCCACCACCATGCACTCCGCGACCAGCGCGTGCGCGCGGATCCGGTCCTCGATCACGGCCGGGGCGACGTTCTTGCCGCCCGCGGTGACGATGATCTCCTTCTTGCGGCCGGTGATCCTGAGGTAGCCGTCCTCGTCCAGGGTGCCGATGTCCCCGGTGTGGAACCAGCCGTCGGCCAGCGCCTCGGCGGTCGCGGCCGGGTTGTTCCAGTACTCCTTGAACAGGTGCTCGCCGTGCAGCAGCACCTCCCCGTCGTCCGCGATGCGGATCACCGAGCCGGGCAGCGGCTGCCCGACCGTGCCGATCTTGGTCCGGTCCCAGGGGTTGAACGCGGTCGCCGCGCAGGACTCGGTCAGGCCGTAGCCCTCCAGGACCGTGAAGCCGATGCCGCGGAAGAAGTGGCCGAGCCGCTCGCCGAGCGGGGCGCCGCCGGAGATCGCGTACTCGCCCCGGCCGCCGAGCACCGCGCGCAGCTTGCTGTAGACGAGCTTGTCGAAGGTCTTGTGCTTGATCTTCAGGCCGAGCGCCGGGCCGGACGGCGTGTCCAGCGCCTTGCTGTACGCGATGGCGGTGTCCGCGGCCTTGTCGAAGATCTTGCCCTTGCCGTCCGCCTGCGCCTTGGCGCGCGCCGAGTTGTAGACCTTCTCGAAGACGCGCGGGACGCCGAGGATCAGCGTCGGCCGGAAGGCGGCCAGTTCGTCGGTGAGGTTCTTGATGTCCGGGACGCAGCCCAGCTTGATCGGCGCCATCATCGGGGCGATCTGGACGAGGCGGCCGAAGACGTGCGCGAGCGGGAGGAAGAGGAGGACGGAACACTCGCCGGTGCGGAACAGGGGGCGGAGCCGCTCCACGATGTTTCCGCACTCCGCGAAGAAGGCGCGGTGGGTGAGGACGCAGCCCTTGGGGCGGCCGGTCGTACCGCTCGTGTAGACGATCGTCGCCGGGTCGTCCGCCTTCGCCTGCGAGCTGCGCTCGTCGACCGTGGCGTCGGTGACGCCCTGGCCGAGTCTGCCGAGCTCCTCCAGGGCACCGGCCTCGATCTGCCAGACGTGCTTGAGAGCGGGCAGCGTCTCGCGCACCGACTCGACGGCTGCCGTGTGGCCGTCCAGTTCGACGATGCAGGCGGTCGCGCCGGAGTCGCTGAGGATCCACTGCACCTGCTCCGGCGAGCTGGTCTCGTACACCGGCACGGTCACCGCGCCGGCGCTCCAGATCGCGAAGTCGAGGAGCGTCCACTCGTAGCGGGTGCGGGACATCAGGCCGACCCGGTCGCCCGGCTGGATGCCGGAGGCGATGAGGCCCTTGGCCGCCGCGTGCACCTCGGCCAGGAAGGCGGTGGCGGTCACGTCCTGCCAGACACCGCCGACCTTGCGGGCCATCACGGCTGCGTTCGGATGCTGCGCGGCGTTTCTGCGGACGATGTCGGTCAGATTGCCGTCCGCGGGGACCTCGTACAAAGCCGGAAGGCTGAACTCGCGCAAGACTGCTGCTCCTCATAGGGCGCCGACGCCACGACGTTGTGCGATGCGACGGTGCGGTCCAAGGCTCGGGCAGGTGCTCAGGGCTTCGCCACGGGCTGGAAGATCCGTTGGTTGAATTCCTGAGCACGACTGGACTGCCCGGACGTTACCCGCCGGTATGGCTTCTTCGACAGGGGGGTCCGGCGAGATGTTCGGTGCGTCACACAGGTTGGTGTTCCTCCGCGTACGGTAGTCCACGGCTTTAGTGACTGACCAGTAACCGCGGGCCCGGCCATCGCCTGTTCACGTTTGCCGCACAGGCCTACCCTTGATCACCATGGCAGCCACACCCTCCGGCGTCCGAAGGACCCGCGTCCACGTGGTCAGTGACGTGCACGGCAACGCCCGTGACCTGGCCCGGGCCGGCGACGGCGCGGACGCCCTGATCTGTCTCGGCGACCTGGTCCTCTTCCTCGACTACGCCGACCACTCCCGCGGCATCTTCCCCGACCTGTTCGGCGTCGAGAACGCCGACCGTCTCGTCGAACTCCGCACCGCCCGCCGTTTCGAGGAGGCCAGGGAACTCGGTGCCCGGCTGTGGGGCGGGATCGGCATGGACCGGGCCACGGCGATCGAGAAGGCGGTGCGCAAGCAGTACGCCGAGATGTTCGCGGCGTTCCCGACGCCGACGTACGCGACGTACGGCAATGTCGACATGCCGCCGCTGTGGCGGGAGTACGCCGGTCCGGGCACGACGGTCCTCGACGGCGAGCGGGTGGAGATCGGCGGCTGGGTCTTCGGCTTCGTCGGCGGCGGCCTGCGCACGCCCATGCGCACTCCCTACGAGATCTCCGACGAGGAGTACGCGGCGAAGATCGAGGCGCTCGGCGAGGTCGACGTGCTCTGCACGCACATCCCGCCGGAGGTGCCGGAGTTGGTGTACGACACGGTGGCGCGCCGTTTCGAACGGGGCAGCCGGGCGCTGCTGGACGCCATCCGCCGCACCCGGCCCCGGTATTCGCTCTTCGGGCACGTCCACCAGCCGCTGGTGAAGCGGATGCGGATCGGGGCCACCGAGTGCGTGAACGTCGGGCACTTCGCCGGTACCGGCAGGCCCTGGGCGCTGGAATGGTGACCACCCCGGACAGGGGGTGAAGTGGGCTGGTCGGACGCGCGGTAGCCTTCACGCGGCACGCGTGTGCGCACGCCCGCGCACGCCGACCCCCTTTACCGGTCCCACCGGTCCCACCGGCCCGCATCTGGAGGAGCCACGGCGATGGCGGAACACACCAGCTCGAACATCACGATCGAGGCGGCCCCGGCCGACGTCATGGCGGTCATCGCCGACTTCGGGCGTTACCCGGACTGGACCGGCGAAGTGAAGGAGGCGGAGGTCCTGAAGACCGACGCCCAGGGCCGTGCCGAGCAGGTCCGCCTGGTCATGGACGCCGGTGCGATCAAGGACGACCAGGTCCTCGGGTACACCTGGACCGGCGACAACGAGGTCTCCTGGACGCTCGTGAAGTCCCAGATGCTCCGCTCCCTGGACGGCTCGTACCTCCTGAAGCCGGCGGGCGCGGGTTCGACCGAGGTCACGTACTCGCTGACGGTGGACGTGAAGATCCCGATGCTCGGAATGATCAAGCGCAAGGCGGAGAAGGTCATCATCGACCGGGCGCTGGCGGGGCTGAAGAAGAGGGTGGAGTCGGGGGAGAAGTGAGGTAGGGACGCGCCGCGGGGGTACGCGTAGGACGCCGGGTGCGGGTACGCGGTGGCTGGTCGCGCAGTTCCCCGCGCAGGTTTCTTCAGCCGCGGGCAGTCGTGCCGCTGGGGCGGCACGGGTGGGCGCGGCGGCACCCTGCGAGCGCCGGTAAGCGCCCCCACCCCCAGCGCCGGGCACCGATCATGCAAGGCCCGCTTCGGTTACGGTTCACCCTCATGCGCACCCTCCTGATCACCGGCCCCGGCGGCAGCGGCCGTACGACCGTCGCCGCGGCCACCGCCCTGCGCGCCGCAGGCGAGGGCACCCCCACCCTCGTCCTGAGCGCCGACCGCACGGACACCCTCGGTGCCGCCCTGGGCACGGCGACAGGACCGGAGCCCACCCGCGTCACTCCCACCCTCACCGCCTGGCGCCCCGACGCCGCCGCCCGCTTCCGCGAGGATCTCACCGCCTTCCAGACCCGCGCCGCGAACGTCCTCGACCTGCTCGGCGCCTCCCGTCTGGACGCCGAGGAGCTCACCCCCCTGCCCGGCGCCGAGGAACTCTCCTTCCTCCGCGCCCTGCGCGACGCCGCCCTCTCCGAACGCTGCGAACTGCTCGTCGTGGACCTGCCGCCCACCCCGCAGGCGCTCGCCCTTCTCTCCCTCCCCGAGGAGCTCCGCCGCTACCTGCGCCGCCTGCTCCCGCCCGAGCGGCAGGCGGCCCGCGCCCTGCGCCCCGTCCTCGGCCGTCTCGCCGGCGTGCCCATGCCCGCCGACTGGCTCTACGAGACCGCGGCCCGCTGGGACAGCGAGCTGGCCGCCGTGGAGGCCGTCCTCGCCGACCGTGACACCGCCGTACGCCTGGTCGCCGAACCGGGCCCGGCCGGCGCCGACGCCGTCCGCACCGCCCGGCTCGGCCTCGCCCTGCGCGGCCTGCCCGCCACGGCCCTGGTCGCCAACCGCGTGCTGCCCGACGCCACGCCGCTGCACGCCCTCGTCGCCCAGCAGCGCAAGGCCCTCGCGGAGTGGGGGGAGGCGTACGACGTCACCGAGGTCGCCCACCTCGGGCACGACCCGCGCGGCACCGACGACCTCGCCGTGCTCGCCGTGCCCGGTGTCAACACCGTGCCCGCCCCGGTCGGGTGGCCGGTCGCCGACCGGATCGAGGCGGACGGCGTCCTCGTCTGGCACATCCCGCTGCCCGGCGCGATACGGGACGACCTCGACCTCGTCCGGCGCGGCGACGAGGTCGTGATCACCGTGGGCGGCTTCCGCCGGATCGTCGCCCTGCCGTCGGCCCTGCGCCGCTGCACCGTCGCCGGGGCCGCCCTGCGCGACGGCGAGCTGCGGCTGCGGTTCACGCCGGACCCGGAGCTGTGGCCGCGCTGACGGTGAAACCGGTACGCCCGTTCGGGTAACGTCGGAGAGACGAACCGTAGTCAGGAGTCCGTCATGAGCGAAGAGCGCCCCGCAGCCGACGCCTCCGAGGCCGCGGACGAGGTACGGGCGACGGACGACGACGCCTGGGCCACCGCCTGCGCCGAGGACCTGGAGGCGGAGAAGGCCCGCCGCCGTGCCCAGTACGGCCCGCCCCCCGGGTCGGCCGCCGAGGAACTGCGCAGACTCGTCGACGCCGTCGCCGACAAGCTCTCCGGCATCCAGACCCCGCTGCTCGGCGCGGTCGCAGGACCCGCCGCCCAGCAGGTGGTCCGGCAGGTCGTCCAGCAGGCGAAGAACGCCGTCGAGCCCGTCATAGAGCGCAACCCGGACGTTTTCGACCACCTGGCCGCGGCCGGCAGCGAGCTCCTCGCCGCCTACCGCTCCGCGGTCCAGACCCAGGAGACCCGCTGGACCTCCGGCCGCCCCGACAAGGGCGACGAGGACGGCCCGGGCGAACGCATCGATCTCGACTGACAGCCCCCCAAGGCCCGGCCGGCGGGGTTCCCGCCCGCCGGGCGGTGCCCCCACCGCGTCGACTCCCTCCTCGCGCCTTGCAACTGCACGCTCCCCACGCTCGAACAAAAACGCGCGAGGGGGCACCCCCACCGTCACCGCCCGGCCCGCCCTCCGGGCGGACGACGGGAACCCGACGGCAGGGCCTCGGGTACCGTTGGCCGTAGCGGGGCTCGACCGAAACTGAGGGATTCATGGGACTCACCATCGGCGTCGACATCGGCGGCACGAAGATCGCGGCCGGCGTGGTCGATGAGGAAGGCAACATCCTCTCGACCCACAAGGTGCCGACCCCGGGCACGCCCGAGGGCATCGTGGACGCCATTGCTTCCGCCGTAGAGGGCGCCCGCGCCGGGCACGAGATCGTCGGCGTGGGCATCGGAGCCGCCGGTTACGTGAACCGGCAGCGCTCCACGGTCTACTTCGCGCCCAACATCGACTGGCGCCAGGAGCCGTTGAAGGACGAGGTCGAGGCCCGCGTCGGCCTCCCCGTGGTGGTGGAGAACGACGCGAACGCCGCCGCCTGGGGCGAGTACAAGTTCGGTGCCGGCAAGGGCCACCGCAACGTCATCTGCATCACCCTCGGCACCGGCCTCGGCGGCGGCATCATCATCGGCAACAAGCTGCGCCGCGGGCACTTCGGCGTCGCCGCCGAGTTCGGGCACATCCGGATGGTCCCGGACGGCCTGCTGTGCGGCTGCGGCTCGCAGGGCTGCTGGGAGCAGTACGCCTCCGGCCGTGCGCTGGTCAGGTACGCCAAGCAGCGCGCCAACGCCACCCCCGAGAACGCCGAGGTGCTCCTCGCCCTCGGCGACGGCACCCCCGAGGGCATCGAGGGCAAGCACATCTCCGTGGCCGCCCGCCAGGGCGACCCGGTCGCCGTCGACTCCTACCGCGAGCTCGCCCGCTGGGCCGGCGCCGGCCTCGCCGACCTGGCCTCCCTCTTCGACCCGTCCGCGTTCATCGTCGGCGGCGGCCTCTCGGACGAGGGCGAACTGGTCCTCGACCCGATCCGCAAGTCCTACAAGCGCTGGCTGGTGGGCGGCAACTGGCGCCCGGTGGCCGAGGTCATCGCGGCCCAGCTGGGCAACGAGGCGGGCCTGGTGGGCGCCGCCGACCTGGCGAGAGAGCCCGACCCGATCATGTAACGCCCTGGACTTCTCGGGATGCGGCAGCAACCGCAACTCCCCAGGGGCGCGGGGCTGTATTCATGTGCGGCTGCCGCCGCGTGGGCGCGACAAGCCACCACGCACCGGCAGTCGCACACCCACCTCGCGCCCCGAGCCATGGGGCGTACATTGATCACCATGGCGTCGCTCCCCAACTCGCACACCGAGCCCGACGGTTCCGCGGTCGTCCGCGTCCTCAGCTACAACATCCGCTCCATGCGGGACGACACCGACGCCCTCGCCCGCGTCATCAGGGCCTGCGCCCCCGACCTGGTCCTGGTCCAGGAGGCCCCCCGCTTCTTCCGCTGGCGCAAGAAGCTCGCCCGCCTGGCCTCCGCCTCCGAGCTGGTGATCCTCACCGGGGGCGGCACGGCGGCCGGTCCGGCGATCCTCTGCGACCTCCGCGCCACCGTCGAGCGCACCGAGGACGTCCTCCTCCCCCTCACCCCCGGCCTGCACCGCCGCGGCCTCGCGACCGCCGTCGTCCGCATCGGCGGCGCCCGCCTCGGCGTCACCAGCTTCCACCTCAGCCTCCAGCAGGACGAGCGCTACGAGCAGGGCGGCATGCTCCTCGACCGGGTCGCCGGCCTGGGCGTGGAGCACGCCATCGCCGGCGGCGACCTCAACGACCGCCCCGACGGCCGCACCTTCCGCCGCCTGGCCGACGCCTACCAGGACTGCCGTACCGCGGCTCCCTGGGGCGGCGAGTTCACCTCCGGGTCCACCGACCCGCACCAGCGCATCGACGCGATCTTCGCGACGAAGGGCATCGAGGTACTCGGCTGCGGCGTCCCCGAGCACCTGCCCGGGGTGACCGGGGCAGACCTGAGGGCGGCCACGGACCACCTTCCGGTCCTGGCCGCCCTCAGAGTCCCGGCAGCGTCCTAGCGGGCGCGACGCCTCAGACCACGGCGCCCCGGCCCGGGTCCCCGTCGTCCTCGTCGTCCGTCTTCATACGGGTCACCAGCGTGACGAACCCGCCGAGGAAGCCGCCGATGCCCAGCGTCGCCAGCCACCAGGTCATGTCCCAGCCCAGCAGCACCGCGAGCAGCAGCAGGATCGGGCCGCCCACCACGCCCAGCCAGGCGAACTTGGCCGTGGCGTCGGACTCCGGCAGCGGCGGCGGGTCGGGCGGCACGAAGTGCCCCTCGTCGTCCTCGTCGAAGTCGTCCTCGGACGGCTCAGGCGCCGTGTAGTCACGCGGGCCGCCCACCCCGGGCGCGAAGGAGACCGAGCTGCCCAGCGGCTGCACGGGCCGCTGCTCCCCGGCCGCCCCGGCCCCCGTCCCGGCGGGCTCGGCCTCCGCTTCGGTCTCGTCCTCGTCGTCCATCGCGGGCAGCGCGAGGTCCTTCACCGGCTTGTAGGGCGCCGTGCCCGGGGGGTCCGGCGGCTCGTCGCCGTACCCCGCGACGATCGCCGCCCAGGCGGCCTCCTCGTCGAAGGGCACCCCCGTCTCGTCCGGCTCGCGGTCCCCGCGGTCGGAGTCGTGCTCAGCCAACTGCGGCCGTCCCTTCCTTGCCGACACTGGGTGCGAGCCGGCCGATGAAGGCGAGGCTCTCCTCGAAGATCCGGTCCGCGTCATGGTCCAACGTCGCGACGTGGTAACTCTGTTCCAGCACGACCTCCGTTACGTCCGTGGAGGACACCCGGCTCAGGATGCGGGCGGAATCCACCGCCGGGACCACATGGTCCTCGACGCTGCGCAGGAGCAGCAGCGGCTGGGTCACCTGCGGCAGCTCCTTGTCCACCTGGCGGAAGAAGTTCCGCAGCGAGTGCGCGCTGTGCAGCGGCACCCGGTCGTACCCCACCTCGGCGGCGCCCGGCCTGGCGATGTCGCTGGCGATGCCCCTCGTCGTCCGCACGAGATGCCGGGCCACCGGAAGGGCGTACGCCGACAGACCGTGTACCTTGTTCGCCGGGTTGACGATCACCACGCCGTCCACACCCGTACCGTTCCTCGCGGCCAGCCGCAGGGCCAGCGTGCCGCCCATGGACAGGCCCGCCACGAACACCTGGGAGCAGCGCTCGCGCAGCAGCCGCAGCTCGCGGTCGACCTCCGCGTACCAGTCCTGCCAGCCGGTGACCGCCATGTCCTCCCAGCGCGTGCCGTGCCCGGGCAGCAGGGGCAGGGACACGGTCAGGCCGTGTGCCGCATGGTGTTCCGCCCAGGGGCGCAGCGACTGGGGCGAGCCGGTGAAACCGTGGCAGAGGAGGACGCCGGCCTCCCCGCCGGCATGGCGGTACGGCTCGGCTCCGGGGAGAACCGGCACCTTCGGTCTCCAATTCATTTCGAGTTCGTTCGAGAGGGGCGGAACTGCGGGAGCCGTGGACGACGACTCCAGTTGTGCTTCACCGTACGCGACGGCACTGACACCGACCAGGGTCGTCGGGCCCATTCCCGGCGCTCCGGGTTAAGGTCTGATCGACGGAAACAGGAGGCACTCGGTTGTTGTACGGCGCGATGAAGGTCGCTATCGGGGGACCGCTGAAGGTCACCTTCAGGCCCTGGGTGGAGGGCCTGGAGAACGTCCCGGCCGAGGGCCCGGCGATTCTGGCCAGTAACCACCTGTCCTTCTCGGACTCGTTCTTCCTGCCCGCGGTGCTGGACCGCAAGGTCACCTTCATCGCGAAGGCCGAGTACTTCACCACGCCCGGGCTGAAGGGCCGCCTCACGGCCGCCTTCTTCAAGGGCGTCGGCCAGCTCCCGGTGGACCGCTCCGGCGCGCGCGGCGCCGGCGAGGCCGCGGTGCAGAGCGGCATAGACGTGCTGGAGCGCGGCGAGCTGTTCGGCATCTACCCGGAGGGCACCCGCTCGCCCGACGGCCGCCTCTACCGGGGCAAGCCCGGCGGCCTCGCGCGCGTGGCGCTCGCGACCGGCGCCCCGGTCGTCCCGGTCGCCATGATCGACACGGAGAAGATCCAGCCGCCGGGGCAGGTGATGCCCAAGCTGATGCGACCGGGCATCCGGATCGGCAAGCCGCTGGACTTCAGCCGCTACCAGGGCATGGAACACGACCGGTTCGTGCTGCGCGCGGTGACCGACGAGGTCATGTACGAGATCATGAAACTGTCCGGCCAGGAGTACGTGGACATCTACGCGACGGCCGCCAAGCGGCAGATCGCGGAGGCCGCCAAGGCCGAGAAGGACGCGGCGAAGGCCGAGAAGAAGGCCGCCGAGGCCTAGACCGGCGGCAGGGGGCCCGCAGCCGGGGGACCGGTGGCCGGGGAGGGCAGGGGGACCGGGGGACATGAGCAAGCGGGAACGCGTCGTACGGATGTCGGTCGAGCAGCCGCTGTGGCGCGCCCTCACCGGCTACCGCGTACTGACCCTGCTGTACGCCATCGGCCTGTTCGCCTCCGCCTACGACGACTACGACCGCCCGGGCGTCGCCCTCGCCTACTACGCCGTCCTGACCGTCTGGACCCTGGCGACCCTGCCCCGCGTGCAGAACGCTGCGGCCTGCACCAAGCGCTTCCTCGCCGTCGACCTCGCCGTCGCGCTCACCGGCATCGTGCTGACCCCCTGGGTGGTCACCCAGGGCCACATCGACCGCGGCGGCCCGACCCTGCCCTCCATCTGGACCGCCGGCTCGGTCCTCGCCTACGCCCTCAAGGGCGGCTGGCGCTGGGCCGCGTTCGCCTCCACGCCGGTCGCGGCCGCCAACCTGATCGAGCGCGGCCACCCGGCCCGCGACACCGTCCACAACGTGATCCTGGTCTGGGTCGCCTCCATCGCCATCGGGTACGTCGTCGAGGTCGCCCGCGCCTCCGAGCGCACCCTCGCCCGCGCCCTGGAGATCGAGGCGGCGACCCGGGAGCGGGAGCGGCTCGCCCGGGACATCCACGACGGCGTGCTCCAGGTGCTCGCCATGGTGCAGCGCCGCGGCGCGGTCCTCGGCGGCGAGGCGGCCGAACTCGGGCGGCTCGCCGGGGAGCAGGAAGTGGCCCTGCGGACGCTGGTCTCCGGCGGCCTGGTGCCGCCCTCGCGGCTCTCCGAGGACGAGGCCGAGGGCGCCGTCGTACGCCTGGTCGAGGAGCCGGACGACGGCGGGTCCGTCGACCTGCGCACGCTGCTCTCGCGGTACGCCGGATCCCGGGTCGGCCTGGCCGAGCCCGGCGCTCCGGTGGAGCTGCCGCCGGGCGCCGCACGCGAGTTGGCGGCCGCCGTCGGTGCCGCCCTGGACAATGTGCGCAGGCACGCGGGCGAGGCGGCGCGGGCCTGGATCCTGGTCGAGGACGAACCCGGCGAGGTCGTGGTGACCGTACGGGACGACGGCCCCGGCATCCCGGAAGGACGGCTGGCCCAGGCCGAGGGGGAGGGGCGGCTCGGGGTGGCCCAGTCGATCCGCGGGCGGCTGCGCGACCTGGGCGGCAGCGCCGAGCTGTTCTCGACTCCCGGGCAGGGCACGGAAGTCGAGCTGAAGGTACCGAAGGTCTCCCCGGGGAAGGCGGAGCGGCGATGAGCATCAAGGTCATGGTGGTCGACGACCACCCCATGTGGCGGGACGCGGTCGCCCGGGATCTGACCGAGTCCGGTTTCGAGGTGGTCGCCACCGCCGGGGACGGCGACCAGGCGGTGCGCCGCGCCAAGGCCGCCGCGCCCGACGTCCTCGTCCTGGACCTCAACCTGCCGGCCAAGCCGGGGGTCCAGGTCTGCAAGGAACTCGTCGGCCACAACCCGGCGTTGCGGGTCCTGGTGCTCTCCGCGAGCGGGGAGCACGCCGACGTCCTGGAGGCGGTGAAGTCCGGCGCGACGGGTTACCTGCTGAAGTCGGCCTCGACGGAGGAACTCCTCGACGCGGTCCGCCGTACCGCCGTCGGCGACCCGGTGTTCACGCCGGGCCTCGCCGGTCTGGTCCTCGGCGAGTACCGCCGGCTGGCATCCGAGCCCGCCCCGGAGACGGACCCCGACCGGCCCGACGCGCCCCGGCTCACCGACCGCGAGACCGAGGTGCTGCGCCTCGTCGCCAAGGGCCTGAGCTACAAGCAGATCGCCGAGCGCCTGGTCATCTCCCACCGCACGGTCCAGAACCACGTGCAGAACACCCTCGGCAAACTGCAGCTGCACAACAGGGTTGAGCTGGTGCGGTACGCGATAGAGGCGGGGCTCGACGACGACTGAAACGGTTGATCTGATCTGATCTTCGGGCGGCGCGTAAACCAACCGCCCGACAATTCACCGGAATTGCCCTTCCGCGCCCATCCCTGTGTGAGCTGGATCACCATTAGCGTGAGTCCCACAGGCAACCGCGGCGAAGGGACATTTCCATGCGGGTCGGAGTACTGACCGGAGGCGGCGACTGCCCCGGGCTCAACGCCGTCATCCGGGGCATCGTCCGCAAGGGCGTGCAGGAGTACGGCTACGACTTCGTCGGCTTCCGGGACGGCTGGCGCGGACCCCTCGAAGGCGACACCGTCCGCCTCGACATCCCCGCCGTACGCGGCATCCTGCCCCGCGGCGGCACCGTCCTCGGCTCCTCGCGGACCAATCCGCTCAAGCAGGAGAACGGCATCCGCCGGATCAAGGACAACCTCGCCAAGCTGGAGGTCGACGCGCTGATCGCGATCGGCGGCGAGGACACCCTCGGCGTCGCCGCCCGCCTCACCGACGAGTACGGCGTGCCCGTCGTCGGCGTGCCGAAGACCATCGACAACGACCTGTCCGCCACCGACTACACCTTCGGCTTCGACACCGCGGTCGGCATCGCAACCGAGGCCATCGACCGGCTGCACACCACCGCCGAGTCCCACATGCGGGTCCTGGTCTGCGAGGTGATGGGCCGGCACGCCGGCTGGATCGCCATCCACTCGGGGCTCGCCGGCGGCGCCAACGTCATCCTCATCCCGGAACAGCGCTTCGACGTCGACCAGGTGTGCGCCTGGGTCACGTCCCGCTTCAAGGCGTCCTACGCCCCGATCGTGGTCGTCGCCGAGGGCGCCATGCCCAAGGACGGCGAGATGGTCCTCAAGGACGGCACGCTGGACTCCTTCGGGCACGTCCGGCTCTCCGGGGTCGGCGAGTGGCTGGCCAAGGAGATCGAGAAGCGCACCGGCAAGGAGGCCAGGACCACCGTCCTCGGGCACATCCAGCGCGGCGGCACGCCCAGCGCCTTCGACCGCTGGCTGGCCACCCGCTTCGGCCTGCACGCCGTCGACGCCGTCCGCGACGGGGACTTCGGCAAGATGGTCGCGCTGCGCGGCACCGACATCGTCCGGGTACCGATCGCCGAGGCCACGGCCAAGCTGAAGACCGTCGACCTGAAGCTGTACGAGGAGGTCGGGGTGTTCTTCGGCTGACAGCCGGCTCCCCCTGCTCGGCCCGCGCGCGCGGGCCGAGCTTTCACATATGCGGCTGCGCCGCGTGGGCGCGACCAGCCCGCACGCACCCGCACCCGGAACTCAAGCGCGAACGGTTCCGGTACCGCGCAACTGCCCCACCAACTCCCGCACGATCACCGCCCCGTTCAACGTGAGCACCGACTCGGGATGGAACTGCACCCCGGCGAAGCCAGGTCCCCGCACCGCGTGCACCTCGCCGTTGTCCGCCCGGCTCACCTCGACGCCGTGCGCGGCCAGCTCCCGCGCCGCCTCGTCGTCGCAGCGGGCCACGAAGCTGTTGTAGAAGCCGACCGTCTCCGGCCGCCCGAACAGGTCCACGGTCGTCTGCGCCCCCTGGTAGGGGACCTCCTTGCGGACGATGTCCAGCCCCAGCTCCGCCGCGATCAGCTCGTGCCCGAGGCAGACGCCCAGCACCCCGTGCCGGTGCTCCCGGATCACGGCCGCCGTCAGCTCCCGCAGGATCCGCATCTTCGGATCGTCCAGGTCGGACGGGTCACCGGGCCCCGGGCCCAGCACCACCGGCCCCGCGTGCGCGAGCACGGCCGCCCGCAGCCCCGGCTCGTCGTAGCGCCGGACGGTGACGTCGAGCCCGCCGGCCCGCAGCACGTGCCCGAGCATCGCCGTGAACGTGTCCTCGCCGTCCACCACGAGCGCGTGCCCGGCCAGCTCGCCGGTCCGCTCCTGCATCCGCAGCCAGAACGGCGCGAGCGAGGCGCGGCGCCCGTCCAGCGCGGCCCGCACCCGGGGGTCGTCGGCCAGCCGCGGGCCGGTCCGCTCGGCGCGCGGCCGTGACGGCCGTACCCCGAGGGCCGCCAGCACGCCCGCCGCCTTGGCGTGCGTCTCGGCGACCTCGCTCGCCGGGTCCGAGCCGCGGACCAGGGTGGCGCCGACGGGGACCCGCAGCCGGCCGTCCGCGTCGATGTCCGCGGTGCGGATCAGGATCGGGGAGTCCAGGGTCTGGGCGCCGCCGGAGTCACGGCCGAGCAGGGCCAGGGCACCCGCGTAGTAGCCGCGGCCGCCCACCTCGTGCCGCTCGATCACCCGGCAGGCGTTCTGCACCGGCGACCCCGTGACGGTCGCCGCGAACATCGTCTCCTTGAGGACCTCCCGCACGTCCAGCGAGGACCGGCCGCGCAGCTCGTACTCGGTGTGCGCGAGGTGGGCCATCTCCTTCAGCCGCGGCCCGACCACCACACCGCCCATGTCGCCCACCGTGCACATCATCTTGAGCTCCTCGTCGACGACCATCGACAGCTCCTCGATCTCCTTGCCGTCGGCGAGGAAACCGAGCAGGTGCTCGGGGGTGGGGCCCTCGGCGGGATAGCGGTACGTGCCGCTGATCGGGTTCATGACCACCGTGCCGCCGGACATCCGCACGTGCACCTCGGGGCTCGCGCCGACCAGCGTCCGGTCCCCGGTGTGCACGACGAACGTCCAGTACGCGCCGCGCTCGCCCTCCAGGAGCCGCCGGAACAGCGCCAGCGCGTCGGCGCGTCCGAAGCCCGGGATCTCGCCCTGGTACGTCCGCCGGATCACGAAGTTCGCGCCCTCGCCCCGGCCGATCTCCTCGCGCAGGACGCGGCCGACGATCTCGGCGTACGCGTCGTCGTCGACGTCGAAGGCGCCGGAGTCGACCTGGACGTCGTGGGAGGGGAGGGTGGCGAGGGCCTCGTCGAGTGGAATGTGACATACCACTGTCGGGGTCAGCACCAGCAGCGGCGTCCCGTCGTCCCGCACGTCGAACCCCCGCTCCCGGATCTGCCGGTACGGGACCAGGGCCAGCCCCTCCTCGGGCAGGTCGGCGAGACGGTCACGGGCGGTGACCGGGCCGAGCAGGAGCTCCACCGTGCTCGCGTCGTGGCCGGGGGTGCGGCGGCGGAGCAGGGCGAAGGGGCGGTCGTCGTCGAGCAACTGGGTCAGGTCCATGGTTCCTCTGCCTGGGGGGCTGGTGAGGGAGGAACGACCCCGGGAACGCCGAAGGCCGCCCCTCCGGGCGGCCTTCGCGAAGTCTTGCGTACGCGCAGTCAGTGGGCCGCCGGAGAAGCGGTCCACCACCAGTTCTTGGTCGAATGCGCGAACATGCGGGAAAGCCTACCCCACCGGGCACCCTGTCCACAGGACAATCACGGCGTCTCACCAGTCGAGCCGGAGGAAAATATGGCGACACGACCCCGTAATGTTTACGAGGTGACCGTGAACGCTAAGACCAGCCTCGGTGCTGGCAACACCTGGCGAAACCTGCCCGCGGCGCAGCAGCCCGAGTACCCCGACCCCGAGGCTCTGCGCGCAGTCGTTGCGGAGCTGGAGTCGTATCCGCCGCTCGTCTTCGCGGGCGAGTGCGACCAGCTGCGCGCCCGGATGGCGGCCGTCGCCAAGGGAGAGGCGTTCCTCCTCCAGGGCGGCGACTGCGCCGAGGCCTTCGACGCGGTGTCCGCCGACCACATCCGCAACAAGCTCAAGACCCTCCTCCAGATGGGTGCCGTACTGACGTACGCCGCGTCGGTGCCCGTGGTGAAGGTGGGGCGGATCGCCGGCCAGTACAGCAAGCCGCGCTCCAAGCCCACCGAGACCCGCGACGGCGTGACGCTGCCGACCTACCGCGGCGACTCCGTCAACGGCTTCGACTTCGACGAGGCCTCGCGGATCCCGGACCCCGAGCGGCTGAAGCGGATGTACAACGCCTCCGCCTCGACGCTGAACCTGGTGCGGGCCTTCACCACCGGGGGTTACGCGGACCTGCGCCAGGTGCACGCCTGGAACCAGGACTTCGTGAAGTCCTCCCCGTCCGGCCAGCGCTACGAGCAGCTCGCCCGCGAGATCGACAACGCGCTGAACTTCATGCGGGCCTGCGGCGCGGAGCCCGAGGAGTTCAAGACGGTCGAGTTCTTCTCCTCGCACGAGGCGCTGCTGCTGGACTACGAGTCCGCCCTGACCAGGGTCGACTCGCGCACCGGCAAGCTGTACGACGTCTCCGCGCACATGGTGTGGATCGGTGAGCGGACCCGGCAGATGGACGGGGCGCACATCGAGTTCGCCTCGAAGATCCGCAACCCGATCGGTCTCAAGCTCGGCCCGACGACGACGGCCGAGGAGGCGCTGAGGTACATCGACCGCCTCGACCCGGACCGCGAGCCGGGCCGGCTGACCTTCGTCGTCCGGATGGGCGCGGACAAGGTCCGCGACAAGCTCCCCGAGCTGGTCGAGAAGGTCACCGCCTCGGGCGCCACGGTGGCCTGGGTGACCGACCCGATGCACGGCAACACCTTCGAGGCGGCCTCGGGCCACAAGACCCGCCGCTTCGACGACGTGCTCGACGAGGTCAAGGGCTTCTTCGAGGTGCACAAGAGCCTCGGCACCCACCCCGGCGGCATCCACGTCGAGCTCACCGGTGATGACGTCACCGAGTGCGTGGGCGGTGGCGACGAGATCTTCGTCGACGACCTGCACCAGCGCTACGAGACGGCCTGCGACCCGCGGCTGAACCGCAGCCAGTCCCTGGACCTGGCGTTCCTCGTCGCGGAGATGTACCGCGACCAGTAGGGCGGCCTCATGGGGGTGGGGGGGGGGGGGGGGGGGGCGGGCGCCCCCCCCCCCCCCCCGGGGGGGGGGGGGGGGGGGGCGTGTTTTTGTTTGGCGTCCACGAACACGGGGGGGCCCGGCAGGGGGGCCG
>NZ_JBIAVV010000002.1:517492-925958 GCF_042894765.1 Streptomyces sp. NPDC001507
CGCCGGCCCCCCCGCGCCCCCCCCCCCCCCCGCCCCGGCCCGGGGCGTCCCGGGGGGCGCCTTTCCCCCCCCCCCCGGCGGGCGCCCTGTGGGGGGGGGGGCCCCCAACACCCCCCCCCCCCCCCCACCCCACTTTTGCGTCCGCGGAGTGATGGGTAAGGTTAGGTTTGCCTCACCGATCAATCGGGACGGCACCACTGGTCGATCCCGGCGGGAGGTGAATCCGCGTGTACGTCTGCAGCTGCTTCGGAGTGACCGAGGCGCAGGTCAAGCAGCACGCGGAGGACGGTGCCTGCACCCCCCGCCAGATAGCGTCCGCCTGCAAGGCCGGCACGGACTGCGGTTCGTGCGTCCGCCGCATCCAGGCGATCCTCGGCCGCGGCGCCTGCCCGCGCCGCGAGCTGGTGGACGAGGGCAGGCCGGTCCTGACCGCGCTGGCCGGTGAGCGCCCCGGAGAAGCGCGCTCGGCCGCGACGGGCCCGCGGACGGTCGACGACCTGCCTCGGCCGTTCCCGCGGAGCGCCTAGCTGGTCTCGGGCTGCTCGATGATCTGCGAGATGTAGAGCGCCTCGCCGAGCTTCTCCACCAGCTCCAGCTGGGTGTCGAGGTAGTCGATGTGGTGCTCCTCGTCCTCCAGGATGTCCTCGAAGATGTTCGCGGACGTGATGTCGCCCTTGTCGCGCATCACCTTGATCCCGCGCCTGAGGCGGTCGATCGCCTCCACCTCGATCTGCCGGTCGGCCTCGAACATCTCCTTCACGGTCTGTCCCACGCGGACGTGGAACAGTCGCTGGTAGTTGGGCAGCCCCTCCAGGAACAGGATCCGGTCGGTGAGCACCTCGGCGTGCTTCATCTCGTCGAACGACTCGTGCCGGGTGTACTTCGCGAGCTTGTACCAGCCGAAGTTCTCCTGCATCTTCGCGTGCAGGAAGTACTGGTTGATCGCGGTGAGCTCGCCGGTGAGCTGCTCGTTGAGGAATTCGATGACCTCGGGGTCGCCCTGCATCGCAGAGGCTCCTTCCAGGGGCTGGGGTGCTTGCGGCGCATGATTGCACCGGCATGGAAGATCGTCCAGTAAGTGCGTACTTAGTAAGTAAGTGCATGGTTGGTGCCAGTTGGCCGATTTGCCGTTTTCCGGGGGGTCTGCCTGGTCAGGTGCACTGCCCGTGGTCTGTCAGGATGGAGAACATGGGTCATCGGGTGGAGCGCGCGTCTCGGGAAACCGCGGGAGCCGGGCTTCCGCCGGGACAGCGACTCCAGCGCGGATGGCCCGTCACGCACTACGGCCCGGTCCCCAGGTTCCGGCCCGAGCGCTGGGAGTTCCGGATCTTCGGCGCCACCGCCGACGGGGGCGCGCACGTCTGGAACCACGAGCAGTTCACGGCTCTGCCGTACGCCACCGTGGTCGCCGACCTGCACTGCGTGACGAAGTTCAGCATGCTCGGCGCGGAGTGGGGCGGGATCCCGGCGCGGACCGTCCTGGAGCTCGCGCCGCCCGCTCCCGAGGTCACCCACGTGATGGTCTGGGCGGAGTACGGCTTCAGCTCCAACCTGCGCCTCGCGGACTTCGCCGCCGACGGCGTCCTCTTCGCCACCCACAAGGACGGTGAACTGCTCACCGCCGAGCACGGCTTCCCGGTCCGCCTGGTCGTCCCGCACCTGTACGCCTGGAAGGGACCCAAGTGGGTCCGCGGCGTCGAGTACATGACCGCCGACCGCCGCGGCTTCTGGGAGGAGCGGGGCTACCACAACATCGGCGACCCCTGGAAGGAACAGCGCTACTCCTACCAGGAGGAGCCGGGGGACGGCCCGGAACTCTGAGCCCGCCGGCGCCGGGCCGGCTCAGCTCTCCCGGAGCCGCTTGAGGCGCTCCACGTCGGCCGCGTGCCCCTCCTTGCCGCCGGGCGTCTCGATGACCAGCGGTACGCCCGCGGTCGCCGGGTGGGTCATCAGCGCGCGGAACGCGTCCTCGCCGATGTGTCCGGCACCGATGTTCTCGTGCCGGTCCTTGTGCGCGCCCACCACGTCCTTCGAGTCGTTGGCGTGGATCAGCTTCAGCCGCCCCTCGCCGACGGTCGACACGAGCAGGTCCAGCGTCCGGTGCATCCCGCCCGGCCCGGTCAGGTCGTGCCCGGCGGCGAAGATGTGGCAGGTGTCCAGGCAGACGCCCAGCTTCGGATGGGCGTCCAGCGCCTCGAAGTACGGGCCGAAGTCCCAGGTCCGCGAGCAGAGCGAGGCGCCCTGCCCGGCGGTGGACTCGAGCAGCAGGAACGGGTCGTCGTCGTGGGTCAGCTCGTCGAGCAGCGGCAGCAGACGCGTCCGTACCTGCTTCAGCGCCACGTCCCGGGCCCGGCCGCCGGTCGCGCTCCCGGTGTGCACGACCACCCCGAGCGCCCCGATCTCCCGGCCGCGCCGCAGCGAGTGCCGCAGCGACTCCACCGACTTCTCCACGGTCGCCTCGGTGTGCGAGCCGAAGTTGATCAGGTACGGAGCGTGCACGTAGGCCGGGATCGACTGCTCCGCACAGGCCGCGCGGAACGCCTCGTCCTGCTTCGGGCTGCCCGCCGGGGTGGCCCAGCCGCGCGGGTTGGCGACGAAGACCTGCACGGTCTCGGCCCGCAGCTCACGGGCGTAGGACAGCCCCACGGAGTGCAGACCGCCGGCCACCGGGACATGGCCGCCGACGGGATTGCGGGAAGGACCTGACTGCTCGCTCTTCACCCGTCAAGGGTGTCACGCCGCGGCCCGGCCCCCGTCACCGGATGGTGATCGTGATCGTCGACCCCTTGGGCGCCTGCTCCCCGGCGTCCACCGACTGCTTCCTCACGGTGTCGCCGAACAGCCCGAGCAGCCCGCGGTCCTCCTTGACCTGGAAGCCGGACTGCTCCAGCAGCTTGGTCGCGTCGTCCACGGTGGCCCCCACCACGTTCGGCACCTCGACCAGCTCCGGGCCCTTGGACAGCGTCAGCGTCACCGTGTCGCCCTCGGCGGCCTGCGCGTCGCCCGCCGGGGTCTGCCGGGCGACCTGCCCCTGGTCGTACTCGGAGTTGACCTCGGTGGCGGACACCGTCACCTTCAGCCCGGCCTGCTGGAGCTCCTGCCGGGCGTTGTCCAGGTCGTCGCCGGTGACGTCCGGGACGTCGACCGGGGCGCCCTTGCTGACGACGAGCGCGATCGCGGTCCCCGCGTGCCGCTGGGTCCCGGCACCCGGATCGGACGAGATGACCGACCCCTTGGGCACGTCCTCGCTGAACTCCCGCGTCACCATGCCCGGTTCGAGCCCGTCGGCGGTCAGCAGCAGCTTGGCCCTGGCCAGCGTCCGCCCCTGCACGTCCGGCACCTTCACCGTCTCGGGGCCGTCGGAGATGGTGAGCTGCACCGAGTCGTTGCTGCGGATGCGCTGGCCGGTCGCCGGGTCGGTGCTGATCACCGTGCCCCGCTTCACCGTGTCGCTGTAGGCGTGCTCGACCGATCCGACGTCGAGCCCGGCCTCCTTGAGCCGCGCGGTGGCCTCGGCCTCCGTCTTCGACAGCAGCGGCGGGACCTTGGTGAACTGCCCCGAGTTGATGTACCAGACGCCGGCGCCGGCCCCGAGGACGATCAGTACGGCGACGACCAGCGTCAGCAGCCCGCGCCGGGACCGACGGCCCCCGCGCCGCCGCTCCGGGACCGGCGGCGCCTCGAACCTGCTGGTCCGCAGCACGCCCTCGTCCTCCTCGTTGACGGGCAGCGGCCGGGGCACCGTCAGCGACCGGGGTATGACACTGGTCCGGTCCTCGGCGATGTCGTGCCCGTCCGCCAGCGCCTGCGGCGGTACGGCGTCCAGCTGCTCGGCACGGAGGGCGCCCCGCGTCTGCCGCAGCAGGGCGAGCAGTGCGACGGCGTCGTGCGGCCGGACCGCGGGATCCCGGGCGGTCCCGTGGGCGACCAGTGCGTCCAGCTCGTAGGCGAGCCCCGGTACCGCGACGGACGGCGCCGGCACGTCCTCGTGCAGGTGCTTGTAGAGGACGACCGCGGGCGAATCCGAGTCGTGCGGCTTCTCCCCGGTGAGCATCTCGTACAGCACGACACCGCACGCGTACACGTCGACGCGCGGATCGGCGGCCCCGCTCTCGACCTGCTCGGGCGCGAGGTAGGACACGGTGCCGAGCACGGCGCCGGTCGTACTGGTGACGGAGTCCACGGACCGCACCAGCCCGAAGTCCGCGACCTTGACCCGCCCGTCGTCCCCTATCAGCACGTTCTCGGGCTTCATGTCCCGGTGCACGAACCCGGCCCGGTGCGCGGCGCCCAGCGCGGCCAGCACCGGCTCCAGGATGTCCAGCGCGGCCCTCGGCTGCAGCGCGCCGCGCTCGCGCAGCACGTCACGCAGGGTGCAGCCGGCGACGTACTCCATGGCGAGGTACACGTACGAGCGGTCGGCCCCCTGGTCGTAGACCTGCACCACGTTCGGGTGGGCCAGCCGGGCGACCGACTTCGCCTCCCGGATGAACCGCTCGACGAAGGACCCGTCGGCGGCGAGCGCCGGGTGCATCACCTTCAGCGCGAGCACACGGTCCAGCCGGATGTCCAGAGCCCGGTAGACCGTGGCCATCCCGCCGACGGCGATCCGCGCGTCGACGCGATACCGGCCGTCGAGCACCTGCCCGACGAGAGGGTCCTGAAGGGTCATATCCACCCAGCGAGTGTACGAGCACCGGCTGACACCCCCACAGGTGAGACCGCTTTCTCGGGGACTTGCAGCGCACCTGTGACGCTTTGCACCTGGCTGAAATATGCACCCACCACCCCCACCCGCCGCCCCCACCCGGCCCCAACCAGGCCTCCCACCGACGCCCCCGGGCCCCCGGCCCCGAGCAAGCCGCCCACCCACCCGCAGTCGCCGACGGCGGTCGGCCCCCGCGGGAGAGTCCCGCTTCTCAGCAGAGGGATTCGGGTGGTGCGTGGGTGGGAGAGGAGGCGGGAGTGGAAGGGGGCTCAGAACGCGGGGCGCTCGGGGTCCAGCACGGCCAGGCCCTCCGCAGGAGACGACGCCTCCGCGAGGTAGCGGCGGGGAATCCGCCCCGCCAGCCGGGCCAACCGCCCCGCCTCCACCCCGGCCCGCATGGCGTGAGCCATCCGCTCGGGATCCTGGGCCCGCGTCACCGCCGACGCCAGCATCACCCCGGCGCACCCCAGCTCCATCGCCAGCGCCACGTCCGACGCCGTACCGGCCCCCGCGTCCAGGATCACCGGCACGCGCGCGTGCTCGACGATCAGCTGGAAGTTGTGCGGGTTGCGGATCCCGAGCCCCGACCCGATCGGCGACCCGAGCGGCATCACCGCGGCGCACCCCACGTCCTCCAGCTTCCGGGCCAGCACCGGATCGTCGTTCGTGTACGGCAGCACCGTGAACCCGTCGTCCACCAGCGTCTCCGCCGCGTCAAGGAGCTCGACCGGGTCGGGGAGCAAGGTCCGCTCGTCGGCGATGACCTCCAGCTTGATCAGGTCGGTCCCCAGTGCCTCCCGCGCCAGCCGGGCGGTCAGCACCGCCTCGCCCGCGGTGTAGCACCCGGCCGTGTTGGGCAGCACCCGGATCCCGAGCCGGTCGAGCACCGACAGCACGGAGCCCCGTACCCCCGGGTCCACCCGCCGCATCGCGACCGTGGTCAGCTCGGTCCCGGACGCGGCGAGCGCCCGCTCCAGCACCTCCAGGCTGGGCGCACCCCCGGTACCCATGATCAGCCGGGAGGAGAACGTCGTACCCCCGAGGACGAAGGGATCGTCGGCCACGGTGCTCAGCCTCCCTGCACGGCGGTCAGGACTTCCACCCGGTCGCCGTCGGCGAGATCGGTCGTCGCCCACTGCCCGCGCGGTACGACGGTCTCGTTGACGGCCGCGGCCACCCCGGAGGGCGCGGCGGTGAGGGACCGTACGAGCGAGTCGAGAGCGGTGCCCGGGGCGATCTCCCGGCGCTCCCCGTTGACGGAGATGGTGACGGAGAGGTTCATGCGGTCTGCTCCACAAGGACGCGGGGGACGGGGTCGAATCGCCTCGGCGTGAACGGACGGGCCTCCGCCGGCAGCTCGCCGCCGGTCAGCAGCTCCGCCATGACGTCTCCGGTGACCGGCGTGAGCAGCACCCCGTTGCGGTAGTGCCCGGTGGCCAGCAGCAGCCCGTCGAGGCGGGTCGGCCCGAGCAGCGGCGCGTTGTCGGGGGAGCCGGGACGCAGTCCGGCCCGGGTCTCGGTCAGGGGCAGCTCGGTGATCCCGGGCACCAGCTCGTGCGCGTCGCGCAGCAGTTCGTACACGCCGCCCGCGGTGACCGTGGTGTCCCAGCCCAGCTCCTCGCTGGTGGCGCCGACGACCAGCTCGCCGTTCTCCCGGGGCACCAGGTAGACGTTCCCGCCGCGCACCACGGCCCGTACGGTCCGGCTGAGGAACGGCGCGTACCGCGCGGGCACCGTCAGCCGCAGCACCTGCCCCTTCACCGGCCGCACCGGCGGCAGCACGTCGTCGGGCACGCCCGCCAGCCGCCCGCTCAGGCTGCCGCCCGCGAGCACCACCTGCCCGGCGCCCAGGGCGTCACCCGCGCGGGTGCGGACACCGGCGGCGCGCTCCCGCACCACCTCCAGGCGCTCGGCCCAGTCGCGGTGGAACACCACCCCGGACCGCTCGCACGCGGCCACCAGCGCGGCCGCCAGCCGGCGCGGGTCGATCTGGTGGTCGCCGTCCACCCGCAGCCCGCCGCGCACGCCCGGCGCGAGCATCGGCTCCAGGCGCCGGCACTCCCGCCCGGACAGCCACTCGGACTCCAGGCCCGACTGCTGCTGGAGGGTGTGCAGCTCGCGCAGGTGGGCGCGGTCGTCGGCGTCCAGCGCGACCGCGAGCGTGCCGCAGCGCCGGTAGCCGAGATCGTGGCCGGTGAACTCGGTCAGCTCGGCGGCGAAGGCCGGATAGCGGCGCGCCGAGGCCAGGTTGAGCCCCAGCAGGGTCTGCTCGCCGTAGTGCAGCTCGGTGACCGCGGCCAGCATCCCCGCCGCTACCTGCGCGGCCCCGCCGCCGGGTTCGGGGTCGACCACGGCGACCGCGAGCCCGCGCCGGGCCGCCCGCCAGGCCGTGACCAGGCCGATGATTCCGCCCCCGATGACGAGGACGTCGGACGTACGTGAGGACATGGGCGTCCAGCCCCTCCCTTCGCCGGCATGACCCGGATCAGGTTCGTACGGTCGGAGGCCGCAAGCCTCCCTCTCAGCCCGGTGCGTCCGGGCTCCCGCGTGTGCTTCACCGCCACCCTAGCCCGCGGGGCTCCACCCCCGTAAGACGGCCCCGGCCCGCGCCCCGGCCCGCGCCCCGGCCCGCGCCCCGGCCCGCGCCGCGGGCCGTGCTGTGGAACAGGTCACTCGCCACGACTCCTGACTGACTCTTTGTCAGTTGTCTATCGTTCTTGTCTATGGTGATCACGTGAGCGAGCAGACGCAGCGACGGAGCACGTCACAGACGCGGCGCGTGGTCGTCGTGGGCGCGGGGATGGCCGGGGTGCAGACCGCGGTGGCCCTGCGCGAGCAGGGGTTCACCGGGACCGTCACGCTGATCGGCGCCGAGCCGCACCAGCCGTACGACCGGCCGCCGCTCTCCAAGGCCGTGCTGCTCGGCAAGTCGGAGGGCTCCGCCTTCGAGGTGGACTTCGAGACGCTCGGCATCGAGCTGGCGCTGGGCCGCGAGGCGCTGGGCGTGCGCACCGCCGACCACGAGCTGGACACCGAGGCGGGACCGGTGCCCTACGACGTCCTGGTCCTCGCCACCGGTGCCGAGCCGGTCACGCTGCCCGGCACCGAGGGCGTGCCCGGCGTCCATCTGCTGCGCACCCTGGACGACGCCGAGCGGCTGCGGCCCGTGCTCGCCCGGCAGCACGACATCGTGGTCGTCGGCGCGGGCTGGATCGGCGCCGAGTTCGCCACCGCGGCCCGCGAGGCCGGCTGCGCGGTCACCGTGGTCGAGGCCGCCGACCGCCCGCTCGCGGGAGCGCTCCCCGCCGAGGTCGCCGCGCCGATGACCGCCTGGTACGCCGACAGCGGCACCGATCTGCGCACGCACGCGCGCGTGGCGGGCGTCGAGCCCGGCGCGGTGGTGCTCGCCGACGGCTCCCGGCTGCCCGCGGGCGCCGTCGTGGTCGGTATCGGTGCCCGCCCCGCCACCGCCTGGCTGACCGGCTCGGGCATCGGGCTCGGCGCGCACCGCGAGGTGCTCGCCGACGACCGCCTGCGCACCACCGTCCCCGACGTCTACGCGGTCGGCGACTGCGCGTCCTTCCCGTCCGGCCGCTACGGCGAGCGCCTGCTGATCCACCACTGGGACAACGCCCTCCAGGGCCCGCGCACGGTCGCCGCCAACATCCTCGGCGAGACCGACGCCGTCTACGACCCGGTCCCGTACTTCTGGTCCGAACAGTTCGGCCGCTTCGTCCAGTACGCCGGCCACCACGCCACCGCCGACCGCCTGGTCTGGCGCGGCGACCCGTCCGGCCCGTCGTGGAGCGTCTGCTGGCTGCGCGAGGACCGCCTGGTCGCTCTGCTGGCGGTAGGCCGCCCACGCGACCTCGCGCAAGGACGGCGTCTGATCGAGGCAGGCCGCCACATGGACGCGGAGGCCCTGTCCGACCCGGGGAATCCGCTGAAGAACGCCACGACTGCCTGAAAGCGCCCTGCCGCAAACGCGCCCCGAAGGGGCGCGGGGAACTGCGCGACCAGCCCCCACCGCGCCGCACCCGAGCTGCCACCCATCGCGGCCGAACCGACGAAGCGCCTACCCTAGATCCCGTGACCGAGATTGACACGAAGATCGATGCTCTCGTCCCCGCCTGGCTCACCCTCCCCGACATCGCAGAGATGATGGACGTCGAGGTGACGCGCGTGCGGCAGCTGGTCAAGGAGGGCCAGCTCATCGCCGTCCGCCGCGGTGAGAACAGGGCACTGCACGTCCCCGCCGCCTTCATCGACGGGGACAAGGTCGTCAAGGGCCTGACCGGGACCCTGACGCTCCTGCGGGACGACGGCTTCACGGACGAAGAGATGCTGGAGTGGCTCTTCACTCCCGACGCGACCCTGCCCGGCACCCCCGCGCAGGCGCTCAGCGAGAATCGCGGCACGGAGGTGAAGCGCCGCGCCCAGGCGCTCGCCGTCTGAGGCAGCCAGTACCGACACAACGGGGGACCACCGATGACCGACACCGCCCGCGCCCAGCTGGCCGACGCCCGGCTCTACCTGTGCACGGACGCGCGCAAGGAGCAGGGCGACCTGGCCCCGTTCCTGGACGCGGTCCTGGCGGGCGGTGTCGACATCGTGCAGTTGCGCGACAAGGGCATGGAGGCCGCCGAGGAGCTGGAGCACCTCGCCGTGTTCGCCGACGCCTGCGCCCGGCACGGCAAGCTGCTCGCGGTCAACGACCGCGCGGACGTGGCCCACGCGGCCGGCGCCGACGTGCTCCACCTCGGCCAGGGCGACCTGCCGGTCCCGGCCGCCCGCGCGATCCTGGGCCGGGACGTCCTGATCGGCCGCTCCACGCACGCCGAGTCCGAGGCCGCCGCGGCCGCCGTGCAGGACGGCGTGGACTACTTCTGTACCGGCCCCTGCTGGCCCACCCCCACCAAGCCAGGCCGCCCTGCCCCCGGCCTCGACCTGGTGCGCCACACCGCAGCCCTCGGCACCGACCGCCCCTGGTTCGCCATCGGCGGGATCGATCTCGGCAACCTCGACCAGGTGCTGGACGCGGGTGCCCGCCGGGTGGTCGTGGTCCGCGCGCTCACCGCGGCCGACGACCCGGGCGCGGCGGCGGCCGAGTTCGCGAAGCGGCTGCGGTCGCTGTAGCCACAGTGGCCGTGCGGCGCAGCGGCAGTGCGGCGGAGCGGCAGTGGGAGCGGCAGGGCCCGGCTGTCCGGAAACTTGTCCAGTATCCGGACGCGAGCTCCACAAGAGGCCGATAATTCGGGCAAATGTCCCGAGTGCGGTTGGGTGACCGGCCGCCCCTGACTAACCTGCGGGTATGGCCCTCGGAACCGCATCCACCAGGACTGACCACGCACGCACCGTGCGCGACATGCTCGCCGGCGGCAAGACCACGTACTCGTTCGAGTTCTCGGCGCCGAAGACCCCCAAGGGTGAGCGGAACCTGTGGAGCGCGCTCCGGCGTGTCGAGGCGGTCGCCCCCGACTTCGTCTCCGTGACCTACGGCGCCGGCGGTTCCACCCGCGCGGGCACCGTCCGGGAGACCCAGCAGATCGTCGCGGACACCACGCTCACCCCGGTCGCCCACCTCACCGCGGTCGACCACTCGCTGGCCGAGCTGCGCAACATCATCGGCCAGTACGCGGACGCCGGGATCCGCAACATGCTCGCCGTGCGCGGCGACCCGCCCGGCGACCCGATGGGGGAGTGGGTGGCGCACCCGCAGGGCCTGACCTACGCGGCCGAACTCGTCCGTCTCATCAAGGAGTCCGGCGACTTCTGCGTGGGTGTCGCCGCCTTCCCGGAGATGCACCCGCGCTCCAGCGACTGGGACACCGACGTGCGGCACTTCGTCGACAAGTGCCGCGCGGGCGCCGACTACGCCATCACGCAGATGTTCTTCCAGCCCGAGTCGTACCTTCGCCTTCGCGACCGGGTCGCGGCGGCCGGCTGCGAGACTCCGGTGATTCCGGAAATCCTGCCCGTCACCAGTGTGAAGATGCTGGAACGGCTGCCCAAACTCAGCAACGCGGTATTCCCGGACGCCCTGAAAGAGCGGATCCTCACAGCGAAAGACGATCCGGCGGCGGTACGCTCCATTGGCATCGAACACGCCACGGAGTTCTGCGCGCGGCTGCTGGCCGAGGGAGTGCCAGGACTGCACTTCATCACGCTCAACAACTCCACGGCGACGCTGGAAATCTACGAGAACCTGGGCCTGCACCAACCTCCGCGGGCCTAGACCGGCCGCACCGGAGTACGACACACTGCGTAGCGGTTACAGGGAGAGGGGCGTACATGGGCTGGACGGTCCTCTACGTAGCGTTCGGCATCGTCGCACTGTGGCTGCTGGGCGAGGTGCTGCTGCAGTACAAGGCGCGGCTGCGCTGGCGGCTGCTCGCCTTCGTGGGCTTCCTCGGCGTCGTCTTCGGTGTCCTGATCCCGTCGGTCGTCGTGATCGGTGTGGGTGCGATCGCCTTCGCGGTCGGCCAGACCTACGTCACGCTGTCCTTCCGCCGCGGCTTCGAGGCCGGCTGGGCGGTCAAGCGCCCCGGTGCGGACGGTGACGGCGGCGGCCTGGCCAAGCGCCGTCGCGGCGGGCCCGACGAGGACGAGGACCAGGGGCCGGAGGCAGGCGACCCGGACGCGGCCGACTCCTCCTACGCCGAACAGCAGGGCGGCTACGCCACGGCCGGCGGCAGTCCGTCCTACGGCGACGACTACGACCGCGACGACGTCTTCACCCCGGCGGCCCGCACCATGGAGCCCGGCGCGGCCGAGACCACCACGGTGTACGAACCGCAGCCGATGCCCGAGGACACCGGCTCCTACGGCGTCTACCGCGACGCCGGCTACGCGGCCACCGGCGACCAGCAGGCCGCCTACGCGACCGCCGGCCAGGACCAGGCGTACGCCGCCCAGGGCACCGACCAGAACTACGCCTACGACTACTCCGGCTACGGCCAGCAGCAGTACGGCTACGACACCAGCGGCGGCCAGCAGCAGTACGCCAACTACTCCGACCCGTACGTCGGCAACCAGGCCTACGGCGGCACCGGGTACGACCCGTCGTCGTACGGCAGCCAGCAGTACGACCAGCAGGGCTACGCCCAGGGCCAGTACGGCACCGGCGGCTACGGCGAGACCCCGGCCGGCGGGGTCTGGGTCCCGCAGCAGCGCGCCGACGAGACCTACGGCGGCGAACTCCCGCAGGAGCAGCAGTACTACCAGGGCCAGGGCGACGGCCAGGGACAGCAGCAGGGCCACCAGGGCAACGGGTACGACGAGCAGTACCGTTTCTGAGCCTTCCCGCGGCGCCGGCTCACTGCGAGCCGCGGAACTCCGGCCCCTCCACGATCAGCCCGGCCACCAGCGCCCCCGACATGCCCGCATGCGGCAGCCCGCCACCGGGGTGCGACCAGCCGCCGACGGCGAACAGGCCCGGTACCGCCGTGGTGTTGGAAGGATGCAGCACACCCTCCGGCGCGGCCAGCGCGGGCGGCGGCACCGCACCGCCCAAGGCGCCGGTCTCCCGCTCGGTGTCCACAGGCGTGCGTACCTCGCGCCACAGCACCCGCTCGCGCAGCCCCGGCACGGCACGCTCGGCGGCGGCGACCATGCGGTCCGCGAAGGCGCCGGCGGCCTCCGGAGCGGCCCAGTCGTACCCGGCCGCCGACGGCACCGTCGCCGTCACCACCAGTGACTCGTGCTCGGCGTCAGGACGCAGGGCCGGGTCGTCGGGCCGGTCCACGACGACCGTCGGCAGGTCGGGCAGCTCCCCGTGCCCCAGCATGTCCAGGTCGCCCTCGGCGTCGGGGCCGTGCACCACCGTCCGGTGCACGGCGGCCGGCTCGCGCGCACCGCGCAGCGCCAGGCACACGACCACCCGGCCCAGGTAGCGGTCCTCGGCTTCCGGGCGCACGTCCCGTGGGCTGTACAGCTCTCTGCCCGCGACCAGGCCGCCCAGCCGCCACGGCCCGGTTCCGACGACGAAGTCGGCCTCCGCCACCGTCGTTCCGCCGGAGCCGAGAGCCTGGGAGGTGCCCCCGGCCAGCTCCACCCCGGCCGCCCGGCCGTCCTTCTCCAGGATCCGTACGACCTCGGCGCCGAAGACGAACTCGACCCGCCGCTGCACACACCGCTCGTACACCGCGCGGGCCAACTCCCGTATGCCGCCCCGCACGTACCAGGTGCCGAAGGCGTGCTCCAGGTACGGCAGCACGGCCGCGCTCGCCGGGGCGATCCCGGGATCGATGCCGTGCGCGAGCGCGTAGCCGTCCAGCAGCTCCCTCAACCGCAGGTCGCGCAGCTCCCAGGCGCCGATCTCGTAGAGGGTGCTTGCCCGGCGGGTGCGGAGCAGCTTCTTGTGCGGGACCGACGGGTACGGCTCGCGCTCGGCCAGCACCTGCCAGTTCGGCCACAGCGGCTCCTCCAGGAGCGGGCGCCGGGTGCGGTCCCAGGCCTCCCGGGCCCGCACCAGGAAGTCGCCCCAGCGCTGCCCCGCACCGGCGCCGAGGGCCTCGTCCAGGGCGGTGACGACGCCCGCGCGGGACGCGTTCGGCAGCGACACCTGGGTGCCGTCCGCGAAGACGTGCCGGGCCGACGGGTCCACCTGGACCAGCTCGACGCAGTCCTCCAGCGGTTCCTTGCCGGTCTTGACGAACAGGTCGCGGTAGACGGCGGGCAGCGGCAGCAGGCCCGGGCCGGTGTCGAAGGCGAACCCGTCGCGCTCGAACCGGCGCACCCCGCCGCCGTACGTCTCCGTACGCTCGTACACCGTCACCCGGTGGCCCGCGACGGCCAGCCGGGCGGCCGCCGCCATGGCGCCCATCCCGGCGCCGATCACCGCAATCCGTCCCATGCCCGCGACTTTATCGACCGCCACTGACAGTCCGGACCGGCGGGCCGTCAGCCGGGCGGCCGTCCCACCTGCGCCGCGAGCCGCCGTTCCTCCCGGCGCTGGGCCCGGCGGCGCCAGAAGCGCCGGATCCGGGAGACCAGGAACACCAGCACGATCAGGCCGGTCGCCAGCAGCACCGCCGCGACGACCGCCGCCGCCAGCGGGTGGAACATCGCGAACGACACGATCCCGGCGACCCCGAGATCCTCGGCGAAGCTCAGCACGATGTTGCTGAACGGCTCCGGCGAGGTGTTGACCGCCATCCGGGTCCCGGCCTTGACCGTGTGGCTGGCCAGGGCCGTGGAACCGCCGACCAGCCCGGCCACCACGTCGTTGACCGAGCCGCTGTGCCCGGCGAGCAGCGCGCCGACCCAGGCGCCCGCCACCGGCCGGATCACCGTGTGCACGGAGTCCCACACCGAGTCGACGTACGGGATCTTGTCGGCGACCGCCTCGCACAGGAACAGCACGCCCGCGACGATCAGCACCTCCGGGCGCTGCAGCGTCTCGGGGACGTCGTCGCTCAGGCCCGTCGCGCCGAAGAGGCCGAGCAGCAGCACCACCGCGTACGCGTTGATTCCGCTGGCCCAGCCGCTGGTGAAGACCAAGGGGAGTACCGACACGGACGCGATCGTAACCAGTCCGGGGCGGCGCGTCCCGGGCCTCGGTGCGCAGACCTGAGTACAGGTACCTAGGGAGCGAGTTGAGTACGCGCACGGATGGGCCGCGACCTGCGTGAACGAGAGAGTGGAGGCACGGAAAGGGGCGCGGGGCCCGGCACCGCCGACACGGGGCGGCGGAACGGCGTCTTCGCCCTCGACCGCTCCTTCCGCCGATTCGCGTCGGCGGAAGCGAGACACGGGGGAGAGGGGACCCGGGGGAACAGCGGGAAACCGGGGGAGCACGGGGGTGCACGGAAGGCGCCGGTCCGACGGCGGCCCGCGGGGGACGCGGCCGCCGGCGGCCGGCGCTTTCGCCCGCCCACGCGCGCGTGCCGGTGCCGCAAGGGCTCTCAGCCCTTGCCGCTCACCCGCCCCTGGAGCAGCCGGGACAGCGCCGCGTGGACGTCGTCCAGGGAGCGCTCCGGCTGGAAGGACTTCCAGTCCAGCGCGGCCACCAGCACCATCCCGACCAGTGCGGCCGCCGTCAGCTGGACGTCGATCTCGTCGCTGAACTCGCCGTTCGCCACGCCCTCGCGCAGCACCCCCTCGACCACCGCGACGGCCTGCTGCCTGACCACCATCAGCGTCGACTGCCATGCCCGGTTGGTGCGCCACAGCTCCGCCACGTAGAGCTGCGTGAAGGCCGGGTAGCGGTCGATGAAGACCAGGCCCGCGCGGACCATCGCGTCCAGGGCGTCGACCCGGCTGCCGCCCTCGCGCGCGGTCTGCTCGGCGGCGTCCTTCAGGGAGGCGGTGAGCAGGCCCACGCCGTGCCGCAGCAGCTCCTCGAAGAGGACCGACTTGCTCGCGAAGTTGTAGTAGACCGTGCCCTTCGCGACGCCCGCCCGTTCGGCGATCTCGTCCACCGTGGTGGCCGAGAAGCCCTGCTCGGCGATGAGCGTGACGGCGGCCTCGTAGAGCTTCTGCCGGGTGGCCTCACGGCGTGTGCTGCCGCCCGTGGTGCTGCTGCTTTCCATGGTCCCGATTCTCACAGGAACAGCGGCCCCCGCGGGCACGGAGGACGAGGTCATGGAGGTCCTCACAGACTCAGCTCGGGATGCAGCCGGTCCAGCGTCCACACCTGGCGGCGCCGGGCCGAGACGGCGGTGAGCGCCAGGGCACCCGCGGTGAACGCCACCAGGACGGCACAGGCCTGCCACACCGGCCCGAGTCCGCCGCCCGTGATCAGCCGCCGCAGCGCCGACACGACATAGCTCATCGGCAGGAACGGGTGGATCGCGTTGAAGAAGCCCGGGCTGGTCTGCACCGGATACGTGCCGCCGGCCGACGTCAGCTGGAGCATCAGCAGGGCGAGGACCAGGATCCGCCCCGCCGCCCCGAAGCGCGCGTTCAGCCACTGCACGATCGCCGCGAAACAGGCCGCCACCAGGAACAGGAACCCGACCGTCCCGGCCGCGCGGACCATCTCCAGGCCGATCGCCCAGTGCAGTACCGCCATCAGCGCGGCCGTCTGCAGCACCCCGACCGCGACCACCGGCAGCCAGCCCGCCAGCGCGATCCGCCAGGCCGCGGAACCGGCTGCCAGCGCACGCCGGTTGAGCGGCTGGATCAGCATGTACGCCACCATCGCGCCGACCCACAGGGAGAGCGGGATGAAGTACGGGGCGAACCCGGTGCCGTAGTTGGGCGCCTTGTGCAGGTCGTGCGAGGCGAGCTGGACCGGGTCGGACATCACGCCGGTGCGCTCGTCCCGGTCCTGCTTGTCGTAGTCGGGGATCTTCGCCGCGCCGTCGTGCAGGCCGCCGGCGAGCGTGTTGGACCCGTCGGCGAGCCGGTACATCCCGCCGTTGAGGTCGTAGGCGCCGGACTTCAGTTTGCCGAGGCCGCTGTCGAGACCGGTGGCGCCGGTGACGGCCGTACCGAGTCCGGTGTGCAGCTTCACGGCGCCCGCGGCCACCTGGGCCGCGCCGTCGTTCAGCTTGTCGATCTTCTTGACGGCGCCGGCGACGTCCTCGGAGAGGTGCGGGGCGCGGTCGGCGAGGGCCCGCGCCTGGGTCTGGAGCGTGCCGAGGTTCTTGTCGAGCGTCTTCAGGTCGCCGTTCTGGTCGGCGATCAGCGTGTTCAGGTCGTCGGCGACGGCGGCCACGTCGTCGGCCGCGTCCCTGGCCTTCTTCAGGTCGGGGCAGACCGGATCGGTCAGCAGGTCCGCCGAGCAGCGCGCCGTGTAGACCTCGTGCAGGGTGTCCGCGGCCGCGTGCGCGGTCTTCGCGGCCGCCGGGGCGGTCTTCACCAGGACGCCCAGGTTGTCGCGGACGGTCCGCGCCGAGTCGGCGACCAGCCGGGCGGTGTCGCCGATGGTCTTCTCGTTCTCCGCCAGGTACGGGCCGACCTTGGCGTAGACCCCGTCGACCTGGTCCGCCAGGGCCTGGGTGCCGGCCGCGACCTGCCGCGAGCCGTCCGCCAGGGTGCCCGCGCCCGTGTCCAGTTTCCTGATCCCCTTGGTGAGCTTCGCGCTGCCGGTCTTGGCGTCCGTCAGGCCGTCCGCGAGGTCCTTCGACCCCTTCTCGGCCTTCCCGATGCCGCCGGCCAGGGTGTCGGCGCCCTGGGCGGCCTGCACGGTCTGCCCGTGGATGTCGGCGAACGAGACGAAGATCCGGTCCAGGAAGGACCGGGACGCCTTGGTCGACGCGGCCGAGCGCACCTCGTTGAAGACGGTGCGGGAGATCTGCCCGACGATGTAGTTGTTCGCGTCGTTCGTGCGCACCTGGAGCGCGCCGGTCTCCGGCGAGTCGCCCGCGCTGGAGGCGATGCGCGCGCTGAAGTCGGCGGGCACGGTCAGCGACAGGTAGTACGTGCCGTTCTCGACGCCACGGCGGGCCTCGGCGGCGCTCACCTCGTGCCAGTCGAAGCTCTTGCTGTCCCTGAGCCCGGCCACGATGTCGTCGCCGGCGGTGATCCGCTTCCCGCTCGCGGTCGCGCCCTTGTCGTCGTTGACGAGCGCCACGGGGACACGGTCGAGGCGGCCGTAGGGATCCCAGAACGACCACAGGTACAGCGCGCCGTACAGCAGCGGCAGCACCAGCAGGGCCACCAGGGCCGCGCGCGGCAGCCTGCCCCGTCCGAAGCGCCTGAGCTCAAGCGCGGCCAGTCGCGGAGAGCGCATCGCCGGCCTCCTCGTCTTCCGATGCCTTCGCTGTCTTCGCCGTCTTCGCTGTCTCCGATGGCTTCGCTGTCTTCGTCGCCTCCGCGGCTCCGGCTGCCTCGGCGTCTCCGGCGTTCTGGGGGTTCTCGGCGTTCTCGGTGTTTCCGGTGTGGACGACGACGGCCCCCGGCATCGCCTCTCCGCACACCGCCACCACCGTCGTCCCGGCCTCGGCGATCGACGCCAACAGCGCCCGCACCTCGGCCCGTTCGGACTCCGACAGCTTCAGGTCGGCGTCGTCCACGGCCAGCAGTCGCGGCCTGCCGACCAACGCCAGCGCCACGGACAGCCGCAGCGCCTCGATCCGCTCCAGATCCCGTACGGCGGTCCGGGCGCCCTTGGGCAGCGACTCCAGGTCGAGCCCGGCGGCGGCCAGGACGTCGTCGATCCGCCGCTGCGCCCGCGCCCGGCGTTCCGCGCGCGGCCGCAGCAGATCGCGCAAGGAGTCGCCGAACCGGCGCTGCAGCAGGGCCCGTTCGCGCAGGTGTTCGCCGACGGTCAGGGCGGGTTCGAGGTCGGTGACCCCGGCCACGTTGGCCACCGCGCTGATCCGCCGTGCCGCCGCGAGCTGCTTGGGCAGCCGGGCCGCGCCGACGGCCGCAGTGCCCTCAGTGGCCTTCATCCGGCCGGTGAGCGCGAGCAGCAGACAGGTGCGGCCGGAGCCGGACGGCCCCTCCACCGCGATCAGCGCGCCGGGCCCGGCGTCCAGGGAGATCCCCCGGAACGCCCAGCCCCGTGGGCCCTCGAGCCCGAGGCGCTCGGCCGTGACAGGTACGCCGTGCACAGGTTCCCCCCTGTGGCATCGTTTTTGAACTGACTGGTCAGTGCAAAAACTACTCCGAACCTGCGATCGAAGCAAAACCCCAGGTCAGAACGGATTGTCAGTGCCATACCTCACGATGGGCACATACGGCACCCCGTGTGAGGGCGCCGTCACTCAGACGACAGGAGGTTCGTCATGGCCAACTCGTCAGCGTCCGCCGCCCACCGGCGCCGCGCCACCGGCCCTGCCCCCTCACTGACCGGCCCGGCGAGCGACGTGCACCCCGTGCTCCGCCGGGCCACGGCCCCGCCCGCCGCCCTCGACCTGCTCACCCAGGCCCGCGCCGCACTCGACGAGGCCGAACTGCTCGACACCCCCAACGAGCGCTACGCGACCGCCCACCTGGCCGCCCTGCGCACGGCCGCCGCCGTGCTCGCCGCCCGCGCCCGCCCCGAGACCTCACCCCGGCGCCGGGCCCGGATCCGCAGCGCCTGGGAGGTGCTCCCCGAGGTCGCGCCCGAGCTGACCGAGTGGAGCGCCCTGTTCGCCTCCGGCGCCGCCCGCCGGGCCCGCGCCGAGGCCGGCATCCAGGGCGCGGCGCGCCGCCGGGACGCCGACGACCTGATACGGGACGTCGCGATGTTCGTCCGTATCGTCGAGCGGATGCTCGTCCTCCAGCCGGTGTTGCCGCAGCCGCGCATGCAGGAGGGGGAGCGGCCGGCCGGCGACCCGGGAAGGGAGCTGCCCGACGCGGGATGACCAGGCAAGGCGGCGGAGGCAACGGGCGGCGGAGGCAATAGGGTGGACAGCGCCTGAAGCCTTCCCGCCTCCCGCACCCGGGCCCGGGGAGGCACCGAGTTAGCGCCGCCGGGCAACAGGCGGTGCCGCGCCGAGGAGTCAACTGCCGTGCCGGACCCCACTCGACCCCGCGCTTCTCTCCGTACCGCCGTGGTCTGGGAGGTTCTCCAGGACGCCCTCGACCGCCGGGTCAAGACCACCGGCCGGGACGTGCTGGACGTCCTGGACACCGGCGGCGGCAGCGGCAACTTCGCCGTTCCCCTGGCCCGCCTCGGCCACCGCGTCACCGTCGTCGACCCCAGCCCGAACGCGCTCTTCGCGCTGGAGCGCCGGGCCGCCGAGGCCGGCGTGGCCGACCGGGTCAAGGGCGTCCAGGGCGACGTCCTCGGCCTGTTCGACGTGGTCGGGCGCGGCGCCCACGACGTGGTCCTCTGCCACGGCGTCCTGGAGCACGTCGACGACCCCGCCGCGGGCGTGCGCAACACGGTGGCCGCGCTGCGCTCCGAGGGCGTCCTCAGCCTGCTCGCCGCCGGGCTCGGCGGAGCCGTGGTCGCCCGCGCCCTCGCCGGCCACTTCACGGAGGCCAAGCAGGCCCTGGAGGACCCCGACGGGCGCTGGGGCAGCGGCGACCCGATGCCGCGCCGCTTCACCGCCGAGCAGCTCACCGGCCTGGTCGAGGGTGCGGGCCTGGCGGTCACCGCCGTGCACGGCGTGCGGGTCTTCGCCGACCTGGTCCCCGGCGTCCTGGTGGACACCGAGCCGGGCGCCCTGGACGCGCTGCTCACGCTGGAGGCCGCCGCCGCCGAGATCCCCGCCTTCCAGGCCCTCGCCACCCAGCTGCACGTGCTCGGCGAGACGCCGGGTGCCACCGGGGTCTGAGATTCTCCTGAGACGAGCCCGCTGATCAGGGCCTCGACAGCGGATGGAGTACGCCACAAGCCCCCCGATCGAGGGGTTTGCGCCGTATGATCGAGGGAGACCAGCCCGGCATGACGGGTCGGCTGCCGGGGAATGGAAGCCTCAGCGAGCCGGGACTGCCATGGCGGGCTCCGGTTGGCCAATTGGCCTAGAGGGGCGGGTTTCACGGGGGCGATTCCCTGCCTATCCTGAAGGGACCCCCCG
The DNA here is from genome assembly GCF_042894765.1 of Streptomyces sp. NPDC001507. NCBI lineage: Bacteria > Bacillati > Actinomycetota > Actinomycetes > Kitasatosporales > Streptomycetaceae > Streptomyces > Streptomyces sp. NPDC001507. Next base: position 537,602 of record NZ_JBIAVV010000002.1, read on the forward strand.
GGTCGCCCCGGCGACTGCACGATGAGGAGGACGCCGTGCCGCTCTCGGAGCACGAGCAGCGAATGCTTGAGCAGATGGAGCGAGCGCTGTACGCCGAAGACCCCAAGTTCGCGACAGCGCTTGAGGGAAGCGGCCTGCGGACGTACACCCGGCGCCGGGTCTACCAGGCGGTGGCCGGCTTCCTCGTGGGTATCGCGCTCCTCATCGCCGGAATGGTCGTCCAGCAGGTCTGGGTCAGCGTGGTGGGTTTCCTCGTCATGCTGGGCTGCGCGGTCCTCGCCGTCACCGGCTGGCGCAAGGCCCCCAAGCCCGGCGAGCAGCCCGCGGGCCCGCAGCCCCGGCGCCAGGGCCGGCCGAAGCGGTCGATGATGGACCGCATCGAGGAGCGCTGGCAGCGGCGGCGTGACGAGCAGGGCCGCTGAGGGCTCCGCCGGTGGGGCCGACAGGCTGAGCAGAGCGTGACTGAGGGGTGACCGTCAATGGACGGTCACCCCTCAGGTGTTGTTCGGCCGGCCGGAGCGAGGACCGTGCTGCGGGCCGTGCGTCACTGCGGGTGCGTGGGGGCTGGTCGCGCAGTTCCCCGCGCCCCTGACGGGGCGCGTCACAGCTACCTAGCTGCGCCCACCCGGCCGAAGGCTGGGGGAGGCACCCGGCAAGCGCCGGCAAGCGTCCCCACCCCCGGCCCGCCCCCCGTCAGCCCTCCTGCTCCGACGGCTTTCGCAGGGTCGGCCGGGCGGCCAGCACCCGTTCCCGCAGCCGGGCCCAGCCCGCCGACGTCGCCCACACCGCGCGCACGCTCGACCGCGGAGCGAACAGGGCCCGCAGGCGTGCGGGGACACCGACCGTCCCGTTGAACGCGGCCGTCACCCGGCGGACGTCGTCCGCGAGGCCCGCCGTCGGCTGCGGCCGCGGCGCGTACAGCACCTGTTCGACCGCGTCCGCCACCCGGTGCACCGACGCCGCGGCGTCCGGATCCAGACGGCCGAGCCGGACGATCCGGGCGGCCGCGTTGCGCGGGGTCTGCGACTCGTCCGGGAGGATGCCGAAGTCCCAGGCGGTGTCGGTCAGTTCCAGCCAGACCGCCAGCGTGTGCGCCGCCATGCCCGAAGGCGTACGGTCGTGCGCCCCGAGCCGGACCGCCCGCGCCCGCTGCCGGTACAGCATCGGTGACAGCGGCACCGCCAGGACGGCGAGACCGCCGAGCGCCCACAGCGCCAGCTGCCACCACGGCGGGCCGCCGTCGCCGCTCGGCACCGCGGCCGCCGCCGACGGGCCTCCGCAGGCGTCCTGCCTGCGCTGCTGCGGCGTGCAGCTCTCGCTCTGCGAGGCCGAGGCCGACGGCGCCGCCGAGGCGCCCTTGGAGGGCAGGGTCTCGTCCGGCACCGAGGAACCGGGCGTCTGCGACACCGTGTACGACGGGGTCGTGCCCCGGGTCGGGGTCGGCTCGAAGCGGGTCCAGCCCACGCCCTCGAAGTACAGCTCCGGCCAGGCGTGCGCGTCCTTCAGGCCCACCGACACCGTGCCGTCGGCCTGCGGGGTGCCCGGTGCGAAGCCCACCGCGACCCGGGCCGGGATGCCCAGCGTCCGGGCCATCGCGGCCATCGCGAAGGAGAAGTGCACGCAGAAACCACGCTTCTGCTTCAGGAAGTTCGCGATCGCGCCCTCGCCCCGGCCGACCTCCACCTGGGTGTCGTACTGGAAGCCGCCCGTCACCGCGAAGTAGTCCTGGAGCTTCACCGCCTCCTCGTAGTGGTTGGCCGAGCCCGCGGTGACCTCCTTCGCCGTCTGCGCCACCACCGACGGCAGCGAGGAGGGCACCTTGGTGTACTCCTTCTTCATCGCCGCCGAGGCCTCGGGCGCCGCGGCCAGCTGCTCCGCCGTCGGCTGCACGTCCAGGCTGGTGACGAGGTAGGTCTCACCGCGCGTGTTCTGTCCGTGGTCGCCGACGAGGGTCATCCCGACCGGCTCGTAGCGCCAGGTGCCGGCCACCTTCACCCTGCTCGGCGGGTACGGCATCGGCAGCCAGTCCTGGGCGTACCAGTCGGCGGCAGCGATCGACGACGTCACCGTCGTCCGCCGGACGTCGGCGCCCAGTCCCGCAGGGGTCGGGAACTTGTCCGGCACGCCGGTGATGTGCCGCTGGGCCGGCTTCCAGGTGGTGCCGTCGAAGTCGTCCAGGGAGACGATCCGCAGGTACAGGTCGGAGACGTCGTCGCTGCTGGTCCGCACGGACAGCACCTGGCGGTCCTCGTCCACGTTGAGGCTGTCCCGCAGCGACACCAGCGGGTTGACCGCGGAGATGGTGCCGCCGTTCCCGTCGCCCACGCCGACCCCGGTCCCGGCACCGTCCAGCAGGCCGCCCTGGATCGAGGGCATCACCAACGGCACGAACAGGGCGAGGCTCAGCACGGCGAAACCGATCCGGCGCCCGGTGCGCACCGGGGCCACCGCCCCGCTCTCCTGGCCGCCCGGGGTGCGTGCGGCCCCGCCGAACACCCGGCCCCACTGCGAGAGCCGGTCCCGGCCCTCGGCGAGCAGCAGCATCAGATAGCCGGCCGCCGCCACCAGGAACCACAGCCAGTCGGTCGGCCCGTCGGAGAGCCCCGCCGCCACCGAGTACAGCGCGAGCAGCGGCAGCCCGGCCGGAGCCGCGCTGCGGAAGGTCACCGCGAGGGTGTCCACGACCAGCCCGACGACCAGGACCCCGCCGAGCACCATCAACCGGATGCCGGGCGTCAGCGGCGCGGGTATCGCGTACCGGCTGACGTCGTCCGAGCCCTGCTGGAGCAGGTCGCCGAGGTAGCGGAAGGTGTCCGGGCCGGGGATCACCCCTGCTATCGCGTGGCTCCGGGCGAAGACCACGGTCAGCATCAGCAGCGTGGCCAGGGCCTGCGCGGCCACGGTCAGCGGCCGGGCCAGCGGCACCCGCCGGGCGGCCGCGCCCACGCCCGTCTGGACCGTCAGCAGGAACGCCGCCTGGAACAGCCAGGTCACCGGGGAGACCAGCGGCAGCAGCGCGCAGGACGCCATCAGCGTCGCCGCAGCCGCGGTGAGGGCTAGCCGGGCGCGGCCGCTCATCGCCACGCCTCCCCGCTCAGCGCGGCCGCGCCGGTGCGTTCCCGGTCGGCCTGCCGCCACAGCTCGGCCACGCCTGCGCCGCGTGGCACGCTCACGGCCGTCCAGCCGGCCTCGCGCAGCATCCGCAGCCGCTCCTCGTGCGCGTCGCCGGCGGCGGGCACGTCGGCCGGCTCCCTGACCCAGGTGTCCGGGTCCAGCACGAAGGCCACGGCACCGCCGCTGCGCCGGCGCATCTTCGCGGCCACCGTCGCCTGCTCCTCGTCGAGGTCGCCCAGGAAGGCCACCAGCAGCCCCTCGTTCCCGCCGCGCAGCACGTCGTAGGCGCGGGACAGGCCCGTGCCGTCCGAGTGGTCGACCACCGCGAGGGTGTCCATCATCAGCCCGGCCGCCTCCGCCGACTCCTGGCCGCTGCCCGCGAAACCCTCGGCGCCCTCGCCGGGCACCGAACTGCCGGTGTCCGTCAACAGCCGGACCGAGAAGCCGCGTTCGAGCATGTGGACCAGGACCGACGCGGCACCGGACACCGCCCACTCGAAGGCCGAGTCCGGGCCCGCTCCTTCGTACGCGCCGCCCCGGGTGTCGAGGAGGACCGTGCAGCGGGCCCGCTGCGGCTGCTCCTCGCGGCGCACCATCAGCTCGCCGTAGCGGGCGGTGGAACGCCAGTGCACCCGGCGCAGGTCGTCGCCGTGGCGGTAACCGCGCGGGATCACGTCGTCCTCGCCGGCCAGGGCCAGCGAACGCTGCCGCCCGTCGCCGTACCCCTTCGCCTCGCCGCTGAGCCGGATCGGCGGCAGCGGCTCGACCTTCGGGATGACGGTCAGGGTGTCGAACGTCGAGAAGGAGCGGGTCAGTTCGCACATGCCGAACGGGTCGGTCAGGCGCAGCTGGAGCGGGCCCAGTGGATAGCGGCCGCGCAGGTCCGAGCGGACCCGGTAGGACACCTCGCGGCGGCCGCCCGGCTCCACCCGGTCCAGGACGAAGCGGGGGCGCGGGCCGAGGACGTAGGGCACCCGGTCCTGGAGCATCAGCAGGCCGGTGGGCAGTCGCGAGACGTTGTCCATCCGCAGGTGCACCCGGGCCTCGCTGCCGGCCGGCACCCGCGCGGGGGAGAGCCGGCGGCTGCCGGCCACGCGGTAGCGGGTGCGGTGCAGCACGGCCGCGCAGAGCAGCGGCAGCACGGCGAGCAGCAGCCCGACCCGGCGCAGATCGGCCTGGCCGAGGATGTACGCGCAGATCACCGCCGCGATGCCGGCCGCGAGGAAGGAACGGCCGCGGGTGGTCAGCCCGGCCAGGGCCGTGCGGATCCCGCCCGTCTCCCCGCGGTCGGCCTCCGCCGGAGCACCCATCACAGACTCCGCGGGGGCTGCTGGGGATACGCCGGCACGCCCCGGCCCGGACCGCCGAAGCCGGTCTGCTGCTGGGGGGCCGCGGGCACCGGGGTGGACTGCAGGATCTCCTGCACGACCTGCTCCGCGGTGCGCCGGTTGAGCTGGGCCTGGGCGGTGGGCAGGAGCCGGTGCGCCAGGACGGCCACGGCGAGGGCCTGCACGTCGTCCGGCAGTGCGTACTCCCGGCCGCTCAGGGCCGCGGACGCCTTCGCCGCGCGCAGCAGGTGCAGCGTCGCGCGCGGGGAGGCGCCGAGTCTGAGGTCGGGGTGGGTGCGGGTGGCGGAGACCAGGTCCACCGCGTACCTGCGGACCGGCTCGGCGACGTGCACCCCGCGCACCGCCTCGATCAGCTTCACGACGTCATGGGCGTGCGCGACCGGCTGGAGGTCGTCGAGAGGGTTGACCGCGCCGTGGACGTCGAGCATCTGCAACTCGGCCTCCACGCTGGGGTAGCCCACCGAGACGCGGGCCATGAAGCGGTCGCGCTGGGCCTCGGGCAGCGGGTAGGTGCCCTCCATCTCGACCGGGTTCTGGGTCGCCACCACCATGAACGGGCTGGGCAGTTCGTAGGTCTGCCCGTCGATGGTGACCTGCCGCTCCTCCATCGACTCCAGCAGCGCGGACTGGGTCTTGGGCGAGGCGCGGTTGATCTCGTCGCCGATCACGATCTGCGCGAAGATCGCGCCCGGCTTGAACTCGAAGTCCCGGCGCTGCTGGTCCCAGATGGACACGCCGGTGATGTCCGACGGCAGCAGGTCGGGCGTGAACTGGATGCGCCGCACCGTGCAGTCGATGGACCGCGCCAACGCCTTCGCCAGCATCGTCTTGCCCACGCCCGGGACGTCCTCGATCAGAAGATGCCCCTCGGCGAGCAGCACGGTCAGCGAAAGCCGTACGACCTCGGGCTTGCCCTCGATCACACCCTCCACCGAACTGCGGACACGCTCCACAGTGGCGGTCAGATCAGTGAGGCTCGCTCGATCGTCATAGGTCGTCACCCGGCCCTCCTCGGCCCGTCATTGCCCGGCCGGCGCATCGTCTCGCACAACCGGCCCACCCCGAATCACGGACACCACGCGTGAATGGTTCCGCGCGACGTCTCACACCGCATTCTTGCTGCCGTTACCGATTCGTGTCACTCGCCTGTGGACAACTGCCTGCAGTATGTCGGTCTTACGGTCTTTCGACCGCCTATTCGACAGGGAGCCGACAGCTTACGGCGGGCGCGTTCCGGGGCGCGCGGTCCGCTCCGCGCGGGTGAGGTGACCGGATGGGTGCGCGGCGAAACGGCCGGCCGCATGGCGGGGCGATCGGGGCGGGGCAGGGCGGCCGAGGCGATCACGCCGAAGCGGGCGGGGGGCGTGGGGTGCCGCCGACCGCCGGACCGGCGGAGAGAGGGCAGGCCGGGCCGGAGCGGACCCGAACGTTCTGCCGGCCCGGTGGTGAGGCGACGCGGGTGGCCCGCGCCGCCCGTGATCCGCCGGGACCGGGCCGAGCTGGTCGGCACGGTGCGGGAGGCTCCGGCCGCTGTGGTCGCGCGCCCGGCGGCCGGCGGTCGTCGCCGGCGGACCGGTCGGCCGGGTGAGGTCTTCGGCGCGCGCGGACCGGACCGGGCCCCGGTCAGGCCGGGTCGATCTCGCGGAGGAGGCCGGTGCGGACGTCGAAGACGAAGCCGCGTACGTCGTCGGTGTGCTGCAGGAACGGCGAGGTGCGCACCCGCTGCATGGACTGCCGTACGTCCTGGTCGACGTCCCGGAAGGACTCCACCGCCCAGGCCGGGCGCTGGCCGACCTCCATCTCCAGCTCGGTGCGGAAGTCCTCGGTGAGGGCTTCCAGACCGCAGCCGGTGTGGTGGATCAGCACGATGCTGCGGGTGCCGAGCTTGCGCTGGCTGATGGTGAGGGAACGGATCACGTCGTCGGTGACCACGCCGCCGGCGTTGCGGATGGTGTGGCAGTCGCCGAGCTGCAGGCCGAGCGCCTTGTGCAGGTCGAGGCGGGCGTCCATACAGGCCACCACGGCCACGTGCAGCACCGGCCGGGCGTCCATGCCGGGGTCGGTGAAGGCGGACGCGTAGGTCCGGTTGGCCTCCACCAGGCGGTCCGTCACGGTGCCGTCCGTGGTTATGGCGCCTTCGGATCCAGTGGGAACTGCTGCGGAAGTCGTCATAGTCAAGACGTTACTGGTCACGTGCGGTCACGGCCTCCGGTGAGAGGGGACAAAGAACGTCATCGTGGCTTGTTGTGAGCTAACCCACACGGAGGGCAAAACGGACCCGCACGGGTGATTCCCGGTGAATCCCCACCCCGGCCGGGACGCCGTACGCGCCGCGCAGGCCGGTTGATTGACCGCGCGACACGGTGGACTAAAGTGACGCGAAGCGGGAGGCGAGGCTCTCCCCGCTGGTGAAATCCCCTGGAGACCCCGGCACGGTGCCCGGGCCGTCTCCCCACGTGCGCGGTGCGCGTACCGAGCGGGCGGGGACCCGGCGGTGCGTCCCCGTGCCGGAACTGAGAGGCCCCCTTGAGCGAGAGTCGACACGTCCCGGTGATGCTCCAGCGGTGCCTGGACCTGCTGGCACCCGCCCTGGTGCGGCCGGGCAGCGTGGTCGTCGACTGCACCCTCGGCCTCGGCGGCCACAGCGAGGCGCTGCTGACCCGCTTCCCCGAGGCCCGCCTGATCGCCCTGGACCGCGACAAGGAGGCCCTGCGCCTGTCCGGCGAGCGGCTCGCCCCCTTCGGTGACCGCGCCACCCTCGTGCACGCCGTCTACGACGAGCTCCCCGCCGTACTCGAACGCCTCGGCATCGCGCGCGTGCAGGGCGTCCTCTTCGACCTCGGCGTCTCCTCCATGCAACTCGACGAGGCCGACCGGGGCTTCGCCTACGCCCAGGACGCGCCCCTGGACATGCGCATGGACCAGTCGACCGGCATCAGCGCCGCTGAGGTCCTCAACACCTACCCGGCCGGCGATCTCGTCCGCGTGCTGTACCAGTACGGCGAGGAGAAGCAGGCCAAGCGGATCGTCTCGGCGATCGTCCGGGAGCGCGAGAAGGAGCCGTTCAGCAACAGCGCCCGGCTCGTCGAGCTGATCCGGGACGCCCTGCCGCAGGCCGCCAAGCGCACCGGCGGCAACCCGGCCAAGCGCACCTTCCAGGCGCTGCGCATCGAGGTCAACGGCGAACTCGCCGTCCTGGAAAGGGCGATCCCGGCCGCCGTGAAGGCCCTGGCGGTCGGCGGCCGGATCGCCGTGCTGTCGTACCACTCGCTTGAGGACCGCCTCGTCAAGCAGGTCTTCGCGGCCGGCGCCGCCACCACCGCGCCGCCCGGGCTGCCGGTCGTGCCCGAGCAGTACCAGCCCCGGCTCAAGCTGCTCACGCGCGGTGCCGAACTTCCCACCGAGGAAGAGGTCGCCGAGAACCGCCGGGCCGCTCCGGCGCGTCTTCGGGGGGCCCAGCGCATCAGGGAGGAAGCCGAGTGAGCGAGCGGGGTTCGCGGACCCACCGGAGGACACGTGAGTAGGAAACCCGAGCTGCGGGGGCGGGCGGCCCGGCTCGCCCGGCTCTTCCCGGCCGGCCGTGCCCGCCAGGCCGCCCGCACCCCGTTCGTCCTGCTCGTCGTCCTGCTCCTCGGCGGCGGCCTGATCGGCCTGCTGGTGCTGAACTCGGCGCTCAGCGAGGGCTCGTTCAAACTCGACGACCTGCAGAAGCAGACGAAGAACCTCACCGACGAGGAACAGGCGCTGCAACGGGACATCGACGCCTACTCCGCCCCCGACGCCCTCCAGCGCCGCGCCCACGAGCTCGGCATGGTCCCCGGCGGCGACCCGGTCTTCCTCGGTCCGGACGGCACCGTGAAGGGTGTTCCCAGCCCAGCCGCCCTCCGGCAGACCACCGTGCCGCCCGCTCCCGAGGCGCTCGGCACGCAGTCCGCGGGCGCGCCCGCCCCGACGCCCACCGGCTCCGCGACGGCGACGGCTCCCGCGGCCTCCGCGCCGGTGACGGCGGCCGGACCGACGCCCACCCCGTCCTTCACGCCCGGCACAGCCCCGACCACGACCCCCGGCAGGTGACGGAAGTGCCCGACACTTCTGGAAACAGGCAGCCGCCGCGCCGCCGCGTGCCCGGCCCCGCCAAGCCGCCCCGCCCCCGGGACCCCAGGGGCGCCGTCCGGAGCCGGTCCGCCCCCGGTCCCGGCGCCCGCCCGGTCCGCCGCCCGGGCGGGCCGCGCCCCCCGGCCGCACCTCCCCTGCGGCTCGGCAGCCCCCGGCCCCGGCTGCGCATGGTCGGCCTCGCCCTGACCCTGGTGCTGCTGGTCTTCGTCGGCCGTCTGCTCCAGGTCCAGGCCGTCGACGCCAGCGCGTACGCGGCGAAGGCCGAGCAGAACCGGTACGTCGTGCACACCCTGGCCGCCGAGCGCGGGGGGATCACCGACCGCAACGGCGTGGCGCTGGCGATCAGCGAGGACGCGTACGACATCACCGCCGACCCCACGATGTTCACCGGCAAGCAGCTCAAGGTGTCCGACGGGCCCGAGCAGGCCGCCGCGCTGCTCGCCCCGATCCTCGGCAAGAGCCAGGCCGACCTCGTCAAGCTGCTGCGGCCCGCGAACAAGGACCTGCGCTACGTCCGGCTCGCCACCCGGCAGACCCCGCAGGTCTGGAAGCAGATCAAGGACCTGAAGGCCGCGCTCACCGCCAAGGCCGCGACCGGCGACAGCACCGTCAACGTGCTGGCCGGTGTCTTCGCCGACCCGAGCAGCCAGCGCGTGTACCCCAACGGCGACCTGGCCGCCGGGATACTGGGCTGGGTCAACGCGGACGGCAAGGGCGGCGGCGGCATCGAGCAGCAGCTCGACAAGGAGCTGACCGGCAAGGACGGCAAGATCCGCTACGCCCAGTCCGGCGGCCGCGAGGTGCCCACCGCGGGTTCCACCGAGACCCCGGCCGTGCCCGGCTCCGACGTCGAGCTGACCATCGACCGGGACATCCAGTGGGCCGCGCAGAACGCCATCACCGAACAGGTCAAGAAGTCCAAGGCGGACCGCGGCTACGTGGTCGTCCAGGACACCAGGACCGGGCAGATCCTGGCGATGGCCGACTCGCCGGGCTTCGACCCGAACGACCTGTCGACGGCCGACGCCGACGCGATGGGCAACGCGGCCGTCCAGGACGCCTACGAGCCCGGCTCCACCGCCAAGGTGATGTCGATGGCGGCCGTCCTGGAGGAGAACGCCGCCACCCCGCTCACGCACGTGGTGGTGCCCAACCGGCTGCACCGCGGCGACCGGCTCTTCAAGGACGACGTCGACCACGACACCTGGTACCTCACGCTCAACGGCGTGCTCGCCAAGTCCAGCAACATCGGCACCATCCTCGCCGCCGGCCAGCTCGGCAGGACCCAGCAACAGGCCAACCAGGTCCTCTACTCGTACCTGCGCAAGTTCGGCATCGGCAGCTACTCCGGGCTTGGCTTCCCCGGCGAGACCAAGGGCATCCTGGCCGCCCCGGGCAAGTGGTCGACCTCGCAGCAGTACACGATTCCTTTCGGTCAGGGCTTCTCCATCAACGCCATGCAGGCGGCCTCCGTCTACTCGACGATCGCGAACGGCGGGGTCCGGGTCGAGCCGACCCTGGTGCGCGGTGCCAAGGGCGCCGACGGCCGCTTCACCCCGGCCGCCCAGCCGAAGAAGAGCCGAGTGATCAGCCAGAAGACGGCGAAGACCCTGGCCGAGATGCTGGAGTCCGTCGTGGACGACGAGCAGGGCACCGGTGCCAAGGCGGCCATTCCCGGGTACAACGTCGCGGGTAAGACCGGTACCGCCAACCGAGTGGATCCGGCCACCGGCAGGTACCGCGGCTACACCTCGTCGTTCGCCGGTTTCGCACCCGCCGACAAGCCCCGCATCACCGTCTACTGCGCCATCCAGAACGCGACCGCCGGCAGCTACTTCGGCGGCCAGATCTGCGGCCCGATCTACAAGCAGGTGATGGAGTTCGCCCTCAAGACCCTGCAGATCCCGCCGACCGGCGCCAAGGCGGCGAACCTGCCCGTCGACTACAAGCCCTGATCAGCACTTCAGCACCTCGCACAGACCACCAGGAACGAGCTCGTGACAACGATCACCCCTGATCCCGGGAACCACGGGACGCCGCGCCCCTCGCTTCGCTCCGGAGCGGGTGCGCCCGGTACGCTCACCGCCGTGCCACACGCTGATCAGTCCCAAACCACCCAGAAGGGCGCATCCGTGACATATCCGGGGCCGCCCAGGCCGGTCCAGGTCTCCGCAACACCCCTCGCGGAACTCGCCGATCAGCTGGGTGCCGCCGAGCCGGAACCCGCGGAGAGGACCGTCGAGGTCACGGGCATCACCCACGACTCGCGCGCGGTCCGACCCGGCGACCTGTACGCCGCCCTGCCGGGCGCCCGGCTGCACGGCGCCGACTTCGCCGTCCAGGCCGCCGGCCTCGGCGCGGTCGCCGTGCTGACCGACCCGGCGGGCGCCGAGCGCGCAGTCGCGACCGGCCTGCCGGTCCTGGTCGTCGACGACCCGCGTGGGCGGATGGGCGAGCTGGCGGCCACCATCTACGGCCGTCCGGGCCGCGACCTGCTGCAGATCGGCATCACCGGCACCTCGGGCAAGACCACCACGGCGTACCTGGTCGAGGGCGGCCTGAAGACCGCACACAGCACCGGTCTCATCGGCACCGTCGAGATGCGCATCGGCGACGAGCGCATCAAGTCCGAGCGCACCACCCCCGAGGCCACCGACCTCCAGGCCCTGTTCGCGGTGATGCGCGAGCGCGGAGTCGAGGCGGTCGCCATGGAGGTCTCCAGCCACGCCCTGGTCCTCGGCCGGGTCGACGGCTGCGTCTTCGACATCGCCGTCTTCACCAACCTCAGCCCGGAACACATGGAGTTCCACTCCGACATGGAGGACTACTTCCGGGCCAAGGCACAGCTGTTCACCCCGGAACGCAGCAGACGGGGTGTGGTCAACGTCGACGACGAGTACGGCCGCCGGCTCGCCCGGGAGGCCTCCGTCCCGGTCGTCACCTACTCCGCCGAGGGCCACCCCGACGCCGACTGGCGGGCCGCGGACGTGCACATCGGCCCGATGGACTCGACGTTCACCGTCACCGGGCCCGAGGGCGTCCGGATCGCCGCCAAGTCGCCGCTGCCGGGCCCCTTCAACGTGGCGAACACCCTCGCCGCGATCGTCGCCCTCGCCGTCGCCGGGCTCGACCCGCAGACCGCCGCCGACGGCATCGCCGCCGTACCGGGCGTGCCGGGCCGCCTGGAGCGCGTGGACGCCGGGCAGCCCTATCTCGCGGTCGTCGACTACGCCCACAAGACGGACGCCGTCGAGTCGGTCCTCAGGGCCCTGCGCAAGGTCACCAAGGGCCGGCTGCACATCGTCCTCGGCTGCGGCGGCGACCGCGACCGGACCAAGCGGGCCCCGATGGGCGCCGCCGCGGCCCGGCTCGCCGACATCGCCGTGCTGACCTCCGACAACCCCCGCTCCGAGGACCCCCTCGCCATCCTCGCGACCATGCTCGAGGGTGCCGCCTCGGTGCCCGCCCACGAGCGCGGCGAGGTGCTCCTCTTCGAGGACCGGGCCGCCGCGATCGAGGCCGCCGTCGCCCGCGCGCACCCCGGTGACACCGTGCTGGTCGCCGGCAAGGGCCACGAGCAGGGCCAGGACATCGCCGGCGTGATCCGCCCCTTCGACGACCGCCAGGTCCTCCGCGAAGCCATCCGGAAAACCCAGGGATGAAAATCCAGAAGACCCAGGGGATGAACTTGTGATCGCCCTCTCTCTCGCCGAGATCGCAGAAGTCGTCGGCGGGCAGACGCACGACATACCGGATCCGTCCGTCCAGGTCACCGGGGAGGTCGTCCGGGACTCCCGCGAAGCGGGGCCGGGCAGCCTGTTCGCCGCCTTCGTGGGCGAGCGCGTGGACGGCCACGACTTCGCCCGGCAGGTCGTGGCCGCCGGCGCGGTCGCCGTCCTGGCGTCGCGCCCCGTCGGCGTGCCCGCGATCGTCGTGGACGACGTCCAGACCGCCCTCGGCGCCCTCGCGCGTCATGTCGTACGACGGCTCGGCGCGACCCTCGTGGCGCTGACCGGCTCGGCCGGCAAGACCAGCACCAAGGACCTCATCGCCCAGGTGCTGCGCACCAAGGCGCCGACCGTCTTCACGCCCGGCTCGCTCAACAACGAGATCGGACTGCCGCTGACCGCCCTGTCCGCCACCGAGGAGACGAAGTTCCTGGTGCTGGAGATGGGCGCCCGCGGCATCGGCCACATCCGCTACCTCACCGATCTGACGCCCCCGAAGGTCGGTCTGGTCCTCAACGTCGGCACCGCCCACATCGGCGAGTTCGGCGGCCGGGAGCAGATCGCCCAGGCGAAGGGCGAGTTGGTGGAGGCGCTGCCCGCGGCCGAGGACGGCGGGGTCGCGGTCCTCAACGCCGACGACCCGCTGGTGCGGGCCATGGCCTCCCGTACCAAGGCGAAGGTGGTCCTTTTCGGAGAGTCGGCCGAAGCGGACGTTCGGGCCGAGAACGTGCGACTCACGGACACGGGACAGCCCGCGTTCAGCCTTCACACACCCTCCGGTGCAAGCGATGTGACCATGCGCCTGTACGGTGAGCACCACGTGTCGAACGCGCTCGCCGCGGCCGCCGTCGCCCATGAGCTGGGCATGTCCGCGGAAGAGATCGCCCTCGCGCTCTCCGAGGCGGGCTCCCTCTCCCGCTGGCGTATGGAGGTCACCGAGCGCCCGGACGGCGTGACCATCGTCAACGACGCCTACAACGCCAACCCCGAGTCCATGCGAGCCGCACTGCGCGCGCTCGCGGCCATGGGACAGGGGCGCCGCACGTGGGCGGTGCTCGGCAAGATGGCCGAGCTCGGGGACGAGGCGCTCGCCGAGCACGACGCGGTCGGACGGCTCGCCGTCCGGCTCAATGTCGGCAAGCTCGTCGCCGTCGGGGGAGTGGAAGCCTCCTGGCTGCAACTGGGCGCATATAACGAGGGTTCGTGGGGTGAGGAGTCGGTGCACGTGTCCGACGCACAGGCGGCGGTCGACCTGTTGCGCAGCGAGTTGCGCCCGGGGGACGTCGTCCTCGTGAAGGCGTCACGGTCGGTGGGCCTGGAGAGCGTTGCGCAGGCGCTCCTGGAGCCCGGTGCCGAGGGTGTTGATGCCCGATGATGAAGCAGATCCTCTTCTCGGGCGTCATCGGTCTCTTCCTGACGCTGATCGGCACCCCGCTGCTGATCAAGCTCCTCGCCCGCAAGGGCTACGGCCAGTACATCCGGGACGACGGCCCGCGCGAGCACGCCAGCAAGCGCGGTACGCCGACGATGGGCGGTATCGCCTTCATCCTGTCGACGGTAGCCGCCTACTTCCTGTCCAAGGTGATCACCGGCTACACCCCCACCTACTCGGGTCTGCTGGTGCTCGGCCTGATGTGCGGGATGGGCCTGGTCGGCTTCCTGGACGACTACATCAAGATCGTCAAGCGGCGCTCGCTCGGTCTGCGGGCCAAGGCGAAGATGGCCGGGCAGCTGATCGTCGGCATCTCCTTCGCGGTGCTGTCGCTGCAGTTCGCCGACGCCCGCGGCAACACCCCGGCCTCCACCAAGCTGTCCTTCATCACGGACTTCGGCTGGACCATCGGCCCGGTGCTGTTCGTGGTGTGGGCGCTGTTCATGATCCTCGCGATGTCCAACGGCGTGAACCTGACCGACGGTCTGGACGGTCTGGCCACCGGCGCCTCCGTGCTCGTCTTCGGCGCCTACACGTTCATCGGCGTCTGGCAGTTCCAGGAGTCCTGCGCCAACGCGACGACCCTGACCAACCCCAACGCCTGCTACGAGGTGCGCGACCCGCTGGACCTCGCGGTCATCGCCTCCGCGCTGATGGGGTCCTGCCTCGGCTTCCTGTGGTGGAACACCTCGCCGGCCAAGATCTTCATGGGCGACACCGGTTCGCTCGCGCTCGGTGGCGTCCTCACGGGCCTGGCGATCCTCTCCCGCACGGAGCTGCTCGTCGCCATCATGGGCGGCCTGTTCGTCCTCATCACCATGTCGGTCGTCATCCAGGTCGGCTCCTTCCGGCTCACCGGCAAGCGCGTCTTCCGGATGGCACCACTCCAGCACCACTTCGAACTCAAGGGCTGGTCCGAAGTCCTTGTGGTGGTCCGCTTCTGGATCATCCAGGGCATCTGTGTGATTGTCGGACTCGGCCTCTTCTATGCAGGATGGGCAGCGGACAAGTGACCGACTGGCAGGGCAAGCACGTCACCGTCGCCGGGCTCGGCGTCTCCGGTGTCCCGGCGGCCAAGGTGCTGCACGCGCGCGGGGCAATCGTCACGGTCGTCAACGACGGCGACGACGCACGCGCGCGTGAACAGGCCGCCGAACTGGAGGCCCTGGGCGTCACGGTACGGCTCGGCGACGGCGCGACCCTGCCGGAGGGCACCGAGCTCATCGTCACCGCGCCCGGCTGGAAACCGGACAAGCCCCTGTTCCAGGCGGCACGCGCGGCCGGCATCGAGATCTGGGGCGACGTCGAACTCGCCTGGCGGCTCCGGGGTCCCGACGCGGCTCCCTGGCTGGCCGTCACCGGCACGAACGGCAAGACCACCACCGTCCAGATGCTGGCGTCCATCCTCAAGGCCGCCGGCCTGCGCACGGCCGCCGTCGGCAACATCGGCGTCTCGCTGCTCGACGCGGTCCTCGGGGACGAGGAGTACGACGTCCTCGCGGTGGAGCTGTCCAGCTACCAGCTGCACTGGGCGCCCTCGCTGCGCGCCCACTCGGCGGCCGTGCTGAACCTCGCCCCCGACCACCTCGACTGGCACGGCTCCATGGAGGCGTACGCCAAGGACAAGGGCCGCATCTACGAGGGCAACCGGGTCGCCTGCGTCTACAACGTCGCCGACAAGCTCACCGAGGACCTGGTCCGCGAGGCCGACGTCGAGGAGGGCTGCCGGGCCGTCGGCTTCACCCTCGGCACCCCGGGCCCCTCCCAACTCGGCGTCGTGGACGGCATCCTGGTCGACCGCGCCTTCGTCCAGAACCGGCAGAAGAACGCCCAGGAGCTGGCCGAGGTGGCCGACGTCAACCCGCCGGCCCCGCACAACATCGCCAACGCCCTTGCCGCCGCGGCCCTCGCGCGCGCCTTCGGGGTGCCCCCCACGGCCGTACGGGACGGGCTGCGGGCCTTCACGCCGGACGCCCACCGCATCGCGCACGTCGCCGACGTGGACGGGGTCTCCTACGTGGACGACTCCAAGGCCACCAACACCCATGCGGCCGAAGCCTCGTTGGCGTCATATGAGTCGATCGTATGGATTGCGGGCGGTCTGGCGAAGGGCGCGACCTTCGACGAACTGGTCGCCAAGTCGGCAAAGCGACTTCGCGGCGCGGTACTCATCGGTGCGGATCGCGCCCTCATCCTGGAGGCCCTCGCGCGACACGCGCCGGAAGTCCCGGTCGTCGACCTCGACCGGACCGACACTGGGGCGATGCTCGCGGCGGTCCAGGAGGCCCGGCGGCTCGCCACCGCCGGAGACACGGTGCTGTTGGCACCCGCCTGTGCCTCCATGGACATGTTCGCCAACTACAACAAGCGCGGTGACGCGTTCGCCCAGGCGGTTCGCGAACTCGGCGCCTGACCCGGCCGCCTGCCGGGCGACCTTGGGAGGGACGCGTGGGACGGTCGACGTGCAGAGCCTGTGTCACATCCCCGGCCGGGCGCACGCCGCCTGGCACGCACTCCCCCGGAGGGGGGACCCCCAGCCGCGTTGCCGAAACGCCCACGTGGCTCCTCCCCCACGCTCGAACAACCTCGCGCGGGGGCACCCCCATGACGACGTGCGCTCATCCGACCAGGGATATGACACAGGCTCTCAGCGGAGGCGTTGATGTCCGGTAGCCGCACCGGCCGGCCGCCCGTACAGCGGGCGGTGCGCCGGCCCGTCGCGCCCCGCGCCGCGCGCGACAACTCGCTGCGGCGGTTCTACATGCGCGCCCACCGGGCCTGGGACCGGCCGCTCACCGCGTACTACCTGATCCTCGGCGGCAGTCTGCTCATCATCGTGCTGGGCCTGGTGATGGTCTACTCGGCCTCCCAGATCACCGCGCTGCAGATGTCGCTGCCGGGCTCGTTCTTCTTCCGGAAGCAGTTCCTGGCCGCCTGCATCGGGGGAGTGCTGCTGTTCGTGGCGTCCCGCATGCCGGTGAAGCTGCACCGGGCGCTCGCCTACCCGATCCTCGCCGGAGCCGTCTTCCTGATGGCGCTGGTGCAGGTGCCGGGGATAGGGATGTCCGTCAACGGCAACCAGAACTGGATCTCCCTGGGCGGCTCCTTCCAGATCCAGCCCAGCGAGTTCGGCAAGCTCGCGCTGGTGCTGTGGGGCGCCGACCTGATGGCGCGCAAACAGGAGAAGCGGCTGCTGAACCAGTGGAAGCACATGCTGGTGCCGCTCGTTCCGGTGAGCTTCCTGCTGCTCGGGCTGATCATGCTCGGCGGGGACATGGGCACGGCGATCATCCTGACCGCGATCCTGTTCGGCGTGCTGTGGCTGGCGGGGGCGCCGACCCGGCTGTTCGCCGGTGTGCTGTCCATCGCGGGCGTGCTCGGTGTGATCCTCATCAAGACCAGTCCCAACCGCATGGCCCGGCTCGCCTGCATCGGCGCCACCGAGCCGAGGAGCGGTGTCGCCGACTGCTGGCAGGCGGTTCATGGCATCTACGCCCTGGCCTCCGGCGGACTCTTCGGATCCGGCCTCGGTGCGAGTGTGGAGAAATGGGGACAACTCCCCGAAGCCCACACCGACTTCATCTTCGCCGTCACCGGTGAGGAACTGGGCCTGGCGGGGACGCTGTCGGTACTGGCCCTCTTCGCGGCTCTAGGCTATGCGGGTATCCGCGTGGCCGGACGCACGGAGGACCCCTTCGTGAGGTACGCCGCGGGAGGCGTGACCACCTGGATCACCGCCCAGGCGGTGATCAACATCGGTGCGGTGCTCGGTCTGCTGCCGATCGCCGGCGTCCCCCTCCCGCTGTTCTCCTACGGAGGCTCCGCCCTGCTGCCGACCATGTTCGCCATCGGGCTGCTGATCGCCTTCGCGCGCGACGAGCCCGCTGCGCGGGCGGCGCTTGCGATGCGGCAACCTCGCTTTGGTAGAAAGCGGGGAGCCGGGGGCCCTCAGGGGCCTCGGAGATGGAACACGATGCGACGGCGTGCCTCGGCGGCGCGCTCGTCCGGAGAGCGGTGAATTTCGGTGCATGTCGTACTCGCTGGTGGGGGGACCGCCGGCCACATCGAGCCCGCGCTCGCCCTCGCGGACGCCCTGCGCAGGCAGGACCCCACCGTGGGGATCACGGCCCTGGGCACGGAACGCGGCCTGGAGACCACGCTCGTCCCGCAGCGCGGCTACGAGCTGGCGCTGATCCCGGCGGTGCCGCTGCCCCGCAGGCCCACTCCTGAGCTGATCACCGTCCCCGGCCGGCTGCGCGGCACCATCAAGGCCGCCGAGCAGGTCCTGGAGCGCACCAAGGCGGACTGCGTCGCCGGCTTCGGCGGCTACGTCGCCCTGCCCGCCTACCTCGCCGCCAAGCGCCTCGGCGTGCCGATCGTGATCCACGAGGCCAACGCCCGCCCCGGCCTCGCCAACAAGATCGGCTCCCGGTACGCCGCCAGGGTCGCCGTCTCCACGCCGGACAGCAAGCTGCGCGACGCCCGCTACATCGGCATCCCGCTGCGCCGCTCCATCGCCACCCTGGACCGGGCCGCCGCCCGCCCCGAGGCCCGGCACCGCTTCGGCCTCGACCCCAACCTGCCCACGCTGCTGGTCTCCGGCGGCTCCCAGGGCGCCCGCCGCCTCAACGAGGTCGTCCAGCAGGTCGCGCCCTGGCTGCAGCAGGCCGGCATCCAGATCCTGCACGCGGTCGGCCCGAAGAACGAACTGCCGCAGGTGCACCAGATGCCGGGGATGCCGCCCTATATCCCGGTAAGTTACCTGGACCGGATGGACCTCGCGTACGCCGCGGCCGACATGATGCTCTGCCGTGCGGGCGCGATGACCGTCGCCGAACTCTCCGCCGTCGGGCTCCCGGCCGCCTACGTCCCGCTGCCCATCGGCAACGGCGAACAGCGGCTGAACGCCCAGCCGGTGGTCAAGGCCGGCGGCGGTCTGCTGGTCGACGACGCCGAACTCACCCCGGAGTGGGTGCAGCAGAACGTCCTGCCGGTGCTCGCCGACCCGCACCGGCTGTACGAGATGTCGCGTGCGGCAAGCGAGTTCGGCCGCCGGGACGCCGACGACCTGCTCGTCGGCATGGTGTACGAGGCGATCGCCTCAAGCCGGTAGGACCGTATGACGAAAGGCAAGTGAGCAGCGTGGCCGGACCGACCACCACCGCGGAACGCGGTGAGCGCCAGCAGGAGTCGTCCGGCCCGCCGCTCGTCCGGCGGCTACGGAACCGCCGCTTTCGTAGGATGGTCATTCTGGTGCTGGCCGTGGTGCTCCTCGGCTCCGGCTCCGCCTGGCTCCTGTACGGCTCCCCGTGGCTGCGGGTGCGCCATGTCTCCGTGTCCGGTACGGCGGTTCTGACCCCCGAGGACGTCCTGGAGGCGGCCGACGTGCCGGTCGGGGCGCCGCTGGTCACCGTCGACACCGACGGGATCGAGGCCCGGCTGCGCCGGAGGCTGCCCCGCATCGACACGGTGGACGTGGTCCGTTCCTGGCCCCGCGGAATCGGGCTGAAAGTGACCGAGCGCACCCCCGTGCTGCTCATCGAAAAGGGCGGAAATTTCACCGAAGTGGACAGGAAAGGCGTCCGGTTCGCCACGGTTTCGCAGGCGCCGAAAGGCGTTCCGGAGCTGGAATTGAGTCCGGCCCGGTCGGGTTCGGCGACCGCGAGCCTGCGCCGGTTCGGCACCGACCGGCTGGTGCGGGAGGCGGTCGACGTCGCGCGCGCCGTTCCGGCCGCCGTCCGCCGGGACACCCGGACCCTCAAGGTCCGTTCCTACGACGACATCTCGCTGGAGTTGAGCGGCGGCCGCGTCGTGGAGTGGGGCAGTTCCGAGAACGGTGCCGCGAAGGCGCGCACCCTCACCGCACTCCTGAAAGCCGCATCCGGTGCCCGGCACTTCGACGTGAGTGTTCCCACCGCCCCTGCGTCAGCGGCGAGTTGACGCACATCAGCGCAGGCCAGCACCCTGGTTGGGCACTGCTACGGCTGATCACATAGGGTGAAAAGAAAAACGGGAGGTTCGGCGTGTTCGTTGAACGGGCGCCACTTGTCGACTTAGTGTCCTGTTCAGAAGACTTCAAGGAACGGACACACTGGTAACCCTAAACTTCAACGTTAGGGTTCGGGTCGGCGCTACGGACCGTCCCAATCGGCATCTGTCGCCCCGCGCGGGACACCGCACGTGGACGGCAACGTAATTCGAGGCGAGAGGCCTTCGACGTGGCAGCACCGCAGAACTACCTCGCAGTCATCAAGGTCATCGGTGTCGGCGGCGGTGGTGTCAATGCCATCAACCGGATGATCGAGGTCGGCCTCAAGGGCGTCGAGTTCATCGCCATCAACACCGACGCACAGGCGCTGTTGATGAGCGACGCCGACGTCAAGCTCGACGTCGGCCGTGAACTCACCCGCGGACTCGGCGCCGGCGCCAACCCGGCCGTCGGCCGCAAGGCCGCCGAGGACCACCGCGAGGAGATCGAGGAGGTCCTCAAGGGGGCCGACATGGTCTTCGTGACGGCCGGTGAAGGCGGCGGCACCGGCACCGGCGGCGCGCCCGTCGTGGCCAACATCGCGCGCTCGCTGGGCGCCCTCACCATCGGCGTGGTCACCCGCCCGTTCACCTTCGAGGGCCGGCGCCGGGCCAACCAGGCCGAGGACGGCATCGCCGAACTCCGCGAAGAGGTCGACACCCTCATCGTCATCCCGAACGACCGGCTGCTGTCCATCTCGGACCGCCAGGTCTCCGTGCTCGACGCCTTCAAGTCGGCCGACCAGGTCCTGCTCTCCGGTGTCCAGGGCATCACCGACCTCATCACCACCCCCGGCCTGATCAACCTCGACTTCGCCGACGTCAAGTCGGTCATGTCCGAGGCCGGCTCGGCCCTCATGGGCATCGGCTCGGCCCGCGGCGACGACCGCGCGGTGGCCGCCGCCGAGATGGCGATCTCCTCGCCGCTCCTGGAGGCCTCCATCGACGGCGCCCGGGGCGTGCTGCTCTCCATCTCCGGCGGCTCCGACCTCGGCCTGTTCGAGATCAACGAGGCCGCCCAGCTGGTCAGCGAGGCCGCCCACCCCGAGGCCAACATCATCTTCGGCGCGGTCATCGACGACGCCCTCGGCGACGAGGTCCGCGTCACCGTCATCGCGGCCGGCTTCGACGGCGGCCAGCCCCCGGCCCGCCGGGACAACGTCCTCGGCTCGTCCTCGGCCGGCGCCCGCCGCGACGAGCCCGCTCCGGCCCGCCGGGAGCCCGAGCGCCCCTCCTTCGGCTCGCTCGGCAGCGTGACGCCGAAGGAGGAGCCGGAGCCGGTGCCCGAGCCGGTGGCCGACATCCCGGTCGCCCCGCCGGTCCCGCAGTCCCGTTCCTACACGGACAGCGCGGCCGAGGAACTGGACGTACCGGACTTCCTCAAGTGATCCTTACGACGTGATAGGACAGCGCGAGACCGTGAGCGGCGCGCACTTCGCCTTCACCGACAGGTGGGGCGGGGTGAGCGCCGCTCCGTACGAGGAGCTCAACCTGGGCGGGGCGGTCGGCGACGACCCCGGAGTGGTACGGACCAATCGGGAGCTCGCCGCCAGGTCGCTCGGACTGGACCCCGGCCGGGTGGTCTGGATGAACCAGGTGCACGGGAACGACGTGGCCGAGGTCGAGGGACCGTGGACCACCCGGCTCACCCCGGAGGTCGACGGGCTGGTGACCGCGGTCCGCGGGCTCGCCCTCGCCGTGCTGACCGCCGACTGCGTGCCGGTCCTGCTGGCGGACCCGGTGGCCGGAGTGGCCGCCGCCGCCCATGCCGGGCGGCCGGGCATGGTCAAGGGGATCGTGCCGGCCGCGATCGACGCCATGGAGTCGCTCGGCGCCGACCCGGCCCGGATCGTCGCCCGCACCGGACCCGCCGTGTGCGGCCGGTGCTACGAGGTGCCGGAGGCGATGCGCGCCGAGGTGGCCGCCGTCGAGCCGACGGCGCACGCCGAGACCAGCTGGGGCACTCCGGCCGTGGACGTGGCCGCCGGGGTGCACGCACAGCTCGCGCGCGCCGGAGTGCTCGACCGGGCGCAGTCGCCGGTGTGCACGCTGGAGTCGGGTGATCACTTCTCGTACCGGCGGGACCGCACCACCGGGCGGCTCGCCGGCTATGTGTGGCTGGACTGATGGGGCATGACGGACCGTAAGACCGAACTCGCCAGAAACCTGGCGAAAGTGGAGGAGCGCATCGCCGCCGCCTGTGCGGCGGCCGGGCGCAAGCGGGAGGAGGTGACCCTGATCGTGGTCACCAAGACCTACCCGGCGAGCGACGTGCGGATCCTGTCGGGGCTCGGGGTGCGCCACGTCGCCGAGAACCGGGACCAGGACGCGGCCCCCAAGGCCGCCGAATGTTCGGATCTGCCCTTGTTTTGGCACTTTGTCGGTCAATTGCAGACCAATAAAGTGCGATCCGTAGTGGGTTATGCGGATGTCGTGCAGTCCGTCGACCGCGCCAGGCTCGTGGACGCACTGTCCAGGGAGGCGGTGCGGGCCGGGCGCGAGGTCGGGTGCCTCCTCCAGGTCGCGCTCGACGCGGGCGCGAGCGGCCGAGGGGAGCGCGGCGGCGTGGCTCCGGGCGGAATCGAAGAGTTGGCCGCCCTCGTCGCCGGCTCGCCGGGGCTGAGGCTCGACGGCCTCATGACCGTCGCTCCGCTCGCCGGGGAGTACGCGGGGCGCCAACGCGCGGCGTTCGGGCGGTTGATGGATTTGTCGACCGACCTGCGCCGAGCCCATCCGGCTGCGAACATGGTCTCCGCAGGGATGAGTGCGGACCTTGAGGAAGCCGTGGCCGCCGGGGCGACACATGTACGCGTCGGCACCGCGGTACTCGGAGTCCGCCCCAGGCTCGGGTAACGTCGCCAGGAAGTCGGACCACAGCAGAAAATATGGTCAATGCCGCCCAATACGGGCACAACGGCCGTGTGGATCGCGGGACTTGGCAGTCGTCACCGATCCACCACAGAGCGGAGGACTCAGAGCATGGCCGGCGCGATGCGCAAGATGGCGGTCTACCTCGGCCTCGTGGAGGACGATGGGTACGACGGCCGCGGATTCGACCCCGACGACGACTTCGAGCCCGAACTGGACCCGGAGCCCGAGCGGGACCATCGACGGCACGAGCCGTCACACCAGTCCCACGGTTCACACCAGTCCCAAAGGGACGATTCGGTACGAGTGGTACAGCCGTCGCCCCCGCGCGAGCCGGTGTCGCATTCCGCCGGGCTCCCCGCGGAATCGGGACGCCCGGCGCGCATCGCCCCCGTGGCGTCCATCACACAAGAACGCGCAAGCCTGGAGAAGAACGCACCGGTGATCATGCCCAAGGTCGTGTCGGAACGAGAGCCTTACCGGATCACCACGCTTCACCCCCGGACCTACAACGAGGCCCGTACCATCGGGGAACACTTCCGTGAGGGCACCCCGGTGATCATGAATCTGACTGAGATGGATGACACAGACGCGAAGCGACTTGTCGACTTTGCGGCCGGTTTGGTGTTTGGTCTTCACGGCAGCATCGAGCGGGTGACGCAGAAGGTGTTCCTGTTGTCGCCTGCTAACGTCGATGTCACGGCGGAGGACAAGGCCCGCATCGCAGAGGGCGGGTTCTTCAACCAGAGCTGAGACGCAAGACCGGTACTAGGCACGGAAACAGGGGAGAGGGAAAGCACGGACCATGAGCGTGTTCCTGGATGTGATCTACATCGCGCTGATGTGCTTCCTCATCGTGCTCATCTTCCGGTTGGTCATGGACTACGTGTTCCAGTTCGCCCGCTCATGGCAACCCGGCAAGGCGATGGTGGTCGTACTTGAGGCCACCTACACTGTCACCGATCCACCGCTCAAGCTTCTGCGGCGGTTCATTCCGCCGCTGCGTCTCGGGGGCGTGGCGCTCGACCTGTCCTTCTTCGTACTGATGATCATCGTCTACATCCTGATCGCGATCGTTGGTCGGCTGTGATGAGCGATGTGACCTACCGTCTTGCCGATGCCGACGACTACGTTGAGGTGAAGAGATGCCGTTGACCCCCGAGGACGTGCGGAACAAGCAGTTCACGACCGTCCGCCTCCGAGAAGGCTATGACGAGGACGAGGTCGATGCCTTCCTCGATGAGGTCGAAGCCGAACTGACGCGCCTGCTCCGCGAGAACGAGGACCTGCGCGCCAAGCTGGCCGCGGCCACGCGCGCTGCTGCCCAGAACCAGCAGAACATGCGCAAGCCTCCGGAGCCGCAGGACCAGCAGGGCGGCATGCCTCAGGGCGGGATGCCCCAGCAGGGCGGGATGCCCCAGGGCATGCCGCAGGGCGGGATGCCGCAGCAGGGCATGCGAGGTCCCGGCGCTCCGGTGCCCGCCGGCATATCGGGCCCGCCGCAGCAGCAGATGGGTGGCCCCATGGGCGGTCCCCCGCAGCTGCCGAGCGGCGCCCCGCAGCTGCCGGCCGGTCCCAGTGGCCAGGGCGGTCCGCAGGGTCCCGGTCCGATGGGCCAGGGTCCGATGGGCCAGGGTCCGATGGGCCAGGGTCCGATGGGCCAGGGTCCCGGTCCGATGGGTCAGGGCATGCAGGGTCCCGGCCCGATGGGTCAGGGCATGGGCCCGATGGGTGGCCAGCCCCCCATGCAGCAGCAGATGGGTGGCCCGATGGGCGGCCCCATGGGCGGTCCGATGGGCGGCCCCGGTCAGGGCCCCGGTGGCGACAGCGCCGCCCGTGTCCTCTCGCTGGCCCAGCAGACCGCCGACCAGGCGATCGCCGAGGCCCGCTCCGAGGCCAACAAGATCGTCGGCGAGGCCCGCAGCCGCGCCGAGGGTCTGGAGCGTGACGCCCGTGCCAAGGCCGACGCGCTGGAGCGGGACGCGCAGGAGAAGCACCGCGTCGCCATGGGCTCCCTGGAGTCCGCGCGCGCCACGCTGGAGCGCAAGGTCGAGGACCTGCGCGGCTTCGAGCGCGAGTACCGCACGCGTCTGAAGTCGTACCTGGAGTCGCAGCTGCGTCAGCTGGAAACCCAGGCCGACGACTCCCTGGCGCCGCCGCGCACCCCGGCCACGGCCTCCCTCCCGGCGCCCTCCATGGCCCCGGCCGGCGCGAGCGCCCCGTCCTACGGCGGCAACCCGTCGATGGGCGGCCCGTCCCCCGCCGGCCCGTCCTACGGCGGCCAGCAGCAGATGACGCCGGCGATGACCCAGCCGATGGCACCGGTACGCCCGCAGGGCCCCTCTCCGATGGGCCAGGCGCCGTCCCCGATGCGCGGCTTCCTCATCGACGAGGACGACAACTGACGGCGGGCGCGTAGCGCGCGTAGCCGTCGGCAGAGCACCACAGGGCGGGGCCCCGGATTTCCGATCCGGGGCCCCGCCCTTTTTACGCGGGTTGCGCAAGCACCCAAGGGACGCGAGAAGGCGGTGCTTGAAGGGGGGCGGACACCGACCTGTGCTTGGAGGGGCGCGGGGAACCGTGCTTGGAGGGGCGCGGGGAACCGCGCACGGTACCTGCTCCGACCCGCACCTACGAAAGGGGCCCGATCCCCACCTACCGTGGAGACCGGGCCCTTCTCGAACAGGCCGGCGCTTACGCCTTCCGCAGCCGGAACGTCAGAGACAGCCCCTCGTCCACGAACGGTTCGCCGTAGCCGCCGTCGGCCTCGCCCTGCGCGAAGTCCGTCGCCAGCACCTCGTCGGCGATCAACCCGGCGTGCTCCGCCAGCGCCGCGATCACCGCCGGGTCGGTCGACACCCACCGCAGCGCGATCCGGTCGGCGACGTCCAGCCCGCTGTTCTTGCGCGCCTCCTGGATCAGCCGGATCGCGTCCCGGGCGAGGCCCGCCTGGCGCAGCTCCTCCGTGATCTCCAGGTCGAGCGCGACGGTCGCACCGGAGTCCGACGCCACCGACCAGCCCTCACGCGGCGTCTCAGTGATGATCACCTCGTCCGGGGCGAGTGTCACCGTCTCACCCTCGACCTCCACCGACGCCGTGCCCTCGCGCAGCGCCAGCGACAGCGCGGCCGCGTCCGCCGCGGCGACCGCCTTGGCGACCTCCTGCACCCGCTTGCCGAACCGCTTGCCGAGCGCCCGGAAGTTGGCCTTCGCGGTCGTGTCGACCAGCGAGCCGCCCACCTCGGAGAGGGACGCCAGCGACGACACGTTCAGCTCGTCGGTGATCTGCCCGTGCAGCTCCGGGTCGAGCGCGTCGAAGCCGACCGCCGCCACCAGCGCCCGGGACAGCGGCTGCCGCGTCTTGACACCCGACTCCGCGCGCGTGGCCCGGCCGAGCTCCACGAGCCGTCGGACCAGGACCATCTGCTTGGACAGCTCCGGGTCGATCGCCGACAGGTCGGCCTCCGGCCACGACGCCAGGTGCACCGACTCCGGCGCACCCGGGGTCACCGGTGCCACCAGGTCCTGCCACACCCGCTCGGTGATGAACGGGGTCAGCGGGGCCATCAGCTTGGTGACGGTCTCCACGACCTCGTGCAGCGTGCGCAGCGCGGCCTTGTCGCCCTGCCAGAACCGGCGCCGGGAACGGCGCACGTACCAGTTGGACAGGTCGTCGACGAACGCCGACAGCAGCTTGCCGGCGCGCTGGGTGTCGTACGCCTCCAGCGCCTGCGTCACCTGGTCGGTGAGCGCGTGCAGCTCGGAGAGCAGCCAGCGGTCCAGGACCGGGCGGTCGGCCGGGGCCGGGTCCGCCGCGGACGGCGCCCAGTTCGACGTACGGGCGTACAGCGCCTGGAAGGCGACCGTGTTCCAGTAGGTCAGCAGAGTTTTGCGGACGACCTCCTGGATCGTGCCGTGCCCGACCCGGCGGGCCGCCCACGGCGAGCCGCCGGCCGCCATGAACCAGCGCACCGCGTCCGCGCCGTGCTGGTCCATCAACGGGATCGGCTGCAGGATGTTGCCCAGGTGCTTGGACATCTTGCGGCCGTCCTCGGCGAGGATGTGCCCCAGGCAGACCACGTTCTCGTACGACGACTTGTCGAAGACCAGCGTGCCGACGGCCATGAGGGTGTAGAACCACCCGCGCGTCTGGTCGATCGCCTCGGAGATGAACTGCGCCGGGTAGCGGGACTCGAACAGGTCCTTGTTCTTGTACGGGTAGCCCCACTGCGCGAACGGCATCGAACCCGAGTCGTACCAGGCGTCGATGACCTCCGGTACGCGCGTGGCCGTCTTCGCGCACTGCGGGCACGCGAAGGTGACCTCGTCGATGAACGGGCGGTGCGGGTCCAGCTCCGACTGGTCGGTGCCGGTCAGCTCGGTCAGCTCCGCGCGGGAGCCGACCACGGTGAGGTGGTCGTCCTCGCAGCGCCAGATCGGCAGCGGAGTGCCCCAGTAGCGGTTCCGGGACAGTGCCCAGTCGATGTTGTTGTTCAGCCAGTCCCCGTACCGGCCGTGCTTGACCGTCTCGGGGAACCAGTTCGTTCCCTCGTTCTCCGCGAGCAGGCGGTCCTTGATCGCCGTCGTGCGGATGTACCAGGACGGCTGCGCGTAGTAGAGCAGCGCGGTGTGGCAACGCCAGCAGTGCGGGTAGCTGTGTTCGTACGGCAGGTGCTTGAAGAGGAGGCCGCGCTGCTTGAGGTCCTCGGTGAGCCGTTCGTCGGCCTTCTTGAAGAAGACGCCACCGACCAGGGGCACGCTTTCCTCGAAGGTGCCGTCCGGGCGGACCGGGTTCACCACCGGCAGGCCGTAGGCGCGGCAGACCCTGAGGTCGTCCTCGCCGAAGGCGGGGGACTGGTGGACCAGGCCCGTACCGTCCTCGGTCGTGACGTACTCCGCGTTCACGACGTAATGCGCCGGTTCCGGGAACTCCACGAGCTCGAACGGACGTTGATAGGTCCAGCGCTCCATCTCGGTGCCGGTGAAGGACTGGCCCGTGGTCTCCCAGCCCTCGCCGAGCGCCTTGGCGACGAGCGGCTCGGCGACGACGACCTTCTCCTCGCCGTCGGTCGCGACGACGTAGGTGACCTCCGGGTGCGCGGCGACCGCCGTGTTGGACACCAGGGTCCACGGGGTGGTCGTCCACACCAGGAGCGCGGCCTGGCCGGCGAGCGGACCGGAGGTGAGCGGGAAACGGACGTACACGGAGGGGTCGACGACCGTCTCGTAGCCCTGCGCCAGCTCGTGGTCGGACAGGCCGGTGCCGCAGCGCGGACACCAGGGGGCGACGCGGTGGTCCTGGACCAGCAGACCCTTGTCGAAGATCGTCTTCAGCGACCACCAGACCGACTCGATGTACTCGGGGTCCATCGTGCGGTAGGCGTCGTCCAGGTCGGTCCAGTACCCCATGCGGGTCGTCAGCGCCTCGAAGGCGTCGGTGTGGCGGGTCACCGACTCCCGGCACTTGGCGTTGAACTCGGCGATGCCGTACTTCTCGATGTCCGGCTTGCCGCTGAAGCCCAGCTCCTTCTCGACCGCCAGCTCGACGGGCAGGCCGTGACAGTCCCAGCCGGCCTTGCGGGCCACGTGGTAGCCGCGCATGGTGCGGAAGCGGGGGAAGACGTCCTTGAAGACGCGCGCCTCGATGTGGTGGGCGCCGGGCATGCCGTTGGCGGTGGGCGGGCCCTCGTAGAACACCCACTCGGGGCGGCCCTCGGACTGCTCCAGGGTCTTGGCGAAGATCTTCTGCTCGCGCCAGAAGTCGAGCACGGCGTGCTCGAGGGCGGGCAGGTCGACCTGTGCGGGCACCTGGCGGTACGTCGGCGCTGTCATCTGCGAGCTTCCTCCAACGGACTTGCTGCCTTCCGTCGGAGGGACGAGAGCCTTGTCCTGCCTACGCCGTGTGCGGCGCGCTCCCGCGGTACCACCCTCCTTGGCCCTCCGGACGCCTTGCGCGCCGGTGAGCCCCCTCATTGGGGTCGCGAAGCCGGTTCTACCGACCCTTTCAGGGCTTTCTTCCGGCGGCTCCGGGGTGATCTTCACGTCGCGCTCGCCCCCGGGCTTCCACCGTCCCCGGGTCGCTCTGGGCTGCGTACGCCGCTACTCGTCCCCATCCACGCTTCTCGCTCCGCCCAGTGTACGGCGCCGCACGGACAGCGGCCGACCCGTTTTCCGGACGCCGCCGGGGTGCGGTGGCCCGCCTGCCGAGATGACCCGAATGGCGCGGTACGCGTGTTCGCATCCTGTGATGTCCGGCTCGGCGGATTACCGCGCGGGGAGCTGGGCACAACGGATGCATACCTGCTGCGTGGGGGGTGCGGGGCAGGCGGATCGGGCGGCGTGCCCCGTTGCCGCGGGACTCAAGTCGATTTATCGTCCCAGCACGATTCGCGTGCAAAATCACAATATGTGAAGGGGCTGCGGCCATGGTGGCGAAGAAGACCGCCGTACAGCAGCCGGCGTCCGGCCGGTCCAGGGGCGCGGCCGCCACCGGCGGCGACACCGAAGAGGGCCGCGGAAGGCAGGGCACGCGCGCGAGAGCGGCGGCTCCTTCCAGGAAAGCGCCGGGTGAAAAGGCCTCCGCCGGGAAAGAGGCCGAGAAGAAGGCACCCGTGAGGAAGACGGCCGCGAAGAAGGCCGTCGCGAAGAAGGCCGACGGGGCGAAGTCGGCGAAGGCGGAGAAGAGCGCGTCCAAGGCCGCGGCGACGAAGACCGTGGCGGCGAAGAGCACGGCGGCGAAGAGCACGGCCAAGAAGAGCACGGCCAAGAAAGCGGGCGCGGCGCGGGTCGCGAAGCAGACGGGAGCCACGACGGTGGTTGCGAAGAAGACTCCTGGCACGGCCACGGCGGCGGACACCGCCGTTCCCAAGGCGCGGATCGCCACGACGGCTCCGGGCGAACTCGCGGTGCGTGCCGGCGAGGACCCGTGGACGCCGGAGGAGGTCGAGGAGGCGCGCACCGAGCTGACGGCCGAGGCGACGCGGCTGCGCGCCGAGCTCGACGCGTCGGAGAGCGCCCTGGCCGGACTGATGCGGGACTCCGGGGACGGCGCGGGTGACGACCAGGCCGACACCGGCACCAAGAACATCACCCGCGAGCACGAACTGGCGCTGGCCGCCAACGCGCGCGAGATGCTCGAACAGACCGAGCGCGCCCTGCAGAAGCTCGACGCGGGCACCTACGGCCTCTGCGAGAACTGCGGGAACCCCATCGGCAAGGCCCGGATGCAGGCCTTCCCCAGGGCCACCCTGTGCGTGGAGTGCAAGCAGAAGCAGGAACGCCGCTACTGAGCATCGGGGTCTCCTGGGGCGTGCCGTAGTCTCGTCCCGAGGCAGGCACCTAGGTTGAGGGACTCACGTGGCAGAGGCGGAACGCATCATCGGTACGCCGGGCACCCCGGACGACGGCGGCGAGCGGACGGTGGCGCCCGGCGCGTCCGACACGTCCGGTGCGGATCAGCAGTCCACCGCGGACCCGCGGCCCGGCCGCGGGCGCCGGATCGCCGTGCTGTTCGCGGTGGCCGCCTTCGCGTACGCCCTCGACCTGGTCAGCAAGATGATCGTGGTCGCGAAGCTGGAGCACCACGCCCCGATCGAGGTCATCGGCGACTGGCTGGAGTTCCACGCGATCCGCAACCCGGGCGCGGCGTTCGGATTCGGCGGCGCCTTCACGATCATCTTCACGCTGATCGCGGCGGCCGTGATCGTCGTGATCTTCCGGCTGGCGCGCAAGCTGTACAGCTTTCCCTGGGCGGTCGCGCTCGGCCTGCTGCTCGGCGGCGCCCTCGGCAACCTCACCGACCGGATCTTCCGCTCGCCGGGGATCTTCGAGGGCCAGGTCGTCGACTTCATCGCGCCCAAGCACTTCGCGGTGTTCAACCTGGCCGACTCGGCCATCGTCTGCGGCGGCATCCTGATCGTGCTGCTCTCCTTCCGCGGCCTGGACCCGGACGGGACCGTCCACAAGGACTGACGGGGGCGCGCAGGGGCCCGCGGCGGTCCACAGACGCCCGCGGGGGCTTGCGTACGGGGCCGTCGGCGCTGTCCGGCATACTCGACGGGTGAGTACGCTTCCCGAGATCCGAGCCCTGCCCGTGCCCGACGGCCTGGAGGGCGAGCGCGTCGACGCCGCCATCTCCCGCATGTTCGGCTTCTCCCGCACCAAGGCGGCCGAGCTGGCCGCGGCGGGCAAGGTCCAGGTCGACGGCTCGGTGGTCGGCAAGTCCGAGCGGGTGCACGGCGGGGCCTGGCTGGAGGTCGAGATGCCGGGGGCGCCCGCGCCCGTGCAGATCGTCGCGGAGCCCGTCGAGGGCATGGAGATCGTGCACGACGACGAGGACGTCGTCGTGATCGTCAAGCCGGTCGGCGTGGCCGCGCACCCCTCGCCCGGCTGGACCGGCCCGACCGTGATCGGCGGCCTCGCCGCCGCCGGCTACCGGATCTCCACCTCCGGCGCCGCCGAGCGCCAGGGCATCGTGCACCGCCTCGACGTCGGCACGTCCGGCCTGATGGTGGTCGCCAAGTCGGAGCGGGCGTACACGTCGCTGAAGCGCCAGTTCAAGGAGCGCACGGTCGACAAGCGCTACCACACCCTCGTGCAGGGCCACCCCGACCCGACCAGCGGCACCATCGACGCCCCGATCGGCCGCCACCCGCAGCACGACTACAAGTGGGCGGTCACGGCCGACGGCAAGCCCTCCGTGACCCATTACGACCTCATCGAGGCGTTCCGCGCGGCCTCCCTGCTCGACGTGAAGCTGGAGACCGGCCGCACCCACCAGATCCGCGTCCACATGGCCGCCCACCGCCACCCCTGCGTCGGCGACCTCACCTACGGCGCCGATCCGACGCTCGCCAAGCGGCTGCACCTGACCCGCCAGTGGCTGCACGCCGTCCGGCTCGGTTTCGAGCACCCCGGGGACGGCGAGTGGGTCGAGTTCGCCAGCGACTACCCGGCCGACCTGCAGAAGGCGCTCGACCAGGTCCGCGAGGAGACGTACGGATGAGCACGCGCGCGTACACGGTCCGGATCGCCGAGGACCCGGCCGACCTGGAGGCGTGCTTCGCGGTGCGCAAGCAGGTCTTCGTGGTCGAACAGCGCGTCCCCGAGGACCTGGAGTACGACGCGTACGACCCCGTCGCCGTGCACGTCCTGGCGGTCCGCGAGGACGGCGTGCCCCTCGGCACCGGCCGGCTGCTGCACGGCGCGGTGGCCGCGGCCAAGACCGGCGGCGACCCGTCCCTCGGCTCCCTGGGCCGGCTCGCGGTCTCCGCGGAGGCCCGCGGCCTCGGCATCGGCATCGCCCTGGTCCGGGCCATCGAGGAGGCAGCACGCGCGCGTGGCCTGACCGCGGTGGACCTGCACGCGCAGACCCACGCGCTGGGCTTCTACGAGCGGCTGGGCTACGAGCCGTACGGCACCGAGTACGAGGAGGCCGGCATCCCGCACCGGGGGATGCGCAGGGTTCTGTAGCCGGCATGGCACGCTGGAGGCCCGCTGTGTGATCGTCTACACCCGGAGCGCTGGCCGTGGATCAGTTGGCCCTGCTGTTCGTGCTGCTGCTCGGGGCGTTGGTGAGCGTGCCGGTCGGGGACCGGTTCGGACTGCCGGCGCCCGTGCTGATGACGCTGTTCGGGATCGTCCTCGCGGTCGCCGACTTCGTGCCGAACGTGAACATCCCGCCCGAGCTGATCCTGCCCGGTCTGCTGCCGCCGCTGCTGTACGCCGCCGTACGGCGGACCTCGTGGCGGCAGTTCACGGCCAACAAACGGCCGATCTTCCTGCTCGCCGTGGCCCTGGTCTTCGTCACGACGCTGTGCGTGGCCGTCGTCGCCAACACGATCGTGCCCGGACTGCCGATCGCCGCCGCGCTCGCGCTGGGCGCGCTGGTGGCCCCGCCCGACCCGGTCGCCGCGACCGCGGTCGCCGGACAGCTCGGGCTGCCCCGCAGGCTGGTGTCGATCCTGGAGGGCGAGGGTCTCTTCAACGACGTCACGGCCATCGTCCTGTACCACGTGGCGATCGCCGCCGTGGTCAGCGGCACCTTCTCGCCCTGGCGGGCCGGGCTGGACTTCCTGCTCTCCGCCGTGGTCGCGGTCGTCGTGGGGCTGGTGCTCGGCTGGGGCGCGAACAAGCTGATGGACGTGCTCGGCGACGCCACCCTGCAGATCGGCCTGACCCTGATCGTCCCGTACGCCTCGTACGTCATCGCCGAGGAACTGCACGGCTCCGGGGTGCTCGCCGTGCTCACCACGGCGCTGTTCATCGCCGAGTACGCCACCGACGCCGACGACGTCATGACCCGGCTCGCCGGATACACCTTCTGGGACATCGTCGACACGCTCGTCACCGGCGTCGCGTTCGGGCTGATCGGCCTGGAGCTGCACAACGCGATCCGCACGGCGTCCGGCCGCTGGGGCGAGCTGCTCGGCTGGGCGGCCGCGATCGTGGGCGTGGTGGTCGTGGTGCGGCTGGTCTGGCTGCTGCCGGCGACCTGGCTGACCAAGCGGCTGCACGCGCGGCGGGACTACGACGAGGAGATCCCGACCAGCTGGCGGGAGACCATCGTGATGTGGTGGTCCGGGATGCGCGGGGTGGCGTCGGTGGCGCTGGCTCTGGCCATCCCCCTGAAGACGGACGACGGCTCCGCTTTCCCCGACCGCGACGAGATCGTCTTCATCGCCTTCGGCGTGATCATGGCGACGCTGGTCCTCCAGGGGCTGACCCTGCCGTGGCTGGTGAAACGGCTGGGGGTACGGGCCGACATCGACCGCGAGAAGGAGATCGAGAAGGAGCTGGCGGTACGGGCGGCGAAGGCGGCACGGCGGCGCCTGAAGGAGATCGAGCAGGTCGAGGAGTTGCCGGAGGACGTGACGGAGCAGATGCTGCGGCGCGCCTTCGAGATCGGGTTCCGGATCAGCCCCGACGTGGTGGAGGACGAGCGGCGGGAGGGCCACGACAAGCGGATGCGGCGGCTGAAGCGGTTGCGGCGGATCCAGCAGGAGATGCTGAGTGCGGCGCGGCACGAGGTGCTGGCGGCGCGCAGTGAGCCGGGGGCGGATCCGGAGATCGTGGACCGGGTGCTGCGCCACCTGGACGTGCGCAGCCTGCGCTGAGCGCTCCGCTGGAAGCGCCGTGATGTGTCGTGATGTGCCGTCGGTCGGCTACGGCGCGTCGTGGCTGGTCGCGAAGGTCCCCGCGCCCCTGCGGGCGCGCTGCGCTGCGGCAGTAATACAAGTACATGGCGCCTGTGGACAGTCACAGGCGCGGTCGGCTCCGTCCTCGTAGTCTCGGATCATGGCTCGGAACATTGTGATCAGTGGTGGAGGAACCGGGATCGGGCTCGCCGCGGCGCGGGTGTTCGCCGGGGACGGGGACCGGGTGCTGCTGCTCGGGCGGCGCAGAGAGGTGCTGGAGAAGGCGCGGGTGCCCGGGGCGGAGGTGTACGCCGCCGATCTGGCCGAACCCGAGCAGGTGCGCGCGGTCGCGCGGTTCGTCGCCGAGGAGTTCGGGACCGTGGACGTGCTCGTCCACAGTGCCGGGGGAAACGCGGCGTTCGCGCCCAACGCGGAGGCCGGTGACCCGCTCGACGCCGTCGCCCGCGTCTGGAGCGGCAACTTCCGGCAGAACACGCTGACCGCCGTGCTGCTCACGGAGGCGCTGAAGGACCGGCTCGCCGATCCCGGCGGCCGGGTGCTGTTCATCAGCTCCATAGCGGCCTTCCGGGGCTCGGGAAGCGGGTCCTACGCCGCCTCCAAGGCGGCCCTGCACCCGTACGCCCACGACCTGGCCCGGCAGCTCGGCCCCCGCGGGGTCACCGTGAACGTGGTCGCGCCCGGGTACATCGAGGACACCGACTTCTTCGGCGGGCCGGTGGCGGAGGAGCGACGGGAGCAGCTCGTCGCCGAGACGTCCACCGGGCGGGCCGGGACACCCGGCGACGTCGCCGCCACCCTGCACTGGCTGGCCTCCCCGGCCGCAGGGCACGTCACCTCGCAGGTCATTCAGGTCAACGGCGGCGCCGAACGCGGTCACTGAGGGCGAGGGAAGGGAAGCGGAGCGGTCAGCGGGGGCCGGTGCGGGGCGGCTCGTACAGGCGCCGGTTGGTGCCGGCCGCCGCCGCCCCGTCCTGGGAGGGGATGATCCCGCCGGGCGGCAGGACCGCGTCGGCCGTGTTGACCCGTGGCAGGGCGTACGGGTGCTCCGCGCACAGCCAGGTCATCATCTGCTCGCGGACGGTCACCCGGACCGTCCAGATGTCGTCCGCGTCCTTGGCGGTCACCAGCGCCCGCACCTGCATGGTGTTCGGCGTCGAGTCGGTGACCACCAGGCCGTAGGCCCGCCCGTCCCAGGCCGGGCACTCGCGCAGGATGTCCTTGAGCTTGTCCCGCATGGCCTCGACCGGCGCCGAGTGGTCGACGTGCCAGTAGACGATCCCGGTCATCTGCGGGGTGCCCCGCGACCAGTTCTCGAAGGGTTTGGAGGTGAAGTACGACACCGGCATGGTGATCCGGCGCTCGTCCCAGGTCCGTACCGTCAGAAAGGTCAGGGTGATCTCCTCGACCGTGCCCCACTCGCCGTCGACCACGACCGTGTCACCGAGGCGCACCATGTCACCGAAGGCGATCTGCAGGCCGGCGAACATGTTCGCCAGGGTGGACTGGGCGGCGACACCGGCGACGATGCCGAGGATTCCGGCGGAGGCCAGCAGCGAGGCGCCGGCCGCGCGCATCGCCGGGAAGGTCAGCAGCATCGCCGCCACGGCCATCACGCCGACGACCGCAGTCACCACCCGCATGATCAGGGACACCTGGGTGCGCACCCGGCGGACCCGGGCCGCGTCGTGGTGGGCGCGGGCGTAGCGGTCGTAGCTCGTCTGCACGACGGCCGCCGCGATCCGCACCACCAGCCAGGCGACCGACCCGATCAGGACCAGGGTGAGGATCTGGCCGACGGCGACCCGGTGGTCCAGGATCAGCTCGGCCTGGTCGTAGGAGCCTCTGAGCAGGGCCGCGCACAGCACCAGCTGATAGGGGATGCGGCCGCGCCGCAGCAGGCCCCACAGGGGTGTCTCGCTGTGCCGGGCATCGGCCTTGCGCAGCAGCAGGTCGGTCGCCCAGCCGATCAGCAGGGTGAGGACGACGGCGCCGCCGACCACGATCAGCGGGCGGAGTACGTTCTCCATGTCCATGGATCCGAACGTAACCGCTTCGGCGGGGTCCTGAACATGCCGATCGGCATGAACGGGGTGACAGGCGTCACCCGGCGGGCTGGCACCATGGCCTCATGAACATCATGCTCTTTCACTCGACCTACGGGCTCAGGGCCGCCGTGCGCGAGGCCGCGGACCGGCTGCGTGCCGCCGGGCACGAGGTGTGGACGCCGGACCTCTTCGAGGGGCGCACGTTCGACACGGTCGAGGAGGGCATGGAGTTCAACGAGTCGATCGGCAAGGACGAGCTGCTGAAGCGGGCCGTGCTGGCTGCGGCGCCGTACTCGGAGCGAGGGCTGGTGTACGCGGGGTTCTCGCTGGGGGCCTCGATCGCGCAGACGCTGGCGCTGGGCGACGAGCGGGCGCGGGGGCTGCTGCTCCTGCACGGCACGTCGGACATCGCGCCCAGTGCCTCGGTGGACGAGCTGCCGGTGCAGCTGCACGTGGCCGAGCCGGACGCCTTCGAGACGGACGACTGGCTGAGCGCCTGGTACCTGCAGATGGGCCGGGCCGGCGCCGACGTGGAGATCTACCGGTACCCGGGGGCCGGTCACCTCTACACCGACCCCGGTCTGCCGGACTACGACGAGGAGGCCGCCGAGGCCACCTGGCGGGTGGCGCTCGGCTTCCTCGACACGCTGTAGGGGCCGGTTACACCGGGTCGTACGTCCGCTCCACCTTCTGTGTGCCCGTGCGGGTGCGGTACGAGCGCTCCCAGGACGAGGTGGCGTCGGCCTTCGTCTTGTCGGAGAGGACGTAGTAGTCCATCTGCGCCCGCGCGGCCGTGATGTCCAGGATTCCGTAGCCGTGCCGGTCGGTGTCGACCCAGTGCACGTGGCGGTTGGCCAGCTGGATGACCGGGGCGGCGACGGTGGAGACGACGCCGGGGGAGACCTTGAGGATGTCGTCGAGGTTGTCGGAGGTCACCGAGGTGACCACGAACTCGGTGGCGGCCGAGGGGGACAGCGGGTAGGTCCCGGCGTCCACGGGCACGTCGTTGGCCCAGGCCATGTGGATGTCGCCGGTGAGGAACACCGTGTTGGCGATCGCGTTGGAGCGCAGGTGGGCCAGCAGCTCGCGGCGGTCGTCGGTGTAGCCGTCCCACTGGTCGGTGTTGAGGGCGAGGCCGTCCTGGGGCAGACCGAGCAGCTTGGCGAGCGGCTTGAACAGGTCGGCGGAGAGCGAGCCGATGGCGAACGGCGAGATCATCACCGAGTTGCCGACCAGCCGCCAGGTGGTGTCGGAGGCCTTCAGACCGGCCTTGAGCCAGTCGAGCTGGGCGCGGCCGGTGATGGTGCGGTCCGGGTCGTCCACCGAGCCGCTGCCCGTGGACACCTGCTGGGAGCGGAAGGAGCGCAGGTCGAGCAGGGAGAGGTCGGCGAGCTTGCCGAAGCGCAGCCGGCGGTAGGTGGTGCCGGCGATGGCCGGGCGGACCGGCATCCACTCGAAGTAGGCCTGCTTGGCGGCGGCCTGACGGGCCGTCCAGGTGCCTTCGGCGCCCTCGGTGTGGTTCTCGGCACCGCCGGACCAGGAGTCGTTGGCGAACTCGTGGTCGTCCCAGATGGCGATGACCGGCGCCTTGGCGTGCAGGGCCTGGAGGTCGGTGTCCGTCTTGTACTTGCCGTGCCGTATGCGGTAGTCGGCGAGCGTGATGATCTCGTGGGTGGGCGCGTGCT
Source organism: Streptomyces sp. NPDC001507 (assembly GCF_042894765.1). Lineage (NCBI taxonomy): Bacteria > Bacillati > Actinomycetota > Actinomycetes > Kitasatosporales > Streptomycetaceae > Streptomyces > Streptomyces sp. NPDC001507. Next base: position 575,122 of record NZ_JBIAVV010000002.1, read on the forward strand.
GCCGGACCACGGTGTCGCGGGTGCCGTACTCGCCGGTGCCGTACTCGTAGATGTAGTCGCCGAGGTGCAGCCAGGCGTCGAGGTCGCTCCGCGCGGCGAGGTGCCGGTAGGAGGCGAAGTAGCCGGCCTCCCAGTTGGCGCACGAGACCACGCCGAAGCGCAGGCCGGAGACGGTGGCGTCGGTGGCGGGCGCGGTGCGGGTGCGGGCCACCGGGGAGTCCGTGGGGCCGGCCGAGAAGCGGAACCAGTAGTCGGTGGCCGGGGCCAGGCCGCGGATGTCCGCCTTGACGGTGTGGTCGGAGGCGGCGGTCGCGGTGACGGAGCCCTTGGAGACGACGTTCGTCAGCGACTTGTCGGTGGCGACCACCCAGCTGACCTCGGTGTCCGGGCCGGTCCCGGAGCCCGGCGTCGCGTCGGCGGTCGGCGTCACCCGCGTCCACAGCAGGATGCCGTCGGGCAGCGGGTCGCCGGAGGCGACGCCGTGCAGGAAGGCGGGCGCGTCCGTGGCGGCCCGGGCCGGCAGCGCGGCGGCCAGCGGTGCGGCCAGGACAGCGGTCGCCGCCGCGGCCTTGACGACCGTACGGCGGCGGGGGGTAAGCGAGTTGGAGCCCTCGTCGGCTCTGTAACGACTGGTCATGAAGGACCAGGTTACTGACGGGTATTAACAAGAGCGGGCGAACCGGTGAAGTTCGCCCGCTCTTCTTCTCGTGGTCGCCGGCCGAGGCTCGCGGCCGGTCTTCGGGTCAGGCCTTGAGGGCCGCGCCCACCACCTTGTCGAAGTCGGCGACCGTCAGGAGCGGGGAGCCGCCGTTGAGCTGCTTGCCGTCCATGACGAAGCCGGGCGTGCCGGTCACGCCGTCCTTGTTGTCGTCGAACTGCTTCGACATGGCCATCGCCCAGGCGTCGTAGGTGCCCTTCTTGACGGCGTCCTGGAACTTCGTGTTGTCCTTCAGCGCGGGCACGGTCTGGGCGACCTTGATGAGGTAGCTGTCGTCCTTGAACTTGTCGGTCGTCTCGTCCGGGTGCCACTTCGTCGAGTACAGCGCGGTCTTGTAGTCGAGGAAGGCCTGGTCGCTGACGTTCAGCGCCGCGCCCAGGGCGCTCAGGGCGTTCTTGGAGCCCTCGCCGTTGTCCTTGTTGTCGATGAACGTGGCGCCGACGTACTGGAACTTGAACTCGCCGTCGGCGATGTCCTTCTTGAAGGTGTCACCGACAGTCTGCTCGAACTGGGCGCACACCGGGCAGCGCGGGTCCTCGTAGACCTTGAGGGTCTTCTTGGCGGTGGACTTGCCGATGACGACGGTGGTGCCGTCGGTGCCCGTCGTGTTGGCCGGGGCGACGACCTTCTCGTCCTTCACGGCCTCCCAGTGGCTGGGCTTGTTGGCCTGGACGACGGCGTAGCCTATGCCGCCCGCCGCGGCCAGCACGGCCACGACCGAGCAGGCCACGATGACCTGCCGCCTGACCTTGGCGCGCTTGGCCTGCTTCTCGCGCTCGGCGCGCAGCCGTTCCCGGGCCGCGTTCTTGGCAGCTGCGCTGTTCCGCTTGCTCATGTTGGTGATCTCCATAGGGGACGCGCACATGTCGTACGCGGGATACGTGTGGGGGACTCGTCGTGCTCGGGGAACTCGGAGTGCTCGGAGTGCTCGGAGAACTCGGAGTGCTCGAAGTACTCGGACGAGGGGCGTGCTCGGGCGGGCGGGGCGCTCAGGCGAAGGGCAGGGCGAGCGCCCCGGAGCACGGCGGTCCGCGCCGTCCCAGGGAGTGCGCGAGGAGCAGGTCGCGGACGGCGGCCGGACGGGGCGCCGGGCGGGGCAGCCGTCGTACCGGGGCCGGCCGGGCGGTCCCCGCGGCGGCCGCGAGGAGCAGCGGGCGGAAGGTGGTGGCGGCGACGGCGCGCAGCAGCTGGGTCAGGGCGCGCTCGCCGCGGCGCAGCCAGGCGGCGGCCAGCAGGCCGACGCCGACGTGCGCGGCGAGCAGCAGCCAGGCTGCGGCCGGGTCGGCCTGCGTGAGGGCCGCGGCGGTGCGGGACCCGCCGGTCATCCGGGCCAGCGGGGTACCGACCGTGCCGCCGTGGCACAGCACGTCGAAACCGACGGCGCGCAGCGGGCCGGCGACCGGGCCGCCCGCCCGGCCGTAACAGGCGTGCTGACCGGTGGTGAAGACCGTGTCGGCGGCCAGCTCCAGCGGGATCAGCAGGGCCGCGATCCGGCCGAAGCCACGCTCGCGGCCCGCCAGCGCGTACGCCGTGCCGAACACGCCGGCGGCGACCGCGGCCACCGTCGTGAACGGCAGCGGCGCCCGGGACAGCAGCACGTGCGACGCGGTGCTGAGCGTCACGACGAAGGCCGTGAACAGCGCCGCGCGCACGGCTCTGAGCTGGGTCCCGGATATGTCCATAGCGGTGGAGAGTCTGTCACGTACTCATGTAAGGGACCCCTAAAAAGGCCCTGAGAATCGGCGAAGGTTACAGCCCTGGAATGCGGCCGTTGCGGAACAGGTCGACGAAGATCTGGTGGTCGGCACGCGCGCGTGCGCCGTAGCTGTGCGCGAACTCGGTGAGCAGACCGGCGAAACCGTCCTCGTCCGCCGCGATCGCCGCGTCGATCGCCCGCTCGGTGGAGAACGGCACCAGGGACTCGCCGGAGGTGTCGTCGGCCGCCGAGTGCATCGACGCCGTGGCCCGGCCGAGGTCCGCGACCACCGCCGCGATCTCCTCCGGGTCGTCGATGTCGCTCCAGTCCAGGTCCACCGCGTACGGCGACACCTCGGCGACCAGCTGACCCGCGCCGTCCAGCTCGGTCCAGCCCAGCCACGGGTCGGCGTGCGCCTGCAGGGCGCGCTGCGAGATGACCGTGCGGTGGCCCTCGTGCTGGAAGTAGTCCCGGATCGCCGGGTCCGTGACGTGCCGGGAGACGGCCGGGGTCTGCGCCTGCTTGATGTAGATCACCACGTCGTTCTCCAGGGCGTCCGTGGCGCCCTCCAGGAGGATGTTGTACGACGGCAGGCCGGCCGAGCCGATGCCGATCCCGCGGCGGCCCACGACGTCCTTCACGCGGTAGGAGTCCGGGCGGGAGAGGGACGACTCGGGGAGGGTCTCCAGATAGCCGTCGAAGGCGGCGAGGACCTTGTAGCGGGTGGCCGCGTCCAGCTCGATGGAGCCGCCGCCGGAGGCGAAGCGGCGCTCCCAGTCGCGGATCTCCGTCATCGAGTCCAGCAGCTCGAAACGGGTCAGCGACCGGGCCGCGCGCAGCGCGCCGAGCAGCGGGCCCTCGGCGGTGTCCAGGGTGAACGGCGGCACCTCGTCCCTCTTGGCCCCCGTCGCCAGCGCGTGGATGCGCTCGCGGTACGCGTCCGCGTACACCTCGACCAGCTCGGTGATCTGCTCGTCGCTGAGCGCCTTCGCGTACCCGATCAGCGCGATGGAGGCGGCGAAGCGCTTCAGGTCCCAGGTGAACGGGCCGACGTAGGCCTCGTCGAAGTCGTTGACGTTGAAGACCAGGCGGCCGTTGGAGTCCATGTACGTGCCGAAGTTCTCCGCGTGCAGGTCGCCGTGGATCCACACCCGTGAGGTGCGCTCGTCCAGGTACGGCCCGGTGTATATGCGCCCGCCGCCCGGACCGGCGTGACCGGCGTCCAGGTCGTGGTAGAAGAGCGCCGCCGTGCCCCGGTAGAAGGCGAAGGCCGAGGCCGCCATCTTCCGGAACTTCACGCGGAACGCGGCCGGGTCGGCGGCCAGGAGCTCGCCGAAGGCGGTGTCGAAGACGGCGAGGATCTCCTCGCCGCGCTGCTCGCCGTTGAGCTGGGGGACCGACATCGCTGGGTGCCTCCTGGTGCGTGTGGTGCCTGACATGTGGCGCGGATCTCTCGCCCGGACCAACGTGCGAAGGTCCCGGGGAGTGCCCGCTTTCCCGGCATGAAGGTACGCGGGGCAGCCCGCCCGGTGTCAGTGCCGAGGCATAGGATTCCGCTGTCCCACCAGACTGTCCGCAGCCGGTCGGAAGATCGTCGACGCCTGTTTTCCTTCGGAGGCCGAAACCGTGTCAAAGCCGCCCTTCACGCACCTGCACGTCCACACCCAGTACTCGCTCCTGGACGGTGCCGCGCGGCTCAAGGACATGTTCAACGCCTGCAACGAGATGGGCATGACACACATCGCCATGTCCGACCACGGCAACCTGCACGGGGCGTACGACTTCTTCCACTCCGCGAAGAAGGCCGGGGTCACCCCGATCATCGGAATCGAGGCGTACGTCGCCCCCGAGTCCCGGCGCAACAAGCGCAAGATCCAGTGGGGCCAGCCGCACCAGAAGCGGGACGACGTCTCCGGTTCCGGCGGTTACACCCACAAGACGATGTGGGCCGTGAACAACACGGGGCTGCACAACCTCTTCCGGCTCTCCTCGGACGCGTACGCCGAGGGCTGGCTGCAGAAGTGGCCCCGGATGGACAAGGAGACCATCGCCCAGTGGTCCGAGGGGATCGTGGCCTCCACCGGCTGCCCCTCCGGCGAGCTGCAGACCCGGCTGCGCCTCGGGCAGTACGACGAGGCGCTGAAGGCGGCCGCCGACTACCAGGACATCTTCGGCAAGGACCGCTACTTCCTGGAGCTGATGGACCACGGCATCGAGATCGAGCACCGGGTCCGCGACGGCCTCCTGGAGATCGGCAAGAAGCTCGGCATCCCGCCGCTGGTGACGAACGACTCGCACTACACGTACGCGCACGAGGCGGCCGCCCACGACGCCCTGCTGTGCATCCAGACCGGCAAGAACCTCTCCGACCCGGACCGCTTCAAGTTCGACGGCACCGGCTACTACCTGAAGTCCACGGAGGAGATGTACGCCATCGACTCCTCGGACGCCTGGCAGGAGGGCTGCGCCAACACCCTCCTGATCGCCGAGATGGTCGACACCACCGGCATGTTCGAGAAGCGCGACCTCATGCCGAAGTTCGACATCCCCGACGGCTACACCGAGGTCACCTGGTTCAAGGAGGAGGTCCGCCGGGGCATGGAGCGCCGCTTCCCCGGCGGCATCCCCGAGGACCGTCAGAAGCAGGCCGACTACGAGATGGACGTCATCATCCAGATGGGGTTCCCCGGCTACTTCCTCGTGGTCGCCGACTTCATCATGTGGGCGAAGAACAACGGCATCGCGGTCGGCCCCGGCCGAGGCTCCGCGGCCGGCTCGATCGTCGCCTACGCCATGGGCATCACCGACCTCGACCCGATCCCGCACGGCCTGATCTTCGAGCGGTTCCTCAACCCCGAGCGCGTCTCCATGCCCGACGTCGACATCGACTTCGACGAGCGTCGGCGCGTCGAGGTGATCAGGTACGTGACCGAGAAGTACGGCGCCGACAAGGTCGCCATGATCGGCACCTACGGCAAGATCAAGGCGAAGAACGCCATCAAGGACTCCGCGCGCGTGCTGGGCTACCCGTACGCGATGGGCGACCGCCTCACGAAGGCGATGCCCGCCGACGTCCTCGGCAAGGGCATCGACCTCGACGGCATCACCAACCCCTCGCACCCGCGGTACAACGAGGCCGGCGAGATCCGCGGGATGTACGAGAACGAGCCGGACGTGAAGAAGGTCATCGACACCGCCAAGGGCGTCGAGGGCCTGGTGCGGCAGATGGGTGTGCACGCGGCCGGCGTGATCATGTCCAGTGAGCCCATCGTCGACCACGCCCCGATCTGGGTGCGGCACACGGACGGCGTGACCATCACGCAGTGGGACTACCCGCAGTGCGAGTCGCTCGGCCTGCTGAAGATGGACTTCCTCGGCCTGCGCAACCTGACGATCATGGACGACGCCGTCAAGATGGTGAAGTCCAACAAGGGCATCGACCTCGACCTGCTGTCCCTGCCGCTCGACGACCCGAAGACCTTCGACCTCCTCCAGCGCGGCGACACCCTGGGCGTCTTCCAGTTCGACGGCGGCCCCATGCGCTCCCTGCTGCGCCTGATGAAGCCCGACAACTTCGAAGACATCTCCGCCGTGTCGGCGCTCTACCGTCCCGGCCCGATGGGCATGGACTCGCACACCAACTACGCGCTGCGCAAGAACAAGCTCCAGGAGATCACCCCGATCCACAAGGAGCTGGAGGAACCCCTGGAAGAGGTCCTGGCCGTCACCTACGGCCTGATCGTCTACCAGGAGCAGGTGCAGAAGGCCGCGCAGATCATCGCCGGTTACTCGCTCGGCGAGGCCGACATCCTCCGGCGCGTGATGGGCAAGAAGAAGCCCGACGAACTGGCCAAGAACTTCACCATCTTCCAGGCCGGCGCCCGGAAGAACGGCTACAGCGACGAGGCGATCCAGGCCCTGTGGGACGTGCTGGTCCCGTTCGCCGGCTACGCCTTCAACAAGGCGCACTCCGCCGCGTACGGCCTGGTCTCGTACTGGACCGCCTACCTCAAGGCCAACCACCCCGCCGAGTACATGGCCGGACTGCTCACCTCGGTCAAGGACGACAAGGACAAGTCGGCCGTCTACCTCAACGAGTGCCGGCGCATGGGCATCAAGGTGCTGCCGCCGAACGTCAACGAGTCGGTGCACAACTTCGCCGCGCAGGGCGACGACGTGATCCTCTTCGGCCTCGAAGCCGTCCGCAACGTCGGTACGAACGTGGTCGAGTCGATCATCAGGAGCCGCAAGGCCAAGGGCAAGTACAACTCCTTCCCCGACTACCTCGACAAGGTCGAGGCGGTCGCCTGCAACAAGCGCACCACGGAGTCGCTGATCAAGGCGGGCGCCTTCGACGCCCTGGGGCACACCCGCAAGGGCCTCACCGCGCACTTCGACTCGATGATCGACAACGTGGTCGCGGTCAAGCGCAAGGAGGCCGAGGGCCAGTTCGATCTCTTCGGCGGGATGGGCGAGGAGGAGAGCAGCGAGCCCGGCTTCGGTCTGGACGTCGAGTTCACCACCGAGGAGTGGGACAAGACCTATCTGCTCGCCCAGGAGCGGGAGATGCTCGGTCTGTACGTCTCCGACCACCCGCTCTTCGGCCTGGAGCACGTGCTCTCGGACAAGGCCGACGCGGGTATCGCCCAGCTCACCGGCGGCGAGCACGCGGACGGCGCGGTGGTCACCATCGGCGGGATCATCTCCGGCCTGCAGCGCAAGATGACCAAACAGGGCAACGCCTGGGCGATCGCCACCGTGGAGGACCTCGCGGGCTCCATCGAGTGCATGTTCTTCCCGGCCAGCTACCAGCTCATCTCGACCCAACTGGTCGAGGACGCGGTGGTGTTCGTCAAGGGCCGCCTCGACAAGCGTGAGGACGTGCCCCGGCTGGTGGGGATGGAGCTGACCGTCCCGGACCTCTCCAACGCCGGCACCAACGCGCCCGTGATCCTCACCATCCCGGCCACCCGGGTCACCCCGCCGATGGTCAGCCGCCTCGGCGAGATCCTCAGCCACCACAAGGGCGACAGCGAGGTCCGGATCAAGCTCCAGGGCCCGACCAAGACCACCGTGCTCCGCCTCGACCGGCACCGGGTGAAGCCGGACCCGGCGCTCTTCGGCGACCTCAAGGTGCTGCTCGGCCCGTCCTGCCTGGCCGGATAGGCCCCGGCTCCCGGCCCGCCGGCCGGTACGCACGCGGAAGGGGCGCACCCGCAACGGGTGCGCCCCTCCTGCGTGCCTGGGCTTCAACAGCCCGGGGGGACCTGGTCGGTCGCTCAGTTGTGGCCGAAGCTCTTCTGCTTCTTGCGGGCGACGTCCGCCGGGCTGCCCTGGATGTGCGACACCGGCGAGTCCTGGGACTCGCCCGACGTACGCTGCCCGTGCTGCTCGTGGGTCTGCTCGCTCTGCGGGGTGCGGTTCTGGGTGCCACCCTTGCGGTTCTTGTTCTTGGCCATGGTGATCTGCCTCCTGTGGGGGATCTAGGGGCCGAATTCAGATTCACATAGGCTGACAACAGACGCATTTCGGATAATTACCGTCTGTAACAGGGCTTGTCGGAGAGCGAGGGCCCGAAACGCCACGCCGAAGATCGAGTTCGGGCCGTTAACCCCCGCGTGGTCGGGCAGACTCGAAGGAAGCCCCGAAAAGCAAACCTCCCGGAAAGAGGGTGAGTCGCGTGGACCGCTGCATCGTCCTGGTGGACGCCGGGTATCTGCTGGGTGCCGCCGCCAGTCTCCTCGCCGGTGAGCCCTCCCGATCCCGCATCACCGTCGACCACGCCGCGCTGATCCAGGCGCTGCGCGACCGCGCGGAGTCCGACACCGAGCGTCCACTGCTGCGCATCTACTGGTTCGACGGCGCCCCCGACCGCGTCCCCCAGCCGGAACACCGCAGGCTGCGCGTGATGCCCCGGGTGACCGTCCGGCTCGGCGCGCTGACCCGCAGCGACGGGCGCTGGGCACAGAAGGGCGTGGACGCGGCCATGCACGCCGAGCTGACCGAGCTGGCCAGGAACAGGGCCTGCTCCGACGTCGTCCTCGTGACCGGCGACGGGGACCTGCTGCCGGGCATGATGGCCGCCAAGGAGCACGGGGTCGCCGTGCACCTGTGGGCCGTGCAGGCCGCCGACGGCGACTACAACCAGTCCGAGGACCTGGTCGCCGAGGCCGACGAGCGGCGGGTGCTGGACCGGGCGTGGATCACCCAGGCGGTCCGGGCCAAGGAGCTGACCGCGGTCTGCGCGCCGCCGCCGGTGCCGCGGCCGGAGATCGCCGCGATCCTCTCGGCGCCGCTGCCCGAGTCGTCGCTGGCGGCGGCCCCCGAGCCGGGGACCGAGGACACGGAGCGGGCGCCCGCGGCGAGCGTGGTGGAGAACGGGGCGCAGGAGCGGGTGCCGGCGCCGAAGGGGGTGCCGACGCCCAAGGACCTCGCCGCCCTGCGCGCGCCGGGCGCGCAGCCGGTCCAGCATCCGGCGACCACGGCCACCCTGCGGTGGTCCTCCGACAAGGGGTGGGTGGACCGGCCGGGGGTGGCGGCGGAGCCGGCCGAGGCGGCCTCCATGCCGACGCTGGCGCAGCTGACCACGGCGGAGCAGCGGTGGGCCGACCGGGAGGAGGACATCACGACCGTCGGGGGGGATCCGTACGAGGTCGGGCAGGTGTTCGCCCGGCGGTGGATGTCACGGCTCGGGGACCAGAGCCACCTGCACAAGCTGTCGGGGATGTATCCGCGGATTCCGCACCGGATCGACGGGGAGCTGCTGCGGTACGCGGCGCGGTTCGGGTTGCTGGCGCACAAGGACGACCAGATCGACGAGCACGACCGGTACGCCATTCGGGCGGGGTTCTGGAGAGAGTTCGATGTGCCGGCGGGGGCCGGGGAGCATGCGTCTGCGGAGTGAGCGACGGGGCTGCGGACCTCATTTCGGGTGCGGGCCGGTGGGGGGCTCGTCGCGCCCAAGCGGCGGACCCGCATAGGTGATGCAGCCCCGCGCCCCTTCGGGGCGCCGTCCTTACGGAGCCGGGAAGCGGGGCGCCCCAAAGGCGAGTAAACGGGGGCGACCCCGTACCCTCGTTTCTTGTGAGTACGGGCGTGGGTCGGGCACTTCGGCGGCAGGGTGATGTCGTATGTGCCGTGCGTGGGCTGACCAAGACCTACGCCGCGGTCAAAGGGCGGCGTGGTGCCGCCGCCGTGCCCGAGGTGCGGGCCACCGACGGGGTGGAGCTCGACGTCCGGCGCGGGGAGGTCTTCGGGCTGCTCGGGCCGAACGGGGCCGGCAAGTCGACGCTCGTACGGCAGCTCACCGGGCTGCTGCGGCCCGACGCGGGCAGTGTCGAGATCCTCGGGCACGACATCGTGCGGCACCCGGAACGGGCCGCGCGGATCCTCGCCTACCTCGGGCAGGAGTCCAGCGCCCTCGACGAGCTGACCGTGTCCCTCGCGGCCGAGACCACCGGTCGGCTGCGCGGACTGGACGTGCGCGAGGCGCGGCGCGAGCGCGACGCCGTCCTCGAGGAGCTGGGCCTGACGCCGATCGCCGGGCGGGCGCTCAAGAAGCTCTCCGGCGGACAGCGGCGGCTCGCCTGCTTCGCCGCCGCGCTGGTCGGGGAGCGGCCGCTGCTCGTGCTCGACGAACCGACGACCGGGATGGACCCCGTGGCCCGGCGGGCCGTGTGGGCCGCCGTGGACCGGCGGCGGGCCGAACAGGGCGCCACCGTGGTGCTCGTCACCCACAACGTCATCGAGGCCGAGACGGTCCTGGACCGGGTCGCCGTCCTCGACCAGGGGCGGGTCATCGCCTGCGACACCCCCGCCGGGCTCAAGGAGCGAGTGGCCGGCGAGGTGCGGGTCGAGCTGGTGTGGCGCGAGCGGGCGCCGCTGGAGGTGCCCGAGGTGGCCGCCCTGCGGGAGCGCGCCGTCGAGTCCGGCCGGCGCTGGACGCTGCGGCTCGTGCCCGAGGAGGCGCGTGCCGTCGTCGCCACGGTGACCGGCGGGGCCGCCTTCGCCGCCCTCGACGACTTCACCCTCGCCACGCCCAGCCTGGAGGACGTCTACCTGGCGCTGGGCGGCGCCGCCCGGCAGGGGTTGGTGAAGGCGTGACGGCGAGCGCGTGGATGAACAGGACGGCGGCCGGGCGCGTACGGAAAGACGCGGCAGCAGTACCGGTCGCAGGTGCCGCACGGAAAGGGAGCAGCGCGACGTGAGTGTCGTACCCGCTGAGGTTCTGCCGGGCGGTGCCCTGGCCGTGGAAGAGACGGCGCCGGGCGGCCCGGCGGCCGAGCTGGGCCCGCGGGCGCGGCTGTGGCCGTCGCTGGTGGCCGTCTACCGCGCGCAGCTGTCCCGGGCCCGGGTGGCGCGGATCCCGCTGCTGTTCGTCGCGACCTTCCAGTCCGTCGGCATCATGGTCATGATGCGCGGGGTGGTGGACTCGCGGGGCGAGGCCCAGTCCGTGGTGGCGGGCTCGTCGGTCGTCGTCGTCGCCTACGTGGCGCTGAACCTGCTCGCGCAGTACTTCGGGCAGTTGCGGGCGAGCGGCGGGCTCGACCACTACGCCACGCTGCCCGTGCCGCCGGCCTCGGTGGTGCTCGGGGCGGCCGCGGCGTACGCCTCCTTCACCGTGCCGGGGACGCTGGTCACGGCCGTCTTCGGGTGCGTGCTGTTCGGGCTGCCGCTCGGGAACCTGTGGATCCTCGTCGCGGTGATCCCGCTCGCCGGGGCAGCCCTGGCGGGGCTGGGCGCGGCCTGCGGACTGCTGGCGCCCCGTCCCGAACTCGCCACCCTGCTCGGGCAGCTGGGCATGTCGGCGGCGCTGCTGCTCGGCGTGCTGCCGCCGGACCGGATGCCGGGGATCATCCAGTTCGCGCGGGACCTGCTGCCGTCGACGTACGGCGTCGAGGCCTACGCCCGGACCTTCGGGGCGCGGCCGGACTGGGCCGTCGTCCTCGCTGACCTGGGGGTGTGCGCCGGGGTGGGTGTCGTCTCGCTGGCCGTCGCCACCTGGGCGTATCGCAGGGCCGCCGTCCGGTGACGCGCCCCACAGGCCGACCTGGCACGATGGCAACGTGACCGCACCGTTGACGCCGCCTCCGCCACCGCACGACCAGTCCCCGCACCAGGCCTGGCAGGCTCCGCCGCCTGCCGGGGCGGGCGCGGGGGAGTACGGACAGGACGGTCCAGGGATGAAGACCGAGCTGCGGGAAGGCGCCGTGATCGCCGTCGCGGTGGCGGTGAGCGGGGTGCTGCTCGGGCTGCTGTGGCTGTGGCTGGCGCCGCATGTGCCGCTGGTGGGGGAGCAGTCCGGCAAGAACTGGGCGGTCTACCTCAAGGACAGCGAGGGGGAGCAGGCGGCCGGGGTGGACGGAACGTTCACGCTGCTGGCGCTGGCGTTCGGGGTGGTGAGCGCAGGGGTGGTGTTTCTGTGGCGGCGGCGTGGGGGCGTGCCGCTGGTGGTGGCGCTGGGGGTCGGGGGGCTGCTGGCGTCGGTGCTGGCCTGGCGACTCGGGATGTGGCTGGGGCCGGAGTCGGACGTGATCGCTCACGCGAGGGCCGTGGGTAAGGGGGTGACGTTCTCGGCGCCGCTGAAGCTCGGGGCGAAGGGGGCGTTGCTGGCGTGGTCGTTGTCGGCGTTGGTGGTGCACCTCGGGTTGACGGCGCTGTTCGGTCCCCGGGACCCGGAGCCCCCGTACGAGGACGGCCCCTACGCCGCTCCACCGGCATGACTTTTCCCGCCCCCGCCGCCCCCTACCCGTCCCATCCTCCAGGGGGCGCCGCGCCCCCTTCGACCCCCGCCCCGGCCTTCGGCCTTGTCCTCAAACGCCGGACGGGCTGAGATGTGGTGCCGACCGGCCGGCTACGCCGGACGGCGACCGTGGTTCGAGCGGCCCTTCTTCAGGCGCCACTTCCTTTTCCGTGTCTTCTTCGACATGTCTTCCGTACTTAACGCAGTGCCGAGACTTCGTCGAGGGGTCACGCACGTCCGATCGGGGCCAGTGTCGCGTTCGTCAGACTCGCGAGGGCGGTCGGGGCGAGTTCCACCTCCAGGCCGCGGCGGCCCGCCGAGACGCAGATCGTGGCGTGGGCCGAGGCGGAGGCGTCCAGGACCGTGGGGAGTTTCCTGCGCTGGCCCAGCGGGGAGATGCCGCCGCGGACGTAGCCCGTCGTGCGCTCGGCCAGGGCCGGGTCTGCCATCGCCGCCCGCTTGCCGCCGACCGCCGTGGCCAGGGCCTTGAGGTCCAGGGTGCCGGCCACCGGCACGACCGCGACCGTGAGCGCGCCGTCGACGTCCGCGACCAGGGTCTTGAAGACACGGTCGGGGGACACGCCCATCGCCTCCGCCGCCTCCTCGCCGTAGGACGGGTGGGCGGGGTCGTGGTCGTAGGCGTGGACCGTGAAGTCCACGCCTGCCGCGGTAAGGGCCACCGTCGCCGGGGTGCCACCGCCGCCGGACTGCTGCTGTTTCTTTGATTTCTTCGGCATTCAGGAAGACCCCGGGTCAGTTCAGGCTCGTCGGTGCCCGCGTCAGCTCCGCCGCGGGCAGTGACGGCAGGTTACGGATGATCGCCGTCTCGGAGCGAAGGAGTTTCAGCTCGTCGCGGAGGCGGGACGCCGTGTCGGGGGCCTGGAGCAGGCGCTGCTTGGTCGGGGTGTCGTGCATCATCGCGGCGGCGACCAGGTAGGAGACGACCGACGGTTCGTCGGGGAGGTCGGCACCCGTGGAGAGGGAGCGTTCTCGGGCGCCCGCCAGGCGCTTCTGGTACTGGCGGAAGGCCCGCAGCACGCCCTCGGCCAGCGCCCCGGCCTCGTCGCCCTGCTCCTCCGTGAGCTCCTCCAGCTCGGCCGTGAGGAACGGCCCCGACGCGTCGACGGAGAGCAGCCGCACCCGGTTCGTACCCGTGGCCAGCACCTCGAACGTGCCGTTCGCCCGCTCCCGGATCGTCGCCGCGTCCGCCACGCAGCCCACCCGGTGCAGGGACTTGAGGGGGTCGGGCCCGAAGCCGGCCGCCGGGCCCCGGTCGGGCTGCGCCGTCGGGTCCGGCATGCCCGGCGCGCTCGGCGCCACCTCGTGGCCGTCGCGGATCGCCACGACGGCGAACCGGCGTGGTTCTTCCTCGGGCGTCTTCAGCAGGTCGCGCATCATGGCGCGGTAGCGCTCCTCGAAGACGTTCAGCGGCAGCACGAGCCCCGGGAACAGCACCGAGTTCAGCGGGAAGAGGGGGAGACGGACGGTGGTCACGGCGCCACAGCCTAGTGGTCATCGGCGGGAACATGTCCGCCGTGCTCGGCCCGTGGTCGCCCCGTGGCCCTCGGTGAGGGGATCAGCACGGCCTCGGGGGGCGGTTCCGTACCGGCCAGCAGGTGGGCGCGCAGGCGTACGAAATGGCCCAGCGGGTCGTCGGAGAGCCGCCCCCAGGGGAAGGACGTGACGTACGGGCCGATCAGGTCCAGCTGGGCGCGGGCGGCCTCCCAGCGTTCCAGGCGGACCAGCAGGTACATCAGCTTGTTGCGGATCTCGGCCGGCCAGGTGTCGGCCGCCGGGAACCGCGCGGAGAGCGCGATCGCCCGGTCGGCCGCCGCGTCCAGGCGGGCCCGCGGCACCTCGGGTCCGCAGCCGTCGGTGAGGTAGGCGAAGGCGGCGCGGGCGGGGAGGGCCTGGACGAGGGAGTCGGCCGGGGCGTCCTGGGCGGCCAGGTCGGCGAAGTCGAAGCACTCGCGGTGCGAGCCGTGCCAGTACGTGCCCAGGTAGCGCAGCGCCGCCACATGGCAGCCGTAGTGGTGCGGGGCGCGGCGGACCGCCGCCTCCCACAGCTCCTCGAAGTAGCGGTGCCCTGCGTTCGTGCCGCGGGCGTGGTCGAGGGCGATCCGCCACGGCACCGGGTCCCGGTCGTCGCCGCGCGCGGCAGCCGTGATCAGCGGGCTGAGCGGGCGCAGGAGCTCCGCGCGGGCGGGCGAGTCCCAGGCCTGGTCCACCCCGAGCTGGGCCTGGACCAGCAGCAGGTCCGGGTCGTGCGGGGCGGCCGCGGCCCACTGGCCGAGCCACTCGGCGCGGGAGCGGGCGAAGAGCGCGAGCCGGCGCACGTACCGGTCGCGTTCCTCCCACTCGGCCGCGTCCCCGGTGCCGGCCAGCAGTGCCGCCGCCGCCTCGTGCTCGCCCCGGCCGGCCGCGACCAGCGCGGGGGCGAGCCGGTCGTCGGGCGCGTCGAGGAACACCTCGTCGTCGGCCGGGAGCGGTCCGGCGGCGAGAGGCGGAGCGTTCGTTGCCCTCCGTCCGGAACGGAAGAGCGCGCGCAGCGAAGCCATGGCGTTGACCATTGAAAGTCCGCAGGTCGGGGCAGCGCCAGACGGTATGGCCAACTCCACGAAAGTTGTACGGTCGCCGGTCAAGGAGCGGTAAAAGCTGACTATTGCTCACCTGTTCCGTACCTGTCAGTGCCACCCACCTCGGCTGCCCCGGGAGACGCCGGCCGTCACCCCCGCCTCAGCAGCCGCGTCGCCCCCGCCGCCACGGTCGTGGCCAGGATCCAGCCCAGCAGGATCATCGCCGCCGCCGCCCACTGCCAGCCCCCGGTGAGCCGCCACTGCCCGACCTGGCCCAGGTCGATCACCGGCAGCAGCAGGTCCAGGACGAACAGCGCCGGGTCCCAGGCCGGGTGGCCGCCCGAGTTCATCGGCGGATGCGGGGCGTGCGCGAACGCCAGCGTGCCCGCCGCCCACAGCACCGCCATCCACACCGCCGCCCGGCCCGGCCGGTAGCCGTAGGCCACCGTCAGGTCCTGCGCGAACCCCCAGAGCTTGGCGGCCGGCGGCAGCGTCTCGCGGCGCCGCCGCTGCTTGGCGAGCAGCACCTCGCGTGCGTCCTCGTCCTCGCCGGCGGCCCGCAGCACGGTCGCCAGGCGCTCGTACGGCTCCGGGTTGTACTCGGCGGTCGCCGCCGCCACCCAGTCCAGGCGCCGGGTCAGCGGGAACGGGCCCTGCGGCACCAGGTTCTCGTAGCCGAAGCCGCCCATGTGCAGCCGCCCGGGCCCCGGCCAGCTGGTCGCCCGGTCCACCAGGTTGACGACCCGGGCGCCGGACAGCACCACCCGCCCGCGCTGCGGCTCCTCCCCGAGGAACCGCAGCTCCGGCGCCTGCACCCGGCGCAGCGACAGCTCCTGGTCGTCCGTGAAGGTCAGCCGTGCCCGCTCCAGGTCCACCGCGTCCCCGAACCGCCCGTCGTCGAGGCGGACCCCGCCCTGGCACTCGAACCGCTGGATCCGCGTACCGCGCGCCGGGGTCGTCCCGCTCTGCCAGGGGCCGCCCACCCCGGCCGGGGTCAGGTACAGCGTCCGGCCGACGGTCAGCTGGGGCGCGTTCAGCGCGAACCGCCCGTCGGGGTTGCGCAGCCGCGCCCCGCGCAGGCTCAGCGAGACGCCCACCTTGGCACTGCGCAGGCTCAGCTCCCCGTGCGTCTCCAGGAGCTCCGCCGTCAGGTCCTGGCCGACGGTCATGCCGTCCGCCGCGATCGACCGCCCGCTGCGGTCCCGGTACACCACCGCCTGGTTCAAGAGCAGATCGGTGCCGATGTGCGCGTCGGTCAGCCGGACCCCGCCGAGGAACCGGCAGCGTGGCAGATGCAGGTCACCCTCCGTGTGCAGCCGGGCCGCCTCCAGGCGCGGCGCCGCGCAGTTCACGAACCGCGCCGTCGTGAAGTGCGCCTCCGGCAGCAGGATCTCGTCGTCGAACCGGCAGCCGCGCAGCTCCATGTACGGCAGGACCGTGCCGCCCGCCAGGTCCAGGGTTCCGGTGATCCGGACGCCGGCCAGCTTCAGCGAGGCGACCCGGCCGTCCAGCGCCGGCGGCCCGTCGAGCAGCAGCCAGCACACGATCCGGGCCCGCACGGTCCGCTCGGGCCCCCACGGGTGGCCGCCGTGCGGATCGTCCACGTGCAGGTCGCCGCTGCTCAGGTCGTACACGCTGCCGTTGCGGAACGCCTGCCACATACCGGCCTCGGCCGCGGTCAGATCGTCCGGCAGATCCCCGTCGCGGACGCCGTCCCCCTGGGTCACGGCTTTTCCTTCTTCCTCAACTACTCGCGGGTCATGTTCGGTACAACCGGTGATGCCCGGTGCGTGAGCCCTCGAACACAGTTGGTGACGGTGATCTTCCGGGTTCCGGTCAGGCTATGTGCCGGGCGCCGCCCCCCGCCCCGTATCAAGCCACGGAGCCGCGGTCGGTGCGGTCGCCGGCTCACGTTCTGTATCAGCCATTGATACGCGCGGACGGGCTCGGAGTGCCGTCTGAGAGAATTGAGCCTGTGATCTCCCGAATCGATCTGCGCGGCGACGCCCTCCCCGAGGGCCTCGCTCTGCGCGACCTGCTGCCCCGAGCCGACTTCGACGTCTCGGCCGCCCTGGAGAAGGTGCGTCCGATCTGCGAGGCCGTGCATCATCGGGGCGACGCGGCGCTGATCGACTTCGCCGAGAGGTTCGACGGCGTACGCCTGGAGTCGGTACGGGTCCCGGCCCAGGCGCTCACGGACGCGCTGGCGCAGCTCGACCCGGCCGTGCGCGCGGCCCTGGAGGAGTCCATCAGGCGCGCCCGGCTCGTCCACCGCGAGCAGCGGCGTCCGACGCACACCACGCAGGTCGCGCCCGGCGGCTCGGTCACCGAGAAGTGGGTGCCGGTCGAGCGGGTCGGGCTGTACGCGCCCGGCGGACGCTCCGTCTACCCCTCCTCCGTGATCATGAACGTGGTGCCCGCGCAGGAGGCCGGCGTCGAGTCGATCGCGCTCGCCTCGCCCGCGCAGGCCGAGTTCGGGGGCCTGCCGCACCCGACGATCCTCGCCGCCTGCGCCCTGCTCGGCGTCGACGAGGTGTACGCGGCCGGCGGCGCCACGGCCGTCGCCATGTTCGCGTACGGCACCGAGTCCTGCCCGCCCGCCACCATGGTCACCGGCCCCGGCAACATCTGGGTGGCCGCCGCCAAGCGCTACTTCACCGGCAGGATCGGCATCGACGCCGAGGCCGGCCCGACCGAGATCGCCGTCCTCGCGGACGCCACCGCCGACCCGGTGCACGTCGCCGCCGACCTGATCAGCCAGGCCGAGCACGACCCGCTCGCGGCCGCGGTGCTGGTCACCGACTCCGTCGAGCTTGCCGACGCGGTCGAGAAGGAGCTGGCGCCGCAGGTCGCGGCGACCAGGCACGTCGACGACCGGATCGTGCCCGCACTCGAGGGCCGGCAGTCCGCGATCGTCCTGGTCGACGGCATCGACGAGGGCCTGCGGGTCGTCGACGCGTACGGCGCCGAGCACCTGGAGATCCAGACGGCCGACGCCGCCGCCGTGGCCGACCGGGTGCGGAACGCGGGCGCGATCTTCATCGGACCCTGGGCGCCGGTCTCCCTCGGCGACTACGCCGCCGGCTCCAACCACGTGCTGCCCACCGGCGGCTGCGCCTGCCACTCCTCCGGGCTCTCCGTCCAGTCCTTCCTGCGCGGCATCCACATCGTCGACTACACGCGGGACGCGCTGGCCGAGGTCGCGCACCACGTGGTCACGCTGGCGGAGGCGGAGGACCTGCCCGCGCACGGCGCGGCGATCAAGGCAAGGTTCGGATGGAAGGTACCGACGGGCAAGTGAGCTTCGGCATCGACGATCTCCCCGTACGGGACGAGCTGCGCGGCAAGTCCCCCTACGGCGCGCCCCAGTTGGACGTCCCCGTACGGCTGAACACGAACGAGAACCCCTACCCGCTGCCCGAGCCGCTGGTCGAGCGGATCACGGAGCGGGTGCGCGAGGCCGCCCGGGACCTGAACCGCTACCCCGACCGGGACGCGGTGCAGCTGCGCACCGAGCTGGCCAGGTACCTGACGAAGACCGGCAACCACCCGCTCACCATCGAGAACGTGTGGGCGGCCAACGGCTCCAACGAGGTCATCCAGCAGCTGCTGCAGACCTTCGGCGGACCCGGCCGCACCGCGATCGGCTTCGAGCCGTCGTACTCGATGCACTCGCTCATCTCGCGCGGCACCGGCACCCGCTGGATCTCCGGCCCCCGCAACGCGGACTTCACCCTCGACGTCGCGGCGGCCGCGGCGGCCATCGCCGAGCACCGGCCGGACGTCGTCTTCATCACCACCCCCAACAACCCCACGGGCAACGCGGTACCGGCCGAGACGGTCCTCGCGCTCTACGCGGCCGCCCAGGCCGCCAAACCCTCGATGGTCGTCGTCGACGAGGCCTACATCGAGTTCAGCCACGGCGCCTCGCTGCTGCCGCTGCTCGAAGGTCGGCCGAATCTCGTCGTCTCCCGGACCATGTCGAAGGCCTTCGGCGCGGCCGGCCTGCGCCTCGGCTACCTCGCCGCGCACCCCGCGGTGGTGGACGCCGTCCAGCTGGTCCGGCTGCCTTACCACCTGTCGTCGATCACCCAGGCGACCGCGCTGGCCGCCCTGGAGCACACCGACACGCTGCTGAAGTACGTCGAGCAGCTGAAGGCCGAGCGGGACCGGCTGGTAGCCGAGCTGCGGGCGGCGGGCCTGGAGGTCACCGAGTCGGACGCCAACTTCGTGCAGTTCGGGCGGTTCGAGGACCCGCACGCGGTGTGGCAGCGGATCCTCGACCGGGGAGTCCTCGTCCGGGACAACGGCGTGCCCGGCTTCCTGCGGGTGTCCGCCGGAACCCCCGAAGAGAACGACGCGTTCCTCGACGCGGTACGTGAAGTCAAGAAGGAGCTGGACGCATGACCCGCGTAGGGCGCGTGGAGCGCACCACCAAGGAGACCTCGGTCCTCGTCGAGATCGACCTCGACGGCACCGGCAAGACCGACATCGCCACCGGCGTCGGCTTCTACGACCACATGCTCGACCAGCTCGGCCGGCACGGTCTGTTCGACCTCACCGTGAAGACCGACGGCGACCTGCACATCGACTCGCACCACACCATCGAGGACACCGCCCTCGCCCTCGGCGCCGCCTTCAAGCAGGCCCTCGGCGACAAGGTCGGCATCTACCGCTTCGGCAACTGCACGGTCCCGCTGGACGAGTCGCTCGCCCAGGTCACGGTCGACCTGTCCGGCCGCCCGTACCTCGTGCACACCGAGCCGGAGAACATGGCGCCGATGATCGGCGAGTACGACACCACCATGACCCGGCACATCCTGGAGTCCTTCGTCGCCCAGGCGCAGGTCGCCCTGCACGTGCACGTACCGTACGGACGTAACGCGCACCACATCGTGGAGTGCCAGTTCAAGGCGCTGGCGAGGGCGCTGCGCTACGCCTCCGAACGCGACCCGCGCGCGGCCGGCATCCTCCCCTCGACGAAGGGCGCGCTGTAAGCGATGAACAGCCTCTCGACCATACTGATCGTCGTCGGCCTCTTCCTGGTCGGCGGAATCATCTCCTTCGTCAAGCAGAAGATGCCCACCAGCCTGATCGTGCTGCTCTCGATCAGCGCCGCCCTGTGCCTGGTGGCGGGCGTCATGAGGCTGGAGGTGTGGAATTGAGCGGATCCGCGGCTTCCAAGAAAGTCGTCGTCTTCGACTACGGCTTCGGCAACGTCCGGTCCGCCGAGCGCGCCCTCGCCCGCGCCGGGGCCGACGTCGAGATCACCCGTGACTTCGACCGGGCCATGAACGCGGACGGCCTGCTGGTGCCCGGCGTCGGCGCCTTCGCCGCCTGCATGGAGGGCCTGCGCGGGGCGCGCGGGGACTGGATCATCGACCGCCGGCTGTCCGGCGGGCGCCCGGTGATGGGCATCTGCGTCGGCATGCAGATCCTGTTCGCGCGCGGCATCGAGCACGGCGTGGAGACCGAGGGCCTCGACGAGTGGCCCGGCTCGGTCGAGCCGCTCCAGGCCGAGATCGTCCCGCACATGGGCTGGAACACCGTGGACGCGCCGGCCGGCTCCGAGCTGTTCGCCGGCCTGGACGCCGACGCGCGCTTCTACTTCGTGCACTCCTACGCCGTCCACGACTGGGCCCTGGAGACGCACAACGCGGCCATGCAGGCCCCCAGGGTGACCTGGTCGACGCACGGCAAGCCGTTCGTGGCCGCCGTGGAGAACGGCGCCCTGTGGGCCACCCAGTTCCACCCCGAGAAGTCCGGCGACGCCGGCGCCCAGCTCCTCACCAACTGGATCGGAACACTGTGAGCACGCTCGAACTCCTTCCCGCCGTCGACGTCCGCGACGGCCAGGCCGTCCGCCTCGTGCACGGCGAGTCCGGGACCGAGACCTCCTACGGCTCCCCGCTGGAGGCGGCCCTCGCCTGGCAGGGTTCGGGCGCCGAGTGGCTGCACCTGGTCGACCTGGACGCGGCGTTCGGCACCGGCGACAACCGCGCGCTGGTCGCCGAGGTCACCGGGGCCATGGACATCAAGGTCGAACTCTCCGGCGGCATCCGCGACGACGCCACCCTCGCCGCGGCCCTCGCCACCGGCTGCACCCGCGTGAACCTCGGCACGGCCGCCCTGGAGACCCCGGAATGGGTCGCCAAGGTCATCGCCGAGCACGGCGACAAGATCGCGGTCGGCCTGGACGTACGCGGTACGACCCTGCGCGGCCGAGGCTGGACCCGCGACGGCGGCGACCTCTACGAGACCCTCGCCCGCCTCGACAAGGAGGGCTGCGCCCGCTATGTCGTCACCGACATCGCCAAGGACGGCACCCTCCAGGGCCCGAACCTGGAGCTCCTGAAGAACGTGTGCGCGGCGACGGACCGGCCGGTCGTGGCCTCCGGCGGCGTGTCGTCGCTGGACGACCTCCGCGCGCTGGCCGGCCTGGTACCCCTCGGTGTCGAGGGCGCCATCGTCGGGAAGGCCCTGTACGCCAAGGCGTTCACCTTGGAAGAAGCACTGGAGGCAGTGTCACGATGACGTCCGATGCCGTACGGCGCGTGCAGAGCGGAAGTCCCTGGGAGGAGAGCTTCGGTTTCGCCCGCGCCGTCGCGGCGGGCGACCGTGTGGTGGTGGGCGGTACGACGTCCTTCAAGGGCACCGTGCTGTACGGGGAGGGCGACCCGTACGAGCAGGCCAAGGTGGCCTTCACCACCGCCCTGGAGGCGATCGCCGAGTTCGGTCTGGGACCGGAGTCGGTGATCCGCACCCGCCTGTTCCTTGCGCACGCGCGCGACATGGACGCGGTGGGACGCGCCCACAAGGAAGTCTTCGACACGGTGCGCCCGGTGAGCACGTTCGTCGTGGTTACCGGCTTCGTCGACCCGCGCATCCTGGTCGAGGCAGAGCTAGAGGCATACAGAGGAGCCGTGGATTCATGACCCTGGCGGTCCGAGTCATCCCCTGCCTGGACGTGGACAACGGCCGGGTCGTCAAGGGCGTCAACTTCCAGAACCTGCGCGACGCGGGCGACCCGGTCGAGATGGCCAAGGTGTACGACGCGGAGGGCGCCGACGAGCTGACCTTCCTGGACATCACCGCGTCCTCCGGCAACCGGGAGACCACCTACGACGTGGTCCGCCGCACCGCCGAGCAGGTCTTCATCCCCCTGACGGTCGGCGGCGGCGTCCGCACCGCCGAGGACGTCGACAAGCTGCTGCGCGCCGGCGCCGACAAGGTGGGCGTCAACACGGCGGCCATCGCCCGGCCGGACCTGATCCGCGAGATCGCGGAACGCTTCGGCCGCCAGGTCCTGGTCCTCTCGGTCGACGCCCGTCGCACCGAGTCGGGCTCCTTCGAGGTCACCACCCACGGCGGCCGCCGCGGCACCGGCATCGACGCCGTCGAGTGGGCCCACCGGGCCGCCGAGCTGGGCGCGGGCGAGATCCTGCTGAACTCGATGGACGCGGACGGCACCAAGGACGGCTACGACCTGGAGATGATCGCGGCGGTGCGCAAGCACGTGACCGTGCCGGTCATCGCCTCCGGCGGCGCCGGCGCCCTCACCCACTTCCCCCCGGCCGTCACCGCGGGCGCGGACGCGGTGCTAGCCGCCTCCGTCTTCCACTTCGGCGACCTGCGGATCGGCGAGGTCAAGGAGACGTTGCGGAGGGCGGGACACCCCGTGCGGTGACCTCTCGGTCGGCTTGAGCCCCGGGCGCCTGAGGGCGGCCGGGGCTTTTTGTCGGGCAGATACGAAAGGGAAGTTGCGCAAAATATATTGCGCAACTTCCCTTTCGTATTTAGCCTGGGCGAATGGCTGACAGGGAAAGAGACCGTCGCATCAAGGATGTGGGAACGCTCAAGGCCATCGCGCACCCGCTGCGGGCCCAGTTGTACCGGCTGTTGATCCTCAACCGGGTGGCGACCGCCTCTCAGCTCGCCGAGCAGGCCGACGAGGCCGTTTCACTGGTCAGCTACCACCTGCGCAAGCTGGCCGAGCACGGGCTCATCGAGGAGGCCGAGCCGCGCAGCGGAGACGGGCGGGAGCGGTGGTGGCAGCCCGCCTCGGACGGGCTGAGCATCCGTGACGAGGACTTCCGCGACGCCCCGGAGAAGGCCGCCGCGCACACCGCGGCCAGCCGCATGTTCTTCGACCAGCGCGTCGACATGTACCGGCGTTACCTCGACGAGCGTGCCTACTGGAGCGACGCGTGGACGTCGGCGTCCGACAACTCCGAGTGGCTGCTGCGGCTCACCCCGGCCGAACTGGGCGAGTTGGCCAAGGAGATGAACGAGGTCGTCCGCCGGTACGAGGAGCGCGGCCGGGCCGCCGTGGCCGCCGGTGACACCGAGGGCCGCGAGAACGTCGCGGTGCACACGTACGGGTTCCCCTTCCGGGTCTGATCCCGCACCTGATCCTGTGTCCGAGAGGACGGTCCGCCGTGACCACCGCGCTCGCTCTCCAGACCGGCCCGGACGACCGGCCGGCGCACCGAGATCCCAACGTGCTGCGCTGGCTCGGCGCCTACGGGGCGTCGATGACCGGCGACGGCGTCTACTACGTCGCACTTTCCTGGGCCGCCGTCCAGGTCGCGTCCCCGGCGCAGGCCGGCCTGGTGATGTCGGTCAGCGCGCTGCCGCGCGCGGTCTTGATGCTGGGCGGGGGAGTGATCGCCGACCGCTTCGGCCCGCGCAGGGTCGTCATCGGGAGTGACGCCGTGCGCTGCGTCGCCGTGCTCGCGGTGGCGGGCCTGCTGATGCTCACCGGTCCTGGGCTGTGGCCGCTCGCCGCGCTTGCCCTGGTCTTCGGCATCGTGGACGCCGTCTTCGTCCCCGCCGTGGGTGCGCTGCCCGCGCGTCTCACCGGAAAGGGGCAGCTCGCCCGGGTCCAGGGCATGCGGGGCCTCGCATACCGGTTCGCCGAGATCGCCGGCGCCCCGCTCGGGGGCCTCGGGGTGGCGTTCGGAGGTGCGGCGGCCGCGTTCGGGGCGGCCGGGCTGCTGATCGCGCTGTCGATACCGCTGCTGATGACCCTGCGCGTCCGGGAGCTCCCGCCGGACGGCACGGCCGGCGCCGGCTCGACCACTGGCCGACGCGACCTGGTCGCCGGTCTCCGCTACATCCGCGGTCACCGTGTCCTCGCTCCTCTGACGCTCGCCATCGCCCTCGGTGACCTGGGGTTCGTCGCGCCGCTCAACGTGGGCCTGATCCTCCTCGCCGACGAACGCGGCTGGGGTGCCGCCGGCATGGGCTGGGTGCTCGCCGGGTTCGGGACGGGTGCGGGGGCCGTCTCGCTGCTGCTGGCCGTGCGCGGCAGGATGCCGCATGCCGGTCAGGTCGTCGGCTGGTCGGTCATCGCCGGTTCCGTCGCCATCGGCGCCCTGGTCTACGTCCCGAGCGTCCTGGCGGCCGTCGGCGTCGCCGTGCTGATCGGACTGCTCGCCGGGCTCAGCGGCGCCATGTGCGGGGCCCTGCTGCAGACCCAGGCCGAGCCCGCGTACCTGGGCCGGGTCACCGCCGTCTCCGGCCTGATCAGCCTGGGCCTGACCCCGCTCAGCATGCCGTTCACGGCCGCCGCGATCGGCGCCTTCGGGCTCGGCCCGGTCTACGTCGTCAGCGCCGCCGTCTGCGGACTCGGCGGGGTCGTCGCGCTGGCCGTACCGGGGCTGCGCCGGGCCGAACTGCCCCGCTGAGGCGGTCAGCCCTTCGGCTGGGTCAGCTGGATCAGGTTGCCGACCGTGTCGTCCAGGACGGCGGCGATCGCCGGGCCCTGGTCCCGGGGTTCGTGGGGGAAGCGGACGCCCAGGGTGCGCAGGCGGTCGTACTCGGAACGGATGTCGTCGACGGAGAACACGATGGCCGGCAGTCCCGCCTCGTAGACGGCCTTGCGGTACGGGTCCGCGAGGGGACCCTCGCCGGACCTCCAGCAGGAGCTGGAGGTCCGGCTGCGCGCCCTGCGGGGCGCCGACCGTGACGAACAGGGTGCCGTCGCCCAGGTCCAGGCGGGTGCGGGTCTCGAAGCCGAGGACGTCCGTGTAGAACGCGTGCGCCTTCGGCACGTCGTCCACGTACACGCTGGTCATCGCGACCCGGATCACCGCGGGCTCCTCAGATGCCCAGCTTCTTGGACTCGTTCAGCTTGGCGATCGCGTTCTCGTCGCCGGCCACCTCGACCTTCGCCGTGTTCTGCCGGCCGAACGCGTACATCAGCAGCTCGGAGGGCTCACCGGTCACCGTCACCACGGGGGCGCCGCGATGGGCGACCGCCGTCTGGCCGTCCGGGCGGCGCAGCACCAGGCCCGTCGGCAGGCCCCGGCCGAGCAGCCGGGCCGTCCGCTCGAGCCGGGTCCACAGGGCCTCCTGGAAGACCGGGTCCAGCTCCCGCGGCGACCAGTCGGGCTGGGCCCGGCGGACGTCCTCGGTGTGCACGTAGAACTCGACGGTGTTGGCCGCCTCGTCCACCTGCTTGAGCTGGAACGGCGAGAACCGCGGCGGACCGGTGCGGATGAGCTGGATCAGCTCCTCGTACGGCTTCGCGGCGAACTCGGCCGTCACCTTCTCCAGGCGCGGCGCCAGCTGCTTGATCATCGTGCCCCCGGCCGCGTCCGGCCGGCGTTCGCGCACCACCACGTGCGCGGCCAGATCACGGGTCACCCAGCCCTCGCAGAGGGTCGGAGCCTCGGGACCGGCGGTCTCCAAGAGGTCGGCGAGCAGGAGCCGTTCACGCTTGGCGAAGGTCGACATACCGCCAGCCTACGGCCACCCGCACCGTCCGGACAGTGGACACGGACCGTGACTGTCGGTGCCGCGCGGCACAATGGCACCCATGACCAGTACGACCGGTACGACGGGTACGCCCCCGTCCAGTGGCCTCGCCCCGGAGATCGCCGCCCGCCTCAAGCGCAGCGCCGACGGACTCCTCCCCGCCATCGCCCAGCAGTACGACACCGGCGAGGTGCTGATGCTCGGCTGGATGGACGACGAGGCGCTGCACCGGACCCTCACCACCGGCCGCTGCACCTACTGGTCGCGCAGCCGCCGGGAGTACTGGGTCAAGGGCGACACCTCCGGCCACTTCCAGTGGGTGAAGTCGGTCGCCCTCGACTGCGACGCCGACACCGTGCTGGTCAAGGTCGACCAGGTGGGCGCCGCCTGCCACACCGGCGACCGAACCTGCTTCGACGCCGACGTGCTCCTCAAGGACGCCGAGCACGGTCACGAGGCCGCCGATTCCGGCGTACCCGCCTCCGATCAGTAAGGTCTGCCGCCATGGACCTCGAGACCTTCCGCAAGCTCGCGACCGACCGGCGCGTCATCCCGGTCACCCGCAAGCTCCTCGCCGACGGCGACACCCCGGTCGCGCTCTACCGCAAGCTCGCCGCCGAGCGCCCCGGCACCTTCCTGCTGGAGTCCGCCGAGAACGGGCGCTCCTGGTCCCGGTACTCCTTCGTGGGCGTCCGCTCCGCCGCCACCCTCACCGCCCGCGACGGCCAGGCCCACTGGCTCGGCACCCGGCCCGTCGGCGTGCCCGTCGACGGCGATCCGCTGGCCGCCCTGCGCGCCACCATCGAGGCCCTGCACACCCCCCACGACCAGGAACTGCCCCCCTTCACCGGCGGCATGGTCGGCTACCTCGGCTACGACATCGTGCGCCGCC
This sequence comes from Streptomyces sp. NPDC001507, assembly GCF_042894765.1. NCBI lineage: Bacteria > Bacillati > Actinomycetota > Actinomycetes > Kitasatosporales > Streptomycetaceae > Streptomyces > Streptomyces sp. NPDC001507. The sequence goes on from NZ_JBIAVV010000002.1 coordinate 601,507, forward strand.
TGGAGAAGATCGGCCCGGGGGAGCGCGACGACCTCCGGCTCCCCGAGCTGACCATGCTCCTCACCAGCGACCTCGCCGTCATGGACCACTGGGAGGGCTCGGTCCTGCTGATCGCCAACGCGATCAACCACAACGACCTCGACACGGGTGTCGACGAGGCCCACGCGGACGCCGTGGCCCGCCTGGACGCCATGGAGGCCGACCTCTCCCGCCCGGTCGCCCAGCCGCCCGCCGTCCTGCCGCCCTCCGAACTCCCCGAGTACACGGCCCTGTGGGGCGGCCCCGACTTCCAGGTGGCCGTGGAGGACATCAAGGAGCGCATCCGCGCGGGCGAGGCCTTCCAGGTCGTCCCCTCCCAGCGCTTCGAGACCCCGTGCACGGCGAGCGCGCTGGACGTCTACCGGGTCCTGAGGGCCACCAACCCGTCGCCGTACATGTACCTCTTCCGCTTCGACGGCTTCGACGTCGTGGGATCCTCCCCGGAGGCCCTCGTCAAGGTCGAGGACGGGCAGGCCATGGTGCACCCCATCGCCGGCACCCGGCCGCGCGGGGCCACCCCGCAGGAGGACCAGGCCCTCGCCGACGAGCTGATGGCCGACCCCAAGGAGCGCGCCGAGCACCTGATGCTCGTCGACCTCGGGCGCAACGACCTGGGGCGGGTCTGCGAGCCCGGCTCCGTCGAGGTCGTCGACTTCATGTCCGTCGAGCGGTACTCGCACGTCATGCACATCGTCTCGACGGTCACCGGAAAGGTCGCCGACGGGCGCACCGCCTTCGACGTCCTCACCGCCTGCTTCCCGGCCGGCACCCTCTCCGGCGCCCCCAAGCCCCGCGCGATGCAGATCATCGACGAGCTGGAGCCGTCCCGGAGGGGGCTGTACGGCGGCTGCGTCGGCTACCTCGACTTCGCCGGCGACTCCGACACCGCCATCGCCATCCGCACCGCCCTGCTCCGCGACGGCACGGCGTACGTCCAGGCCGGCGCCGGCATCGTCGCCGACTCCGACCCGGTCGCCGAGGACCAGGAGTGCCGCAACAAGGCGGCGGCGGTCCTGCGGGCGGTGCACACGGCCAACAGACTGGGCAAGTAGGGCGCTTATCACCCGACCCCGGGTGACCGTTCGCGCGCGGTTCAGGCGATAGTGGAGTACGTGACTGCTGTTCCTCACCCCTCTTCCGAAGCCGGCGAACCCGCCCGGTCCGGCCGCCGCAGCCTCGCCGTCGCGCTGCTCTTCGGCGCGCTCGGCGCGGCCGTGGCCCTGCTGTCCACCCGGCAGCGCTGGGCGGCGGGCACCGCGACGGTGGCAGGCGGCAACTTCCCGCTGACCGCCAAGGGCAGCGACGTCACGGGCGTCCCCGCGGCCCTCGCCATAGTGGGCCTCGCCGCGCTCGTCGCCGTCTTCGCCGTCCGCAAGGCCGGCCGCTTCCTGGTCTCCGGCCTCCTCGCGCTCTCCGGCGCCGGCATCGTCGCCGCGGCCCTGCTGGGCGCGGCCGACGGCTCCGCGCTCGACGACAAGGCCGCCGAGGCCAGCGGGGACACGTCCGCCACCGTCGACGCGCTCAGCCACACCGGCTGGCCGTACGTCGCCGCGGCCGGCGGCGCGCTCATCCTGGTCGCCGGGCTGCTGGCGCTGCGCTACGGGCGGCTGTGGCCCGCCATGTCAGGGCGCTACGAGCGCGGTACGGGGACGGAGCGGCCGCGGCGGGCGCCGAAGCCGGTGGATCCCGACCGGCCGGAGGACATCTGGAAGGCGCTGGACCGGGGCGAGGATCCCACTGGGGCGTGAGGCTTCGCCGGGGCACCGTGACAGGTCGTTGGTCGGCTGACGGCCGGTGGGGGCTGGTCGCGCAGTTCCCCGCGCCCCTTACGGGGCGCTGTGGCCGATGTGGCGAATCAGACGCCACCCCAGCTCCGGGCACACACCCGGGTACGGGACAATGGAGGGCGAGCGTCCGGAAGGACACGTACGAGCTCGGGCCCGTACGACACGTACCAGCAACGAGGAGCAAGTCATGGCGGGCAGCAGCCACGGTCACACCCCGGCCGCCTGGACCGGCGTCACCATCGCCTTCATCGGTTTCTGCGTCGCGGGCGCCTTCATGGTGATGGCGCAGCCCGTGGGTTTCTGGGCCGGCATGGCGATCGTGCTCCTCGGCGGCGTGGTCGGCATGATCATGCGCTCCATGGGCCTCGGCCAGCCGAAGCAGAGCGGCGCCCTCGCGTACACCACCACCGCCCCGGCCGCCACCCGCGAGCCGGCCGCAGCCGAGAGCTGACCCGCGCCACCTCCCGAGGGGCGCCCCGAGACATCGGGGCGCCCCTCGCGCGCGTGTGCCGACCGTACGGGGCACAATGCGAGGCGTGAACGCCGACAGCCACAGCGCAGCCGCCCCGCCGGTGACACCCTCCCTCCGGGGCCGGCTGGCCGTGCCCGTCTCCGTGCTGGGCGCCGTCGTCGGAGCCTTCGCCTACGTCGGCACCGTCGACCCCGGCCGGCCCGGCCACTACCCGGTCTGCCCGCTCTACCGGCTCACCGGCCTGTACTGCCCCGGCTGCGGCGGCCTGCGCAGTGCGCACGCCTTCGTCCACGGCGACTTCCTGGCCGCGCTGCGGGACAACGCGGCGGGCGTCCTCGCCTACCTGGCCTTCGCCGTGGTGTGGACCGTCTGGGTGGTGCGCGCGGCACGCGGCCGGCCCGCCCGGATCGAGCTCAGGCCGGTGCAGATGTGGAGCCTTGGCGTGCTGCTCCTGGTTTTCACCGTTGTCCGGAACCTGCCCTTCGGTGGCTGGTTGCATCCTTGATCAACCGGCGGACGTCCAGGTACTGGGACCGGCGTCAACCGGATGTGAGGCCTACCCCGTCCTCCGGATACCATCGCAGTGACCATGAGTTTTCGGCCCATGGGTTTGTGACCGCCTGGAAGAACCGTCCGGAAGGGGGCCGCTCTCGTGAGTGTGCTCGACGAGATCATCGACGGCGTCCGTGCCGACCTCGCGGAACGGCAGGCGCGCGTCAGCCTCGACGAGCTCAAGGAGCGCGCGGCGAAGGCGTCGGCCGCCAAGGACGGCGTGGCCGCGCTGCGCGGTGAGGGCGTCAAGGTCATCTGCGAAGTGAAGCGCTCCAGCCCGTCCAAGGGCGCGCTGGCCGCGATCGCCGACCCGGCCGCGCTCGCCGCGGACTACGAGGCGGGCGGCGCGGCCGTCATCTCGGTCCTGACCGAGCAGCGCCGGTTCGGTGGCTCGCTGGCCGACCTGGAGGCGGTCCGGGCCCGGGTGGACATCCCGGTGCTGCGCAAGGACTTCATCGTCACCTCGTACCAGCTGTGGGAGGCCCGCGCGTACGGTGCCGACCTCGCGCTGCTGATCGTCGCCGCCCTCGACCAGCCGGCCCTGGAGTCCCTGATCGAGCGCGCCGAGTCCATCGGCCTCACCCCGCTCGTCGAGGTCCACGACGAGGACGAGGTCGAGCGCGCCGTGGACGCCGGCGCCAAGGTGATCGGTGTCAACGCGCGCAACCTGAAGACCCTGGAGGTCGACCGCGCCACCTTCGAGCGGGTCGCCCCCGAGATCCCGGCCCACGTCGTCAAGGTCGCCGAGTCCGGCGTCCGCGGCCCGCACGACCTGATCGCGTACGCCAACTCGGGCGCCGACGCGGTCCTGGTCGGCGAGTCCCTGGTCACCGGCCGCGACCCCAAGTCGGCGGTGGCCGACCTGGTGGCGGCCGGCGAACACCCCGCGCTGCGGCACGGCCGGGGCTGATCGCCCGGTAGGCTGATCCCGATGACTCTCCCGATGACGACAGCAGTGGACCGGTACGCCCGCCTGGCGCGCGGCTGCCGTCCCCGCGGTTGCCGTGCACCGGCGCGCAGGGTGCACGGCCGCCGGGTCCGGTATGTCATCGGTGATGAGCCTGGTCAGGTGAACGGACGTCGATGGCAGCGCGCCCCTCAGGGGCGCGGGGCTCTGTTCGATTTGCGGCTGCCGCCGCGTGAGCGCGACCAGCCACACCCGGCCTGAGGTCGTACGACGGACTCCGCCCCCACGGCGAATAGTGTTTTTCCACCGGCACTCACCGTGAGGTTTCCGCATGCCCAGCGACTACTTCTTCCCTGACCCAGAGGGCCAGGTGCCCTCCCCGGAGGGCTACTTCGGCGCCTTCGGCGGCAAGTTCATCCCGGAGGCCCTCGTCGCCGCCGTGGACGAGGTCGCCGTCGAGTACGACAAGGCCAAGCACGACCCCGAGTTCGCCCGCGAACTCGACGACCTCCTGGTCAACTACACCGGCCGCCCCAGCTCCCTCACCGAGGTCCCCCGCTTCGCGGAACACGCAGGCGGCGCCCGGATCTTCCTCAAGCGCGAGGACCTCAACCACACCGGCTCGCACAAGATCAACAACGTGCTCGGCCAGGCCCTGCTCACCAAGCGCATGGGCAAGACCCGCGTGATCGCGGAGACCGGTGCCGGCCAGCACGGCGTGGCGACGGCCACCGCCTGCGCGCTCTTCGGCCTCGACTGCACCATCTACATGGGCGAGATCGACACCCAGCGGCAGGCCCTCAACGTGGCCCGGATGCGCATGCTCGGCGCCGAGGTCATCGCCGTGAAGTCCGGCAGCCGCACCCTCAAGGACGCCATCAACGAGGCGTTCCGCGACTGGGTCGCCAACGTCGACCACACCCACTACCTCTTCGGTACGGTCGCGGGCCCGCACCCCTTCCCGGCCATGGTCCGCGACTTCCACCGGGTCATCGGCGTCGAGGCCCGCCGCCAGCTCCTGGAGCGGGCCGGCCGGCTCCCCGACGCCGCGATCGCCTGCGTCGGCGGCGGCTCCAACGCCATCGGCCTCTTCCACGCCTTCATCCCCGATGCGGGCGTCCGCCTCATCGGCTGCGAGCCGGCGGGGCACGGCATCGGGACCGGCGAGCACGCGGCCACCCTGACCGCCGGCGAGCCCGGCATCCTGCACGGCTCCCGGTCCTACGTGCTGCAGGACGACGAGGGCCAGATCACCGAGCCGTACTCGATCTCGGCCGGCCTGGACTACCCCGGCATCGGTCCCGAGCACTCCTACCTCAAGGACTCCGGCCGCGGCGAGTACCGCGCGGTCACCGACGACGCGGCCATGCAGGCCCTGCGCCTGCTCTCCCGCACCGAGGGCATCATCCCGGCCATCGAGAGCGCCCACGCCCTCGCCGGCGCCCTGGACGTCGGCAAGGAACTCGGCAAGGACGGGCTGATCGTCGTCAACCTGTCCGGCCGCGGCGACAAGGACATGGACACCGCCGCGCGCTACTTCGGGCTGTACGACACCGACGCCGAGGTCGCGGCCGACGCCGCCGACACCGCCGAGATCGAGGGGGACGCCAAGTGAGCGGGAACATTCAGCTGCTGTCCGACACCCTCGCCGGTGCCAGGGCCGAGGGCCGGGCCGCGCTCATCGCCTACCTCCCGGCCGGGTTCCCGACCGTGGACGGCGGCATCGAGGCGGTCAAGGCCGCCCTGGACGGCGGTGCGGACGTCGTCGAGGTCGGGCTGCCGCACAGCGACCCGGTCCTGGACGGCCCGGTCATCCAGACCGCCGACGACATCGCCCTGCGCGGCGGCGTCAGGATCGCGGACGTCATGCGGACGGTCAGGGAGGCCCACGAGGCCACCGGCAAGCCGATCCTCGTCATGACGTACTGGAACCCCATCGACCGCTACGGCGTGGAACGGTTCACCGCGGAGCTCGCCGAGGCCGGCGGCGCGGGCTGCATCCTGCCCGACCTGCCGGTCCAGGAGTCGGCCCTGTGGCGGGAGCACGCCGAGAAGCACGGACTCGCGACGGTCTTCGTCGTGGCACCGAGCAGCAAGGACGAGCGGCTCGCGACGATCACGGCGGCGGGCAGCGGGTTCGTCTACGCGGCCTCGCTGATGGGCGTCACCGGTACGCGTGAATCGGTCGGGGCGCAGGCCCAGGACCTGGTCGGGCGCACCCGGGCCACCGGCACCGGACTGCCCGTCTGCGTCGGCCTCGGGGTCTCCAACGCCGCCCAGGCCGCCGAGGTCGCCGGCTTCGCCGACGGCGTGATCGTCGGTTCGGCCTTCGTGAAGCGGATGCTGGACGCGCCGGACCACGCGGCCGGCGTCGCGGCCGTCCGCGAACTCGCCGGGGACCTGGCGAAGGGCGTGCGCGGACAGGCGTAGGCCGGGAGGTGCAGACCCACCGGGGCGGCGCCGGACACAACAGAACATTCGGTCACTCGAACGGGTGGACCTGAGACCGGGGAGGCGCGGTGCGCCTCCCCGGTTCGTTCTGGGGGTGTGAGCGAGAAGAATCGTGACGGAAAGCGGATGGCCCGGGAGCGGCTGGCGGCCGAGCGTGAGAAGCAGCGGGCCGCGGACAAGCGACGGCGCGCGCTGATCGTGGGCGCGAGCGTCGTCTGCGTCCTCGGCCTGGCGGCGGTGATCGGCGTGGTCGCCGCGAACGCGGGCAAGAACAAGGGCAGCGCGAGTTCCGGCCCGGTCGTGGCGCCCTCCGGCGCGCAGGGCAAGGACAGCCTCGCGATCCCGGTCGGCAAGGACGGCGCCAAGGCGACGCTCACCGTCTGGGAGGACTTCCGCTGCCCGGCCTGCCAGGCCTTCGAGACGGCGTACCGCCCGACGCTCCACCAGCTCGTCGACGCGGGCCAGCTCAGAATCGAGTACCACCTGGTCACGCTGATCGACGGCAACCTCGGCGGCACCGGCTCCCGGAACGCGGCCAACGCGGCGGCCTGCGCCCAGGACGCCGGGAAGTTCCGCGACTTCCACGACGTGCTGTACGAGAACCAGCCCAAGGAGACCGACGACGCGTTCGCGAGCAACGACAAGCTGATCGCGCTCGCCGGCAAGGTGCAGGGGCTGGACACGCCGGCGTTCCAGAAGTGTGTCAAGGACGGCACGCACAATTCCTGGGTCGTCAAGTCCAACCAGGCCTTCCAGGCCGCCAAGTTCGACGGCACGCCGACCGTCCTGCTCGACGGCAAGAACATCTACCAGGACCAGACCATGACCCCGGCCAAGCTGAAGCAGCTGGTCGAGGACGCGAACAAGCAGTAGAGGGGAGTAGGCGTTTCTCACGCCCCCGTTATGGAGCCGTAGCCGGGCTGGTTGCCGTCGGCCCGGCCCGGCACGGTAGCGTCGACCCTGCCATGGAAGAACTTGCCTACATTCCCAGCCCGTCGCGCGGAGTGATCCATCTCGGACCCATCCCGCTGCGCGGCTACGCGTTCTGCATCATCATCGGTGTCTTCGTAGCCGTCTGGCTCGGCAACAAGCGCTGGCTCGCCCGGGGCGGGCGGGCCGGCACCGTGGCCGACATCGCGGTCTGGGCCGTGCCGTTCGGCCTGGTCGGCGGGCGTCTCTACCACGTGATCACGGACTACGAGCTGTACTTCAGCGCAGGCCGTGACTGGGTCGACGCGTTCAAGGTCTGGCAGGGCGGCCTCGGCATCTGGGGCGCGATCGCGCTCGGTGCGGTGGGCGCCTGGATCGGCTGCCGGCGCCGGGGCATCCCGCTGCCCGCCTACGCCGACGCCATCGCCCCGGGCATCGCCTTCGCCCAGGCGATCGGCCGCTGGGGCAACTGGTTCAACCAGGAGCTCTACGGCCGCGAGACCCACCTCCCGTGGGCCCTGCACATCACCTCCTCCGAGGGCGGCCGCGTTCCCGGCTACTACCACCCGACCTTCCTCTACGAGTCGCTGTGGTGCATCGGCGTCGGCTTCCTGGTCATCTGGGCCGACCGCCGCTTCAAGCTCGGGCACGGGCGGGCGTTCGCCCTGTACGTCGCGGCGTACTGCGTGGGCCGCGGCTGGATCGAGTACATGCGCGTCGACGACGCCCACCACATCCTCGGCCTGCGGCTCAACGACTGGACCGCGATGATCGTGTTCCTGCTCGCGGTGCTGTACATCGTGGTCTCCGCGAAGAAGCGGCCGGGCCGGGAGGCGGTGGTCGAGCCGGGCGCCTCCGACGAGGGCGTCTCCGACGGTGAGGCGGTCTCCGACGGTGAGGCGGTCTCCGACCGTGAGGCCGACGGTACCGGTGAGCCGAAGGCATCCGCCGAACAGGCCGAGGTCGAGGACGCCGCCGACGACGAGGTCAGGGACGAGGCCAAGGACGAGGTCAAGGACGAGGCCGGGTCGGGGACCACGAAGAGCTGACCTGCTGCTGTACGACGAAGAGGGCGCCCGGGATCGAACCGGGCGCCCTCTTCGTGTCCGGGGCCGCTGGGGGTTGCGCCGGGTGCGGCACCGCCGGACAGCACCGTCGTGGTTCTCGCCGTCGCGACGGAAAGAAATCACACCCCCGCCACTGACCTCCCCCCTCACCGGCGCCTGGCCTCACCCGCAGCCTGCCTCCGCCGGCACCCTTGTCCCGCCGGCCGCCTTTTTTCCGTCGGCTCCCCTTCCGTCGGCCGCCTTTTCCGCCCGCTCTCCTTCCCTCGGCCGCCTTTTCCGCCGGCTCCCTTTCCGTCGGCCGCCTTTTCCGCCCGCTCCCCTTCCCTCGGCCGCCTTTTCCGCCGGCTCCCTTTTCCGCCGGTGGGAGGGGTCAGCGGCGGTTCAGTAGGGACAGGGTTCTGCGGGCTGCTGCGACTACCGCTGCGTCGATGAAGCTGCCGTCGGGGAGGGCTTGGGCGCCCTGTTCGGTGGTGGCCGCCTTGATGACCGTCTCCGCCTGTTCGATTTCGGCCTCGGTGGGGAGGTAGGCCCGTTCGATGATCGGGAGCTGGCGGGGGTGGATCGCGGCGCGGCCCAGGAAGCCCAGGGCGCGCCCGTGGGCGCAGGACGCGGCGAGGCCGTTGAGGTCACGGGTGTCGGGGTGGACCGACTGGGGCGGTGGGGCGAGGCCCGCCGCCCGCGCGGCGACCACGATCCGGGAACGGGACCAGTCGAGGCCGATGTCGTCCCGTACGCCGAGGTCGGCCCGGAGGTCCGCCTCGCCCAGGGAGATGCCCCGCAGGGCGGGATGGGCGGCGGCGATGGCGTAGGCGTGTTCGATGCCGAGGGCCGATTCGAGCAGGGCGTACAAGGGGAGGGCCGCGGTCCGGGCCGCGAGGTGGCGGACGTCCTCGGGGCTCGTGACCTTCGGGAGGCGTACCCCGGCGAGGCCGGGGAGGGCGCGGAGGGCCTGGATGTCGGTCCCTGCCCAGGGGGTGTCCAGGGCGTTGATCCGGACGTGCACCGGGACCGGCTGGGGGTGGGCGAGGAGCTCGGCGGTGGCGGCGCGGGCGTAGTCCTTGCGGTCCGGGGCGACCGCGTCCTCCAGGTCGATCACCACCACGTCGGTACCGGATGCCAGCGCCTTGGCGACGACGTGCGGCCGGTCGCCGGGGGCGTACAGCCAGGTCAGGGGGAACGCCGCGGTGGTCATACGGCGCCCTCCGCACGCAGGGCCCGTACCTGGGCCGGGGTCAGGCCCAGCTCGGCCAGGACCTCCTCCGTGTCGGCGCCGTGCGGGCGGCCGGTCCAGCGGATCGCGCCGGGGGTGGCCGAGAGCCGGAAGAGGACGTTCTGCATGCGCAGGGGGCCCAAGTCGGGGTCGGGGACGGTCGTGATCGTGTTCAGTGCCTGGTACTGGGGGTCCTCCATGACGTCCCGCACGTCCTGGATCGGCGCCACCGCCGCCTCCGCCTTCTCGAACTCGGCCAGCACCTCGGCGCGGGAGCGGGTGGCGACCCAGCCGCCGACGGCCGCGTCGAGGACGTCGGCGTGCGCGGCCCGGCCGGCTCCGGTCGCGAACCACGGCTCGTCGATCAGCTCCGGGCGCCCGACCAGGCCCATCACCCGTTCGGCGATCGACTGGGCCGAGGTGGACACCGCGACCCAGCTGCCGTCCGCCGTGCGGTAGGTGTTGCGCGGGGCGTTGTTGGCGGACCGGTTGCCGGTGCGCGTCTGGACGTAGCCGAGCTGGTCGTACCAGAGGGGCTGTGGGCCGAGGACGGCCAGGATCGGCTCGATGATCGCCATGTCGACGACCTGGCCCTCGCCGGTGCGGTCCCGGGCCGCCAGCGCGGTCATCACGGCGTACGCGGTGGCCAGCGCCGCGATGGAGTCGGCGAGCCCGAACGGCGGCAGCGTCGGCGGGGCGTCCGGTTCGCCGGTGATCGCCGCGAAGCCGCTCATCGCCTCGGCGAGGGTGCCGAACCCGGGGCGGCGGGCGTAGGGGCCGAACTGGCCGAAGGCGGTGACCCGGGCCAGCACCAGGCGCGGGTTGGCGGCGGACAGCTCCTCCCAGCCGAGGTCCCACTTCTCCAGGGTGCCGGGGCGGAAGTTCTCGATGATCACGTCGGCGGTGGCGGCCAGCCGGAGCAGCGTGGCACGGCCGCCGGGCTTGGAGAGGTCGAGGGTGAGGGTGCGCTTGTTGCGGCCGAGCAGCTTCCACCACAGTCCGACGCCCTGCTTGGCCGGGCCGTGGCCGCGGGAGGGGTCGGGCTTGGTGGGGTGCTCGACCTTGACGACCTCGGCGCCGAAGTCACCGAGCAGGGTGGCGGCGAGGGGACCGGCGAAGAGGGTGGCCAGATCGAGGACACGCAGACCGGTGAGGGGCGGGGACGTGGGCGTCGTGGGTGTCGTCGGCGTCGTGGGTGCCTTGGGTGTCGTACTCATGCGGTGTACTGGGTTTCGATCTCCGGGCGGTACGGCATCGACTCCGTCGCCCCTTCCCGCTGGACGGAGATCGCCGCCGCTGCCGCCGCCCAGGACAGGGCCTCGCGGATCGGTTTCTCCTCGGCCAGGGCCACCGCGAGGGCGCCGACGAAGGTGTCGCCCGCCCCTGTCGAGTCGACGGCGGTCACATGGGGTGCGGGGATGACGAGCGGGGCGGCGTCGCGGGTGAGGTAGAGGCTGCCGGCCGCACCGAGGGTGACGACGACCTGCGGCACCTGGTCCAGGAGCGCGGTCGCCGCGTCGCGCGGGTCGGTGCGGTCGGTGAGGGTGGCCGCCTCCCGTTCGTTCGCCACCAGCAGGTCGATGCTGTCGAGGAGTTCGGACGGCAGCGGGCGGGCGGGGGACGGGGTGAGGACCGTCCGGATGCCGTGGCGGCGGGCGGCCTGCGCGCCGGCCACGACCGCCGCGAGCGGGATCTCCAGCTGGAGCAGGAGCATGTCGGCGGAGGCGATGACGCCCTCGTCGCCGGGGGAGAGATGGTCGACGGTGCCGTTGGCCCCGGGGATCACGACGATCGCGTTGCCGCCCTCGTCGTCCACGACGATGTGCGCGGTGCCGGACGGGCACTCGATCGTGCGCAGCGAGTCCGTGTCCACGCCGGAGTGTTCAAGGGTCTCGCGCAGCCGGGCGCCGTAGGCGTCGTGGCCGACCGCGCCGATCATCGAGACGGTGGCGCCGGCGCGGGCGGCGGCGATCGCCTGGTTGGCGCCCTTGCCGCCGGGGATCGTGCGGAACGCCCGTCCCGTCACGGTCTCGCCGAGCTGTGGTGCCTTCTCGGCGTACGCGACGAGGTCCATGTTCATGCTGCCGAGTACGGCGATGTGGGTCATGAGCGGTTCGCCTCCAGGTGGGTGAGGTGGGCGAGGGTGTCGAAGCCGGTGCCGTCGAAGCGGGCGACGGAGGTGGCGAGCCGGTTCTTGAGCGGGATCGTCCAGCGGTCGGGGAGCGCGTCGGGGTCACGGGCGAGCAGTCCCGCGACGGATCCCGCCGTCGCGCCGTTCGAGTCGGTGTCCCAGCCGCCGCTCACCGCGCGGCAGACGGAGCCGGTGAAGTCGCCGTCGGCGTGGGTGAGGGCGGCGGCGATCAGGGCGGTGTTGGGAATGGCGTGCACCCAGTGGTGGGTGGGGGAGTAGGCGGCGTGGAGTTCGTCGACGACGGTGTCGAAGTCGGGGTGTTCCCCGGCGAGCCGGATGGCGTGGTCGACGGCGCGGGCGAGGCGTGAGTGGGGTGGGATCACGGACCGGCCGGTGCGCAGGCAGGCGTGGACGTCGTGGCTGCCGGTGGCGGCGGTGGCGATGACGGCCGCGGTGAACATCGCCGCGTAGACGCCGTTGGCCGTGTGGGTGAGGGTGGCGTCCCGGTGCGCCTGTTCGGCGGCCGCGGCCGGGTCGCCGGGGTTGGTCCAGCCGTGCGCGTCGGCGCGGATGAGGGCGCCGATCCACTCGCGGAAGGGGTTGCGGTGGCGGGCGGTGTGCGGGGGTTCGACGCCGGTGAGGAGGTTGCGGTAGGCGACGCGCTCGGCGGTGAAGGTGCGGCCGGCGGGGAGTTCGTCGAGCCAGAGGGCGGCGACGTCGGCGGTGGTGAAGTTCCTGGTGTGGCGTTGGAGCAGGAGGAGGTTGAGGAGGGGGTAGTTGAGGTCGTCGTCCTCGGGCATGCCGTCGATGTTCTCGGCGAGGGAGGTGGGGGCCGAGCGGCGGTTCCAGGGGTGGGCGGAGAGGAGTTCGGCGGGCACGCCGTGGGCCGTGAAGTAGTGGTTCAGCGGCCAGTTGCCGGTGGCGCGGGCGAGTTCGCGGATGGCGTGCAGGGGAAGCTTCTCGACGGGTTTCCCGAGCAGACAGCCGACGGCCCGGCCGAGCCAGGCGGCGTGGTAGGCGCGGGGGTGCGGGGGCCGGGGGGCAGGGACGCTCACCGGCGCTTGCCGGGTGCCTCCCCCAGAGGGGGTACCCCCAGCGCCCACCCTCACCCACTCTCGGCTTCGCTCGAGCGGGGGGACCCCCATCGCCCCAGCGGCACGACTGCCCGCGGCTGGGTGAGCTGACGCGATGCCTGCGGCTGGATGAGGGCGGCGGCTGGGCGGCGCCCCGTCAGGGGCGCGGGGAACTGCGCGATCAGCCCCCGCGCACCCGCAGTCGCACGACGGTCCGCACCGGCCTCCCCGGGGCGCTGACGGCCACTCGGGACACAGCGCCTTGATCTCGGCCAGATCCGTCGGCTCGGTCAACCGACTCGGCAGGTCCGCGAGTTCGTCGAGGAGGTCCTCCGCCAGCTGGCGGAGATAGCGGGACGCCCGGTCCGGCGACGCGCCCGCCCGGTCCGGCGCGTCCGCGCCCCCCGCCGCCCGCCAGCGCGCAGCGATCGCCGACGGCTCCCGCCCGTCCTGCCGGGCCTGGCGCAGCTCGTGGCCCAGCAGGTCCTCCGGCTGCACCCAGGTCAGCCGGAGCAACTCGGACCTCCGAGGCGGGCGAAGGACTCCTCGTGGGTGCGGCGGCGTTCGACGTCGCGGGCGAAGACCTCCCGGGTCACGTCGGCCAGGACACGGGGTGGTTCCCAGAGGTCGAGGCGGCTGGCCTCGGCGACCCGCTTCGACCAGTCCTCCGGGACCGGTGAGCCCAGCGCCCCGGTGATCGCGCCCGCCATCGTCGCGATGGAGTCGCAGTCCCGGCCGTAGTTGACGGAACCGAGGACGGCGTGCCGGTAGTCGCCGCCGGCCACCAGCAACATGCCCAGGGCGACCGGGAGTTCCTCGATGGCGTGCAGGCGGGAGGGGCGGCGGGCGCCGAGGGAGGGGGACCGGTAGTCGGGGCCCACCGTGTCGTAGGGGGCGATCGCCTCGCGGAGCGGAACCAGCGCCGACTCGAAGTCGGAGTGGTGTGCCGCCGTTTCACAGACGCGTTCGATCGCCTCGCGGGTGCCGTCCTTCGCCACGGACAGGCAGACGCCGACCACGGAGTCCGGTGTCGCGCCGGGCGCGGTCGCCGCCGCCACCGCCGCCGCGAAGACGCCCGCCGCCTCCCTGCCGTACGACGACTGGTGGGCGCCGGCGATGTCCAGGGCCTCGGCGTACGCCGCCCGCGGGTTCGCCGCGTTGACCAGGCCGACCGGGGCCATGTACATCGCCGCACCGCAGTTGACGATGTTGCCGACGCCGGCCTCCCGGGGATCGACGTGGCCGTAGTGGAGGCGGGCCGCGAGCCATTTCTCCGCGAGGAAGATCCGGTGCAGGGGGATGGTCTCCGTCTCCAGTTCCGGGATCCAGCGGGGGTTGGTCATCAGGTCGGGGACCAGGTGGTCGGCGATCGCGTACGCGTCGAGGTGGTCGCGGACGCGGTCGTACACCCGTACCAGGGCGTGCGTCATCAAGGTGTCGTCGGTGACGTGCCCGTCGCCCTTGTGGTACGGCGCGACGGGGCGGGCGGTGCGCCAGGCGTCGCCGTTCCAGGGGCCGACGATGCCGTGGACGCGGCCACCGTGGCGTTCGATGATCTGGTCGGGGGAGTAGCCCTCGACCGGACCGCCGAGGGCGTCGCCGACGGCGGCCCCGACCAGTGCTCCGGTGATCCGGTCGGCGAGCGAAGCTCCGGCGCTTTCTTCTCCTTTGGGCGTCATGCACCGAATCATCCACCTGGACGGGCCGGTCGTGTGGCTTCCAGGAGTTCGGCGAGTTCCACGAGGTCCGTGCCGGTGAGGCGGGGGAGGGCACAGCCGGAGAGGGTGCGGCAGGCGTCCCGCCAGGACGGCGGGATCGTTGTCGCGCCGCCGAGGGCGCCGGTGAGCGCGCCGGTCAGGGCGGGGGCGGAGTCGGCGACCCGGGAGAGGCAGGCGGCGGCGGGCACGGCCTCGGCGATCCGGCCGCGCGTGGCGGTGGCGAGGGCGAGGGCGACCGGGACGGTTTCCGCGGCGGCGATGCCGTAGCTGTAGACGTGGTCGACGATTTGGTGTTCGAGGAGAGGGATCAGGGCGAACGCGGAGTCCGCGGTGCCGGCGAGGGTGAGGGCGTGCCGGGCGTTGCGGCCGATCTCGGTGGCCTCGGGGAGTTCGGCGAGGGCCGCGGCCACGCAGGTCTCGACCTCGGCGCCGACGAGGGCGAGGGCGAGGGCGGCGGCCATGGCGCGGGCGCCGTGCACTCCGTCGCCGTCCTGGGTGTAGCGGGCGTCGAACTCGGCGAGGTCGGCGGCGCGTTGGGGGTCGCCGGGGTGGGCGACGGCGAGGGCGCAGGCGCGGACGCAGGCGGCGTCGTCGAAGTAGTGCGGGTTGTCGTGGCCGGTGGCGGGCGGGCGCAGGCCGGCCGCGAGGTTGCCGAGGCCGGCGCGGACGGAGATGCGGGCGCGCAGGGGGAGTACGGCCGACTCGATCTCCGGGGCGCGTTCGGCCGCGGCGGCGACCTCGGAGGCGACGGCGGTCCAGGTGAGGTCGATGGCGGCGCGGGTACGGAGCTCACGGCTGAGGTCGCCGAGCAGGGCGTCGTCGCCGGCGCGCAGGACGGCCTCGGCGGCGAAGGCCGCCCACTCGGCGTCGTCGGAGGGGCCGAGGCGGAGGGGTTCGGGGGGCTGGTTGAGGGCGATGGGGACGGGGAGGGTGGTGGTCGCGTTGTGCTCGGCGAAGGTGTCGAGCTCGCGGGTGAGGCGGCGGGTCCACTCGGGCATGCGGGATGCGCGGTGCCGCGCGGAAGGCCAGCCTGCGGCGTCGCCTGCGGCGAGGCCCAGCAGGAGGCCCTCGATGCGCCGCCGGTTCACCGGCCCCCCTCGCCGCAGCCGGCCCCCAGGGGGCTCCGCCCCCTGGACCCCCGAGACCTCGCCCACCCACCACCCGACTCGGTCGGCAGACAGGCGCGCGTCGGGGGTTGCGGCTCGGAGGGAGTGAGGACGGGAGGTTCGGGGTGTGGCTCGGTCGGCAGAAGGGCTGACGTGGTGGGTTTTGGCTCGGCGAGGGTGAGAGTGAGGGCGGGTGGCTCGGTCGGCACGAAGGCTGACGTGACGGACTGCGGATCGCTCGGCACGAAGGCTGACGTGACGGACCGCGGATCGCTCGGCACGAACGCCGGCGTGGTGGCGGACCGCGGATCCGTCTGCCCCGCAGCAGCAGCCCCAGTCGAAGCCCCAGCCCCAGCCGCAGCCGCAGCCGCAGCCCCAGTCGCAGCCGCAGTCGCAGCTCCAGCCCCGGTCGCGACTCCAGCCGCTGCCGTCAGCAGTTCCGCCACCTCCAGTACATGGTGGCCCGCCATCGACGGCAGGCAGCTCCCCCGTACCGGGCCGATCGCCGCCCCCCACTCGTGCGGGATCGCCGCCGCCCCCCGCGTCGCTCCGGCCAGCGCGCCGGCGACCGCGGCCGTGGTGTCCGCGTCGCGACCCATGTTGACGGCCGTCAGCACCGCGTCGCGGAAGTCGCCGTCCGCCGCGGCGTACGCGCCGAAGGCGAGGGCCACCGCCTCCGGGGCCAGGTCGGTCCACGGGTAGCCGCCGATGACCACCGCGGAGCGGACCGCCCGTTCGCCGCGGTGGGCCACCGAGACGGCCCGGCGCAGGGAGCGGGCCGTCCAGGAGTCGTCCGGGATCACCGCGAGCGCCGCCGCGACCACCGCCGTCGGAGGGGCTCCCGCCATCGCCGCCGCGACCCCCGCCGCCACCGCCTGGCCGCCGTAGATGCCCTCGCCCTCGTGGCTCACCGAGCCGTCGACGGCGACGAGCCGGGCCGCCTCGGCGGGGCGGCCCGCCGCGAAGACGCCGAACGGTGCCGCCCGCATGGCGAGGCCGTCGCTCCAGGCGTGCCGGTGCTGGGCGGAGATGGGGGCGGCGAGGCCGCGGCGGAGGTTCTCCAGGGTGCCGCGTTCGCTGAAGCCGGCGCCCTTGAAGGGGCCCTCGGCACGGTCGGCGATCCACTCGTGCCAGGCCGCCTCGACATGGGCCGGGGTGAGCGCCGAGCCGTGCCGGGCGAGGAGGAGGCCGGAGAAGATCGCGTACTCGGTGTCGTCCGTACCGGCGGGACGGTCGGTCACGTATCCCGTGATGCGGCCCCAGCGGGCGCGGATCTCGGAGGGCTTCATGTTCTCCGCCGGTGCCCCGAGCGCGTCTCCCACGGCCAGTCCCAGGAGCGCCCCCCGCGCCCGGTCGTGCAGCTCCCGGGCGCGCTCGTCGGGGGCGGGGACCGGCGGGGTGCAGACGATCGATGACATGGGCGGGCCTCTCCGGGAGGGGCTTCGCGCCGGGGCGCGCAGCCGTTTGCGGATGTGTCCCACCAACGGCGGTTGACCGCAGCCTGGACGGCCTCTACATCACCCGGTCGACATCTGTGCAGCACCTCGCACGTGTGAGCGGTAAGAGGTAAAACCGCAGGTTAGCCGAGCCTTTCCTTGCTGGCGACAGGGAATGCGGGGGCGTAACGTCAGCGTTGTCGAAAGATAGAACTTGTCCAAACTTAGCTTTGCCTCAGCTTATTCGGGGCATGCGGCGAGACCCTTGGGGGACCCTTCATGGCCGTCATCGAGACGCAGGCGACTCTGCACGAAGCCCACCGCGACAACCACACCCACCGGGATGTGAACGGGGGCTGGCTGCGGCCCGCCGTCTTCGGCGCCATGGACGGACTCGTCTCCAACCTCGCCCTGATGACCGGAGTGGCCGGCGGGGCCGTCGGTCACCAGACCATCGTGATCACCGGGCTCGCGGGGCTGGCCGCCGGCGCCTTCTCGATGGCCGCCGGTGAGTACACCTCCGTCGCCTCGCAGCGTGAGCTCGTCGAGGCCGAGCTGGACGTCGAGCGGCGGGAGCTGCGCAAGCACCCGCAGGACGAGGAGGCCGAGCTGGCCGCGCTGTACGAGGCGCGAGGCGTAGAGCCGGGGCTGGCCCGGGAGGTCGCCCGGCAGCTGTCCGCCGATCCCGAGCAGGCGCTGGAGATACACGCCAGGGAAGAGCTGGGCATCGACCCCGGCGACCTGCCCTCGCCGCTGGTCGCGGCCGTCTCCTCCTTCGGGTCGTTCGCGCTGGGTGCGCTGCTGCCCGTGCTGCCGTTCCTGCTCGGCGCCACCGCGCTCTGGCCCGCCCTGCTGCTGGCCCTGGCCGGGCTGTTCGGCTGCGGTGCCGTGGTGGCCAAGGTGACCGCGCGGAGCTGGTGGTTCAGCGGTCTGCGGCAGCTCGCGCTGGGGGGTGCGGCGGCCGGTGTGACGTACGCCCTGGGCACCCTGTTCGGGACGGCCGTAGGATAGGAAAACTGGTAGCTATGCGTTGGGCCGCATAAGTACCCGTTACTCGCTGGTTTCGAATGCTTAACCGCTGGGCATGAGCCGTAAGCGCCGCAGGCAATGACGCCTGCCATGCACCTGTGGGGTGGCGCGACGCTCACCCCCGCCCCGCGGACCGATGGACACGGATCTGTCCGGATCGGTCCCCCACCACCTTGACCGCCTTGAGCGGCACCCCGCCGTAAACCCCTGCGGCGTCCGCATGTTGGAACG
This sequence comes from Streptomyces sp. NPDC001507, assembly GCF_042894765.1. Lineage (NCBI taxonomy): Bacteria > Bacillati > Actinomycetota > Actinomycetes > Kitasatosporales > Streptomycetaceae > Streptomyces > Streptomyces sp. NPDC001507. The sequence continues at coordinate 619,646 of NZ_JBIAVV010000002.1, forward strand.
GTGTATCCAGTTCCCGAGAACCGCTCCATCATGTAACCTGCGTGAAATTTCGCAACAAAAAACGCAGAGGGCCAGCGTCGTCCCTCGGCACCTGCTATACGCCACTGACGACGACGGGAGAGCCGATGCGTACGCCGCGCCAGCCGTCCCAGCACTCCACGAACGGCCGAAACTGGTCGTTCATGGATGCTCGCCCTGCTGCGCAGGGTATGTACGACCCCCGCAACGAGCGCGACGCCTGCGGCGTCGGCTTCGTGGCCACCCTCACCGGCGAGGCGAGCCATGCGCTGGTCGAGCAGGCGCTCACGGTTCTGCGCAACCTGGAGCACCGCGGCGCGACCGGCTCCGAGCCCGACTCCGGCGACGGCGCGGGCCTGCTCTCCCAGGTGCCCGACGCCTTCTTCCGTGAGGTGGCCGGATTCGAGCTGCCTGCCGCCGGTTCGTACGCCGTCGGCATCGCCTTCCTCCCCGAGGACGGCAGCCAGGACGCCGTCTCGCAGATCGAGACGATCGCGGACGAGGAGGGCCTCACCGTCCTCGGGTGGCGCGAGGTTCCGGTCGCCCCGCAGCTGCTCGGCGCCACCGCCCGCTCCACCATGCCGGTCTTCAAGCAGATCTTCGTCACCGACGGGGCCAGCGAGGGCATCGCGCTGGACCGCAGGGCGTTCGTGCTGCGCAAGCGCGCCGAGCGCGAGGCGGGCGTCTACTTCCCCTCGCTGTCCGCGCGGACCATCGTCTACAAGGGCATGCTGACCACCGGCCAGCTGGAGCCCTTCTTCCCGGACCTGTCCGACCGCCGCTTCGCATCCGCGATCGCGCTCGTGCACTCCCGATTCTCCACCAACACCTTCCCGTCGTGGCCGCTCGCGCACCCCTACCGGTTCGTCGCCCACAACGGTGAGATCAACACCGTCAAGGGCAACCGCAACTGGATGGTGGCCCGCGAGTCCCAGTTGGTCTCCGACCTGTTCGGCCCGCAGGAGAAGCTGGACCGCATCTTCCCGATCTGTACGCCCGACGCCTCCGACTCGGCCTCCTTCGACGAGGTGCTTGAGCTCCTGCACCTGGGCGGGCGTTCGCTGCCGCACTCCGTGCTGATGATGATCCCGGAGGCGTGGGAGAACCACGACTCCATGGACCCGGCCCGCCGCGCCTTCTACGGCTACCACTCCACGATGATGGAGCCCTGGGACGGCCCCGCCTGCGTCACCTTCACCGACGGCTCCCAGGTCGGTGCCGTTCTCGACCGCAACGGTCTGCGTCCCGGCCGCTACTGGGTCACCGACGAGGGCCTGGTCGTCCTCGGTTCCGAGGTCGGCGTCCTCGACATCGACCCCGCCAAGGTCGTCCGCAAGGGCCGGCTGCAGCCCGGCCGGATGTTCCTCGTCGACACCGTCGAGCACCGCATCATCGAGGACGACGAGATCAAGGCCGGTCTCGCCGCCGCGCAGCCGTACGCGGAGTGGCTGGAGGCCGGCGAGATCGAGCTGGGCGACCTGCCCGAGCGTGAGCACATCGTCCACACCCACGCCTCGGTCACCCGCCGCCAGCAGACCTTCGGCTACACCGAGGAAGAGCTGCGCGTCATCCTCGCGCCGATGGCCAAGGCCGGCGCCGAGCCGATCGGCTCCATGGGCACCGACTCGCCCATCGCCGCGCTGAGCGAGCGCCCGCGCCTGCTCTTCGACTACTTCACCCAGCTCTTCGCGCAGGTCACCAACCCGCCGCTGGACGCGATCCGGGAAGAACTGGTGACGAGTCTGCGCTCGTCCCTCGGCCCCTCGGGCAACCTGCTCGACCCGACGGCCGCCTCCTGCCGCTCGGTCGTGCTGCCCTTCCCGGTGATCGACAACGACGAGCTGGCCAAGCTCATCCACATCAACGCCGACGGCGACATGCCCGGCTTCAAGGCCGCGACCCTGTCCGGCCTGTACCGGGTCTCCGGCGGCGGCGACTCGCTCGCCGCGCGCATCGACGAGATCTGCGCCGAGGCCGACGCGGCCATCGAGAACGGCGCCCGCCTGATCGTCCTGTCGGACCGGCACTCGGACGCCGAGCACGCGCCGATCCCGTCGCTGCTGCTCACCGCGGCCGTCCACCACCACCTCATCCGCACCAAGCAGCGCACCCACGTGGGCCTGCTCGTCGAGGCCGGTGACGTCCGCGAGGTCCACCACGTCGCCCTGCTGATCGGCTTCGGCGCCGCGGCCGTCAACCCGTACCTGGCCATGGAGTCCGTCGAGGACCTGACCCGCGCGGGCACCTTCCTGCCGGGCATGGAGGCCGAGCAGGCCATCCGCAACCTGATCTACGCCCTCGGCAAGGGCGTCCTGAAGGTCATGTCCAAGATGGGCATCTCCACGGTCGCCTCCTACCGCGGCGCCCAGGTCTTCGAGGCCGTCGGTCTCGAAGAGGGCTTCGTCGAGAAGTACTTCAACGGCACCGCCTCCAAGATCGGCGGCGTCGGCATCGACGTCATCGCCAAGGAGGTCGCCGCCCGTCACGCCAAGGCCTACCCGGCCTCCGGCATCGCCCCGGCGCACCGCGCCCTCGACATAGGCGGCGAGTACCAGTGGCGTCGCGAGGGCGAGCCGCACCTGTTCGACCCGGAGACGGTCTTCCGCCTCCAGCACTCGACGCGGGCCAACCGCTACGACATCTTCAAGAAGTACACGGACCGCGTGAACGAGCAGTCCGAGCGGCTGATGACGCTCCGCGGCCTCTTCGGCTTCAAGAGCGACCGTCCCTCGATCTCCATCGACGAGGTCGAGCCGGTCTCCGAGATCGTCAAGCGGTTCTCCACCGGCGCCATGTCCTACGGCTCCATCTCGCGCGAGGCCCACGAGACCCTCGCCATCGCCATGAACCAGCTGGGCGGCAAGTCCAACACCGGTGAGGGCGGCGAGGACCCGGACCGCCTGTACGACCCGGCCCGCCGGTCCGCCATCAAGCAGGTCGCCTCCGGCCGCTTCGGCGTCACCTCCGAGTACCTGGTCAACGCCGACGACATCCAGATCAAGATGGCCCAGGGCGCCAAGCCCGGCGAGGGCGGCCAGCTGCCCGGCCACAAGGTCTACCCGTGGGTCGCCAAGACCCGGCACTCCACCCCGGGCGTCGGCCTGATCTCCCCGCCGCCGCACCACGACATCTACTCCATCGAGGACCTGGCCCAGCTGATCCACGACCTCAAGAACGCGAACCCGCAGGCGCGGATTCACGTCAAGCTGGTCTCCGAGGTCGGCGTCGGCACGGTCGCGGCCGGTGTGTCCAAGGCGCACGCGGACGTCGTGCTCATCTCCGGCCACGACGGCGGTACGGGTGCCTCCCCGCTGACCTCGCTGAAGCACGCGGGCGGTCCCTGGGAGCTCGGTCTCGCCGAGACCCAGCAGACCCTGCTGCTCAACGGCCTGCGGGACCGCATCGTCGTGCAGACCGACGGCCAGCTGAAGACCGGCCGTGACGTGGTCATCGCCGCGCTGCTCGGCGCCGAGGAGTTCGGTTTCGCGACCGCGCCGCTCGTCGTCTCCGGCTGCATCATGATGCGCGTCTGCCACCTCGACACCTGCCCGGTCGGCGTCGCCACCCAGAACCCGGTGCTGCGCGACCGCTTCTCCGGCAAGGCCGAGTACGTGGTGAACTTCTTCAAGTTCATCGCCGAGGAGGTCCGCGAGATCCTCGCCGAGCTGGGCTTCCGCTCCATCGAGGAGGCCGTCGGCCACGCCGAGGCGCTCGACGTCACCCGTGCCGTGAACCACTGGAAGGCGCAGGGCCTGGACCTGGCCCCGCTCTTCCACGTGCCCGAGCTGCCCGAGGGCGCGGCCCTGCACCGGACCGTCGCCCAGGACCACGGCCTGGAGAAGGCCCTGGACAACGAGCTGATCAAGCTCGCCTCGGACGCCCTGGCCGCCTCCAGCGCCACCGACGCCCAGCCGGTGCGCGCCCAGATCAAGGTCCGCAACATCAACCGCACGGTCGGCACCATGCTCGGCCACGAGGTGACGAAGAAGTTCGGCGGCGCGGGCCTGCCCGACGACACCATCGACATCACCTTCACCGGCTCGGCCGGCCAGTCCTTCGGCGCCTTCCTGCCGCGCGGTGTCACGCTCCGCCTGGAGGGCGACGCCAACGACTACGTCGGCAAGGGCCTCTCTGGCGGCCGCGTCATCGTCCGTCCGGACCGGGCGGCCGACCACCTCGCCGAGTACTCCACCATCGCGGGCAACACCATCGCCTACGGTGCGACCGGCGGCGAGCTGTTCCTGCGCGGCCGGACCGGTGAGCGGTTCTGCGTCCGCAACTCCGGTGCGCTGGTGGTCTCGGAGGGCGTGGGCGACCACGGCTGCGAGTACATGACCGGCGGCCACGCGGTGGTCCTCGGCGAGACGGGCCGCAACTTCGCGGCCGGCATGTCCGGCGGTGTCGCCTACGTGATCGACCTGAACCGCGACAACGTCAACGCCGGCAACGTGGACGCGATCGAGGCCTTGGACGACGCGGACAAGCAGTGGCTGCACGACGTGGTGCGCCGCCACGCCGAGGACACCGGCTCGACGGTCGCCGACAAGCTGCTCGCCGACTGGGACACGGCCGTGCAGCGGTTCAGCAAGATCATCCCCAGCACCTACAAGGCAGTGCTCGCCGCCAAGGACGCCGCCGAGCGAGCCGGTCTCTCGGAGACCGAGACCCACGAGAAGATGATGGAGGCGGCGATCAATGGCTGACCCGAAGGGCTTCCTGAACCACGGCCGTGAGGTCGCCAAGACCCGTCCCGTCACCGAGCGCGTCAAGGACTGGAACGAGGTCTACGTCCCGGGCTCGCTGCTGCCGATCATCAGCAAGCAGGCCAGCCGGTGCATGGACTGCGGCATCCCGTTCTGCCACAACGGCTGTCCGCTCGGGAACCTGATCCCCGAGTGGAACGACTTCGCCTACCGCGAGGACTGGACCGCCGCGTCCGAGCGCCTGCACGCCACGAACAACTTCCCGGAGTTCACGGGCCGCCTGTGCCCGGCCCCGTGCGAGTCGGCGTGCGTGCTCGGCATCAACCAGCCGGCCGTCACCATCAAGAACGTCGAGGTCTCCATCATCGACCAGGCGTGGGAGGCCGGGACCGTCGCCCCACAGGCCCCCGAGCGCCTGTCCGGCAAGACCGTCGCCGTCATCGGCTCGGGCCCCGCGGGCCTGGCCGCCGCCCAGCAGCTCACCCGGGCCGGCCACACGGTCGCCGTCTACGAGCGCGCCGACCGCATCGGCGGCCTGCTCCGCTACGGCATCCCCGAGTTCAAGATGGAGAAGCGGCACATCAACCGCCGTATCGAGCAGATGCGCGCGGAGGGCACCCGCTTCCGTACCGGCATCGAGATCGGCCGCGACCTCAAGGCGACCGACCTGAGGAAGCGGTACGACGCGGTCGTCATCGCCGCGGGAGCCACCACCGCCCGTGACCTCCCGGTCCCCGGCCGCGAGCTCAAGGGCATCCACCAGGCGATGGAGTACCTGCCGCTGTCCAACAAGGTCCAGGAGGGCGACTACGTGGTGTCGCCCATCTCGGCCGAGGGCAAGCACGTGGTCGTGATCGGCGGCGGCGACACCGGCGCGGACTGCGTGGGCACCGCCCACCGCCAGGGCGCGGCCTCCGTCACCCAGCTGGAGATCATGCCCCGGCCGGGCGAGGACCGGGCGCCGCACCAGCCGTGGCCGACCTTCCCGATGCTCTACAAGGTCACCTCGGCGCACGAGGAGGGCGGCGAGCGGGTCTACTCCGTCTCCACCACCCACTTCGAGGGCGACGAGGACGGCAACGTCCAGTGGCTGCACCTCACCGAGGTGGAGTTCGTCGACGGCAAGCTGACCCCGAAGCCGGGCACCGAGCGGAAGATCCCGGCCCAGCTGGTCACCCTGGCCATGGGCTTCACCGGCACCGACCGGGTGAACGGGGTCGTGGACCAGTTCGGTCTCGAACTCGACGAGCGCGGCAACATCGCCCGCGACGCCGACTTCCAGACCAACGTGCCGGGCGTCTTCGTCGCCGGTGACGCCGGCCGTGGCCAGTCCCTGATCGTCTGGGCCATCGCCGAGGGCCGCTCGGCCGCCAAGGGCGTCGACCGCTTCCTCACCGGCGCCAGCGACCTCCCGGCCCCGATCCGCCCGACGGACCGCTCGCTGATGGTCTGACCCACCCCGAAGAACGTCCCGTACAAAGGCGTACGGAACACCAAGACGGCGCCTGCCCGCCAGTCCCCGACCGGACGACTGGGCAGGCGCCGCCGCCTTTCCGCGATCAAGTAACCTCGGCCTCCTGAACCACGGGCGAGGGGGAACGGGACATGGCCGCGATCAGTCTCAGCAAGCTGGAGCAGACCGCGCCCGCGCTGGTCGGCTCGTACAGGTCGGCCGGGATCTCCCTCACCAAACACGGCCTCGACGGACTGCGGGCCGCCGTCTACCTGGTCGTCGACTACTCCGGCTCGATGAAGCCCTACTACGCGGACGGCAGCGTGCAGGCGCTCGCCGACCGGGTCCTCGGCCTCTCCGCGCACCTGGACGACGACGGCCTGGTTCCCGTCGTCTTCTTCTCCACCGGCATCGACGCGGTCACCGACATCAGGCTCGCCGACCACACGGGCCGGATCGAGAAGATCGCGGCCGGGCTCGGTCACATGGGCAAAACCAGCTACCACCTGGCCATGGACGCCGTGATCGACCACTACCTGGACAGCGGGTCCACGGTGCCCGCCCTGGTCGTCTTCCAGACCGACGGCGGCCCGGTCAACAAGCTCGCCGCGGAACGCTACCTGTGCAAGGCGGCCAGGCTGCCGCTGTTCTGGCAGTTCGTCGGCTTCGGCGACCCGCACAGCACACAGTTCGACTTCCTGCGCAAACTCGACGAACTGGCGGTGCCGGGCAAGCGCGTGGTGGACAACGCGGGCTTCTTCCACGCCGGCTCGGACCCGCGGAAGGTGCCGGACGGCGAGCTGTACGACCGGCTCGTCGGCGAGTTCCCGCAGTGGCTGGCGGCGGCGCGGGCGGCGGGCATCGTCGGGGCGGGCGTCGGGGCGGGCTGAGTTTACGTCGCCCCGTTGGCTGTAGCGCTCCGTCGTGCCACCCTGAGGGGTGATCCGGCGGGGAGGCGACGCGACGTATGGACGACGCGGCACGAACGGTGAACGGACAGGCACGGGTGGGAAGTTCCGCGGACCGCGTGGAACCGCCCGGCAAGGGTGAGAAGCTCGCGGACTGGGCGGACGGCCGGCTCGGGATCTACGCCCTGGCCAAGGCGAACATGCGCAAGGTGTTCCCGGACCACTGGTCCTTCATGCTGGGCGAGGTCTGCCTCTACAGCTTCCTCATCCTGATCCTCACGGGCATCTACCTCACCCTCTTCTTCGAGCCCAGCGGCGCCGAGGTCGTCTACCACGGCACCTACCAGCCGCTGAACGGCATCATCATGACCAAGGCGTACGAGTCGACGCTGCACATCAGCTTCGACGTGCGCGGCGGCCTGCTGATCCGGCAGATCCACCACTGGGCGGCGCTGGTCTTCGTGGCCGGCATGGTCGTCCACATGATGCGGGTGTTCTTCACCGGAGCCTTCCGCAAGCCCCGCGAGGTCAACTGGCTGTTCGGCTGGACCCTGCTGTTCCTCGCCATCCTCACCGGCCTGACCGGCTACTCGCTCCCCGACGACCTGCTCTCCGGCACCGGCGTCCGGTTCGCCGACGGCGCGATCCTGTCGATCCCGATCGTCGGCTCGTACATCTCGTTCTTCCTGTTCGGCGGGGAGTTCCCGGGCCACGACATCATCTCCCGGTTCTTCCCGATCCACGTGCTGCTGCTGCCCGGGATCATGCTGGGACTGGTCGTCGCCCACCTGATCCTGGTCTTCTACCACAAGCACACCCAGTACGCCGGGCCAGGACGCGACCAGAAGAGCGTCATCGGCATGCCCTTCCTGCCGGTCTACATGGCCAAGGCCGGCGGCTTCTTCTTCCTCGTCTTCGGGATCCTCGCGCTCATCGGCGGCATCGCCACCATCAACCCGGTGTGGGCCTTCGGCCCCTACCGCCCCGACCTGGTGACCACGGGTGCCCAGCCCGACTGGTACCTGGGCTTCTCCGAGGGACTGATCCGCGTGATGCCCGGCTGGGAGATCAACGCCTGGGGCCACACCCTGGAACTGGGCGTCCTCATCCCCTTCTCGCTCTTCCCGCTCTTCCTCCTGGCCATCGGCGTCTACCCGTTCATCGAGGCGTGGATCACCGGCGACAAGCGCGAGCACCACATCCTCGACCGCCCGCGCAACGTCCCCGTCCGCACCGCCCTCGGCGTGGCCTGGCTCAGCGAGTACTTCGTGCTGCTGATCGGCGGCGGCAACGACATCGTCGCCACCCACCTGCACCTCTCCATCAACTCGATCACCTGGTTCGTCCGGATCTCCGTCTTCGTCGTCCCCGTCCTGGCCTTCGTCGTGACCAAACGCATCTGCCTGGGCCTGCAGCGCCGGGACCGTGACAAGGTCCTGCACGGCAGGGAGACCGGCCTCATCAAGATGCTTCCGCACGGCGAGTACATCGAGGTCCACGAACCCCTCAGCCAGGACCGCCTGTTCGTCCTGACCCAGCACGAACAGAACCCGCCGTACGAGATCGGTCCCCTGGAGGACGCGAACGGCGTACGACGCAGGGTCACGCTCGCCCAGCGGGTACGGGCGAGCATGTCGAAGGGCATGTTCGGCCCGGACACCCACATCAAGAAGCCGACGAGGCAGGAATACCGGGAACTATCGAACAAGGAGCACTGAGACGCGCCCCTTCAGGGGCGCGGGGAACTGCGCGACAAGCCACACACAACCCGCGGCTAACGACGCTCCAGAACCACCCTCCGACACTCATCCGGCGCCCCCCAAGCACCCCGCAGCGCACGCGCCTTGGTCGCCCACAACGACAGGTCGTACTCCGCCGTGTAACCGATCGCCCCGTGCAGCTGCAGCGCGGCCCGAGCCCCGGCATACGCCGCCTCGCACGCGCGCAGCTTGGCCGCCGCCACATCCGCCGGCCTCATCGTGACCGCCGCCCCGAAGACCATCGGCCGCGCGAACTCCAGCGCGATCTTCACGTCGGCCAGCCGGTGCCTGACCGCCTGGAACGACCCGACGGGCACACCGAACTGGGTCCGCTGCTTGACATACGCCACCGTTCTGTCGAGCAGGGCCAGCCCCACCCCCAGCGCCTGCGCGGCCGTGGCCAGCCGGGCCCAGGTCAGCGCCTCCGCCCACGGCGGCTCCGCGCTGAGCAGCTCACCGACCGGAAACAGCGGGGCGAGCCGGCGGGCGGGGTCCAGGGACCGGCGCACCGCCCCGGCTTCGGAGGACGACAGCAGGCCCTCCGGCGCGGCCGCGAGCCGCACATCGGCCGCGTCCCCGTCCAGCGCCAACCCGTAGCCGTGCTGCTCGAACGCCACCGTCGCCAGCGTCCCGCCCGACGCGATCCCCGGCAGGAACCGCTTGGCGAGGCCGGCGCCGTCGTCGAGCAGCACCGCCGCCGCCACCGTCTCCGCCAGCGGCCCCGGCACCGCGAACCGCCCCAGCTCGACGAAGGCGACGGCGAGTTCGACGGCCCGGCGCCCCGCCCCGCCGTACGCCTCCGGCACCGCGAGCCCGAACACCCCGGCCGCGCCGACACGGCCCCACAACGCCCGCCCGCTCGCCTGCTCGCCGCGGCTCCAGTCGCGTATCACCGCCGGTGTGTCCGCGGCCGTCAGCAGCGCCCGCAGGGCGTCGGCGAAGTCCCGCTGCCCGGTGTCCAGGAGGAAACGCATGTCAGCGGCGTCCCTTCGGCAGGCCGAGCAGCCGCTCGGCGACGATGTCGCGCTGGATCTCGTTGGTGCCCGCGTAGACCGGACCGGCCAGGGAGAAGACATAGCCCTCCGACCAGGGTGTGTCGGCCAGTTCGCCCTCCGCGCCCAGCAGGTCGAGCGCCGTCTCGTGCAGCGCCAGGTCCAGCTCCGACCAGAACACCTTGTTCAGGCTGGACTCGGGGCCGAGCGACTCGCCGTCCAGGAAGCGGGCGGCCGCCGCGTAGGTGAACAGCTGGTACGCGCGGGCGCCGACGACGGCGTCGGCCACCCCGGCCGCTGCCGACTCCGGTTCACCCCGCGCCCGCCAGAGGTCCCGCAGCCGGCCGGCGGCGGCCAGGAACCGTCCCGGCGACCGCAGCGTCAGCCCCCGCTCGTTCCCCGCGGCCGACATGGCGATCCGCCAGCCCTGGCCCGGCTCGCCGATCACGTCCTCGTCGGGCACGAACACCTCGTCCAGGAACAGCTCCGCGAACGCCGGCTTCCCGTCGAGACGGCCGATCGGGCGCACGGTCACCCCGGGCGCGCGCAGGTCGAACATCAGGTAGGTGAGCCCCTGATGCGGTTTCGGCGTGTGGGGCTCACTGCGGAACAGGCCGAACGCGCGGTCGGCGAAGGCCGCCCGTGACGACCAGGTCTTCTGGCCGGTCAGCAGCCAGCCGCCGGCCGTCCGCGCGGCCCTGGACGTGAGGGAGGCCAGGTCGGAACCCGCCCCGGGCTCGGACCACGCCTGCGCCCAGACCACCTCCCCGCCGGCCATCGGCGGCAGCACCCGCGCGCGCTGCTCCTCGGTGCCGTGGTCGAACAGGGTCGGTGCGAGCAGGCTGATGCCGTTCTGGCCGACCCGGCCCGGCGCGCCCGCCGCCCAGTACTCCTCCTCGAAGACCAGCCACCGCGTCAGTCCCGCGCCCCGGCCGCCGTACTCCTCGGGCCAGGACACCACCGACCAGCGGTCCGCGGCCAGTTCGGCCTCCCAGGCGCGGTGCGCGGCGAAGCCCGCGGCGGTCTCCAGGGACGGGAGCGGGGGGTCGGGCACGTGCTCCGCCAGCCAGGCGCGGGCCTCGGCGCGGAACTCCTCGTCCGCCGGGCTGTGGGTCAGGTCCACGGTCGCCGTCACCGTCCTTCCCTAACAAGTGTTTGGTAGGTTAGCGTGGGCTCATGACAGGCGTCGAGAGTCCGGAGTACGTGCCCGGGCACGGGCTGCTCAAGGGGCGCACCGCCGTCGTCACCGCCGCGGCCGGGGCGGGGATCGGCGGGGCGACCGCGCGCCGCTTCCTGGAGGAGGGTGCCCGCGTGCTGATCAGCGACGCACACGCGCGGCGCCTGAAGGAGCACGCGGCCGAGCTGGCCGGCGAGCATCCGGGCGCCGTGACCGCGGTCCCGTGCGACGTGACCGACGAGGCCCAGGTCCAGGGGCTCTTCGACACCGCCGTGCGGGAGCACGGGCGGCTGGACATCGTGGTCAACAACGCCGGTCTCGGCGGCACTTCGGCCCTCGTCGACATGACGGACGACCAGTGGACGCGGGTCCTCGACGTCACCCTCAACGGCACCTTCCGGTGCTCGCGCGCCGCCCTGCGGCACTTCCGCGAGAGCGGGCGGGGCGGGGTGATCGTCAACAACTCCTCCGTCGTCGGCTGGCGCGCCCAGGCCGGACAGGCCCACTACGCCGCCGCCAAGGCCGGGGTGATGGCGCTGACCCGGTGCGCGGCGATCGAGGCCGCCGGGTACGGCGTGCGGGTCAACGCGGTGGCGCCGAGCCTCGCCATGCATCCGCACCTGGTGAAGGTGACCTCGGCCGAACTGCTGGAGGAGCTCACCGCCCGCGAGGCCTTCGGGCGGTACGCCGAACCCTGGGAGGTGGCCAACGCGATCGTCTTTCTGGCGTCCGGCTACTCCTCCTACCTCACCGGAGAGGTCGTCTCCGTCAGCAGCCAGCACCCGTAGGACGAGAATGTACCCGTGCCGACCAAGAAGAAGCCCCAGGTGACCGCCGCCCCCGCCCGGCGCCGCGAACTCCTCGAGACCGCCGCCGAGGTCTTCGCCGAGCAGGGCTACAACGCCACCACCGTGCGCAAGATCGCGGACCACGCGGGCATGCTCGCGGGCAGCCTCTACTACCACTTCGACTCCAAGGAGTCGATGCTGGAGGAGATCCTGCGGACCTTCCTCGACGAGCTCTGGGACGGCTACGACACCGTCCTGGGTGCCGGGCTCGGTCCCCGCGAGACCCTCGAAGCCCTGGTCACCGAGTCCTTCCGGGAGATCGACCGGCACCGCGCCGCCGTCGCCATCTACCAGAAGGAGAGCAAGCAGCTGGTCGCGCAGGAGCGGTTCGGCTTCCTCGCCGAGTCGCAGCGCAGGTTCGAGAAGGCGTGGCTGTCGACGCTGGAGCGGGGGGTCGACGCGCGCGTCTTCCGCGCCGACCTCGACGTCCGCCTCACCTACCGGTTCGTGCGCGACACCGTGTGGGTCGCCGCCTCCTGGTACCGGCCCGGCGGACAGCACAGCCCGGAGGAGATCGCCCGGCAGTACCTGTCGATGGTGCTGGACGGGATCGCCGTCCGTGAGTAGCCCACCCATTCGTTGAAAGCCCCTTTCTGCAGAGGGAGTTGCCGAGATGGCCGAGGCCTACATCGTCGAAGCGGTGCGCACGCCGGTCGGGCGGCGCAAGGGCGGGCTGAGCGGGGTCCACCCGGCCGATCTGGGTGCCCGTGTGCTGACCGCCCTGGTGGAGCGGTCGGGCGTGGACCCGGCCGCCGTCGAGGACGTCGTCTTCGGCTGCCTCGACGCGGTGGGGCCGCAGGCCGGTGACATCGCCCGGACCTGCTGGCTGGCGGCCGGGCTGCCCGAGGAGGTGCCGGGCGTCACCGTCGACCGCCAGTGCGGCTCCTCGCAGCAGGCCGTGCACTTCGCCGCACAGGCCGTCCTCTCCGGCACCCAGGACCTGGTGGTCGCCGGCGGCGTCCAGAACATGTCGCAGATCCCCATCGCCTTCGCCTCCCGCCAGGCCGCCGAGCCGCTGGGGCTGACCGAGGGCCCCTTCCTGGGCAGCGAGGGCTGGCGGGCCCGGTACGGCAGGCAGCCCGTCAACCAGTTCGCCGGTGCCGAGATGATCGCCGCCAAGTGGGGCGTCAGCCGCCGGGACCAGGAGGAGTTCGCCCTGAACTCCCACCGCAGGGCACTGCGCGCCATCGACGAGGGCCGCTTCGAGCGGGAGATCGTGCCCTGCGGTCCGGTCGCCGTGGACGAGGGCCCGCGCCGCGACACCTCCCTGGAGAAGATGGCCGCCCTGAAGCCGGTCGTCGACGGCGGCACCATCACCGCCGCCTGCTCCTCCCAGGTCTCCGACGGCGCCGCCGCCCTGCTCCTCGCCTCCGAACGCGCCGTCCGCGAACACGGGTTACGCCCCCGGGCCCGCGTCCACCACCTCTCCGTCCGCGGCGAGGATCCCATCCGGATGCTCTCCGCGCCGATCCCGGCCACCGCCCACGCCCTGAAGAAGACCGGGCTCACCATCGACGCGATCGACCTCGTCGAGATCAACGAGGCCTTCGCCCCGGTCGTCCTCGCCTGGCTCAAGGAGACCGGCGCCGACCCCGCCAAGGTCAACGTCAACGGCGGCGCGATAGCCCTCGGCCACCCCCTCGGCGCCACCGGCGTCAAGCTGATGACCACCCTCCTGCACGAACTGGAGCGCACCGGCGGCCGGTACGGCCTCCAAACCATGTGCGAGGGCGGGGGACAGGCGAACGTGACGATCATCGAGCGGCTGTAGACCCTCACTTGAGGGCCATGAGCCGGTCCCGGGTCTCCTCCGCCTCCTCCATGATCCGTGCCACCAGCTCCGCGCACGACGGCAGGTCGTCGATCACCCCGGCGACCTGCCCGGACGCCATCACGCCGAGATCCGTGCGGCCGTCCACCATCGCCGACCTGAGCAGCATCGGCGTGTTCGCGGCCAGCAGCACCTGACTCCAGGACAGCTCCTTGCCGTGCCGCAGGGCCAGGCCGTCCCGCAGCAGCTGCCGCCAGGTGAGCCCGGACAGCTTCCGGAACCCCGCCGCCCGCCGTATCGCGTGCAGCAGACTCCGGGCCCGGCCCGAGCGCTCCAGCGCGGCCACCAGATCGGTCCGCAGCATCCGGTGCGGCAGCCCGTCCACCGCCCGGGTCACCGTGACGTCCCTGACCGTCGCCGCCAGATACCGCGCCTTCACCGCGTCCGGCACCGTCGAGTCCGAGGTGAGCAGGAACCGGGTGCCCATCGCGACCCCCGCCGCGCCGTACGCCAGCGCCGCCACCAGCCCCCGGCCGTCGAAGAACCCCCCGGCGGCCACCACCGGTATCCGCACCGCGTCCACCACCTGCGGCAGCAGCACGCTCGTCGCCACCTCGCCGGTGTGCCCGCCGCCCTCGCCGCCCTGCACGATCACCGCGTCCGCGCCCCACGCCGCCACCTTCTCGGCGTGCCGGCGCGCCCCCACGGACGGGATCACCACCACGCCCGCCTCCTTCAGCTCGGCGATCAGCCCGGGGGAGGGGGCGAGCGCGAAGGACGCCACCCGCACACCCCCGTCGATGATCAGCCGGACCCGGTCGCCGGCGTCGGCCGCGTCCGCCCGCAGGTTCACCCCGAACGGTGCGTCCGTACGGCACCGCACCTCGGCGATCGCCGCCCGCAGCTGGTCGAGGGTCATCGTGGCGGAGGCCAGGATGCCGAGGGCCCCGGCAGCGGCCGTCGCCGAGACCAGGCGGGGGCCCGCCACCCAGCCCATCCCCGTCTGCACGATCGGATGCCGGACCCCGGCCAGCCGGGTCAGTGCCGTCTCCATCAGCCGGCGACCTCCTTCGTCCGCGCGCCTGCCGGATCCAGCACCTCGCGGATCAGCCGCAGCTCCTCCGCGTCCGGTTCCCGGGTGCACGGCACCTCGTCCGGGACGGCCAGCTCGAAGTCGGTCGCCTCCCGGACCTGTTCGACACTCACCCCCGGATGCAGCGCGGCCAGCCGCATCGAGCGGTCCGGGGTCTCGAAGTCGAGGACGCCCAGGTCGGTGACGACTCGCGGAATGCGGTGGAAGCGCTCCGTGCCCGGATGCGCGGCGACCCTGTCGTACCCCACCCCGCACACCATGTCGACCTTCGCCACGAACACCCGCCGGGAGTGCTTCGGGACCCAGTAGCTCGTCGGGTTGTTGAGGGTGTTGAGCGGCGCTCCGCGCACCCCCAGCAGCTGGCGGCGGGGCCGGGACCAGTCGCCGATGCAGGAGATGTTCTGGTTGCCGTACCGGTCGAGCTGGCTCGCGCCCATCATCACGTGCCGGCGGCCGCCGGAGACCAGGGCGAGATGCTGCCGGTAGGGCAGCCAGCCCTCGGGCGTCCCGTCCGGGCGGACCAGCAGGGCCTCGCCGTCGGTCAGCAGCAGGTCCGGCGCGAAGGTCAGCCGGGCCAGGCGGGCGCCCAGGAAGGGGATCAGGCCCATCGGGCTCGCCAGGATCTCGCCGCAGCCGCGCCAGGCCTCGGCGCAGGCGATGACGCAGTACTCGGAGCGCAGCACCTCCGTGCGCGGTGCGTCCGTCGCCCCTGTCACCTCCGTCATCCCTGTCCCTCCTGCCAGTTGCGCACCGCCGTCCGGTACGCCTGCTCGTCCCCGGCCAGGAAGCGCCCGGAGAACTCCGCCCAGGACGTCGTCGCGTACAGCCGCTGGAACGCCTCGTCCCGGCCGTAGTCGGGCGCGCAGGACGTGAAGTGTGCGCCGCCCGGCGCTTCCACCACCCCCGTCACGTTCAGCCGCTTGACGAGCAGCGACTGCGGGGCCGCCTCCTTCGTCAGCTCGGCCGTGTCCACGATCCGTTCGCAGGAGACGTAGGCCGCGTCCGCCGCCTCGCAGAACAGGTCGTCGAAGTACGGGTCCGGGCCCAGGTACTGCCCGTTGCCCAGCCGGTCGGCACGGTTGACGTGGACCAGGGCCGCGTCGAGGCGCAGGGCGGGCATCGCCACGAACGTCTCCCCGTCGTCGTACGGCGAGGTGACGGTCCGTAAGCCGGGGTTGACCCGCGGGACGTCCGAGCCGATCCCGGCGCGCACCGGCAGGAAGGGCAGCCGGTTGGCGGCCGCGTGCAGGCCCCACATGAACATGCCCTCGTCGACCTCCATGAGCTCGAACGCCCCCCGCTCGCGAGCCGCGCGGTAGTGCGGTTCGAGCGGGACGGAGTCGAGGGTGACGAAGGCCGTCACCAGCTTGCGCACGCGGCCGGCCGCGACCAGCATCCCGACGTCCGGGCCGCCGTAAGAGACCAGCGTCAGATCGTCGATGCCGCTCCGGAGCACCGCTCTGACCAGCGACATCGGCTTGCGCCGGGAACCCCAGCCGCCGATGCCGAGGGTCATGCCGCTGGTCAGCCGGGCGACGGCCTCGTCGGCGGTCATCGTCTTGTCAGTCACTGCCCGCACCCTCCTTCCCGAAGGTGTCGCGCACCCGGTCGGCCACCCCGCTGAGGGCGGCCTCGAAGGTGAAGCCCTGTTCGAAGCGGTAGCTGCGCCGCACGTCGACGGGGTCGATGCCGTTGATGGCGGCCTTGGCCAGGCGCAGCAGCCGGCCGTCCTTGGCGGCTATCTCCCGCGCCAGCTCCAGTGCCGCGGAGTCCAGTTCCTCGGGGGGCACGACCCGCCACACCGAGCCGTGCGCGTGCAGATCGGCCGCGGTCGCCGTGCGCGAGGTGTAGTACAGCGTCCGCATCAGATGCGGCGGGACGAGGCGGGCCAGGTGGGTGGCCGCGCCCAGGGCGCCCCGGTCCAGCTCCGGCAGCCCGAACACGGCGTCCTCGCTCGCCACGATCGCGTCCGCGTTGCCCACCAGCCCTATCCCGCCGCCCAGGCAGAAGCCGTGCACCGCGGCCACCACCGGGGTCTCGCACTCGTACACCGCCGCGAAGGCCTCCGCACAGCCCCGGTTGGCGCCGAGCAGTGCCTCGTCCCCGCCCGCCTGTATCTCCTTGATGTCCACGCCCGCGTTGAAGCCCCGGCCCCGCGCCGTCAGCACGACACAACGGGTCCCCGGATCGCGGCCCGCCGCGCGCACCGCGTCCGCCAGCGCGAACCAGCCCCGCACCGGCAGCGCGTTCACCGGGGGGTGGTCGACCGTGACGAGCGCGATGCCCTTTTCCGGGGACGAGGTGGAGACACCCATGGACGCATCAGCTACCTTCGCACTCAGCTGCCTTTCCACCAAACATTTGTTAGGTGTGAGGCTTCGAAGCTAGCAGCCGGTGCGGACGAGCGGGAGGCCCTGTGGATAACTCGCCGAGCGGCAGGACGGTCGTCGTCACCGGCGGTACCAGGGGGGTCGGCGCCGGCATCGCCCAAGCCTTCGCCGAGACCGGCGCCCACGTCCTGGCCTGTGCCCGCCGGCCGCCCGAACAGCCCCTCACAGGCGTCGAGTTCGCCCCTCTCGACCTGCGCGACCCGCCCGCCGTGCGCGCGTTCTTCGACGCCCTGCCCCGCGTCGACGTGCTCGTCAACAACGCGGGCGGCACCCCCTACCGGCTGCTCGCCGACGCGGACGCCGAACGGCACGCCCGGGTGATCGAGCTGAACCTCCTCACCCCGCTGACCGCCTCCCTCGCCGCGTACGAGCACCTGCGGCGGGTCCGCGGGGCGGTGGTGATGATCGGCAGCGTCAGCGGCGGCCGGCCCTCGCCGGGCTCCGCCGCCTACGGCGCGGCGAAGGCGGGGCTGGAGAACCTCGCCCGGTCCATGGCGGTGGAATGGGCGCCGGAGGTCCGGGTCAACACCCTGGTGGTCGGCATGGTCCGCACCGAACTGGCCGGCCTCCACTACGGCGGCCCGGACGGCGTGGACGCCGTCTCCCGCACCGTCCCGCTCGGCCGCCTCGCCGCCCCCTCCGACGTCGCCGCCGCCGCCGTCTTCCTCGCCTCCGGCGCGGCCGCCTACATCAGCGGGGCGAGCCTGCTCGTGCACGGGGGCGGCGAGCGGCCCGCCTTCCTCGACGCCGCAACTGCCGACAAGCCGTCCGACCGGGAGGACTGAGATGAGCGGAATCTGCGCAGGCCGGGTCGTCGTCGTGACCGGCGCCGGGCGCGGGCTCGGCCGGGCCCACGCGCTCGCGTTCGCCGCCGAGGGCGCCCGGGTCGTGGTCAACGACCTCGGCGTCGGCCTCGACGGCGGGCCGGGGCACGACAGCCCGGCCGCGGCCGTCGTGGACGAGATCCGGGCGGCGGGCGGCGAGGCGGTGGCGCACGGCGGGGACATCGCGACGGACGCCGGCGCGAAGTCGCTGGTGGCGGCGGCCCTGGACGCGTACGGCCGCCTCGACACCCTCGTCAACAACGCCGGTTTCCTGCGCGACCGCATGCTCGTCAACCTCGCCGAGGACGACTGGGACGCGGTCATGCGGGTGCACCTCAAGGGCCACTTCCTGCCGCTGCGGCACGCGGCCGCGCACTGGCGGGCCGAGGCCAGGGCGGGCCGCACCCCGGTGGCCCGCATCGTCAACACCAGCAGCGGCGCGGGCCTGCTGGGCTCGGTCGGGCAGGGCAACTACAGCGCCGCCAAGGCCGGCATCGTCGGTCTCACCCTGGTCGCGGCGGCAGAACTGGCCCGCTACGGCGTCCAGGTAAACGCCGTAGCCCCGGCCGCCCGTACCCGGATGACCGAGCGCGCCTTCGCCGCGGCCATGGCCGCCCCCGGCGCCGGCTTCGACGCCATGGCCCCCGGGAACGTCGCCCCGCTCGTGGTCTGGCTGGGTTCCGCCGCGAGCGCCGGCGTCACCGGGCGGGTGTTCGAGGCGGAGGGCGGCCGGATCACCGTCATGGAGGGGTGGCGGCCCGGTCCGACCGCCGACAAGGGGGCCCGTTGGACCCCGGCGGAGGCAGGGGAGGCGACGCTGAAACTGCTGGCCGAGGCCGAGCCGCCGGGAGCGGTGTACGGGGCGTGAGACCCGGGGGGCGGGACGTGAGCGGCCCGCCGGAAACTGTTGCGATGTGCCGACTGCCGACTGCCGCCCTGACTGCCGACTGCCGACTGCCGCCCTGACTGCGGACTGCAGCCGTCGTGGCTGGTCGCGCAGTGCCCCGCGCCCCTTACCGGGCGTCGGCCGACCCGCCGGGTGGCCTACGTGTCGCACTCCAGCACCGTCCGGCACAGCGAGCACCGGGCCCGGACCCGGCCCCGGACCGGCACCCGGATCCGCTGGTGGCAGGTCGGGCACGGGAACGAGACTCGGAGCCGGCCGCCGCTGTCGGGGGTGAAGGCGTAGGAGGTGCCGGGCTGCGAGGGCGGCGCGGCGGGGGCGTGGCGGCGGTCCCGGGCGTAGCGGCGGCGGCCCGCCCACCCGGCCGCGCTGAGCGGCGGCTGCTCCCCGTCCTGGCGGGCCCTCGCCATGCCCTTCTGGTACGCCGTGTAGGCCTGCGGGCTGGTGAACCACACCGACGGGTCCTCGTGAAAGACGAGGGCCCGCTTGGCCAGCACGTAGCCGAACTCCTCAGGGGTGAGGTAACCGAGCTTCTGGGACGCCTCGCCGTGCTCCCGGTAGGCGTCCAGGAGCAGCCAGCCGGCCCCCAGGTAGGTGGTCGCCGTGTCGGTGAGGATCTCGTTCTCCCGGACGCTCGGGAAGGACAGGTCCAGGCGGTGCAGGTAGACGTGCATCACCTCGTGGGCGAGGGCCGCGCCGATGTCCCTGCGGTGGGTGCGGAACCGGTCGTTCAGCTCGACGAAGTACTCGGGGCCCGCGGTGAGTTCGACGTTCGCCGCGTGGGTCATGTCCTTGAAGCCGACGATCATGCGGGCGTCGGGCAGGCGGAAGTGCCGGACGATCTCGTGGGCGACGCGCTGCGCGCCGAGGTGGAGGTCGTCGGTGTCGCAGAACGCGACGTCGGCGGGGAGGACGCTGGCGTCGAAGGTCTGGACGGTGTCGTACGACAGCCGTCGGTACAAGGCCGTGATGGCGGCCCGCACGGTGTCCAGGTGCGGGTAGCCGTGTTCTACCGGGCCGCCGTTCGCCACGTCGCCTACCCCCATGGACGCCGCTGGAGCTGAGCTTCCTTCCCAGTATGCGGGGGACGGGGAGATTCGGGGGGGATCCCCGGGCCCCTAAAGGGGCGCGATGCGTGCCGCTCCCCGGTCGGTCCCCTGGAGCTCCAGGACCCAGAGCTCGTTCTCGCCATCCTTCAGGATCGGGCCGGGGACGTACAGGGAGTGCTGCGGGCCCGTCGACCAGTAGCGGCCCAGGTTGAAGCCGTTGATCCAGACGAAGCCCCGGGTCCAGCCGGGCAGTTCCAGGCGGGCGTCACCGGCCCCGTGCACCGTCACCGTGCCCCGGTACAGACCCGGCGCACCCTCCCGCGGGAGCGGGCCGCAAGGCACCTCGTCCACGCCCGCCTCGAACGCGTCCAGGTCGAGTCCGCGCGCGCGTACCCCGTGCAGGAACTGGCGCTCGTGCAGGAGGCCCCCGGTGATGCCCTTCGGCTCGCCCGAACGGGGGCCGTAGTTGACGCGGCCCAGGGACTCCACCCAGAGCTCCACGCGCGCGGGCCCGGCGACCGGCTTCTTGAGCTGGGGTTCCTCCTCGGTGAGGATCCCGGCCCGTTCGCCGTCGACGTACACGACCGCCAGGTCGCGCAGGCCCCGCACGGTGAGCGGGTACGGCTGCCGCGGGCCCGGTACGTCCACCTCGTAGCGGACCAGGCCCCGGGCGATGTCCAGCTCCTCGAAGGTGGGCGGGACCGGGTGGACGCGTTCGGGGGTGCCGAGGGTCTCCAGGACGACGGTGAGGGGGGCCCAGCCGGTCACCTCCGCGTCCGCCGGGGAGGCCAGCGGGGCCGGGGCCGGGGGCGGTTCGGGCAGCGGGCCGTCGTGGTAGGCGGCGAGGACCTCGCGGAAGCGCCAGAACTTCTCCGTGGGGCGGCCGTACTCGTCGATCGGGGCGTCGTAGTCGTACGACGTCACGTCCGCCTCCAGCGGGCCCTCGTGCAGCTCGCCGCCGGGCCGGTTGGCGCCCGCCCAGCCGGCGAAGTTGGTGCCGCCGTGCGCCATGTAGACGTTGACCGACGCCCCGCACTCCAGGATCTCCCGCAGCGCCGCCGCCGCGTCCTCGGCGTCCCGTACGACGTGCTCGCCGCCCCAGTGGTCGAACCAACCGCACCAGAACTCCATGCACATCAGCGGGCCCTGCGGCTGGTGGCGGCGCAGGGTCGCGAAGGCCTCGCGCGCGTGCGAGCCGAAGTTCACCGTCGCGAGCAGCCCGGGGACCGAGCCGCCGGTGAGCATGTGGTCCTCGGGGCCGTCCGAGGTGACCAGCGGCACCGTGACGCCCTCGGTGCGCAGCAGGTCGGTGAGGTGGGCCAGGTAGACGGCGTCGGAGCCGTAGCTGCCGTACTCGTTCTCGACCTGCACCATGATCACCGGGCCGCCCCGGTCCAGTTGCCGGGACACGACCTCGGGCAGCAGGCGGCGGAACCAGCGGTCCGTGTACCGGAGGAAACGCTCGTCACGCGTGCGTGCCGACGCGCCCAGCCCGCCCGTCACCCAGTGCGGCAGTCCGCCGTTCTCCCACTCCGCGCAGATGTAGGGACCCGGCCGCACGATCGCCCACAGGCCCGCCGCCCGCGCCGCGTCCAGGAAGCGGCCGAGGGCCTCGACGTCGCGGAAGCCGCCGGGGCGCGGCTCGTGCAGGTTCCAGGGGACGTACGTCTCCACGCAGTTCAGTCCCATGGCGCGCAGCAGCGCCAGCCGGTGGCCCCACTGGTCCTCGTGCACCCGGAAGTAGTGCAGCGCGCCGGACAGCAGCCGTACCGGCCGGCCGTCCAGCAGGAAATCCGTTTCGCCCACCGTGAAGTCGCTCATACGCTCACCTTGGCCTGCTGGCGCGCGCCGAGACCATGGACAAAGATCAGCAGCACTTGGACGGAAGAAACGCGCGGAAGAGTCGTACGGAAGAGACGCACGGAAGGGGCGCGCAGTGCCGCAGGGAGCGCCGGTCTTCCGCACCTGGATGCGGTTCTTCACGCCCGGCGCCGTCCACCACCGCCTCGGCCTGGTCTGCCTCGGTGTCGGCCTCCAGTACGGTGCCGTGCCCGCCGTCGGCCCGCGCGTGCTGGACGGGCACGTCGCCGTGGTGATCAGCTCGGGCCGGGGCTGGTACCGGACGCCCGACGGACGCCGCACCGCCGTCACCGCGCCCGCGCTGGTGTGGCTCACGCCCGGCGTCCCGCACCACTACGGCCCCGATCCGGACAGCGGCTGGGACGAGGCGTTCGTGACCTTCGCCGGACCCGACACCGCGACCTACACGGAACTCGGCTACATCGAGCCCGAGCGGCCCGTGGTCCCGCTCGCGGACGCCACCGGACCCCGGGACGTCATCGCCCGGATCGCCCGTGCCGCCCGCCGTGGCAACCCCCTCCTGGAGGTCGAGACCGGCGCCGCCGTGCACGAACTCCTGGTCGCCCTGCGACGCGCCCGTGCCGACCTCGCCCCCGACGGCGACCCGATGCTGCACGCGCTCGCCCGGGACGCCTGCACCGGGATGACCGTCGCCGACCACGCGGCCCGGCACGGCATGACCCCGGCCGAGCTGCGCACCGCCGTCCGCCGAGTCGCCGGGTGCAGCCCCAAGGACTACCTGATCGGCATCCGCCTGGGCCGCGCCCAGGAACTCCTTGCCACCACCGGACTCTCCGTCGCGGCCGTCGCCCGCCGCGTCGGCTACGACGACCCGGCCTACTTCTCCCGCCTGTTCACCCGCCGGGTCGGCACCGCCCCGGTGCGCTTCCGCGCCCAGCAGGGCCGAGCCGTGCCCGACGACTGGCACGAGGGCCTCCAGGAGGACGGCGAACCGGGTCCGCCGGTGGCCGAACCCGCCGACGGCCCTTAGGGATCACCCCGCCGCCCCCTTTAGGGTTGACGCCCATGACCACCAGCAACACCGGTACCGGTGACGCCGACCCCGCCGTCCGCGAGGAACTCGGCCGGCTGCGCGACAGCATCGACAACATCGACGCGGCCGTCGTCCACATGCTCGCCGAGCGCTTCAAGGCCACCCAGCAGGTCGGCCACCTCAAGGCGGTCCACCGGCTGCCCCCGGCCGATCCGGCCCGCGAGGCCCGGCAGATCGCCCGGCTGCGAGCCCTCGCCGAGAACGCCAAGCTCGACCCCGCCTTCGCCGAGAAGTTCCTGAACTTCATCATCGCCGAGGTGATCAGGCACCACGAGTCCATCGCCGAGGACACGGTGAACGGCCAGGAGACCGCCGGGCACTGATCCGGGGCACCCGGCGCACGCCTCGACGAGCGTCCGGCACCGCGGGGCGACCCCGTGCGGTCGCGAGCACCGCAGGGCACCCCGTGCGGTCGCGAGCACCGCAGGGCGGCCCCCGTGCGGTGACGAGGCGTTCGAACAGGCGCTCCAGGCGCCGGGGCGCGCCCAGCAGCGCCATCTCGTGCCACCCCGCCCCCCGGGCCGGACATATGCCGCGTACCGCTCCAGCCCCTGTGCGTTGTCGGTGTCATCGGGCAGCATGGCCTGCATGTCCGTACTGACTCGCGACGAAGCGCAGAGCCGCGCCGAGCTCCTCGACGTCCACCGCTACACGATCGACCTCGATCTGACCACCGGGGACGAGACCTTCGACTCCCGCACCGTGATCCGGTTCACGGCCCGGTCCGACGGCGACACCTTCGTCGAGATGAAGCCCGCCGCCCTGCGCGCCGTCACCCTCGACGGACAGCCCCTCGACCCCGGGACGCTCGACCAGGACCGGCTGCCGCTGAAGGACCTCGCCGCGGGGGAGCACGAACTGCGCGTCGAGGCCACCATGCGCTACTCGCACACCGGCGAGGGCATGCACCGCTTCACGGACCCCGCGGACGACGCGACGTACGTCTACACCCAGCTGTTCATGGACGACGTGCAGCGCGTCTTCGCCGCCTTCGACCAGCCCGACCTGAAGGCCGTCTTCGAGCTGTCCGTGACCGCCCCCGAGGGCTGGACGGTGCTCGCCAACGGCGTCACCGAACACCTCGGCGAGGGCCGCTGGCAGGCCGCCGCCACCCCGCTGATCTCCACCTACCTGGTCGCCGTCGCCGCCGGCCCCTGGCACTCGGTGCGCACCGAGCACCGCGGACTGCCCTTCGGCATCCACTGCCGCCGCTCCCTGGCCCCGCACCTGGACGCCGACGCCGAGGAGATCCTCGACATCACGCGCGCGTGCTACGACCGCTACCACGAGAAGTTCGAGGAGCCCTACCCCTTCGACTCCTACGACCAGGCGTTCGTCCCCGAGTTCAACGCCGGTGCCATGGAGAACCCGGGCCTGGTCACCTTCCGCGACGAGTTCGTCTACCGCTCCGCCGTCACCGACACCGAGCGGCAGACCCGCGCGATGGTCATCGCCCACGAGATGGCCCACATGTGGTTCGGCGACCTCGTCACCCTCAGGTGGTGGGACGACATCTGGCTGAACGAGTCCTTCGCCGAGTACATGGGCTACCAGACCCTCACCGAGGCCACCCGCTACACGGACACCTGGGTCGACTTCGGCGTGGCCCGCAAGGCCTGGGGCTACGACGCCGACCAGCGCTCCTCCACCCATCCGGTCGCCCCCGAGGCCGTCGACGACACGGCCGCCGCCCTGCTCAACTTCGACGGCATCTCCTACGCCAAGGGCGCCTCCGCGCTGCGCCAGCTGGTCGCCTGGATGGGCGAGAAGGACTTCCTGGCCGGCATCAACATCCACTTCCAGCGGCACCGGTTCGGCAACGCCACCCTCGCCGACTTCGTCGACTCCCTCGCCGCCGCCACCGAACGCGACGTGCACGCCTGGGCCGACACCTGGCTGCGCACCACCGGCGTCGACACCCTCACCCCGGTCCTGGCCGCCGCGGCCGACGGCACCCGCACCCTCACCGTCGAGCGCACCGGAAGCCGCCCGCACCGCATCTGCGTCGGCGTCTACGACCAGGACCTCACCGACGAGGGCCGGCTCATCCTGCGCGAACGCATCGACCTCGACGTCCCGCAGACCGCGCCCCAGGTCCTCGGCAAGCGCCCCGCCCTGCTCGTGCTCAACGACGGCGACCTCACCTACGCGAAGGTCCGCTTCGACGCCGAGTCCGCCGCCACCGCCCGCGCCCACCTGTCGGGCCTGCCCGACCCGCTGACCCGCGCGGTGGTCTGGAACGCCCTGCGGGACGCGGTTCGCGACGGCGAGCTGCCGCCCGCCGCCTACCTGGAGACCGCCCGCGCTCACCTCCCGCGCGAGACCGACCTCGCCCTGGTCCAGGGGGTGCTGGCCTTCACCGCGGTCCACGTGGTCGACCGGTACCTCAGGCCCGAGGACCGCCCGGCCGCCCTCGCCACCGTCGCCGCCCTGTGCCGCGACTTCATCCGGCGCACCGAGGACGGCGACAACCCCGGGCTGCGCCTGGTCGCCGTACGGCACTTCATCGACGCCGCCGCCCACCCCGACACCATCGCCGCCTGGCTCGCCGAGGGCACCGTGCCCGGCGGCCCCGAGCTCGACCCCGAGCTGCGCTGGCGCGTCATGACCCGGCTCGCCGTCCTCGGCGCCGTCGACGAGGCCCGGATCGCCGCCGAACTGGCCCGCGACCCCAGCGCCAGCGGCCAGGAGGGCGCCGCGCGCTGCCGGGCCGCGCTGCCCGACCCCGAGGCCAAGCGCACCGCCTGGGAGGCGATGTTCACCGGCGACGAGCTGTCCAACTACCTGTTCACGGCCACCGCCGAAGGCTTCTGGCACCCCGAGCAGGCCGACCTGGTCCGCGAGTACGTCCCGCGCTACTACCGGGACGCGGTCGCCGTCGCCGCCCGGCGCGGTCCCCGCATCGCCACCGTCACCGGCCGGCAGGCCTTCCCCGCGCACGCCGTGGACGCCGAGAACCTCGCCCTCGGCCGGGCCTGCCTGGCCGACGGCGAGCCGGTGACGGCCCTGCGCCGCCGCCTGGTCGACGAACTGGACGACCTGGAAAGGGCGTTGCGGATCCGCGAGGCGTAGGGCGGCGAAGGTACGACGCCCGGGCGCGGCCGGTCCGATATCACGATGCGGGGACCGGCCGCCGCTCCTAGGCTCGGTGCCGGAGAAGCACCAGAGCCCCTGGGAGAAACCCGTGATCGTAGTCACCGGTGCCACCGGCAACGTCGGCCGCGCCCTCGTCGCACGTCTCGTCGCCGGCGGACAGCCCGTACGGGCGCTCACCCGCGCCCCGGAGACGGCCGGCCTGCCCGACAAGGCCGAGGTGGTGCGGTTCCGGCCGGACGACCCGGCCGCGTTGCTCGCGGGGGCGACCAAGCTCTTCCTGTACGTCCAGGGGGCCGGCGGGCGGCTGCCCGAACTCCTGGACGCGGCCCGCGCGGCCGGGGTGCGCCAGGTCGTCCTGCTCTCCTCCGGGATCATCAAGGAGGGCGCCGACGAGACCCACCCCATCCACGTCATGCACGCCACCGCCGAACGCCGGATCCGCGACAGCGGGCTCCCCTGGACGTTCCTGCGCCCCAACGCGTTCGCCACCAACGCCCTGCAGTGGGCGCCCCAGATCCGCGCCGGGAACGCCGTGCACGGCGTCTTCGCCGGCATGCTCACCGCGCCCATCCACGAGGACGACATCGCCGCGGTCGCCGAACGCGCCCTCCTCGACGACGGCCACGAGGGCACCGTCCACCGCCTCACCGGCCCCGCCGCCACCACCAACAGCGACCAGATCGCCGCGATCGGGCGGGCCGTCGGCCGCGAGCTGACCTTCGTCGAGGTGCCGCCGGAGGAGGCCGCCCCGCTGTTCCCGGGAACCCCGCCGGCGATGCTCCAGGGCCTGCTGAAGACCTTCGGGGCCACCGTGGGCGTGCCACCGGAGATCACCGGCACGGTCGAGGAGATCACCGGCAGCCCGGCACGGACCTTCGGGCAGTGGGCCGCCGACCACGCGGCCGACTTCCGCCCGTGACGTCCTTCGCTCCCTGACCGGCCCGGTCAGCCCGCGGGCAGCCGCAACTCCGCCCGGCGCACCGCGCCCTCCCGCGGCCCCGCCCGCCGGTTGCCCACCTCGGCCGTCCGGGACGTCTCCGCGCCCAGCGTGAAGCCCAGGCGCTCCAGGAAGCACTCCCCGGAGCGCCAGCCCGGCGGCACCGACGCCGTCACCAGGGACACCCCGTCGGCATGCGCGAGCAGCGACTCGGCCAGCGCCCGGCCCAGCCCCCGGCCCCGCGCCCAGGGCGCCACCAGGAACAGCCCCACCGCCACCGCGCCGGGCGCCGGATGGTCCCGTACCGCGTCCACCAGGCCCGAGACGACCCCGTCCCGCTCCAGCACCAGCAGCACCTTGTCGGCGGGGTCGGCGCCCTCGGGCAGCCCGTAGAACAGGCTCTGCACGTCACCCGGCCCCGACGGCAGCCCGGTCGTCGCGACGAACCAGTCCTCGCAGGCCTCGAAGAGGTCCAGCAGCGGTGCCTCGTCCGCGGGCCGCGGCTCCCGCACCAGCACCCGTTCACCGGGCACGTCGATCATCCACGCGTCAACCACGCGACCGACGTTAACCCCGGTCAGCCGTGGTCTCAACGCCCTTTCACCGCTTGCTCCGACGCGCCCCGGGCGCACCGCTCTTGGACCGCCCCGACAGGTTTTCCCCGCACGGCAGTACCCACTTTCGGGTTTCGATCGTTGAGCTTTGGGGGCGCGCAGACCCAATCCCGTACAAGCTGGAACTCCCCCCGCGGACAACCCCTTTGGACACCCCCTTTCGGCCGCGCCCCGAGGAGATCCCATGAGCACGCCGCCTCTCGCATCCGGACCCCTGGGCCCCGACGCCCTGCGGCCTCTGCTGGACACCGTGCTCGACGCGCTGCGCGCGGGCGGCCGGGCGCGCGGCGGCCCGCTGCCCGCGGGCGGACCCGAGGCGGTGGCCGAGCGGGTCGCGGACGCGGTGGGGGACGTCCTCCCGGACGACGGCGACCCCGACGCCCTGCGCACCCTGGTGACCGCCGTCGCCGAAGGCGCCGCCGACCCCGCCGACCCGCTGTGCGCGGCGCATCTGCACTGCCCGCCGCTGGCCGTCGCCACCGCCGCCGACCTCGCCGCGAGCGCCCTCAACCCGTCCCTGGACTCCTGGGACCAGGCCCCGGCCGCCGCCGCCCTGGAAGCCCTCGTCACCCGCACCCTCGCGCACACCATCGGCCTCCCCGACGCGGTGGTCACCACCGGCGGCACCGAGTCCAACCAGCTCGCGCTGCTGCTGGCCCGCGAAGCCCTGGGGAGCGGCCTGCGGCTGGTCCACGGGGCCAACGCCCACCACTCGCTGCCTCGCGCCGCCTGGCTGCTCGGCCTGCCCGACCCCGTCGTGGTCCCCGCCCCGAACGGCACCCTCGACCCGGCCGCCCTGCACGCCGCCCTCACCCACCTGCCCCGGCCGCTGCTGGTCGCCGCCACCGCGGGCACCACCGACGCCGGGCTCATCGACCCGCTCCCGGAGATCGCCGGGCTCTGCGCCGCCCACGGCGCCCGGCTGCACGTCGACGCCGCCTACGGGGGCGGCCTCGCCTTCAGCGACCGGCACCGGGACAAGCTCGCCGGCCTGGAGCGCGCCCACAGCGTCACCCTCGACCTGCACAAGCTCGGCTGGCAGCCGGTCGCCGCCGGCCTGCTCGCCGTCGCCCGGCCGGGCGAGCTCGGCGTCCTGCACCACCACGCCGACTACCTCAACGCCGACGACGACACCGAGGCCGGCTACCCCGACCTGCTCGGCCGCTCCCTGCGCACCACCCGGCGCCCCGACGTCCTCAAGATCGCGGTCACCCTCAAGACCCTGGGCCGCACCGGACTCGGCGCGCTGGTCGACCAGGTGTGCGCCCGCGCACGGGAGTTCGCCGCCCTGGTCCGCGAGCACCCCGCCTTCGAACTGTACGACCAGCCGAACATCAGCACGGTGCTGTTCCGCCCCACCGGAGCCACCGACGACGACGTCGCCGGCGTACGGCGCAGGCTGCTGCACGACGGCCGGGCGGTACTCGGCCGGGCCCGGCTCGACGACCGGCTCTGGCTCAAGGCCACCCTCCTCAACCCCCACACCCGGCCGGACGAACTGGCCCTCCTCCTGAAACTCGTGGAAGGAACCACGCCCCGATGAGTTCGACGCCCAACCCCCCACGCCACGAGCCCGAGGCACCCCGCGACCTGGTCGGCGTCGGCATCGGGCCGTTCAACCTCTCCCTCGCCGCGCTCGCCCAGCCGCTCACCGAACTCGACGCCGTCTTCTACGAGCAGCGCCCGGGCTTCGACTGGCACGCCGGGCTGCTGATCGACGGCGCCACCATCCAGGTCCCCTTCCTCGCCGACCTGGTGACCCTCGCCGACCCCGCGAACCCCTGGTCGTTCCTCAACTACCTCAAGGCCCGCGACCGGCTCTTCCCCTTCTACTTCGCCGAGCGCTTCCACATCCGGCGCGCCGAGTACGACGCCTACTGCCGCTGGGTCGCCGAGAGCCTGCCCGGACTGTGCTTCTCCCACCAGGTCGACTCCGTCCGCTGGAACTCCGAACGCGACCTGTTCGAGGTCGACTTCACCCGGCTCGACGCCGAGGGCGAGGCCGAGTCGCTCGGCCGCACGTACACGAGGAACGTGGTGCTCGGGGTCGGGACCGTCCCGTACGTGCCCGATCCGCTCCGGCCTCTCGTGGAGTCCCCGGGAGTCCCGGTCATCCACGCGGCCGACTACCTCGACCACCGCGAGGCCTTCCTCGCCGCCGAGCACGTCACCGTCGTGGGCTCCGGGCAGTCCGGCGCCGAGGTCTTCCTCGACCTGCTGCGCAACCGGCCCGCCGGCCGCGAGAAGCTGCACTGGATCGGTCGCAGCGAGGCGTTCGCGCCGATGGAGTACTCCAAGCTCGGCCTGGAGCACTTCACCCCCGACTACACCCGCTACTTCCACGCCCTCACGGAATCCGTCCGGGACCGGGTCGTCTCCGCCCAGTGGCAGCTGCACAAGGGCATCGACGCCGACACCATCGCCGCCATCCACGACGAGCTGTACCGCCGCACACTGCACGGCGGCTGGCCGGAGGCCGTGCTGACGCCCGGCGTCCAGGTCCGCACCGCCGGACGCGTCGCCACCACCAAGGTCGAGCTCCACCTCGAACACGTCCAGCAGGGCAGCCGCTCCCGGCTCACCACCGACGCCGTCGTCCTGGCCACCGGCTACCGCGAACGCCCCCTCGGCCGCCTGCTCGCCGGACTCGACCCCTACCTGCGCCGGGACAACGGCGAACGCCCGCGCGTGGACGAGCGGTTCCGGCTCGTCCTCGACCCGTCGGTGACCGGATCGGCGTACGTCCAGAACGCCGAGTTCCACACCCACGGCGTCGGCGCCCCGGACCTGGGCCTGGCCGCCTGGCGCAGCGCCACCATCCTCAACACCCTGACCGGCAAGGACCCCTACGCGCTGCCCGCGCGCACGGCCTTCACCAGCTTCGGCCTGGAGCGGCCGGAGGAGCGGGTCCCGGCACAGCAGCAGCCGAGGCAGCTCACCCCGCTGGTCGACTGAGCGCGGGGCGCCGGTCCCGGACCGGCGCCCTCCCGGCTCCCTCAGAACACCGGCGTGCCGTCGCGGGTCAGCCTCCAGTCCGCCGACGCGAAGTCCTTCGGCTCCAGGACGCCCCTGGCGGTAACCCACTCGGCGATCCGGGTGCGGATCTCCGTCGACTCCGACCACAGCTCCTTGGCGGAGGCGACGTACGGGAACGCGCCGCCGCCGTTGGCGCGGTAGTTGTTCACCGCGAGCACGAACTGCCGGGTGTCGTCGAGGGCGGCGCCCTCATAGGTCAGGTTCCTGATCCGGGACCCGGCCGCCTGCGCGATGTCGATCTCGTACCGCAGGCCCGAGACGTAGTCGTAGTTGTAGTCCGGGCGGCCGTTCGCGTTCGTCAGCTGGTCCGTGTCCACGGTGACGTCCGCCGCCGTCCGCACGAAGTACTCCGCCGAGTACTCCAGGTACGCGCGGATCTGAGCGCCCGTCATCAGCTTGGCGACCAGCGTGTTGTCGTACACGTACAGGCTCGACAGGTCCCGGACGGTCACGTCGCCGGCCGGGATCTCGGAGGTCCGCGAGAACGGCGAGGCCTGCGCGAGCACCGGCAGCGACGCGTACTCCGTGTTCGCCAGGGCCGCCTTGACCACGTCCTCCTGGACCTTGGTGATCAGGTCGATGATCGGGGCGTCCCGGTACCGGGCCTCGGCCGTCGTCAGGGTCTCCGTCGCGGTGCCTACGACCTGGTTCACGTACGCCACGACCTTGGCGTGCTCGTCCTTCAGGAGTCGGGTGATCCTCGGGTCGTCGGCGACCGTGCCGGAGTTCAGCAGCGAGGCCGCGACGGACTCCACCTCCCACCCGCCCCCGGTGAACACCAGCTCGATGTCGAAGAGGGAGAGGCGCTCGGCGTAGCACAGCGGCTCGGAGAGGACGACGGTCCTGCCCGTGGCCTCGTTGACGACCTTCAGCTCCGGGATCTCCACGTGCGCGTGGCCGACCAGGACGGCGTCGATGCCCGGCACCTGCCTGGCCACGTTCGCCGCCGCGTTCTCCACGTACGGCACCTGGTCGCCGTAGGAGGAGGTGCCCGAGGAGCCGGAGTGCGCCGAGACCACGACCACGTCCGCGCCCATCGCCTTCAGCTTCGGCACCCACTTCGCGGCCTGCTCCTCCAGGCCGGGGAAGGCGAGCCTGCCCTGGACGTAGGCCTTGTCCCAGATCGCGATGCCCGGGTTGGTCAGACCGAGGACGGCGACCTTGACCGGCGGGGCGCCGGGGACGTGGAACTTCTTGATGAGGTACGGCGGGAAGGCGGGCCTCAGGGTCGTCGCGTCGACCGCGTTGGCGCCGAGCAGCGGGAAGTGCAGCTGGTCCTCGAACCTGCGGAGCGTCTCGATGCCGTAGTTGAACTCGTGGTTGCCGAGCGCCGCCGCGTCGTACCCGATCGCGTTCATGGCCTGCGCCATCGGATGCACCGGTCCGCCCTCGGCGGTGATCGGGTCGACCTTGGCGTAGTAGTACGTGAGCGGGGTGCCCTGAATGGTGTCACCGGCGTCCAGGAGCAGGGTGTTGCGACGGCCCTTCGCCTTGCGCACCTGCTCGACCAGGGTCGAGATGCGCGCCAGGCCCATCGCGTTTCCGGCCTTGTCGGAGTACTCCGCGTCCTTGAAGTAGTCCCAGTTGAAGACGTGCCCGTGCAGGTCGGTGGTGCCCATGACGGTGAGCGAGTACCGCTTCGGGCGCCGGGCCGGCCGTACCGACGCCTGCGCCGGGGCCGCCGCCGCGCCGGCGGTCGCCACGCCCGCTCCGGTCGCGGCGGACTTCTCCAGGAACTTCCGACGGTTCAAGGGCATCTCTTGATCTCCTCGTGATTCGGTCAACGACGCGCGTAGATTCTGTCCTGCGCATGACCGTCGGCAACAGGCCCGGGAGGTTTCGATCCGGTGACCTGAGCGCGCCGTATTCAACAAGTGCGAGATGCTCATAGGAGCGGTGAGCCGCACATTCAACACTTGTCAATAGGCCTTCACGCAAAGGTTGTTGGGTCGTCATGTACGACCAATTCTCTACCGGCCGGTAAGGCCTAGGCTCGAAGCATGCGCCGAGCAAAGATCGTTTGTACTCTGGGGCCCGCCACCGACTCGTACGACCAGATCAAGGCCCTGGTCGAGGCCGGCATGGACGTCGCCCGATTCAACCTCAGCCACGGCAGCTACGCCGAGCACGAGGAGCGCTACCAGCGTGTCCGCAAGGCCTCCGACGAGACCGGTCGCAGCGTCGGGATGCTCGCCGACCTTCAAGGCCCGAAGATCCGGCTCGGCCGCTTCACCGAAGGCCCGGTACTCCTCGAACGCGGTGACACCTTCGTCATCACGGTGGAGGAGGGCGCCGAGGGCGACCGGAACCAGTGCGGGACGACGTACACGGGTCTGGCGGGTGACGTCACCCCCGGCGAGCGCGTCCTCGTCGACGACGGCAAGGTCTGCCTGGAGGTCACCCGCGTCGACGGCCCCCGCGTGCACACCACGGTGGTCGAGGGCGGCATGGTCTCCGACCACAAGGGCCTCAACCTCCCCGGCGTCGCCGTCTCCGTCCCCGCCCTGTCCGACAAGGACGAGGCCGACCTGCGGTGGGCGCTGCGCACCGGCTTCGACGTGATCGCCCTGTCCTTCGTCCGCAGCGGCCGGGACATCGAGGACGTCCACCGCATCATGGACGAGGAGGGCCGCCGCCTTCCCGTGATCGCCAAGGTCGAGAAGCCGCAGGCCGTCGAGAACATCGACTCCATCGTGGCCGCCTTCGACGGCATCATGGTCGCCCGCGGCGACCTCGGCGTGGAGATGCCGCTGGAGCAGGTGCCGATCGTCCAGAAGCGCGCCGTCAAGCTGGCCAAGCGCAACGCCAAGCCGGTCATCGTCGCCACCCAGATGCTCGACTCGATGATCGAGAACTCGCGCCCGACCCGCGCCGAGGCCTCCGACGTCGCCAACGCGGTCATCGACGGCACCGACGCGGTGATGCTCTCCGGCGAGACCAGCGTCGGCAAGTACCCGATCGAGACCGTCCGCACCATGGCGAAGATCGTCGAGGCGGCCGAGGAGGACATCCTCGCCAAGGGCCTGCCGCCGCTGACCGAGAGCAACAAGCCCCGCACCCAGGGCGGCGCGGTCGCCCGGGCCGCCGCCGAGATGGGCGACTTCCTGGGCGCGAAGTTCCTGGTCGCGTTCACCCAGTCGGGAGACACCGTCCGCCGGCTCTCCCGCTACCGCTCGCCGATCCCGCTGCTCGCCTTCACCCCGGAACCGGCCACCCGCTCCCAGCTCAACCTCACCTGGGGCGTCGAGACCTTCCTCGGCCCGCACGTCGACTCGACGGACAAGATGGTCGACCAGGTCGACGAACTGCTGCTGAAGTACGGGCGCTGCCAGAAGGGCGACGTCGTGGTCATCACGGCGGGTTCCCCGCCCGGCGTCTCCGGCTCCACCAACATGGTCCGGGTGCACCACATCGGCGAGGACGACAGCCCCAAGTGACGTGCGAAGGGCCCCTCCGGCCGACCGGAGGGGCCCTTCGGCAACGCAATTACGCGACCTTGGAATCCAAGCAAAAGTGCCCCGGGTCGGACTCGAACCGACACTGTACGGGTTTTGAATCCGTTGCCTGCTGCCAATTGGGCTACCGGGGCTCGAAGAATCAAAGGTGAACCCCGACCCTCCGCGCGTCCACCATACCGTAGCTAGGTAGGCTCTTGTCAGCAGTACCCCTGCCCTGAACGAGGAGCCCCCGTGACCGCCGCCGAGTCGCCCCAGCCAGTCGACGCACCCGACGACAAGTCGCACGTGCCTCCGCTGACGACCCGTGTCGTCATCGCCGAGGACGAGGCCCTGATCCGGCTCGACCTGAAAGAGATGCTGGAGGAGGAGGGGTACACGGTCGTCGGCGAGGCCGGTGACGGCGAGCAGGCCGTCGAGCTGGCCCGCGAGCACCGCCCCGACCTCGTCATCCTCGACGTCAAGATGCCCAAGCTGGACGGCATCTCGGCGGCCGAGAAGATCGCCGAGGAGTCCATCGCCCCGGTCCTGATGCTCACCGCCTTCTCGCAGCGCGACCTCGTCGAGCGTGCCCGCGACGCCGGCGCGATGGCGTACCTGGTCAAGCCGTTCAGCAAGAGCGACGTCGTCCCGGCGATCGAGATGGCCGTCTCCCGCTTCAACGAGCTGCGCCAGCTGGAGCAGGAGGTCGCCGACCTCACCCAGCGCCTGGAGACCCGCAAGCTCGTCGACCGCGCCAAGTCGGTCCTGCAGACCGAGTACGGCCTGACGGAGCCGGCCGCGTTCCGCTGGATCCAGAAGACGTCGATGGACCGCCGCATGTCGATGCAGCAGGTCGCCGAGGCGGTCATCGCGGACAGCGAGGAGAAGAAGTCCAGCAAGGGCTGACCCGCACACGTACGAACGCCGAGGCCCGTGCTCCGGAGAAGGGAGCACGGGCCTCGGCGATGCCGGCAGGGGAAGCGCCCCGTAAGGGGCGCGGGGAACTGCGCGACCAGCCCCCACGCACCCGCAGCCGACCTACTGCCTAGTCCTCGCCCAAGTAGGCCTTCCTGACGGACTCGTCATGGAGCAGATCCTGCCCGCTGCCGGACAGCACGATGTTCCCGACCTCCATCACATGCCCCTGGTCGGCCAGCGACAACGCCGCCTGCGCGTTCTGCTCGACCAGCAGGATCGTCGTCCCCTGCGACTTCAGCTCCAGGATCGTCGCCATGATCTTCTGCATCATGATCGGCGACAGTCCCATCGACGGCTCGTCCAGCATCAGCAGCTTCGGCTGGGACATCAGCGCCCGCCCCATCGCCAGCATCTGCTGCTCGCCGCCCGAGAGGGTGCCCGCGGCCTGCTTGCGCCGCTCGCCCAGGATCGGGAAGAGGTCGTAGGCCCGCTGGATGTCCTTCTCGATGCCCGCCTTGTCCTTCCGGAGGAACGCACCGAGCTGGAGGTTCTCCGCGATGGTCAGGCGGGGGAAGATGTGCCGGCCCTCGGGGGAGTGGGCGAGCCCGAGCGCGACGATCTTGTGCGCCGGCACCCCGCTGAGCGGCTTGCCGTCGAACACGACCTTGCCCGAGGCCGGCTTGAGCAGCCCCGACAGGGTCCGCAGGGTCGTCGTCTTGCCGGCGCCGTTGGTGCCGATGAGGGTCACGACCTGACCGGCCTCGACGCTGAACGAGATGCCCTTGACGGCCTCGATCTTCCCGTAGGCGACCCTGAGGTCCTCGACCTCCAGCAGTGCGGTCACTGGGCCTCTCCCTTGGTGGTGCTGTCCGCCTCGGTGCTCTCCGCGTCGGCGGCCTCCGCGTCGGCGGGCGGGGCCGCGTCGGTGGTCCGGTCCTCGGCGGCGGCCTCCGCGGCCTCGACCTCGGCCGCCTCGGCCGTCCCGGGGTCGCCCTCGAAGGGCTCGCCCAGATAGGCGGCGATGACCCGGTCGTCCGCCTGGACGACGTCGGAGGTGCCCTCGACGAGCTTCTCGCCCTGTACGAGGACGGCGACCCGGTCGCACAGGTTGAAGATGAAGCGCATGTCGTGCTCGATGACGAGGACGGCGATGCCCTTGTCCCGGATGGCGAAGACCAGTTCCTCGGTGGCCCGGGTCTCCTGCGGGTTCATGCCGGCCGTCGGCTCGTCGAGCAGCAGCAGGCCGGGCTCGCTGGCCAGCGCCCGCGCGATCTCCAGCTTGCGCTGCTCGCCGTAGGGCAGGTTGCGCGCGAGGTGGTCGCGCTTGGCGGCCAGGCCGATGAACTCCAGGAGCTCCATGGCCTTCGCCTCGGACTCCTTCTCGGCCTTGCGGAAGCCGGGGCCGCGCAGCAGCGCCGACCACAGACCCTCCTTGGTCCGCGTGTGGCGGCCCACGAGGACGTTCTCCAGGACGGTCATGTTGGCGAAGAGCCGGATGTTCTGGAACGTCCGGGCGATGCCCGCCTGCGTCACCAGGTGCGGCTTGGGCGGCAGCACCTTGCCCTGGTAGGAGACCGTGCCCTCGGTGGGCACGTACAGGCCGGTGAGGCAGTTGAAGAAGGTGGTCTTGCCGGCGCCGTTCGGGCCGATCAGGCCCACGATCTCGCCGCTGTTGACCGTGAAGTCCACGGACCGGACGGCGGTCAGACCACCGAAGCGCATCGTGACGTCACGGGCTTCGAGTACAGGTGTCGTCATGGCTGCTTACGCCCCTGCCTTGGTGACGGCCGGATCGTCGCTCAGCGTCGCCTGCGCGGGTACGTCGAGCTGGCCGGTCTCGTGGAACTCCAGCTGGCGGCGGCGGTTGGCGATGATGCCCTCCGGCCGGAACCGCATCAGCAGGATCAGCGCGACGCCGAAGGCGAACAGCTCGTAGTTCTGCAGGAACTGGAGCTTCTCCGGGACCAGGTAGAGCACGCTCGCGCCGAGCAGCGGGCCGCTGACGGTGCCCATGCCGCCGAGGACGACGGCGGCCAGCAGGAAGGCCGAGTTGGGCGGGGCGGCGCCGGCGAACTGGTACGGCTGCGGGTTCACGCTGTAGTTGACGTGCGCCATCACGGTGCCGGCGAGGCCCGCGAGGGAGGCGCCGAGGGCGAAGGCGATCAGCTTGACGCGGAAGCCGTTGATGCCCATGGCGGTGGCGGCGGTCTCGTCCTCGCGGATCGCGATCCAGGAGCGGCCGATACGGGAGTCGGCGGCGCGGGTGAAGACGAGCACGACGATCGCCGTGACGATGAGCATCAGGAACAGGTAGTTGGCGAACCGGCCCAGGTTCTGCCCGAGGATGTTGTGCGACTCGCCCAGGTTGAACCCGAAGATGCTCAGGTCCGGGATCTGGGTGATGCCGTTGGGGCCGCGGGTGATGTTCGGGCCGGAGTCGCCGTCGAGGTTGTTGACGGTGATGCGGAAGATCTCACCGAAGCCGAGGGTGACGATGGCCAGGTAGTCGCCGCGCAGTCGCAGGGTCGGAGCGCCGATCAGCACACCGAAGACCAGTGAGGCGGCCATGCCGGTGAGGGCGGCGGCCCAGAACGGGAAGTGCACTCCGGAGAACCGGGAGTACTCCGAGCCGGAGACCAGGGCGGCCGCGTACGCACCGACACCGAGGAACGCGACGTAACCGAGGTCGAGCAGACCGGTGAGGCCGACGACGATGTTCAGGCCGAGGGCGACGGTGGCGAAGATGAGGATGTTCACGCCGACGTTGGCGTTGTGGTCGTCGCTCTGCGTGAAGGGGAAGATCACCGCCGCGACGAAGGCGAGTGCCGAGGCGAACCCCTTGTGGTGCGCCGCGGTGGTCGCGAAGCGGTCGACGAGGCCGGTGTGCATGAGGGCCCAGGCGGCGAACACGAGCAGCAGCAGGTAGCCGATGAAGGTCTCGCTGGCGTCGTTGTCGATGCCGATGCCGTAGGTGAAGACCACCAGGGCGAGCGCGACGCCGACCGTGATGACGACGCGCTCGGTGAGCGGTGACGTCTTGCCGGGGGCGGGCAGCTGAGGCTTGGTCAGGTAGCCGCGGACGCCGGTGCCCGGAGCCGGGTGGGGCAGCGCGAGGGCGCCGACGACGGGCAGC
The DNA here is from genome assembly GCF_042894765.1 of Streptomyces sp. NPDC001507. NCBI lineage: Bacteria > Bacillati > Actinomycetota > Actinomycetes > Kitasatosporales > Streptomycetaceae > Streptomyces > Streptomyces sp. NPDC001507. The sequence goes on from NZ_JBIAVV010000002.1 coordinate 657,621, forward strand.
GCGGAGGCCGCCATCGCCACGTAGGCGCCGGGGTCGAGGTTGACCAGGCCGCCGAGGTCGACGGCGATGGCGATGCCGGTGAACCAGCAGACGGCGAACGCCGACAGGGCCGTCAGGAAGACCGGGGAGGTGGCGCCCGCCGGGTTCAGCCAGCGCAGCCACTTGACGTCCCACAGGGTGAGCCCGAACAGCAGGGTGAGGGCGCCGCCCACGAGGGCCAGGATCTGCAGGCCGGCCGGGTAGCCGTAGACGGTCAGGTCGCCGGGGAACTCGGAGGTCCAGGTCCAGCTCATGAAGGTGCTGGCGATGGTGCCCACGGCACCGGCGGCGATGAACAGCCGGGCGGCGGACAGCGGCAGCGCGACGGGCCCGCGACCGGCCGTGGCCGGGGAGTTGGTGGTGTCGGTCATGCTGCTCACGCCCTGTCCGCGACGCGTTCGCCGAGCAGACCCTGTGGTCTGAAGAGGAGTACGAGGATCAGCAGGACGAAGGCCCACACCGAGGCCCAGCCGCCACCGCCGAGTTGCTGCATGCCGGGAATGTTGGCGATGTAGGCGGTGGCCATGGCCTCGGCGATACCGAGGACGAGGCCGCCGAGCATGGCGCCGTAGATGTTGCCGATGCCGCCGAGGACGGCCGCGGTGAACGCCTTCAGACCGGCGATGAAGCCCATGTCGTAGGAGACGGAGCCGTACTTGAGGCCGTACGACACACCGGCGACGGCCGCGAAGAAGCCGCCGATCGCGAAGGCGATGACGATGATGCGGTTGGTGTCGATGCCCATCAGCTGGGCGGTGTCCGGGTCCTGGGCGGTGGCCTGCATGGCGCGGCCGGTGCGGGAGAGCCGGACGAACAGGGCGAGGATCGCCATGCACAGCGGGGCGGCGATGATCAGGAAGATGTCACCGCTCTGCACGGTCACGGAGCCGATGTGCAAGGGACCGAACGGCAGTTGGGGGAAGACCCGGGCGGTCTTGGCGTCGCCGTCGACGTGGTACCAGTTGAAGACCGCCTGCTGCAGTGCGAGCGACAGGCCGATCGCGGTGATCAGCGGGGCGAGGCGTGGCGCGCCGCGCAGTGGCCGGTAGGCGAAGCGCTCGGCGCCGACGGCGATGAGGACGGAGGCCAGGGCGCCGCCGATGAGCATCGCCGGCAGGGCTACCCACATGGATATGCCGTCCGGCAGGAGAAGGTAGACCGTGAGGGCGCCGAAGCCTCCGGTCATGAAGATCTCGCCGTGGGCGAAGTTGATGAGCTGGACGATGCCGTACACCATCGTGTAGCCGATGGCGATCAGACCGTACATCGAGCCGAGGAACAGCCCGTTGGCCAGCTGCTGCGGCAGGGTGTTCACCGCATGGCCTCCATGTGGTGGGGAGAGTCAGGGGGGCGTAGAAGGCGGGCCGCGCGGTGACGGTGGTCTGCGCCGCGCGGCCCTGGTGGTGCGATCTGTTCCGGCTGGTTACTTCGGGGTGGCAACGCCGCTCTGGACGGACTTCCACGCACCGCTGACGACCTTGTAGACGGTCAGCTGCTTGTTCGTGGTGTCGCCGTACTGGTCGAACGAGATCTTGCCGGAGATGCCCTCGAAGGAGGTGTTCTGCACGGCGCTGACGATCTGGGAGCGGGCGTCGTCCGGGATCTTGCCGTCCTTCACGACGGAGCCGACGGCCTTGATGATCGCGGTGGTGGCGTCGTAGGAGTACGAGCCGTAGGTGCCGTAGTCACCGGGGTACTTCTTGGCCTTGTAGGTGGCCACGAAGTCCTTGGCGGCGGGCAGGGTGTCGACCGGGACACCGATCGACGTCACCAGGTCGCCCTCGGCGGCCTTGCCGGCGGTCTTGATGTAGGTCGGGGTGAACATGCCGTCGCCGCCGAACAGCGGGATGTTGGCGCCCGCGTCCTTGAGCTGCTTGGTCAGCACCTCGGACTCGTCGTACTGGCCGCCGTAGTAGAGGATGTCGGCGCCCGAGTTCTTGATCTTGGTGACCAGGGTCGAGAAGTCACGGTCGCCGGTGTTGACGTGGTCGGTGCCGATGACCTTGCCGCCCTGCTTGGCGAACTGCTCCGAGAAGATCTTCGACAGGCCGGCGCCGTAGGTCTGCTTGTCGTCGACGACGAAGGCCTTCTTCTTCTTGGCGACGTTGTAGGCGTAGTCCGCCGCGTAGGCGCCCTGCAGGGCGTCGGTGGTCGCGGTGCGGAAGTACGTCTTGAACGGGCGGGACGGGCTGGTCTGCCAGTTCTTGCCCATGGTCAGCTCGGGGTTGGTGTTGGACGGCGAGATCTCCACCAGGTTGGCGGTGGCGAAGACCTGCTGCATCTGCGTGGCCACACCGGAGTTGAGCGGGCCGACGACGCCGAGCACCGTCTTGTCCGAGACGAGCTGGGTGGCGTTCTGCTGGCCGGTGGCCGGAATCGCCTTGTCGTCCAGCGCCTTGATCTTGAAGGTGACGCCCGGGACGGTCTTGTTCTTGTTGGCGTCGTCGACGGCGATCTGGGCGCCGTACTGGATGCCGAGACCCGTGGCGGAGTTCTGGCCGGTCAGCGGGGCGTCGACGCCGATCGTGACCGTCACGTTGCCGCTGTCGCCGCTCTTGCTGTTGTCGCCGCGGGAGCCGCAGGCGGTGAGGGTCAGGGCTCCGGTGGTCAGCACGGAGGTAAGAATCACCAGAGAACGCTGTCGCACAATCGATCCTTTCCGCGGGCAGCGCGTCCCCGAGCAGGGAACGACGAATGCCGCGCCGGTACCGAACTCCCCATGGAGCGGTGACTGGCCGTGACTCTAAGCGCGGGCGAGGAACGTGGAGGAGTGCTTGACCAAGGCTGTGACGCTCTTGTTATGACACGAGGTAATGCAGAGCGGTACAGCGTGGGGGGAAAGCAGGAATTGAGCCCGATTCGCCCCGTCCGCATTCTGAGAACCTGCAGGACCCGGCGTGATCGGTTCAGGCGTCTCGACGGTTTTGGGCATTACGCCTGACCGTTGCTGTGGGCGACTTTCGAGACGGGCGGGAGACGCGGCGCGCCCCGGGAACTGGGGTGGGACAGCGAATGTGGATTACACGCGTATTACGTAGAGTTACGTCGGGGAAAGAAAGTCAAGCCTTCGGAACTTTTTCGCATTTCTCTGCGTGCGGGCGGCGGTGCCGCCTGCCGGTCCCCTGGGGTTCTCTTACCGGGTGCCGGCCTCGGCACGCTGTGCCGAGGCCCTTCGCCCGCAGGCTCGTCTCTCAGGCGCCGGCGCCCTGCTGGAGGTGGACCTCGTCGCCCGGGCGCACGTCACGCAGCAGGCAGGTCAGCCGCGCGCTGCACACCCGCCGCCCCTCCTCGTCGCTGATCACGATCTCGTACGTCGCCGTCGAACGCCCCCGGTGCACCGGCGTGGCCACGCCGGTGACGAGGCCGGAGCGGGCGCCGCGGTGGTGCGTGCAGTTCAGGTCGACACCGACCGCGATCTTCGAACTGCCGCCGTGCAGCATCGAACCGACCGAGCCCAGGGTCTCCGCCAGCACCGCACTGGCGCCGCCGTGCAGCAGCCCGTACGGCTGGGTGTTGCCCTCCACCGGCATGGTGCCGACGACCCGTTCCGCCGAGGCCTCCACGATCTGCACGCCCATCCGGTTGCCGAGGTGGCCCGCCGAGAACAGGGCCCGCAGGTCGACGCCGAGCGAGGCGTACTCGTCGATGACCTCCTGCGGGAACTTCACGTGCTGCTGCTCGCCCATGGGCCGGCTCCGTTCGTCGTGCGCTGTCTCTCTCGGCTGAGCAAACGCTCAGTCGGCCGCCGATTCTTCCAGACGCACTGAGCGGGCGCTCAGACGGAGGCTCTCGGGTGCGGCACACCCGCCTCCAGCCGGATCACCACGGACTTGCTGGCCGGGGTGTTGCTGATGTCCGCCGTCGAGTCGAGCGGCACCAGCACGTTGGTCTCCGGGTAGTACGCGGCCGCGCAGCCCCGGGAGGTCGGGTAGTGCACCACCCGGAAGCCCGGCGCCCGGCGCTCCACGCCGTCCTTCCACTCGCCGACCAGGTCCACGTACGACCCGTCGGCCACGCCCAGCAGCCGCGCGTCCTCCGGGTTCACCAGGACCACCCGGCGGCCGTTCTTGATGCCCCGGTAGCGGTCGTCCAGGCCGTAGATCGTGGTGTTGTACTGGTCGTGCGAGCGCAGCGTCTGCAACAGCAGCCGCCCCTCGGGCAGTTCGGGGTACTCGACCGGCGCCGCCGTGAAGTTCGCCTTGCCGGTGGCCGTCGGGAAGCGCCGTTCGTCCCGCGGGGCGTGCGGGAGCGCGAAGCCGCCCGGGTGCGCCACGCGCGCGTTGAAGTCGTCGAAGCCGGGGATCACGCGCGCGATACGGTCCCGGACCGTCGCGTAGTCCTTCTCGAACTCCTCCCACGGCGTACGGCTGTTGTCGCCGAGCACCCGGCGGGCCAGCCGGCACACGATGGCCGGCTCCGACAGCAGGTGCGGGCTCGCGGGCTCCAGGCGGCCGCGCGAGGCGTGCACCATGCCCATGGAGTCCTCGACGGTGACGAACTGCTCGCCGCCGCCCTGGAGATCGCGCTCGGTGCGGCCGAGCGTCGGCAGGATCAGCGCCCGCGCGCCCGTGACGACGTGCGAGCGGTTGAGCTTCGTGGACACGTGCACGGTCAGCCGGGCCCGGCGCACCGCCGCCTCGGTGACCTCCGTGTCGGGTGTCGCGGAGACGAAGTTGCCGCCCATCGCGAAGAAGACCTTCGCCTCGCCGTCGCGCAGCGCACGGATGGCCCGGACGACGTCGAAGCCGTGCTCGCGCGGCGGCGCGAAGCCGAACTCCTTCTCCAGGGCGTCCAGGAAGGCCGGGGCCGGCCGCTCGAAGATGCCCATCGTGCGGTCGCCCTGCACGTTCGAATGACCGCGGACCGGGCACACGCCCGCGCCCGGGCGGCCGATGTTGCCGCGCAGCAGAAGGAAGTTGACGACCTCCCGGATCGTCGGCACCGAGTGCTTGTGCTGGGTGAGCCCCATGGCCCAGCAGACGATGGTGCGCTCCGAGGCGAGCACCATGGCGAGGGTCTTCTCGATCTCCTCGCGGGTGAGTCCGGTGGCGGTGAGCGTCTCGTGCCAGTCGGCGGCGCGGGCCGCCGCCGCGAACTCCTCGTACCCGTGGGTGTGTTCGCGCACGAACTCCTCGTCGACCGCGCCCTCGGTCTCCAGCACGAGCTTGTTGAGGAGCCGGAACAGGGCCTGGTCGCCGCCGATGCGGATCTGCAGGAACAGGTCGGTGAGGGCGGCGCCCTTGACCATGCCCTGCGGGGTCTGCGGGTTCTTGAACCGCTCCAGACCGGCCTCCGGCAGCGGGTTCACGCTGATGATCTTCGCGCCGTTGGCCTTGGCCTTCTCCAGCGCGGAGAGCATCCGGGGGTGGTTGGTGCCCGGGTTCTGCCCGGCGACGATGATCAGGTCGGCCTTGTACAGGTCCTCGAGGCGGACACTGCCCTTGCCGATGCCGATGGTCTCGCTCAGCGCCGAGCCCGAGGACTCGTGGCACATGTTGGAGCAGTCCGGCAGGTTGTTGGTGCCCAGCTCGCGCGCGAACAGCTGGTACAGGAACGCGGCCTCGTTGCTGGTCCGCCCCGAGGTGTAGAAGACCGCCTCGTCGGGGGAGGAGAGGGCCGAGATCTCCTCGCCGATGATGTCGAAGGCGCGCTCCCAGTCGACCGGCTCGTAGTGCTCGGCGCCCTCGGCGAGATACATGGGGTGGGTCAGCCGCCCCTGCTGGCCGAGCCAGTAACCGCTGCGGTGGTGCAGGTCGGCGACCGAGTGCGCGGCGAAGAACTCGGGGGTCACCCGGCGCAGGGTGGCCTCCTCGGCCACCGCCTTGGCGCCGTTCTCGCAGAACTCGGCCGTGTGCCGGTGGTCGGGCTCCGGCCAGGCGCAGCCGGGGCAGTCGAAGCCGTCCTTCTGGTTCACCCGCAGCAGCGTCAGCGCGGTGCGCTTCACGCCCATCTGCTGCTGGGCCATGCGCAGCGTGTGCCCGATGGCGGGCAGCCCCGCGGCCGCGTGCTTCGGCTCCGCGACCTGCGGCGCGTCCTGGACCGGATCCTCCTTGGGCGGCTTCGTCGCCATCGCACGCTCTCTCTCTACGCCGGCACAACAGTGCCTCCGATCCTCGCACGCGCCACCGACGACGATCGAGTACGGGCTGCCCGGCGGAAGCGGAACCAATGCCTGACAGAGCCGCGCCCTCCCGGCACCCCGCCCGGCCCCGCGTCCCGGCGGCCGACGGTCAGCCTCTCCCCGCGGTCACCCAGGGCGCCTGACAGAGCCGTGCTCTCCCGGCATCCCGCCCGGCCCCGCGTCCCCGCGGCCGACGTGCGGCCGCCGGTCCGCCTCTCCCCGCGGTCACCCAGGGCGGGCTGTCGCTTGACGGACCGCGATTCGACGTCCCGCAGATGATGATCGGCCGCTTCTCCTTCGGCTTCCTCGGCAACCTCCTGCCCTCCCTCCCCGCTCTCTCCCCGCTCCGAAGCCGCCGCTGGGTTTCTCCGCCGCCGCGGCGATCAGCCACGACGGCGCCGTCCGGCGGTGCCGAGCTCACCGCACTCCCGGCCGTCGGCCCTCACTGTCAGTGCGGCGTGGCAGGATCGGGGGCGTGGCAGAGACAGCAGCGAAGCAGACCGACAAGACCCCCGGCGGCCCCCGTCCCCGGCTGATGCTCATGGACGGGCACTCGCTGGCGTACCGCGCGTTCTTCGCGCTGCCCGCGGAGAACTTCACGACCGCGACGGGCCAGCCGACGAACGCGATCTACGGCTTCGCGTCGATGCTGGCCAACACCCTGCGTGACGAGGCGCCCACGCACTTCGCGGTGGCGTTCGACGTCTCGCGCAAGACCTGGCGCTCCGAGGAGTTCACCGAGTACAAGGCGAACCGCTCCAAGACCCCGGACGAGTTCAAGGGCCAGGTCGAGCTGATCGGCGAGCTGCTCGACGCCATGCACGCGCAGCGCTTCGCCGTCGAGGGCTTCGAGGCCGACGACATCATCGCCACCCTCGCCACCCAGGCCGAGGCCGCGGGCTTCGAGGTCCTGATCGTCACCGGCGACCGCGACTCCTTCCAGCTGGTCACCGAGCACACCACGGTCCTCTACCCGACCAAGGGCGTCTCCGAGCTGACCCGGTTCACCCCGGAGAAGGTTTTCGAGAAGTACGGCTTGACGCCCGCCCAGTACCCGGACTTCGCCGCCCTGCGCGGCGACCCGTCCGACAACCTCCCCGGCATCCCCGGCGTCGGCGAGAAGACCGCCGCGAAGTGGATCAACCAGTTCGGCTCCTTCGCCGAACTGGTGGAGCGCGTCGACGAGGTCAAGGGCAAGGCCGGCCAGAACCTCCGCGACCACCTGGAGTCCGTCAAGCTCAACCGCCGGCTCACCGAGCTGGAGCGCGGCGTGGAGCTGCCGAAGACGGTCGCGGACCTGGAGCGTGCGCCGTACGACCGCAAGAGCGTCGCGATGATCCTGGACACCCTGGAGATCCGCAACCCGTCGCTGCGCGAGCGGCTCTACGCCGTCGACCCCGGCGCCGAGGAGGCCGAGGCCACGCCGGTCGCCGAGGCGGGCGTGGAGGTCGACGGCACCGTCCTCGGCACCGGCGAGCTGGCCGGCTGGCTCGCGGAGCACGGCACCGGGCCGCTGGGCGTCGCCACCGTCGACACCTGGGCGCTCGGCGCCGGCTCGGTCGCCGAGGTCGCGCTGGCCGCGGCCCAGGGAGCGGCGGCCTGGTTCGACCCCGCCAAGCTGGACGAGGCCGACGAGAACGCGTGGGCGGCCTGGCTGGCCGACGCCTCCCGCCCCAAGGTCTTCCACAACGCCAAGGGCGCCATGCGGGTCTTCGCCGAGCACGGCTGGACCATCGACGGCGTCACCATGGACACCGCGCTCGCCGCGTACCTGGTCAAGCCCGGCCGCCGCTCCTTCGACCTGGACGCGCTGTCCCTGGAGTACCTGCACCGCGAGCTGGCCCCGGCCGCCACGGCCGACGGGCAGCTGGCGTTCGGCGCGGACGACGGTGCCGAGGCCGAGGCCCTGATGATCCAGGCCCGCGCCATCCTCGACCTCGGTGAGGCCTTCGAGGCCCGGCTCCAGGAGGTCGGCGCCGCGGACCTCCTCCGTGACATGGAGCTGCCCACCTCCGCTCTGCTCGCCCGGCTGGAGCGGCACGGCATCGCCGCCGACCGCGCGCACCTGGAGGCGATGGAGCAGATGTTCGCGGGCGCGGTGCAGCAGGCCGTGAAGGAGGCGCACGCGGCGGCCGGCCACGAGTTCAACCTGGGCTCGCCCAAGCAGCTCCAGGAGGTCCTCTTCGGCGAACTGGCGCTCCCGAAGACGAAGAAGACCAAGACCGGATACACCACCGACGCCGACGCGCTCGCCTGGCTCGCCGGCCAGACGGAGAACGAGCTGCCGGTGATCATGCTCCGGCACCGCGAGCAGGCCAAACTGCGGGTCACGGTCGAGGGCCTGATCAAGACCGTCGCCGCCGACGGCCGCATCCACACCACGTTCAACCAGACCGTCGCCGCGACCGGCCGGCTCTCCTCGACCGACCCGAACCTCCAGAACATCCCGGTCCGCACCGACGAGGGCCGCGCGATCCGCCGGGGCTTCGTCGTCGGCGAGGGCTTCGAGTCGCTCATGACCGCCGACTACAGCCAGATCGAGCTGCGGGTCATGGCCCACCTCTCCGAGGACGAGGGCCTGATCGAGGCGTTCACCTCCGGCGAGGACCTGCACACCACGGTCGCCTCGCAGGTGTTCTCCGTCGACCGCTCGGCCGTCGACGCGGAGATGCGCCGCAAGATCAAGGCGATGTCGTACGGCCTCGCGTACGGTCTCTCCGCCTTCGGCCTCTCCCAGCAGCTGAACATCGACGCGGGCGAGGCCCGGGCCCTGATGGACACGTACTTCGAGCGGTTCGGCGGGGTCCGCGACTACCTGCGCCGCGTCGTCGAGGAGGCGCGCGCCACCGGCTACACGGCGACGCTCTTCGGGCGCCGCCGCTACCTCCCCGACCTCAACAGCGACAACCGGCAGCGCCGGGAGGCGGCCGAGCGGATGGCGCTCAACGCGCCCATCCAGGGCACGGCGGCGGACATCGTCAAGATCGCCATGCTGAGGGTGGACGGCGCACTCCGCGAGGCGGAGCTGAAGTCCCGGATGCTCCTGCAGGTCCACGACGAAATCGTCCTGGAGATCGCCCCCGGCGAGCGGGACCGGGTCGAAGCCGTCCTCCGCGACCAGATGTCCAACGCCGTCCACCTCCGCGCTCCCCTGGACGTCTCGGTGGGCGTCGGCCCGGACTGGGAATCGGCGGCACACTGACGCCTACGGCGAGAGCCGACAGAGCGCACGCTTCCCCGGCGCCCAGAGGAGGAGACAGCGGGGCAGAGGGGGATGGTACGGCGGCGTGAGGGGTGAAAGGGCAGGGGGAGGCGGCGCGAGGGGGAGCGGAGGAGGGAAAGCGTGGGGGTGGAGGAGTAAAAGGGGGTGCGGGCACGTCACTCGCGTGGACCCCGTCAGAACGCCTCGGCCTCCGCCACCGGCAAGGATGCGACCATGGGTATACGTATGGTTCACCGCCGGACGCCCCAGAGCAGACCCCCGGCCAAGGTCCGTTCCGCCTCCGCCTCCGCTCAGGTCACGGCGTCCCCGTCGACCCCGGCCCTGGCGGCCGGCGCCAGTTCCGCCCGCATCCCCGTCGACCTCGCCGTCACCGTGCGCCGAGCCGTCACCCGCCTCCGGCGCAAGCTCCGCGCCCGGCCCGACCTGCGCCAGTGGCTCGACCTCGCCCGCAGCTACCTCGCGCTGCTCCTCGACGCGCTCCCCGCCCCCCGCCGCCCCCGCACCATGACCGTGTTCGTGGCGAGCCTCACCGAACGGCCGGGGCACTCCGCCGCACGCCGTCGGCCACCGGAGCCGGACGCCACACCCTGACCGCCACGGCGTACCCCAGCACCCCGAGCAGCAGCCCCGCGCCCGTTCCGAAGAGCACCGTCGGCAGCAGCTCCCAGGGCTTCGCCACCGCCCCCCAGTACTCCCACCACCGCACCGCCCGCTGCACCGCCGCCAGCAGGGCACAGCCGGCGATTCCGGCGCCGGCCCACCACCGGTCCCGTACCGACAGCAGCGGCACCCCCACCGGCTCCCCGCCCGGCGCCCGCCGTACCGCGCGGACCGCGAACACGGCGAGCACGGCCGCGCCGGCCACCGAACTGCCGTACTGGAGCAGGGTGTACAGCGCCATGCCCGCGAAGTCGTGACCGATGGCCGGGACCAGCCGGGTCCCCCAGCGGTCGTGGTGCGTGAACGCGTCCCAGACCACATGCGTGAGCCCGCCGAGCACGGCGGAGACGTACCACCACGCGGCCACCGACAACCCCGCACGCGCGCGTGGCGCCCCGCAGCGCAGCAGCGCGGCCACCCGCCCCTGCCGGGCGCAGGGCACGAGGGCCACGAGGGGTTCCCGGACCAGCAGCCACAGCGCGACCAGCGCCCAGGCGAACAGCACGTCGACGGTGAGGACACCGGTGAAGGAGTGCGTGAAGTCGCCGAACTCCATCGCGTCCGGCACCGCGCTCGCCGCGTAGTAGGTGAGGTCGGGCGCGAAGGACCCCGCGACGAGCACCGCCGGCACCAGCCGCCCGCGCCCCGTCCCGTCGCCGCGCACGGCGGGCAGCACGGCGGCGGCGTGGCTGAGAGTGAACGGCATCCGGGCCCCCTGGAGCAGTCGTCGGCCGGAGCGCCGAACAAGTGATCGCGTACGGCAAGTATCCGCGACACCACCATCGTTCAACGGGTAATGGCCAACTGGTGAAAATCGGGCACCGCCGGGTGTCCGCGGAAAGGAAGTTGTCGTAGGGTCGCCTGGGTCGCCGCCCCGGCGTGCACGGCCGGATGCGCTACCTCACCACGCGAAAGAGGTAACTGGGGCAACCACAGCAACGGATCGTCCGTCACACCAGGGGCGAGCGGACAGACGGAGACGGGCGCTCAGAAGGCGTCCACGGGAGGGGTTCACCTTATGGCGGCGCAATTCGGCAGGCGGCTGTGCAAGGGAGCGGCGACGACCGCCGCGGCCGCGTTGGCGGTAGCGGCACTGTCCGCGTCCCAGGCACCGGGCGCCACGTCCGGAGACACGGGCAGACAGGCCAACGCCGGCGCCAGCACCTCCGCGCCCGGCGGAGCCGGATCGTCCGACGGCGCCACCGGCAACTCGCCGTACTACACGGACCTGCCGCCGCTGAACAGCCCGAACCCCAGCACGAGCCCCACGCCCACCTCGCCGAGCATCGGTACCGCCGTCTCCCGTGGGGCGGCCGAGGCGGGCATCCCCGCCACCGTCCTCGACGCCTACAAGAAGGCAGAGGCGGAGCTGCGCGGCTCCAAGCCCGGCTGCAACCTGCCCTGGCAGCTGCTGGCCGCCATCGGCAAGGTCGAGTCCGGCCAGGCCCGCGGCGGTGACGTGGACGCCGAGGGCAACACCCTGCACCGGATCCTCGGCCCGCAGCTCGACGGCAACGGCTTCGCGCTCATCCCGGACACCGACGGCGGCAAGTACGACGGCAACAGCCAGTACGACCAGGCCGTCGGCCCCATGCAGTTCATCCCGTCGACCTGGGCGTGGGCGGGCCGCGACGGCAACGGCGACGGTGTCAAGGACCCCAACAACGTCTACGACGCGGCGCTCGCCGCCGGCCACTACCTGTGCCGCAACGGCTGGGACCTGTCCGTCCAGGCCGACGTGAACAGCGCGATCCTCAGCTACAACAACTCGCAGGACTACCTCAACCTGGTCCTGTCCTGGTACGAGTTCTACCGCAAGGGCACCCACTCGGTCCCGGACGGCACGGGGACGCTGCCCTCGCACCGCAGCGACAGCTCGACCGGCTCCGACTCGGGTTCCGGTTCCGGTTCGAACGGCTCCACGACGAAGCCGAGCCAGAGCACACCGAAGCCCCACGGGCCCACGCCGAGCGCCCCCAGCACGACGCCGACCCTGCCGCCCACGGCCACCGACAGCGTGGACCACCTGGAGGACGCGGGCACCGCCACGCTCACGGCGATGGCCGGTGACGCGTTCGGCAAGCAGATCAGCACGCGCGCGGAGACCAAGGTCGGCCGGACCGTCGCCAAGGTCCGGGTCCGCTTCACCATCGTCGGGGACACGGACGCGACCTTCAGCGGCGGCGAAAACACCGCCACGGTCGTCACCGACAGCAAGGGCGTCGCCGTCGCGCCGGCGCTCCAGGCGGGCGAGAAGACCGGCGACTTCACGGTCCGCGCCGGCGTGGTCGGGCGTACCGTCAAGGGCGTCGACTACGACGCGACCGTCACCGCGCGCGCCGCCGACACCCTCGCCCTCGTCAACACCACCGCGCTGACCTGTACCCCGGGCGCCGAGTTCGCCGACCAGGTGGAGGCGAAGGCCACTTACCAGGGCGCCGTCGCCGACAAGGTCGCCGCCACCGCCACGCTGATCAAGTCGGCGGACGACACGAGCGAGAACGACAAGGGCCCGTACTTCAAGGACGCGAACGGCAACGCCGTCCGCACCCTCACGGACCTCCAGACGGACGCGGACGGCCGGCTCACGCTGCCCAAGCTGTACGCGGACGACACCACCGGCACGTTCCTGCTCCGCATCACCACCACCGGCGGCGCCACGCTCACCGTGGAGCTGACGGTCGCCGCGGCCGACCCGTCGTCGAGCCCGTCGCCGACTGCCTCGCCGAGCCCGTCCGCATCCGCGTCGGCCTCGGCCTCCGCCTCCCCGAGCGCCTCCGCCTCCTCCTGAGCCACCGCCGTACGACCACCAGGGCGCCTTCCCGCCGACGCGGGAGGGCGCCCTCGTCGTCGTACGACCTGTTCTCATCTCACCCTCCCGTTGCTACGGTGCCGGGACCTGACGACCCATCAGGAAGACGTCGGCCGAGAAGAGGTCCCGCATGCGTGCCCTGATCGCCGCCGCGACCGGTCTCGCCGTCGCGCTCGTCCTGGTGGTGACGGTCGGCGCCCTCGGGTCGCCGGACGGAAAGACGTCCCCGAAGCCGCTGCTCACGACGGTGCCCGCACACCCGTAACCGCCGCCCCGGGAGGCCGAGATGCGCCGCAAGGCCAGTCTGGTCCTGCTCGCCTTCGCCGTGTTCTTCGCGGCACTGTCCCCGCTGCTGCGCTGGTACGCCTTCCCGCGGCTCGCCAAGATCCCGGCGAACCAGTACCAGGACATGGTCCTGGTGGCGAAGAACGCCACGCTCCTCGACTACGGCACCATGAAGGCGAAGAAGGTTCCCCAGGTCACCATCGTGCAGACCCTCAAGGGCGACGTGGCGGCCGCGAAGAGGATCGAGAAGACGGCGGGCCGTGACGTCGTCGTCTGGGACGGCCTGTCCTACGTCCAGGGACCCGACGGCAAGATGGTCTCCGAGATCCCCGAGCGCTACATCTTCGACGCCCACAGCCAGGAACCCGTGCACGCCACCGGCGAGATGGTCGACGGCGACCCGGTGACCCGGGACGGCATCGAGTTCAAGTTCCCGTTCCTGACCGAGAAGCGCGACTACGAGTACTTCGACGCGCAGACCCGCACCACCAACCCCATCCACTACAAGGGGACGCAGACCTTCCGGGGCGTCGAGGTCTACTACTTCGAGCAGACCATTCCCTGGACCAAGGTCCCGATGCCCAAGAAGCTGCCGGTGCAGGGCATCACCCCGGAGAGCATCGCGAAGACCGGCACCACCCGCTGGTACACCACCGTCCGCAGGTTCTGGGTCGAGCCGGCCACCGGGGCACCCGTCTACGGCGAGGAGACCCACAAGGAGGAGCTGCGCGGCGGCACCCTGCTGGGCGGCCGCGCCAAGGTCACGGCCTTCGCCGGCGACGTGAAGATGCGCGAGGACTACATCGAGAGCACGGTCGCCCTGGTCAAGCACAACCGCACCCTCGTCCTGATGCTGACCTCCTACCTCCCCTGGGGGTTCCTGTCCCTCGGCGTCGCGCTGCTCGCCCTCTCCCTCTGCCTGGAGGCCCGCGGCCGCCGCCCCGCCGACCCTGCACCGGCCGGCACGCCGGTCCCGGAACCGGTCAGCGCCTGAGCCGTGCGTTGGTGTGCCGGGTCGGCTCGGCCGTGGCGGGATCCTCGGGCCAGGGATGCTTCGGATACCGCCCGCGCAGCTCGGCCCGCACGCCCTTGTAGCCGTCCTGCCAGAACGAGGCGAGGTCGGCGGTGACCGCGGCGGGGCGGCCGGCCGGCGACAGCAGATGCACCAGCACCGGCACCCCGGCCACCGAGGGCGACTCCTGCAGGCCGAACATCTCCTGCAACTTCACGGCGAGCACCGGCTGTTCGGGATTCCCGTAGTCGACCCGGATCCGCGACCCGCTCGGTACGGCGATCCGCTCGGGCGCCAGCTCGTCCAGCCGCCCGGCCTCCCCGCCCGCCCACGGCAGCAGCCGCTTCAGCGCCTCCCCGGCGTCGATCCGCCCGAGATCGGCCCGTCGGCGGGCGCGGCCGAGCTCCGGCTCCAGCCATTCGTCCACGCGCGCGTGCAGCGCGTCGTCGCAGACGTCGGGCCAGGGCTCCCCGAGGCGCAGCCGGAGAAACGCGAGCCGCTGCCGCAGCACGACGGCGTCGGGCGTCCACCGCAACAGGCCGGGCCCTTCGCGCCGCAGCCCTTCCAGGAGCGCCTCGCGTACGAGGGCCGGGTCGGCGTCCCGCAGCGGCCGCACCGCGAGCTCGATCGCCCCCAGCCGTTCCACCCGCCGCGCGACGACGTCCCCGTCGGCCCAACGGACCTCCTGGTCCTCCGCGTGCAGCGGGGCCGCCGCCGACCTGGCCGTGTCCTCGTCCACCACCGCGGCGAGCCGCACGCGCGCGTGTCCGCTGCCGACCGGACGGTCCGCCACGGCCACCGCGAGCCACGGCGCGCCGCGCAGCGGGCTGCCGTCACCGAGCTCGGCCCGGGTGCCGGAGGCCATCAGATACGACCCGCCGTCGGCCCTGGCGACGCGTTCGGGGAAGGCGAGCGCGGCGACGCGACCCACCGTGCGGTCGTCCACACCGTCCCCCGAGGCGCTCTCGCCGTCCGTCCGCAGCCGCCGTACCTCCGCGAGCCAGCGTCCCGCGTAGGCGTCACCGCCCCGCCGGGCGGCGCGCAGCGCGGCCGCCAGGTCGTCCCCGTACTCCCGCGGCGGCTCCTCGCTCAGCAGCGCGACCACCTCGGCGCCCCCGCCCGGGGTGTCCAGCAGTGCCCGCCCCAGCCGCGGATGCACCCCCAGCCGGGCCAGCCGCACCCCACGTTCCGTCGCCCGGCCGGCGGAGTCGACCGCGCCGATCGCCGTCAGCACCTCCCGCGCCGCCGCCATCGCCCCGGCCGGCGGCGGGTCCAGCAGCGCCAGTCCGGTGGCCCCCGGATCGCCCCAGCAGGCCGCCTGGAGGGCGAACGCGGTCAGGTCGGCCACCCTGATCTCCGGGGCCGGAAAGGCCGTCAGACGGACGTCCTCCGCCTCTGACCAGCAGCGGTACACCGCCCCCGGCGCCTCCCGCCCGGCCCGCCCCGCCCGCTGCCGCCCGGCCGCGCGCGACGCCCGTACCGTCGCCAGCGCGCTCAGCCCGCGCGCGTGGTCCACCCGCGGCTCCCGCGCGAGCCCCGCATCGACGACCACCCGGACGCCGGGGACGGTGAGCGAGGACTCGGCGACCGCCGTGGCCAGCACCACCCGGCGCCGTGCCCCGGGCGCCAGCACGGCGTCCTGGACGGCGGCCGGTGCCCTGCCGTGCACCTGGAGCACCTCCACGTCCCCCAGGTCACCCAGCCGGCCCGCCACGCGCGCGATCTCGCCGACGCCCGGCAGAAAACACAGCACGTCCCCGTCCCGTTCGGAAAGGGCCCGGCGCACCACCGACCCCACGTGCGCGAGCAGCGCCGGGTCGACCCGCATCCCGTGCGGCGGCCGGACCGGCCGGGCCGGTGGCGCCCACACCACCTCCACCGGGTACGAGACGCCGGCCGCCTCGACGACCGGCGCCCCGCCGAGCAGCCGTGACCACCCCTGCGCGTCCGTCGTGGCCGACGCGGCCACCAGGCGCAGCTCCGGCCGCAGGGTCTCCCGCACGTCCCAGAGGAAGGCCGCCACCGTGTCGGCGTCCAGATGGCGCTCGTGGCACTCGTCCAGGACGACGGCGTCGACGCCGGACAGTTCCTGGTCGCGTTGCAGGCGCTGCAACAGCACACCGGTCGTGACGACCTCCACGCGCGCGTGCCGCCCCACGACCCGCTCGCCGCGCACGGTGTAGCCGACGCTCCGCCCGACCTGCTCGCCGAGCAGCCAGGCCATCCGGCGGGCCGCCGCGCGGGCGGCGATCCGGCGCGGTTCGGCCACGACGACCCGGCGCGCGGGCCCGTCGCCCAGCAGCCCGGCCAGCGCCAGCGGCACCAGCGTCGTCTTGCCGGTGCCGGGCGGTGCCACCAGGACGGCGGTGCCGTGCCCCTCCAGGGCGTCGTGCAGGCCGGGCAGGGCCTGCCGCACGGGCAGCGCGTCCAAGGCGTCGTAACGGATCACGCCCCTAGTGTCGTACGCCCCCGCAAACGCCCCGCACGCGCGCGTGCGCTCAGCCGGTGCGCTCAGTCCCGCTCGCACACGAAGATGGCCGTCCCGGGGATCAGATTGCCCCGCAGCGGGGACCAGCCGCCCCATTCGGAGGTGTTCCAGGCCGGCCACTCCGGCTCCACCAGGTCGACGAGCCGGAAACCCGAGGAGGCGATGTCCCGGACCCGGTCGCCGAGCGTGCGGTGGTGCTCGACGTACACCGCGCGGCCGTCCTCGTCCTGCTCGACGTACGGCGTCCGGTCGAAGTAGGAGGCGGAGACCGAGAGCCCCTCGGGGCCGGGCTCGTCCGGGAACGCCCAGCGGATCGGGTGGGTCACCGAGAAGACGAACCGGCCGCCCGGCCGCAGCACGCGGCGCGCCTCGCGCAGCACCAGACGCGGATCGGCGACGAAGGGAAGCGCCCCGTACGCCGAGCACACCAGGTCGAAGGAGGCGTCCGCGAAGGGCAGCGCGCCCGCGTCCGCGCAGACCAGGGGAAACGATCCGCCGATGCGCAGCGCGTGCTGGAGCTGGCGGTGCGAGAGGTCCAGGGCGACCGGCCGGGCACCCTGGGCGGCCAGCCAGCGCGCGCACTGGGCCGCGCCGGCGCCGATCTCCAGGACGTCCTTGCCCTTGAGCTCCTCCGGCGGCCCGAGCAGCTCCGCCTCCACCTCGTCGAGGCCCTCGGGACCCCACACGAAACGGTCGTCGCCGAGGAACGTGCCGTGCTCGACCTGGTACTCGTCGGCGTTGCGGTCCCACCAGCCCCGGTTGGCCCGGCTGCTCTCCGCGACCCCGGCGGCACGCCGGGTGGCTTCCGGTTCGGCCTCGGCGCCGGCCGTCGCACCGGCCGCTTCCAGGTCGAACGAATCGGGCTCTTGGATGATCGGCTCCCTCGTCGTACTCTTCCGTCCAACCCCGTCACGGGCGTGTCACGGACGAGGTGTTTCAGGCCTGCGTGGCCTGGTGGGACGTTTCTTGTGCCGGGTATGCGGCGATCCGCCCCGGGTGTGCGCCTTCGCGCATTGACCCTGCCCGGCTGCCCCCGTATGCTACAAGTTGCGCTGCGGGCCTGCGCACCTCAGACGTAGCAGGCTGCGCTCGCATCTGTTGTATGTCCCCTCGGTTTTCGAGGCGCCACCAGTGGTTTTGTGTGGCGCTTCCTTGGCTGTCCGGCTTCATCAGAGCGAAACGGGCTCCCGGCGTAAGCAGTACCTACGACTTCAATGTCCGTACCGGAGCCCTTTCCCACATGACGAGCAGCACCGAGACCACCGCCACCACCCCGCAGGTAGCGGTCAACGACATCGGTAACGAGGAAGCCTTCCTCGCCGCGATCGACGAGACGATCAAGTACTTCAACGACGGCGACATCGTCGACGGCGTCATCGTGAAGGTCGACCGGGACGAGGTCCTGCTCGACATCGGTTACAAGACCGAAGGTGTCATCCCGAGCCGCGAGCTCTCGATCAAGCACGACGTCGACCCGAACGAGGTCGTCGCCGTCGGTGACGAGATCGAGGCCCTCGTCCTCCAGAAGGAGGACAAGGAAGGCCGCCTGATCCTCTCGAAGAAGCGCGCCCAGTACGAGCGTGCCTGGGGCACCATCGAGAAGATCAAGGAAGAGGACGGCATCGTCACCGGTACCGTCATCGAGGTCGTCAAGGGTGGTCTCATCCTCGACATCGGCCTCCGCGGCTTCCTCCCGGCCTCCCTGGTCGAGATGCGCCGCGTCCGCGACCTCCAGCCCTACGTGGGCAAGGAGCTCGAGGCGAAGATCATCGAGCTGGACAAGAACCGCAACAACGTGGTCCTGTCCCGCCGTGCCTGGCTGGAGCAGACCCAGTCCGAGGTCCGCCAGACGTTCCTCACGACCCTCCAGAAGGGTCAGGTCCGCTCCGGTGTGGTCTCCTCGATCGTCAACTTCGGTGCCTTCGTGGACCTGGGTGGCGTCGACGGTCTGGTCCACGTCTCCGAGCTGTCCTGGAAGCACATCGACCACCCCTCCGAGGTCGTCGAGGTCGGCCAGGAGGTCACCGTCGAGGTCCTCGACGTCGACATGGACCGCGAGCGCGTCTCCCTGTCGCTGAAGGCGACCCAGGAAGACCCGTGGCAGCAGTTCGCCCGCACCCACCAGATCGGCCAGGTCGTGCCCGGCAAGGTCACGAAGCTGGTTCCGTTCGGTGCGTTCGTCCGCGTGGACGAGGGCATCGAGGGTCTGGTCCACATCTCCGAGCTGGCCGAGCGCCACGTGGAGATCCCGGAGCAGGTCGTCCAGGTCAACGACGAGATCTTCGTCAAGGTCATCGACATCGACCTCGAGCGCCGCCGCATCAGCCTCTCGCTGAAGCAGGCCAACGAGGCCTTCGGTGCCGACCCGGCCACGGTCGAGTTCGACCCGACCCTGTACGGCATGGCCGCGTCCTACGACGACCAGGGCAACTACATCTACCCCGAGGGCTTCGACCCCGAGACCAACGACTGGCTCGAGGGCTACGAGACCCAGCGCGAGGCGTGGGAGCACCAGTACGCCGAGGCGCAGCAGCGGTTCGAGCAGCACCAGCAGCAGGTCATCAAGAGCCGCGAGGCCGACGCCGCTGCCGCCGCCGAGGGTGGCGACGCCGCGGGTGCGGCTCCGGCCGCCGGTGGCGGTTCGTACTCCTCCGAGGGCGCCGACACCTCCGGTGCGCTGGCCTCGGACGAGGCGCTGGCCGCGCTGCGCGAGAAGCTGGCCGGAGGCCAGAGCTGATCGCTAGCCGCTGGGCTTAGCAGACAACTGAGGGGCCGTACCTTCCGAGGTGCGGTCCCTCGGTTTTTTTTGGGGGGAGGGAGTCGGCCGTGCCCCCGCCGTAATGCCCAGATCGCAGAAACGTGTGAGATACACGAGTAATCGCAGGGCCGTAACGCGGCGCTGGGACGCTTCCCCGGTCTTCGTTCAAGATCGGAAGGGGAGTCGCGTGATGGCACAGCCTCAGTACAGGTCGGGGACGAGCCGGAGAGCGTTCCTGCGGAACGTCGGTCTCACCGGCGGCGCCGGGGCCATGTTCGCCACCATGGGAGCGCTCGGTCTCGCCCCCACCGCCCAGGCCGCCCAGCGCGAACAGCCGTTCCGGGCGCTCAGCGCGAGCGACTTCACCCTCACCGGGCGCGCCGCAGCGAGGGTGGTCATACTCGGCGGCGGAATCGCCGGCCTCGCGACCGCCTACGAACTCGGCAAAGCCGGCTACGACTGTACGATCCTGGAGGCCAGGGACCGCACCGGCGGACGCAACTTCACCGTGCGCGGCGGCGACTCCACCACCGACCTCTACGGCAACACGCAGACCGCGCGGTTCGCCGACGGCCACTACATGAACGCCGGGCCGGCCCGGATCCCGCAGTGGATGATCACCCTCGACTACTGTCGCGAACTCGGCGTCCCCATCCAGGTGTTCACGAACGTCAACGCCGACGCCTACATCTACAACGAGTCCGCCGGCATGACGAGGCCCGAGCGGTACCGCACCGCCAAGGCCGACGTGTACGGCTACGTCTCGGAGTTGCTCGCGAAAGCGACGAACAAGGGCGCGCTGGACGCGGCGTTGACGGCCACCGACCAGGAGCGGCTCGTCGAGTTCCTCAAGGACTGGGGCGAACTCGGCGACAAACTGACGTACGAAGGCGGTGAACGGCGCGGATACACGACCGTACCGGCCGCCGCCGGCACCCCCGGTGTGCTCCTCGGCGACGTCCCGACCGCCTCCGCGGTGCTGGCGAGCGGGGCCGGGCGCTACTTCTCCTTCGAGTTCGGCTTCGACCAGGCCATGCTGATGTTCCA
Source organism: Streptomyces sp. NPDC001507 (assembly GCF_042894765.1). NCBI lineage: Bacteria > Bacillati > Actinomycetota > Actinomycetes > Kitasatosporales > Streptomycetaceae > Streptomyces > Streptomyces sp. NPDC001507. Next base: position 678,066 of record NZ_JBIAVV010000002.1, read on the forward strand.
GCCGGTCGGCGGCATGGACCAGATACCGAAGGCGCTCACCCGGGCGATAGGCGACCGCCGCATACGTACCGGAGCCGTCGTCTCCAGGATCTCCGACACGGGCCACGGCGTCACCGTGACGTACACCCAGGGCGGCCGTACCAAGGTCGTCGAGGCCGACTACTGCGTGGCCGCGATGCCGCCCAACATCCTCGCCAAGGTCCCGCACAACCTGGGCTCCGGCGTGCAGAGCGCCCTGGAGGCCGTCACCCCGTCGTCGGCCGCCAAGATCGGCCTCGAATACCGCTCCCGCTGGTGGGAGCTGGACCACCGCATCTACGGCGGCATCACCGAGACCGACCAGGACGTCACCCACATCTGGCACCCCTCGTACGGCTTCCACGGCGAACGGGGCGTCCTCATCGGCTACTACAACTACGACGACGACGCCGACTCCTACGCCAGGCTCACCCCGGCCCAGCGGGAACGGCGCGCGGTCGCCGCCGGAGTGAAGATCTACGGCGACAAGTACCGCACCGAACTCGCCTCCTCCTTCTCCCACCACTGGCGCCAGACACCGCACCTGGAGGCCGCCTGGCACGACACTCCCGGCGGCCCCGACGACGCGCGCTACAAGCCCCTGAACGAGCCCGCGGGCAGGGTCTGGTTCGCCGGCGACTGGCTCAGCTACACGGACGCCTGGCAGCACGGCGCGTTCAGCTCGGCACGCAAGGCGGTGACGGCGCTCCACGCGCGCGTGATGGCGGCCTGACCCCGGCACGCGCGCGTGCACCCTCATTCGTTCCCGGGATGTTCGTTCCCGGGATGAGAAGGCGGTGAGAGGGGCCTGTTCAGTGGGGCGGCGGGAATGCCTGTGGTCAGTGCCGCGTTGACCCGTACGAACACGAGGAGGAGCGGTCACAGTGCTTGATCCGCAGGGTTTGTACGCATGGGAGCCGAAGGGGCTGGCAGTCGTCGACATGGCGCTGGCCCAGGAGTCGGCCGGTCTTGTCATGCTCTACCACTTCGACGGATACATCGACGCGGGTGAGACCGGCGACCAGATCGTCGACCGGCTCCTCGACTCGCTGCCCCACCAGGTCGTCGCCCGCTTCGACCACGACCGGCTCGTGGACTACCGGGCCCGCCGCCCGCTGCTGACCTTCAAGCGGGACCGCTGGACCGAGTACGAGGAGCCCAGCATCGAGGTCCGCCTGGTGCAGGACGCCACCGGCGCCCCCTTCCTGCTGCTGTCCGGCCCCGAGCCGGACGTCGAGTGGGAGCGCTTCGCCGCGGCCGTACGGCAGATCGTGGAGCGGCTCGGCGTCCGCCTGTCCGTGAACTTCCACGGCATCCCCATGGGCGTCCCGCACACCCGCCCCGTCGGCCTCACCCCGCACGGCAACCGCACCGACCTGGTTCCCGGGCACCGCAGCCCGTTCGACGAGGCCCAGGTGCCCGGCAGCGCCGAGGCGCTGCTCGAGTTCCGTCTCATGGAGGCCGGACACGACGTCCTGGGCGTCGCCGCGCACGTGCCGCACTACATCGCCCGCTCGCCCTACCCGGACGCCGCCCTGACCGTCCTGGAAGCCGTCACGGCCGCCACCGGCCTGGTCCTCCCGGGCATCGCGCACGCCCTGCGCACGGACGCGCACCGCACCCAGACGGAGATCGACAGCCAGATCCAGGAGGGCGACGAGGAACTGACCGCCCTCGTGCAGGGCCTTGAGCACCAGTACGACGCGGCCGCGGGCGCCGAGACCCGGGGCAACATGCTCGCCGAGCCGGTGGAGATCCCCTCGGCGGACGAGATCGGCCTCGAATTCGAGCGCTTCCTCGCGGAGCGGGAGGGCGAGAACTGAGACCGGCGGGCCCTGTCCCGGCCGGTGCCGGTGGCAGGGCCTAAGCTTCGGGACATGCTGAAAGTAGGCCTCACCGGCGGGATCGGAGCCGGCAAGAGCGAGGTGTCGCGGCTGCTCGTCGAGCACGGTGCGGTGCTGATCGACGCGGACCGCATCGCGCGTGAGGTCGTCGCGCCCGGGACCCCCGGTCTGGCCGCCGTGACCGAGGCCTTCGGCCCGGAGGTGCTGGCCGCCGACGGCAGCCTGGACCGGCCCAGGCTCGGCTCGATCGTCTTCGCCGACCCCGCGAGACTGGCCGTACTGAACTCGATCGTGCACCCCCTCGTCGGGGCCCGGTCCCGCGAGCTGGAGAGCGCGGCCGCCGACGACGCCGTGGTGGTCCACGACGTCCCGCTCCTCGCGGAGAACGGCCTCGCGCAGCTCTACGACGTCGTGGTCGTCGTGGACACCGCTCCCGAGACCCAGCTCGACCGGCTGACACGGCTGCGGGGGATGACCGAGGAGGACGCCCGTGCCCGTATGGCCGCGCAGGCGACCCGCGAGAAGCGCCTGGAGATCGCCGACATCGTGATCGACAACGACGTGCCCCTGGACGCGCTCCGGCAGCGGGTCGGGGACGTGTGGGCCGACCTTCTGCGCCGCGCGCGCTCGTCCGGTCCGGGCGAGCGGAATGCGTCCACGAAATAGCGGGGACCCGTCCGGGCGTTGAACCGCTTCAGTGAGGGAAGGACTTTGCCGTGCCCGAGACCAGCGGTTCGACCGGACGTACTCCGGAGACGCATGTCATCGACTTCCGTGCCGCGGAGCAACTGCTCAACGCACGGGACCCGCGGGGCGCGGTGAAGCTGCTCGACGGAGTGATCGGAGCGCACCCCGAGAACACCGCCGCCCGGCTGCTGCGCGCGCGTGCCTTCTTCGCCGCCGCGCAGCTGCGCCCCGCCGAGCTGGAGTTCACCATCGTCCTGGAGCGCGAGCCGGACAACGCGTTCGCCCACTTCGCGCTCGCCCGCACCTACCAGCGCCAGGGCCGCGCCGACCTCGCGATACGCCACTTCCGGCTGGCGGCCGCCCTGGACCCGAACCCGGAGTACCTGAAAGCGGCCCGCTTCGACAGCGACGCGTGAGCCGGCGGCGCGAGGGCCGACGGCGCGTGAACCGGCGGCGCGTGAGCCGGGGGCGCATGGGGCGACGGCATATGGGCGGCCGACGGAAGGTGTCGGGACGCTCCCTCAGGGGTGACCGTGCTGCGGCGGGTGCCGGAACGGCGGCGGGCGGCTGTCCGCGGGCCGGTACGGCGGCACATCGCGGCCCGGTTGGTAGTGCGGGCCCTGCCGGATGTGCCTGAGGATCACGGCCATGTCGACGGTGGCCACCAGCCACAGCACCCCGCAGGCGGCGGCCCAGCCGGGTCGCCCCAGCAGCGCGAACGCCGCCGTGCCGAAGACGGCCCAGGCCAGCCCCCACACGCTCAGCCACAACCGCGCCCGCAGGGCACTGCGGGCGGTCACCGGTTCACTGCCTGTACGCATTCCGGATCACCGTTCCTGTCTGCAACGTACTCCTCGACCGGACGTTCACCAAGGGGGACCCAGCCGTGCTGCCGGACGCCGCCGACCTGCCCGACCTGCTCCTCGACCTCGCCGTGCCGCACGAGGACATCAACGAGGTGGTGGCCCTGCGCCGGGCCGTGACCGCCGACCCCGCCGTACGGCGGCTGCTGGAAGAGGGCGCCGAGGACGTGACCGGTGTCGTCCGGGAGGTGGACGACCCGTCCGGGCTCGCCGCCCGGGCCGCCCGGGCCCCGGCCGCCCTGGGCGACTACTTCCTCGTGTACGTCTTCCTCGCGGCGGTGCCGCACGTCCGCGCGGTGCACCGGGCGCGCGGCATCCCCGACGACGTCTCCCGCCACACGCTCGCCGACCTCGGCCGCGGCATGGCGCTGCACCGCAGGCGGCACGGCAGGGGAGGCCTCGGAGCGCGCCAGGGGCACTGGCTCACCCGGCACTTCGGCGGGCGGCTCTACCAGCTGGGACGGTTGCAGTACGAGCGGACGGGACTCGGCGAGCGCACGGCGCAGGCGATCAGATCGGCCGGTACCGAGGTGACCGGCGGCGAGCCCTCCCTGAACCTGCACATCCCCGACTTCCTCGGGCCGCTCACCCCGGCCGCCTGCGACCGTTCCGTGGACCACGCCCGGGAGTTCTTCGCCCGGCACTTCCCCGAGGAGCCCCACGCCGTCGCGACCTGCCACTCCTGGCTGCTCGATCCCCAGCTGCGCCGGCACCTCCCTGCGGAATCCAACATCGTGCGCTTCCAGGAGCGGTTCCGGCCTGGCTGGCAGGACCCGGAGCCGGCCGACACCACGCCGGTCGGGTTCGTCTTCGGCGACCCGGACCTGCCGGTACCGGACCTGCCCCGCCGGACGTCGGTGGAGCGGGCGGTCGGCGACCACCTGCGGGCCGGCGGCCATTGGTACGTCGGGCACGGATGGTTCCCGTGGGACCAGTGACGGCCCTCAACTACGCCCTTCCGCCGGAAAGTTCCCATCAAGCTTTCGAACTGCTCGAACGAGTGAACCGTCGGGGTACGGGAACGGCGGTGCGGCGACCGGCCGTTCTTCGGGCATGACGATTGAAATGCGTGAGGGGCACGAGGGAACGGGTCCTGGAGCGATCACCCCGGACGGCTGCGCGGTCGAGCTCTACTCGCGCCTGACGGCCGGCGCCGAGCCGGACATCATCGAGGCGGCGGTCCCGGCCGGCGCCCGCATCCTGGAGCTGGGCAGCGGTGTGGGGCGCATGACGCACCCGCTCCTGGAGCGCGGGTTCACGGTCACGGCGGTGGACGAGTCGGCGGAGATGCTGGCGCGCGTGCGCGGGGCGCGCACGATACGCAGCACCATCGAAGAGCTCGACCTGGGCGAGACGTTCGACGTGGTGATGCTCGCGTCGTTCCTGGTGCACACCGGGGACGCGGAGGAGCGCCGGGCCATGCTGCGCACCTGCGCGGCGCACGTGGCGGACGGCGGCTGTGTGCTCATCCAGCGCGAGGGCGCGGACTACCACACGAAGGTGCCGCGGGAGCGGGTCGACCCCGGCGGCTACACCGTCCGGATCCTGTCCGCCGAGCCGGTCGGGGACGGGGTGAACTCGGTACGTGCGGAGTACGAGTTCCCGGACGCGACCTGGACCCAGACCTTCCTGGCCCGGCCGCTCACCAGGGAACAGTTCGAGGAGGCGCTCGCGGAGGCGGGACTGGAGGTGGCCGAGTATCTGACCGAGGACGGGACGTGGGTGAAGGCGGTGCCGGCGATCCGGCTCGGGTGACCCTGCCGAGCGGGCGTGGAGCCGGGTCCCCCGGCCGGGCCGGACCTCGCCGGGCCGGCCGGGTGGATCACCGTCCGCCGGGGCGTCCACCGCTCGGCCGGCCTGCCGAGCCCGTCCCGCCCGTGCCGGCCCCACCCGCGCCGCCCAAGCCACCCATGCCGCCGAGGCCGCGCAGCCGTTCCAGCTCGCGGCGGTCGCGCTTGGTGGGGCGGCCGGTACCGCGGTCGCGGATGCCGATGGGGGAGAAGGCCTCGCGGGGCGGGGGCGGCGGGGAGTTGTCGATGTAGCACACGGCGGCCACCGGGGCGCCGACCCGCTTGCGGATCAGCCGCTTCACGATGACGACCCGCTCCCGCCCCTCGTGACGCAGCCGAACCTCGTCGCCGACGCGCACGGAGTGGGCGGGCTTGACCCGCTCGCCGTTCACCTGGACGTGTCCGCCCCGGCAGGCGGTGGCTCCCAGGGAGCGGGTCTTGATCAGGCGGACGGCCCAGATCCAGCTGTCGATCCGCACGTTCTCACCGGGGGCGGGACCCGCGGCCTCGGCAGCGGCGACGGCCGCGGCGATCGCGGCGGGGTCGGGAGCCGGGGACGCGGAGGCCTCGGCTTCCTCACCGCTCGCGTGCTCCCTGCCGTCGTCCGCATCCTCAGAAGCCATGTCCCGACCTTAGCTCCCCGGGCCGAAAGCGACGGAACCGTTTTCCCGAGGCCCGCCGTCGCGCCCCCGAAGGGGCGCTGGGGAGGGACCCCCGGCCGAAGGCTGGGGGAGGAACTGCGCGACCAGCCGCATACGACCCTAGCCCGCCACCCTGCACGGACCGACACGGCGCTCCCGCGGACCCCCTCCACCACTCCACCCCGAGCGGCTTCGGCGAACCTCGCCCCGGCCCTACCGTTGAAACGTGAACCGCACCCCCCGTGCCCCTCGTACCCAGCTCGCCCGACTCGACCAGCGCGTCAGCGGCTGCCGGGCCTGTCCCCGCCTGGTCGCCTGGCGGGAGGAGGTGGCGCGCACCAAGCGGGCCGCGTTCGCCGACTGGACGTACTGGGGCCGGCCCGTCCCCGGCTTCGGGCCGGCGGACGCCCGGCTGCTGATCGTCGGCCTCGCCCCGGCCGCGCACGGCGGCAACCGCACCGGCCGGATGTTCACCGGCGACCGCTCCGGCGACGTCCTGTACCAGGCGCTGTACGACGTCGGGCTCGCCTCGCAGCCGACCTCGGTGAGCGCCGACGACGGACTGGAGCTGTACGGCGTGCGCGTCACCGCACCCGTGCACTGCGCCCCGCCGGCCAACAAGCCGACCCCCGAGGAGCGTGACACCTGCCGTCACTGGCTGACCGACGAGCTGACGCTGCTGCGGCCGACGCTGCGCGCTGCCGTCGTGCTCGGCGCCTTCGGCTGGCAGGCCGCGCTGCCGGCGTTCGCGGAGGCGGGCTGGACCGTGCCCCGGCCCCGCCCGGCCTTCGCCCACGGCACCCGGGTCGGCCTCGGCGGCCTGGACCTCTTCGGCTGCTTCCACGTCAGTCAGCGCAACACCTTCACCGGCCGCCTCACCCCCGAGATGCTCCGCGAGGTGCTGCGGACGGCGGCGGAGGCGGCCGGACTGGGGTGACGGCCGGTGCGGTGGCCGGCGTGAGCGGCGGGGCTCAGACGATCCGGGCCGCCGCCACCGGGCGGTCGTCCACCGTGCGGGTGCCGGAGGTCGCGGAGGAGGCGACGCTCCAGCGGTACCGGGAGAACTCGCCGATGCTGAAGCCCTGAGGCGCGGGCGGTTTCTGTGCGAACCGGTGTTCCTGCGGGTGGCTACCGGGCGGCCGGATCCCGCGGGTGGCCGTCGGTGTCCTCGCCGAACAGGTGTCGCACGGTCGAGCGGTAGTTGGCCTGGACGTGGCCGAGCGCGCGGGTGCGGGCGCGGTCCGGGTCGCCGGAGGCGATCGCGTCGTACAACTCGCGGTGTTCCTCGAGGAGCTGGGGCCACTCCTCGTTGCGCCGGGTGAGCCAGCGGAGCCGGCCGTCGACCGGTTCCATGACCGAGATGAGCAGGCTGTTGCCGGCCAGGGCCAGGATCCGGTCGTGGAAACGGGTGTTGATGTCGGTGATGGTCTCGGCGTCGTCCGCCTCGGTCGCCCCGGCCGCGCGGTCGAGCAGTTCCCGCAGCTCGGCCAGCGCCTCCGGGGTCGCCCGGGCCGCCGCCAGCCCGGCCGCGTACACCTCCAACGCCTCGCGCAGCTCGAAGAGTTCCTTGACGTCGGTCGGGGTCAGCCGGCGCACAACCGTGCGGCGGGCCGACTCGAAGAGGACGAAGCCCTCGGCGACCAGGGCCCGGATCGCCTCCCGGACCGGTACCCGGGACACCCCGAACCGTTCGGCGAGTTCGCGTTCCACCAGCCGGTCGCCCGGGCCCAGCCGCCCCGCGATGATGTCCTGCCGCAGGGTCGCGAGGACGCGTTCGCGTACCGCGCCCAGGGGTTCGATCTTCGTGGTGGGGGAGCCCATGAGGTCATTTTCGCCGACCCGGGGGGCTTTTACGGAGCCGTAACGGGACGGACATCGGTCCGGACGCTTGACGGGAGCACCATGACCGCAGTTTGGTATACCAAAAGCTGGTACACCGGTTGGTTCCCTGGAGGCCCCGTGTCCCTCGCCGACCGCGCCGAAGCCACCGGCGCAACCGAGTTCGTCCCCGACCCCCGGCTCACCAACGAAGACCTCGCCCCCGCCGAGCAGCGGAACTGGAAGGTCTTCGACCTCTTCGCGATGTGGATGTCCGACGTCCACAACCTCGGCAACTACACCTTCGCCGCCGGTCTGCTGGTCCTCGGCATGAACGTCTGGCAGGTCTTCACCTCCCTCCTCGCCGGCTTCGTGCTCATCTACGTCGGCATGAACTGGATGGGCCGGATCGGCCAGCGCCACGGCGTCCCGTTCCCGGTGGTCAGCCGCATCAGCTTCGGCGTCTGGGGCGCCAACATCCCGGCGCTCATCCGGGCCGTGATCGCCATCATGTGGTACGGCATCCAGACCTACCTGGCGTCCGTCGCCGTCAACGTGATGCTGCTGGCCGCCTGGCCGGGCCTGAAGTCCCTCACGGAGAGCTCCTTCCTGGGTCTCGACACCCTCGGCTGGATCTCCTTCGTCTCGCTGTGGCTGATCCAGGCCGCGATCATCAGCCGGGGCATGGAGACGATCCGCAGGTTCCAGGACTTCTGCGGCCCGGCGATCTGGCTGGTCATGATCGCGCTCGCCGTCTGGATCCTGGCCAAGGCCCACTGGACCATCTCGCTCACCTCCACCCCGCACCCGGTGTCCACCGGCGAGCAGTGGCGGCAGTGGTTCGGTGCGATCGGCCTGATCCTCGCCACCTACGGCACCCTGATGCTCAACTTCTGCGACTTCTCCCGCTTCGCGCCCGACTACCGCACCGTGCGCCGCGGCAACTTCTGGGGCCTGCCGATCAACTCCACGGCCTTCGTGGTCGTCTCCGTGATCGTCACCGCCGGCTCCCTGGAGGTCTTCGGCGAGGCCATCACCGACCCGGCCGAACTGGTCGCCAAGGTCGGCAACACCTGGGTCCTGGTCGTGGCGGCACTGACCTTCGCGGTCGCCACCATGGGCGTCAACATCGTCGCCAACTTCGTCTCACCGGCGTACGACCTGGCCAACGTCTGGCCGCAGAAGATCAGTTTCCGGGTCGGCGGCATGATCAGCACGGTGGCCGCGCTGGTCGTCACGCCCTGGAACCTCTTCTCCAACCCCACCGTCGTCAACTACTTCCTCGGCGGCCTCGGCGCCTTCCTGGGCCCGCTGTTCGGCGTGATCATGGTCGACTACTACATGATCAAGCGCGGTGAGGTGGACGTCCGGCAGCTCTTCGACGCGGCCCCCGGCTCCCCGTACCACTACCGCAAGGGCGTCAATCCCAAGGCCCTGTGGGCGTTCCTGCCCGCGGCGGCGGTCGCGGCCGTGCTCGCGCTGGTGAAGACGTTCAGCGACGTGGCGCCGTACTCCTGGTTCATCGGTACCGCCCTGGCGGCGGGACTGTACCTGGCACTGTGCCGCGGTGACCGCGCACCGGCCCCCGCCCCCGTCCCCGTCGTCGAGGAGGTCTGAAGAACGTGCGGATCGTCGTCACCAACTGCAACACCACGCAGGAGATGACCGAGGAGATCGTACGAGGTGCCCGGGCCGCCGCAGGCCCGGGCACCGCCGTGACCGGGCTGACCCCGCACTGGGGGCCCGAGTCGGCGGAGGGCTGGCTCGACAGCTACCTGTCGGCGGCGGCGGTCCTGGACGCGCTGCGGACCTACACCGGTCCGCCGTACGACGCGGTGGTCATGGCCGGTTTCGGCGAACACGGGCGGGAAGGCGTCCGGGAGCTGGTGGACGTGCCGGTCGTCGACATCACCGAGGCCGCCGCCCATCTCGCCTGTCTGCTGGGCCGCCGCTACGGCGTCGTCACCACCCTGGACCGGTCGCGCGGGCAGATCGAGGACAGCCTGGAGACCGCCGGGGTGGCCCGCAACTGCGTCGCCGTCGCCGGCACCGGACTCGGCGTCCTGGACCTCGCCGGTGACTCCGGGCGCACGGAGGCCGCGTTCCTCGCCGCCGCCGAGCGGGTCCGGGACGCCGGCGCCGAGGTCCTGGTCCTCGGCTGCGCCGGGATGACGGGGCTGCAGCGGGCGGTGGGGGAGAAGCTGGGGGTCCCCGTGGTCGACGGGGTCGGCGCGGCGGTGAAGCTGGCCGAGTCGCTGGTGACGCTGGGGCTCACGACCAGCCGGGCGGGCAGCTACCGCAAGCCGCTGGTGAAGAGCCGGGTGTGGGGGGCCGCGCCGGGGCGGCCGTAGTGCGAGTGCCCGCCCGGGAGCGGAGCAGGGACCGGCTCAGGGCCGCCACACGTACCGCACGTCCGGCTCCCGTTCCTCGTTGCCGCTCCCGTCCGTGTGCTCGACGGCGACGAAGCCGTGCCGCTCGTAGAACCGGTGGGCCGGCTTGTTGACCTGGAAGGTCCAGAGCGTCAGCCCCGACGGCGAGCGCTCCTTGGCCAGCGCCACGAAGCGGTCACCGATGCCGCGCCCCCGCCACTCCGGGGCCAGATACAGCTGGGACAGCAGCTCCTCCGCGAGCACCATCATGCCCACGACGCGCCCGCCCGCCTCCGCGACCCACGTCTCCCGCGCCGGCACCACGACGTCCCGGATGTACGCACGCACCTCGTCGTCCGAACGCGGCCGGACGACGGTGGGCAGGGCGGCGTCGAACGACCGCAGCCAGACATCGGCGGCCCCGGCGGCGTCCGGCCCGCCGGCCCGGCGCAGTACCACCCCTGCGCTCACGCCCGCGCCCCCTCGGGTACGACGGCCGTGGCCGTGATCTCCACCAGTTGCCCGGTGTAGCCGAGACAGGCGACCCCGATCAGCGTCGACGAGTGCGGCCCGGTGCTGAGCCCGGAGGCCTCGACGACCTCCCACACGCCGGACAGCACCGCGGGCTCACTGCTCACGACGTACACATCGGTCGCCAGCACATGCTCCAGGTCGCTGCCGACCGAACGGAGTTGCTCCCGCAGGTTGGCGATCACCCGCTCGGCCTGGCGCGGCGGATCCCCCTCGCCGACGAGCTTCCCCTCGTCGTCCAGCGGCACGGAACCGGCGAGGAACGCGAGCTTCGTGCCGGCCTCCACGACGGAGACGTGCGAGTAGCCGGGCGGCGGGAAGAGAGCCGGGGAGGTGACGCGCTGGATCACAGGGGCTCCTGAAGTGACGGCGGGCAACCTGTCGATCATCCGTGCCCGTGCCGGGTGATCGCACCTGAATTTCCCGCACCTCGCACCGCGGCAGACACGGCAGCCGAACCCGGCCGCCGACGACTTCATTGCCAACGCATGGCACCGGCAACGGGCCGCGGGAGATGCTGCGAGCCATGTCCGCCACGAACGCCGACGACGACCAGACCTTCCTCACGGCCGCCACCGCCCGTCTCGCTGCTCTCCCCACGGTCCGTGCCGTCGCCCTGGGCGGCTCGCGCGCCCAGGGCACCCACCGCCCCGACAGCGACTGGGATCTGGCCGTCTACTACCGGGGTGCCTTCGATCCCGCCGACCTGCGTGCCATCGGATGGGAAGGCGAGGTCTCCGAGGTCGGAGGGTGGGGCGGCGGTGTCTTCAACGGCGGGGCCTGGCTCACCGTCGACGGCCGCCGTGTGGACGTCCACTACCGCGATCTCGACGTGGTCGAGCACGAGCTGGCCGAGGCGGAGGAGGGGCGGTTCCGGGTGGAACCGCTGCTGTTCCACCTCGCCGGGATCCCCAGCTACCTGGTCGTCGCCGAACTGGCGGTCAACCGCGTGCTCAGCGGTACGCTGCCCCGCCCGGTGGCCTACCCCGAACGGCTGCGCGCCACCGCGCCCGGACGGTGGCGCGGCACAGCCCGCGCCACCCTCGGCTACGCGAAGGCCAACCACGCCCCGCACGGCCGCCTCACCGAGGTCGCCGGCGCCGTCGCCACGGCCGCACTCCAGGCCGGACATGCCGTGCTCGCGGCCCGCGGCGAGTGGGTGACGAACGAGAAGCGGCTGCTGGAGCGGGCCGGGTTGCGGGAAGTCGATGACATCCTCGGCGGATTGCGCGCGGAATCCGGGGAGTTGTTCCGGGCCGTGGCTGAGGCCGAGCTCCTGTTCGGCTTCGCGTGACCTATTCGGGCCGCCCGAAAAATGCTTGGGAATAAGCCAGTTGCCGCTGCTACCGTCCCTCACGTGGCGAAACTCAATCAGATCATCGCGGTCGAGAAGGGCATCAAGTCCAAGGCGCACCAGGACCTGACCTCGGCTCATCACGGGTTGCAGAAGCCCGCGTTGCTCGCCGGTATCTCGCGGACGTATCAGCCGAAGGACGAGGAGGGCGAGCAGTTGCCGCCCGAGTCCACGCGCGTTCAGGTCAAGGCCGAGGACGTGCTGCGGGAGACCTCGGCCACGCTGACGCGGCTCTTCGACGTCACCGCCACCAAGGACTGGGCCAACTGCGAGGCCAGGGCCGACGTCAAGGTGGACGGGCGGGTGCTGGTCGCCGACGTGCCCGTCGCGTATCTGCTGTTCCTGGAGAAGCAGCTTGTCGACCTCAACACCTTTGTGCGGAAGCTGCCCGTGCTCGACGCCTCCGAGTCGTGGGTGCAGGACCCCTCCACCGACGCGTGGAAGACCGAGCCGGTGCGGACCCTGCGCACCAGGAAGGTGCCCCGCAACCACGTGAAGGCCGAGGCCACCGAGAAGCATCCGGCCCAGGTCGAGGTCTACTACGAGGACGTGCCGGTGGGGTACTGGACCACCGTGAAGTTCTCCGGTGCCCTGCCCGCGCGGCGGGTCAACGAACTCCTCGACCGGGTCGAGAAGCTGCAGCAGGCCGTCAAGTTCGCCCGGGAGGAGGCGAACGGCGTTGACGTCGTCGACCAGCGGGTCGGGGACGCCGTCTTCGGCTATCTCTTCGGATAGCCTTTCCAGACCCCCCGGCCCCCGCGGCCGGGGTGCGCGAGGAGCGCAAAGCTGAAGCTGAGCCTTGTCGTGAAGAGCGGTCTCACCGCGTTGAATCTCAGACTCTCGCTCCAGACTCAGCATTCGCCGCCGATCGCCGGATCGACCGGGCCCGGGCCCCAGTACGTCGAAATGCAGGTTCAAGTCCTGCCCGCGCAGCTCGATGCGTGGTGGTCCAAAGGAAGGACGCGGCGACCTCACGACTGACCCGGGTTCTCAAGCGTGCCGGCGTGTGACGATGGGCGGCATTCCGGGGCCCGGGGGCAGGCTACGCCCTCGGGCCCGCTCGCGTTCCGCCCCGAACCGGACGCGCGCGGAATTGCGTTCATAAAGAAAGCGGCTCTCCGCGGCACTTGTCACACCCGCGAAATGCGAACGCACCTTTTCGCACCGGAACGCGATCTACCGTGGACACCGAAGCCAACAGCCCGGCCACCGTCGCCCGAAGGCACACCCCGCCCTCGTCCGGACAGGAGCCCCGTGTCCCGTCGTACCGCCCTGCCGCCCTGGCTCGCCCATGCCCTGCGCGCCCAGCGCGGGCCCGTGTCCTGGAGCGCGGTGACGAGAGGGGCGCTGGCCGCCGGGCCCCTGCTGCTCGCGGCGGTCCTGCTGCACCGCACCTCCCTCGGCGTCGTCGCCGCCATCGCCGCCATGCTCGCCGGGATCAACGACCGGCCGGGCAGCCGCCGGTCCGCCGTACGCCGGCTCGGGGTGCCGGCCGCGGCCGGGGCGCTCGGGCTGCTCGTCGGCACGTACGGCGGGGAGCACCTGACCGCCGTCCCGCTGACCCTGCTGCTCACCGCGCTCGGGCTGGTCGCCGGCGGCATGAGCGCCGTCGGACCCGTCGCCTCGGGGGCCGGGACCCAGCTGCTGGTCGCCGCCGCCATCGGCGCCGGGATGCCGGTCGCCGAGGCGGGCTGGCAGCGGGCCCTCGCCTTTCTCGCGGGCGCCGGGTGGCTGGTCGTGCTCCGCCTCGCGCTGCCCACCCCCGGCGCGATCGCCGGTGACTTCCGCTTCGACGGGGAGCGGGACGCCGTCGCCGCCGTGTACGACGCCGTCGCCGACCTGCTCGACGCGGTGGGCGGCGAGACCGCGGGCCGGCACCGCGCCGCCCTCACCGCCGCCCTCGACCACGCCCAGGACGCGCTCACGGGTCCCCGGCTGCGGCGGTACGCCAGTTCCGCCGCCGAACGCCGGCTGCACGCCCAGTACGCCGCGGCCCTGCCCCTCGCCGAGGCGGCCACCGCCCTCGCCTGGGCCGGGGAGCCGGTGTCCGCGCGGGCGGCCGAGGGGCCCCGGCGGCTCGCCGCGGCCGTCCGGGAGAACGGCGGTACCGGACCGCTGCCCGCGCCCTCGCGGTCCGTGCCCGCGCTGCGCGCCCTCGACGACGCCCTGCTGCGTGCCGCGGAGGCCTTCGACCGGACCGGGAGCGGCGAGCAGCGGCCGCCGGCCCGGCGCCGGCCCGCCCTCGACCTCGTGCGGGCCGCGCTCGGCAGCGGTGGACGGGAGTACGGGCTGCGCGTCGCCCTCTGCTTCGGGGCCGGCGCCGCCATCGCGCAGGCCCTGCACCACGTCCGCTGGTACGGCGCGCACCAGCACTGGTACTGGCTGCCCGCCACCGCCGTCTTCCTCGTCAAACCCGACCTCGGGCCGCTCGCCTCCCGGGTGCTGTGCCGGGCCGCCGGAACCGTGCTCGGCGCCCTCGTCTTCGCGGTCTTCGCCGCCGTACTGCCCCGGCCCGAGGGGCTCATCGCGCTGGTCGCCGTCTGCGGGGCGCTCATCCCGGTCGCCACTCGGCACTTCGCCGCCCAGACCGCCGTCGTCACCGTCCTCGTGCTCGCCCTCGTCATGGTCGGCGGCGAACCCCCGGCCTCCGTCAGCCGGATCGGCGAGACGCTGCTGGCCTGCGCGCTCGTGCTGATCGTCGGCCACCTGCCGATGGCGGGACGGCGTGGCGGCGGCGTACGGGCCCGCCTCGCCTCGGCCGGACGGGCCGCGCACGCCTACCTCGACCACGTCCTGAGCGGCTCCGGCGACCGCGGCGAACGCTGGGCCCTGCGCCGTGAGGCCTACCGCACCCTCGCCGAGGCCCGCGCCGCCATCACGCTCGCCGCCGCCGAACTCCCCGCCCTCGCCCGGCACACCGAGGGCACGGACGCGGTGGCCGCCGTACTCGAACGGCTCGTGGACACGGCCACCGCATGCGCCGTGCACCTCGACGAGACGGGACGGCTGACCGCCCGGCACACCCGGCAACTCGAAGCTCTGGCAGCGGAGCTGGAGCGCGGTGGGCGGCGGCTCGGGGTCGCGGTGCCGCGGATGCCGGTCGCGGCGTAGGCGACCGCGGCCGCGCCGTACGCCTCGCATCCCGGAGTACGACACCTGACGGGCACGCGGCTGCGTCGGCAGGGGGAGCGAGGAAGGTACGGAAAAAACCGCGGCCGCGCCGATGAGTTCTCTCCCCTCCCGCGGTCACCACCCGGAACCGACCGTCGTACAGGAGGGCCCATGTCGCTTCCGGAGATCGTCTCGCGTGAGCGGTGGCGTGCCGCGCGTGCGGAGTTACTGCGCAAGGAGGAGGCACTCACGCGGGCGCGGGACGCGCTGAGCGCCGAGCGGCGCCGGCTGCCCATGGTCGAGGTGGACCCCGAGTACGTCTTCGAGGGCGGCGACGGCAAGGCGACCCTGCTGGACCTCTTCGACGGGCGGGCCCAACTCGTCGTCCACCACTTCATGTTCGCCCCCGAGTGGGAGACCGGCTGCCCCTGCTGCGCCGCCTTCCTCGACCAGGTCGGCCACCTCGCGCATCTGCGGGCGCGCGGCACCTCGTTCGCGGCGGTCTCCCGGGCGCCGTTCACCAGGATCCTGCCGTTCAAGGCGCGGATGGGCTGGACGCTGCCCTGGTACTCGTCCGGCCACACCGACTTCGACCGCGACTTCAACCGGGACTTCGAGGCAACGATCGTCGTGGACGACGAGCCGGTCGAACGGGCCGGCATCAGCTGCTTCCTGCGGGAGCACGACCGGGTCTTCCACACCTACTCGGTGTACGACCGCGGCCTCGACGGACTCGGCCCGACCACCTCCCTGCTCGACCTGACGGCCCTCGGCCGGCTACCGGGGGGCGGTGACCGCGTCCGTTATCACGACGAGTACGAGGACTGACACAGCCGGTCACGGAAGTGGCCGAAAGCAAACCGAAAGTCAACGGACCCTCACCGTCCGCGCCGACCGTGTGTCGGGTACGTCTCAGTAGCGTCACCGGGCGAGCCGTTCGCGTTCTCCAGAGCGTTAACTCCTACAGGTACGACGCATTTCTGGAGGTGCAGGATGGTGAACGGGCGAACCGTGCTCGAACGCTTTCCCGCAGGCGGACCGCGAGGATCATGGCCTGCGGAGGAGTTCGCGCAGGCCCGGCGGCTCGAAGGGCTGCCCGCCGAGGTCGTGATGGATCTGGCCACGGACACGTTCCTGGTCATCGTGCGCGGCGCCGGCGGTGTCGAGAGCTGACCGGCCGTCGACGGCTGACCGGCCCTGGACCGCTAACCCGCTTTGCGGGCCGGTAGTTTCGCTGTGAACTGGTCCGCCTGGAGCGCGTACAGCTCCGCGTAGACCCCGCCGTTGGCCAGGAGTTCGTCGGGGGTTCCCGACTCCACCAGCCGGCCCTGGTCGAGGACGTGCACCAGATCCGCGTGGCGGACCGACGCCAGCCGATGGGTGATCAGCACGACGGTCTGCCCGTTGCCCGCCAGCGCGCGGATCTTCTCGAAGACCTCCAGCTCGGCCCGGGCGTCCAGGGCGGCGGTCGGCTCGTCCACGATCAGGATGTGACCGCGCCGGTACGCGGCCCGCGCGATGCCCAGCCGCTGCCACTGGCCGCCGGACAGCTCGTGCCCGCCGCTGAAGTGGCGGGCCAGCAGGGTGTCCAGACCGCGCGGCAGGTCCTCGACCACCTCCTGTGCGCCCGCCTCCGCGACCGACGCGGCCAGCCGCTCGTCGGTGAGCGGCGCCGACGAGCGGCCGACGGCCACGTTGACCTTGGCGGTGAACGGCCAGCGCTTGAAGTTCTGGGCGACCATGGCGATCCGTTCGGCGAGCCGCTGCCGGTCGGCCCGGGCCGCGTCGACGCCGTCCCACAGGATGCGGCCGCGGTCCGGCTGGTACAGCCCGGCCAGCAGCTTGACCAGGGTGGTCTTGCCGGAACCGTTCTCGCCGACCAGGGCGATGATCCGGCCGAGGGGGATGCTGAGCGTGACGTCGTCCAGGGCGGGGCGGACGGTCTCGTCCGGATGATCACTCGGATAGGTGAAGGTGACGTTCTCGAAGCGGATCTCCTGGGGATCCTCGGGCAGCGGGTCACCGCCGAGCGGGATCGCCCGCTGCGCCGCCTCGACGTACAGCCGCTCCAGGTCGCCCACGAACAGGGCCTCCTCGTGCAGCGTGTTGATCTCCAGCACGAGGGTGTTGAGGCTCGCCGAGCCGCTGCGGATCGCGATCACCGCCGTACCGGCCACCGACAGGGCCATCGCCCCGCTCAGCAGCAGCCCGCCGAGCGTCGCGTAGGTGGCGACGGTGGCGAGGCCGGTCCAGGCCGCCGCGATCAGGCCGGTACGGGCCGCGAGCCGGGCCAGCCGGGCCTGTTCCGCCTCCGCCGTCTCCGACATCGCCCGGTAGTGCCGCAGCAGGAACGGGCCGACCCCGTGCACCCGGATCTCCGGTGCCGCCTCCGGCTCGGTGAGCAGGGCGCTGATCAGGTGGCCGGCGCGGGCGTGCTGCACCCAGGTGTGGAACGACTCGTAGCGGCGCCTGGCGTTGGTCAGGGCGCCCCAGGCGCTCGGGATCGTCATCGTGATCAGCAGCGGGAGCAGGGCCGGGTGCAGCACCGTCAGCACCCCGGCCGCGGTGATCAGCGAGATCATCGCGTTCACCACGCGCGTGCCGTACATGATCATGCGGCGCGCCGAGGAGGCGCCGTACTGCGCGGTGTCCAGCAGTTTGTGGAAGGCGTGGTCCTCGATGGCGGCGAGTTCGACGGCCGCGGCCCGCTCCAGGTACGTCTCGGTCGCCACCCGCTCGACCTTGGGCTCCAGGCGGCCGGTGGCGTACGTGGACGCGGCGCGCAGCAGGGCGGCCACGAACATGACGGCGGCCATGGCCACCAGGGCGGGGGCGGCGCTGCGCAGCCGTTCCTCGATGGTGCCGGTGCCGATCAGCCGGCCGAGCACGCTGTTCACGGCGAGCAGGCTCACGGCCTGGGCCACCCCGACGCCCACCTGCGCGGCCAGCACGATCCGCGTGGCCCCGGCGTCCGCCTGCCGGGCCAGCCGCAGACTGGACGCGAGCATGCCGGGCAGCCGGGTCATCATGGCGCGGAAGTCCAGCTCCAGGAAGGCGTTGCCGTGCTGGCTCCAGCCCATGTCGTAGCGGAGCGGCCCGCCGAACAGCAGTTGCTCGGACTCCGACGTCTCGGGCGCCGCCGTGTCCCGCCTCTTCCTCACCGCGATCCTCCCCGGAGCCGAGACCGTGGCCATGGCCATGCCTGTTACCCGTCCGTACCCGTCCGTGTCCGTCCGTGGCAGTGGCCGTGTCCGTGGACGAACGGCCACTATCGCGGGCGCAGCCGCCACCGGGCAGGGCGCGTGACGAGGCTCGCGGGGCGCGGGGGAGTGCGCGAGGGGTACGGCCCGAGGCAGGCCCGAGCCGCGGGGAGTGCACGTGGGTGTGCGGACCGGGACATCCCCGTTCCGCGAGGGCGTGGAGGGCGTGAAGGGCGTGGAGGGAGTGAGGGACGCGTGGACCGCGGCAACCCCGAGCCGCCTGACGGCCCGAGGGCGGAACCGGCGCGATCGGCGGCCCGGCCCCGCGGCCTGCCGGGGCCACATGTCCACCCGCTGACGCCACGCCGTCGTCGGCGGGCTCGCCCCGGCCATGCTCCGAGCGGCGGGTCCCGCTCCCCTGTCGGCCGAGGCCGCGCAGTGTCACGCGCTCAGGGGGCGGGACCACTCCGGTGTCGTGCCGGTCACCCGGCACAGCGCGAGGTACAGCGGGATCGGCGGGGTGTACGGCACCGTGCCCTCGGGGCGGTGGATCAGGCGGGCGGTGCCGGGAAGCGGGGCGCCCTGGCCGTAGTGGGCCGGGGCGGGCCAGGTGAGGGCGTCGTCGGAGTCCGTCGGGACGATCCACCACCAGCGCGTGCCATCGGCGTACACGCATCCCACCCGCGGCAGCCGTGGTACCACCAGGGGCCCGAGCCGTGCCGGTACCGCCACCGCGTCGCAGCCCAGTGGCGCCGTCATGCCCTCGGGCACCGGGAACGACACGCCGGCGCCACCCGTGGACGACGGCCGCCGGCCCCGCTTCAGGCGGATCAGTGTGTCGAGACCCAGCGCGTGGCCGGAGCCGGACGCGCCGTTCACGGCTGCCTCCGCCGGGGCGCCGGCAGCGCCTCGGCCCGCCCCGCCGCGCCGGAGTCCGGCGACGGCCGGGGCGCCGGTGTGTGCGCCGGTTCGTGGGACGAGCCGCGCGACGGACCCGGCTCGGGGCGCGCGCCCCAGCCCAGGTCGTTGCACGGCTCGGTGGCGTCCTGGACGGCAGCCGTCCAGGCGGCATGGGTATGGGCGGCATGGGTCCGGGCCGCGTCGGTCCGGCGCGGCAGCTCCGCCCAGACCAGCAGCCCGGACCCGTGCTCCTGAGCCCCCCAGGCCTGGCACAGCGCCTCGACGAGGAGCAACCCCCTCCCGTGCTCCTCCTCCGGGCGCTGCGGGGACGGGTGGGGCTCGTCGGGTGCACAGCCCTCGTCCTGCACGGCGATGCGCACCGTGTCGTCGTGGTCGTGCAACTCGCACACGACGCGACTGCTCGCGGTGTGCACGATCGCGTTGGTGACC
Source organism: Streptomyces sp. NPDC001507 (assembly GCF_042894765.1). Lineage (NCBI taxonomy): Bacteria > Bacillati > Actinomycetota > Actinomycetes > Kitasatosporales > Streptomycetaceae > Streptomyces > Streptomyces sp. NPDC001507. Next base: position 697,642 of record NZ_JBIAVV010000002.1, read on the forward strand.
AGCTCGGATATGACGAGGACGGCGGTGTCACAGGTGTCCGCGCAGACCGACCAGCCGGTCAGCCGGGCACGCACCAGGCGTCTCGCCTGGGCGGGGGAACCCGGATGAGCGGCCAGTTCGAACCGGAACCGGCGCCTGGCAGTGCCCTCACCGGGGTCGACTGCCTCCTCCGCGCTCGAACGAGTTCGCACGGGAGGACCCCCATCGGCGCCGAGACCGGACCGGTCTGCGGCGGCGTCTGTTCCTAAGGGCGCGGACGGAATCACGCTTGCCACTATCTCCCCGCCGTGAACACTTGGCAAGTGTCACTCTGGAAAATGCAGAGTGCTGTGTGACGCGGTGAAGGGCCGTGGCACACTGCTCGCAACAGCATGTCGAGCGGCGCCAGTTGGGATCAGTGAGGATCCGACGGACCGATCCGGCCAATGCGATCGATGCGACCGAACAGGATGTTCCGGCTGTTCCGGCCCACTCGGTCCTCTTGGTCGTTCCGGTCATCCTGTCGGATCTTCGAATGAGTCTTCGAATGGCGCCGCTGGGCTGTCAGCATGCCGGGTGACACCTGTATGTGCGTGACCGCGTGTGTGCGTGACCGTGTATGTGCGTGACCGTGTATGTGTGTGACGGCCGGGGCGCCGGCGAACCCGGCCCGGGAACAGGGAACTTCGTGGAGGTGGAGCGTGAGCGAGCCGCGGTCCGCGCCGACGGTGGGCCAGGTGGTCCTCGGCCGGCGCCTCCTCGACCTGCGGGAACGCGCGGGGCTCAAGCGTGAGGAGGCCGCCCGCGTGCTGCGCGTGGCGCCCGCCACGGTCCGCCGGATGGAGATGGCCGAGGTCGCCCTCAAGATCCCGTACCTCCAACTGCTCCTGAAGGCCTACGGGGTGACCGACGACGAGGCCGACCTCTTCGTCCGCCTCGCCGAGGATGCCAACAGGCCCGGCTGGTGGCAGCGGTTCCACGACATCCTGCCGAGCTGGTTCTCGATGTACGTCAGCCTGGAGGGCGCGGCCGCCCTGATCCGCTCCTACGAGCCGCACTTCGTGCCCGGACTGCTGCAGACCGAGGACTACGCGCGCGGGGTGCTGAAGTCCGGCGCCGTCGGCCAGACCGAGCCGGAGGAGATCGAACGCCACGTCGCCCTGCGCATGCAACGCCAGCAACTGCTCACCCGTACCGACGCCCCCCGCTTCTGGGCGGTGATGGACGAGACCGCCCTGCGCCGCCCGGTCGGCGGTCCGGAGGTGATGCGCGCGCAGATCGACCGACTGCTCGACGTCACGAAGCTGCCCAATGTGACGCTCCAGGTCGCCCCGTTCTCCAACGGGCCGCACCCGGGGACGTACGGGCCCTTCGTGCTGTTCCGATTCGCCATGCCCGAACTGCCGGACATGGTCTACAGCGAGTACCTGACCGGCGCCGTCTACCTGGACGCGCGCACCGAGGTGGCGACCCACCTCGAAGTCATGGACCGCATGGCGGCGCAGGCCGCTACGGCACAACGCACGAAGGAGATCCTCCGGGATCTCCGCAAGGAGCTGTGAATGGATCGCATAAAGCCCCAGTCCGGGCCGCGGAACCGCACCGAGCGGATCTACAACGGCATGCCTGCCCGGGAACTGGGCAGCGAGGGCTGGCACAAGCCGTGGAGCGGCGGCAACGGGGGCAACTGCCTGGAGGCGATGAAGCTGGCCGACGGCCGCATCGCGGTCCGCCAGTCGACCGACCCGGACGGGCCGGCGCTGATCTACACCACGGACGAGATGACGGCCTTCATCGAGGGTGCCAAGGCGGGGGAGGCCGACTTCCTGCTCTCCTGAACCTCCCTGTCCCCTTCTGTCTGCCTTTCCTGTCTTCTCTTTGTTCTTGTTCAAGTTCTTTGTAATGGTGCTGAATTGATCATCGTCCGCGTCAGACGTTTACGGAGTGCCTCGTGATCGACACCAGCAAGCCGCACCCGGCGCGCATGTACGACTGGTATCTCGGCGGCAAGGACAACTACCCCGTCGACGAGGAGATGGGCCGGCAGATGCTTGCCCTCGATCCCCGGGTACCGGTGATGGCGCGGGTCAACCGCGCCTTCATGCACCGCGCCACCCGGTGGCTGTCCGAGCACGGCGTGCGGCAGTTCCTGGACATCGGCACGGGCATCCCGACCGAGCCCAACCTGCACCAGATCGCCCAGGGCATCGCGCCCGACGCCCGGGTGGTCTACTGCGACAACGACCCGATCGTGCTCGCCCACGCGGCGGCCCTGCTGCGCGGCACGCCCGAGGGCGCGACGGAGTACCTCCAGGCCGACGTGCGCGACCCGGCGGCGGTCGTCGCCGGCGCGCGGACGGTCCTGGACCTCGACCGCCCGGTCGCGCTGTCGCTGGTCGCCCTGCTGCACTTCGTCGCCGACGAGGACGGTGCGCACGAACTGGTCGCCCGGCTGCTCTCCGAACTGCCGTCCGGCAGCTACCTGATGATGACCCACGCCACCGCCGACTTCACCCCGGAGGAGTCGGCCGCGGCCGTCGCGAAGCTCAGGGCGGCCGGGGTCACGCTGGCGCTGCGCTCCCGCACCGAGTTCGGCCGTTTCTTCGACGGCCTCGAACTCGTCGAACCAGGCGTGTCGGTCGTCCACCACTGGCACCCGGAGCTGGGCGAGCCGGTACCGGGACAGGACGACGGGGTGATCCCGGGCTACGGGGCGGTGGCGCGCAAACCGTAGGCCCCCCGGGTCACGGGCGTCACAGCCAGGACCGCATCCGCCTCGGCGCGTCCACCGGCCGGCCGATACGCCCGGCCCTGGCGCCGCAGTAGTACGCCCCACCTCCTCCCCAGGGCCGAGAACCCGCACCGCGCCTCCCTGCTCCGGTGCCTCCCTCGGCGGCTACACGGTCATCGGCCGGTCGTGCGGCGATATCGGCCAGGGCAGTCGCGAACTCCCCGTCAGGTAGTGGTCGACGGCAGCCGCCACCGCCCGCCCCTCGGCGATCGCCCACACGATCAGCGACTGCCCGCGAGCCGCGTCCCCGGCGGCGAACACCCCCGGTACGTTCGTGGCGAACCCCGCGTCCCGGGAGATGGTGCCGCGCGGCTCCGTCGCCACCCCCAGCTGGTCGATGAGCCCGTCCTCCCGGTCGGGCCCGGAGAAACCGAGCGCCAGCAGCACCAGGTCGGCCGGGAGCGTCCGCCCGGTCCCCGGCACCGGCAGCCGCGCCTGGTCCACCTCCACCAGATGCAGCGACCGCACGTGCCCGCTGCCGTCACCCGTGAAACGGAGCGTCGAGGCCGCGAACAACCGGGCGTCCGCGTCCGCCGAGGGCGCCGTCTCCAGGTCCCGCGCCTCCTCGTGCGCCGCAGACAGCCGGTAGATCTTCGGATACGTCGGCCACGGCTCGATGTCCTCGTCCCGCTCCGCGCCCGGCTGCGCGTAGATGTCCAGCTGGGTCACCGACGCGGCCCGCTCCCGCAACGCCGTCCCCAGACAGTCCGCCCCCGTGTCACCCCCGCCCACGATGACCACATGCTTCCCGGCCGCCGACATCGGCGACTCGGCCAGATCGCCCTCGCACACCCGGTTGGACAGCGGCAGATACTCCATCGCCTGGTGTATTCCGTCCAACTCCCGGCCTGGCACCGAAAGTTCCCGCCACGCCGTCGCCCCGGTCGCTATCACCACCGCGTCGTACCTGGACCGCAGCTCCGCCGCCCGCAGGTCCCGACCGACCGCCACCGACGTACGGAACTTCGTCCCCTCGGCCCGCATCTGGCCGAGCCGCCGCTCCAGATGGCGCTTCTCCATCTTGAACTCCGGGATGCCGTACCGCATCAGCCCGCCGAGCCGGTCGTCCTTCTCGTACACAGCAACCGTGTGCCCGGCCCGCGTCAGCTGCTGCGCCGCCGCGAGCCCCGTCGGCCCGGACCCGATCACCGCCACGGTCCGCCCGGACAGCCGCTCCGGCGGCCGCGGCGAGGTGAAGCCCTCCGCCCAGGCACGGTCCGCGATGGCGCACTCGACGTTCTTGATCGTGACCGCGGGCTGGTTGATCGCGAGCACGCACCCCGCCTCGCACGGCGCCGGGCACAACCGTCCGGTGAACTCGGGGAAGTTGTTCGTGGCGTGCAGCCGGTCGCTCGCCGCCCGCCAGTCCTCCCGCGACACCAGATCGTTCCACTCCGGGATGAGGTTGCCCAGCGGACACGCGTCGTGACAGAACGGCACCCCGCAGTCCATGCACCGGTCCGCCTGCTTGCTGATGATCGGCAGCAGCGCGCCGGGGACGTACACCTCGTCCCAGTCCCGGACCCGCTCCTCGACGGGCCGCCGCGGCCACTCCTCGCGCGGCGTGGTCATGAACCCCTTGGGATCGGCCATGGTCGTCTTCCTCGCATGCGGTACCCCAGGCCGTGCGCCATCGGGCGGCACTCTTTCGGCCACGATACGTCCCCTCGGGTACGCCCGCAGAGTGGCCGAGAGCGCTTTCTGGCGGGGGTTTCCTCAGCGGGGAGCCAGCCGGCTGCCAGGCGGGATCCAGCCCCTGTCCAGCCTGTGTCCGGGCGGGGGGGCCGACGGGCTCCCACGGCACCCTCAGGACAGGCTCAGGACAGGGCCAGTACGTAGACGACCGCCGCCGCGGCCGCCGCGACCGTGCGCACGTGGTTCCAGAACGTCCACTCACGCACGTACACCGGCCAGTAGGAGACGGCCTCCGGGGCGCCCGGCTCCAGTTTGGCCAGCGCCTCGTTCCGCGGCACGTTGGCCACCACGGTCAGTCCGAAGGAACCGAACAGATACAGTCCGCTCCCCAGCAGCAGCGCCACCTTCCCGTCATCCGGCCAGACCACGAACGTCACCACCGCGATCATCGCGCACACCACCGCCGATCCCGCGAACACCAGCATGAACACCGGGGTCAGGGCCGCCCGGTTGATCGCGTTCATCGCGCCGACCCCCTGCGCCGGCGGCAACGAGGCCAGCCCGCGCATCACGAAGGTCGAGAACCCGCAGAACACCCCCGCCATCAGTCCGGCGCCCAGCACCCCCAACAGGACCAGCACGTAATACGGCCCGTCGATCACGACCACCACACCCACTCTCGCCCCTGGACGTCTCCGCCTCTTGGATCAATGCCCACGGGCCACCCCTTCCCATGACTGTGAAGCCCGTCCACATCCACATCCGACCAGATTCACCTCCACCTCCGTCCCCGCTCCTGCCGGCCACCACGCCCCGGTTCCTGCCCGCCACCGCGGCCGGGTCCCTGCCCGCCGTCACCCGGTCAGGCGGACCGTCACCCCGGCCTCCCACTCCCGCAGCACCGCCTCCACCGTCCGCGCGATCCGCCGCCGCGCCTCGTACCGCGGCACCCCGCTCATCAGCAGCTGGTCGTACGGCGTGTCCACGTGTCGTACCCCCGCCACCACCGCCGAGACCACCGCTCCCTGCGTCAGCGCCCGTCCGGCCGCGGTCCGCCCGACCCGCCCGCTGCCCCGTACCGACGCGTGGGCCGCGATCGCCCTCGCCCGCTCCACCGGGCAGCCCGGGAACAGACGCAGGATCTCCGCCGCGAACGCCTCCGTGAACCGCACGTCCTCGGCCGCCCGCCGCTTCGCGTCCCGCGCCCGGCGCCGCCGCCGTGCCTCTGCGTCGGCCAGGCACCGCGACTCGGCCCGGGCCAGCGCGGCCTCCTCGACCAGGACGCCCTGTCGCTCGTACCGGCTCCTGCGCCGGTTGAACCGGACCACCACCGCCGACAGCGTGCTCTCCTCCCGCGACCGCCGGGTCAGTGCCGTGTCGCCCCGGGGCAGGAACACCAGATGCCCGAGATCGGCGCACTCGAGGCACCGCGGCACGCCGTCCTCCACCACGAGCAGCGACAACGGCCCCCGCCTGCATGCCGCACACCGTTTGCGCCGCAGCGGCTGAACAACCAGAAGTCCGCCGTGGTGTGGGGGAGTTGCGAGGCGTGTCATATGCGGTACTTTCCCCTCCCCGAGGACTGATCTCACGTCGTTCGCGCCCCGGCCGGCCCGGCGCCGGCAGCCTCCCGCCCGGCTCGCGGCCCGTCCCGCCGACCGTCACCGGTGTCCCGCTCCGCAACCACCCACGGCCTCCCGAACGGCCGACCCGGCATCATGATCCTGTGCGACTCGAAGCGATCACCTGGGACCGGCTCGCCGAGCGTCTCGCCGAGCGGCTGGCCGAACTGAAGCCCGCCGACGGGAGCGCCTGGCCACGCGTCGCCTTCGACGGCGCCCCGGCCGCCCGGCCCGGCGACCTGGCGGAGCGCGTCGGCGAGGCGCTGCGCGTACGGGGCCGGCCGTCACTCGTCGTGGGCGCCGAGGGCTTCCTGCGCCCCGCCTCGCTGCGCCTGGAGCACGGCAGGCGCGACGCGGAGTCGTACTACGGCGGCTGGTTCGACACCAACGCCCTGTGGCGGGAGGTCTTCGGCCCTCTCGACCCCGGCGGGACCGGCCGCGTGCTGCCCGATCTGTGGGACCCGGCCACCGACCGCGCCACCCGCAGCCCCTATGTCCAACTCCCGCCCGGCGGCCTCCTGCTGCTGCACGGACCGCTCCTGCTGCGGCACTGGTTCCCGTTCGACCTGACCGTCCACCTCCTCCTCACTCCTGGCGCCCTGCACCGCCGTACCCCCGAGGCCGATCACTGGACACTCCCCGCCTTCGAGCGCTACGCGGCCGAGACCGACCCCGCCGGCACGGCCGACGTCCTGGTCCGCGCCGACGACCCGCGGCATCCGGCGTGGAACGGCTGAGCGACCCCGCGGCGGGACCGGACCACCCCGCTCAGGACGGGTGCGGCCGGGCGGCTCAGAGCCAGCCGTTGCGCCTGAAGCCGCGGTACAGCACCAGGCACGCCACGGATATGACGCCGATGACGAGCGGATAGCCGAACCGCCAGTGCAGCTCCGGCATGTGATCGAAGTTCATGCCGTACACACCGCACACCATCGTCGGCACGGCGATCACCGCGGCCCAGGCCGTGATCTTCCGCATGTCCTCGTTCTGCGCGACCGTCACCTGCGCCAGATGCGCCTGGAGGATGGAGTTGAGCAACTCGTCGAAAGCCGCGATCTGCTCCTTCGCCCGCATCAGATGGTCGAACACATCCCTGAAGTAGGCCTGTATCTCCGGGGAGATCACCCGTATCGGCCGGGTGGTCAGCTCCTCCATCGGCCGGCCGAGCGGCACCACCGCCCGCTTCAGCTCCAGGAGCTCACGCTTCATCTGGTAGATCCGGCCCGGGTCGGTCCGCGCGCCGTTCTCCGCGAAGACGGCCGCCTCGACCTGGTCGATGTCGCCCTGCACAGCGTCCGTGACACTCAGGTAGTCGTCGACCACGTGGTCCGCGATGGCGTGCAGCACCGCCGCAGGCCCCTTGGCGAGCTGGCTCGGCGTGGCCTCCAGCTCCTCACGCAGCGGCCCCAGCGAGCCGTGCCGGCCGTGCCGCACCGTGATCACGAAGTCCTCGCCGACGAACACCATGATCTCGCCGGTGTCGACCACCTCGCTGGTCGCGGTCAGCTGCTCATGCTCCACGTAGCAGACCGTCTTGAACACCGCGAACAGCGTCTCGCCGTACCGCTCCACCTTCGGGCGCTGATGGGCCTCGACGGCGTCCTCCACGGCCAGCGGGTGCAGGTCGAAAAGCTCGGCGATGCCCGCGAACTCGCTGTCCGTCGGCTCGTGCAGCCCTAGCCAGACGAACCCGTCGCCCCGCTTGCGCACCCGCTCCACCGCGGAGAACAGGTCGCTGCACTCCGGAACCCGCACCCCGTCCTCGTACGTCACGCAGTTGACCACCGAGGAGCCCAGCGGGGACCGTGCGTGATGGTTCAGGTCGACGCGGGGCCGCCGCCGGGCCAGCCGCGCCACCCTGCGCAGGCCGCCGGTCCTGCCCAGCCCCGTGACCTTCCGCAGATTCCCTGCCATCGTCATCCGGATCTCCTTGCATGGATCCACTCGCGCAACGCTTCCCGCCCTGCCCGGCCAGTCTGCCAGCCCGGTGTGAGACACGGGTAAGCCTGTGGGAACGGCGAGTTCCGGTTGGTTCCCGCCTGTGGACAACCGGACTCCCGGCCCTGTTCCCGGCCTGTGGTCCCGAGCCGGAATACCGGCCGCCCGTGCTCCCGGCCCGTGTTCCCGAGCCATGAGCCTGGCAACTGAAATCATCGCTTCATGACGCAGGCCGACGGATATCTCCTCGACAACCGCCAGAACGAGGCCGGACAGCGCTTCGACGCCTTCGCGGACCTCTTCGATCCGACCACCTTCCGCCACCTCGACGCGTTCGGCCCCGGACCGGGCTGGCGCTGCTGGGAGGTCGGTGCCGGCGGCACCTCCGTGGTGTCCTGGCTCGCCGGGAAGGTGGGACCGACGGGACGCGTCGTCGCCACCGACATCGACACCTCACTGCTCGCCACGGCCGCCCACCCGCCCGTCGAGGTCCGCACCCACGACGTGGGCGCCGAGGAGCCGCCGGGGGAGGGCTTCGACCTGGTGCACGCCCGGCTCGTCCTGGTCCATGTGCCGGACCGAGAACGGGCGTTGCGTTCCATGATCAAGGCCCTGCGTCCCGGCGGCCGACTGCTGATCGAGGACGCCGACCCGGCCCTCCAGCCCCTCACCTGCCCCTACGAGTACGGCCCCGAGCAGCAGCTCGCCAACCGCCTGCGCCAGGGCTTCCGCAAGCTCCTCGCCGAACGCGGCGCCGACCTGTCGTACGGCCGCAAACTTCCACGGCTGCTCCGCGAGGCCGGGCTGCACGACGTGGCGGCCGACGCCTACTTCCCCGTGGCCTCGCCCGCCTGCACCGCCCTGGAGACCGCCACCGTCCAGCAGATCCGGGACCGGCTCGTCGCGGCCGGCCTCGCCACCGACGAGGACATCGACCAGCACCTGGCCAACGTGGCGACGGGCAGCATGGACCTCGCCACCGCCCCGATGATCTCCGCGTGGGGCCGCAAGGCGTAGGCCCGCCGCTCGGGGCGGGAGCGCCGCGCCTGGGTCAGTCGCGGGCGCGAGCGCAGCGCCCGGGTCAGTCGCGGGCGGGCGGTCTCGCACCCACGCGTTCCACCGCCCGCGCGCCCGCCCGGCAGCCCAGCGCCGCCGCCTCCCGGGCGTCCGCGCCGGCGACCAGCGCGGCGAGGAACGCCCCGGTGAAGGCGTCACCGGCGCCCGTGGTGTCCCGGGGCGTCGCCGACGCGGCCGGGACGCGTGCGAGGACGCCGCCCGCCTGGGCCACCAGCGCGCCGTCGGCCCCCGCCTTGGCCACCACCAGCGGCACCTGGCGGCTCAGCTTGGCCGCGGCGTCCGCCGGATCGGGCAGCCCCGTCAGCAGACAGGCCTCGTCCCGGCTCGGCAGCAGGACGTCGACCCCCTCGACGAGCGCCAGAAAGCGGTCCACGCCCAGTGCCACGAGGAACCCGGCCGACGCCGGGTCCAGGCTCACCGGTACGCCACGCGCGCGGGCCGCCGCCAGGGCCGTCGCCACCAGGGCCCGGCTCGGCTCGGAGAACAGCAGATAGCCCGAGAGATGCAGCCGGGCCACCCCGTCGAGCAGCGTGTCCGACCAGTCGGCGGGCTCCAGCCGCAGGGACGCCCCGCTGTCCGTGAGAAAGGTCCGCTCGGCCGAGGCACCGTTGTCGACCAGGCAGATCACCGTCCCCGTCGCGGCCTCGGGGTCCACCACGAGCCGGGACCGCACCCCGGCGGCGGCCAGTTCCCGCTCGTGCCACCGCGCCGAGTCCGCACCCACCCGGCCCAGCAGCCGCACGTCCGCACAGCCCGTGTGCGCTGCCCAGCAGGCCACATTCGCGCCCGCCCCGCCCGGCAGGGTCCGGATCACGGCCGCCGTGTCCGTGCCGACCGCGAGCGGCCCCCGGTACCGCGCGACCACATCGGTGACGACGTCCCCGACGACCAGCAGCGCCCCACCCGCCGCCTCCCCGCGAGCCATCGCCTCCCCGCGAGGCATCGCCTCTCCGCGAGTCGGCCCGTCCCTGGGCGGCGTCACCACCGCACCGGGTGCCGCGGGTGCAGCCGCCCCTCCCGGCGCCGGCGCCCGCCCGGTCGTCACCCCCTGGCCCACGCAGAGGCGATCCGCGCCGCCAGCCCGACATTGCCGCGCACGGCCGCCAGGTTGGCCTCCAGCGAGGCGCCGTCCGTGTGCCGCACCAGATAGTCGAGCAGGAACGGCGTCACCGCCTGGCCGGTGATCCCTTCCGCCTCGCACGCGTGCAGCGCGTCGGCGAGCACGCGCGCGTGCAGCGCGGGGTCGAGCTGCTCCGCCTCCGGGACGGGGTTGGCGACGATCAGCGCCGAGTCCGCCGCGTCCAGCGCGTCCTGCGCCCGCATCACGTCCGCGACCTGCTCCGGAGTCCGAAGCGTCCAGTCGACCGGATGCCCGGAGTCGGACAGGTAGAAGCCGGGGAAGCGGTCCGTGCCGTAGCCCGCGACGGCCACACCCAGGGTCTCCAGACGCTGGAGGGTCGCCGGCACGTCGAGGATCGACTTCACACCCGCGCACACCACCGTGATCCGGGTGCGTGCCAGCAGCCCCAGGTCGGCGGACTCGTCCTGGGTGGCCGTCCACTCACGGTGCACTCCGCCGAGGCCGCCCGTCGCGAACACCCGGAGGCCGGCCAGCGCCGCCAGCTGCGCCGTCGCCGACACGGTGGTAGCCCCGCTCGCCCCCGCGGCCACGGCGAGCGGCAGGTCGCGGTGGCCGAGCTTGCGGATCCCGTCCTCGTTGGCGATCCGCTCCAACTGGTCCTTGTCCAGACCGACATGGGGCCGCCCGTCCAGCACGGCGATGGTTGCGGGCACCGCACCCGCCCGCCGTACCGTGTCCTCCAGCTCCAGTGCCACCTGGAGGTTGCGCGGGCGCGGCAGCCCGTGCGCGATGATCGTGGACTCCAGGGCCACCACCGCGCGGCCCGCGCCGAGTGCTTCCCCGACCTCTTCCGACACCACCAGCACCACGCCTGCCTCCTGTCCGTCGGTCCTCCCTCATCCCTGGCGGGGGCCGTACCCGGATAAACGCTTGGGGCATGTGGGGGATGCCACCAGCCTGGGCGGCATGACGAATCACCCGGTACGTCTGGACCACGTCGTCCTCTGGGTCGCCGACCCGGCCGCCGCGGCCGGGTTCTACGAGCGGATGCTCGGCCTGGAGCCGCTACGGGTCGCCGAGTTCATCGCCGGCGAGGTGCCCTTCCCCTCCGTACGTGTCACCGAGGAGACCATCATCGACCTCGCGCCGCGCACCCTCGCCGAGCGCATGCCGGTCCTTCCCGGCGCCGACGGCAGCGCGGGCCACCCCGTCAACCACGTCTGTCTGTCCCTGCCGTCCGACGCCTTCGACGCCCTGCGCGCCCGCCTCGCCGAGCACGCCGTCCCCATGACCGACATCGGACACGACTCCTTCGGCGCCCGCGGCACGGCCCCGCGCACCTTCTACTTCAGGGACCCCGACGGCAACGCCGTCGAGGCACGGCACTACGGCTGACCGCGCCGGCGGGGCCGCACGGCCGGAGTCCGGGGACCGCGCCTCAGAACAGCGGCTCGGGCAGCACGCCCTCCAGGGCGAGCAGCTTCCGCTTGGTCTCCAGACCGCCCCCGAACCCGCCGATCCCGCCGTCGCTCTCCACCACCCGGTGACAGGGCACGACGACCGGCAGCGGATTGGCGCCCATCGCCGCGCCCACCGCCTGCGCCCCGCCGGGCTGCCCGACGCGACCCGCCAGGTCGCCGTACCCGACCACCGTGCCGTACGGCACACCGGCGGCCAGTTCGCGCAGCACCTGGCGGTTGAAGCCGGAGATCAGCGACCAGTCCAGCGGCAGGTCGAAGTCCTGCCGCCGGCCCGCGAAGTACGCCCGAAGCTGGGATATCGCCTCGGCCAGCACCGGCTCCGTGGGATCCTCGACGGGCTCGGCGCCCAGCCGGGCCGCCAGCCGCTCCACCGTCCGCTCCCGTACCGCCTCGGTGGCGTGGAACACCACGTTGACCAGGCCGCTGCCGGTCGCCGCGAGCAGCAGCGGACCGATGTCGGTGCCCACGACGGCCCACACCACCCGCTGCCCGTACTGCCCTTCGCTGTCCATGCGACCCACCGTACGGCCCGCCACTGACAATGCCCGTCGCCCCGGCCCGGGTCAGCTCGCGCACAGTGCGGCCCGCACCACGTCCGGCTTGTTGGTGATGATCCCGTCCACCCCGTAGCCGACGGCCTTCCAGGTGGTGACCGCGTCGTCCACCGTCCAGGTGAAGACCCGCAGCGGCCGGCCGTGCGGCCCCTTGAGCGCGTGCACGTTCCGTACGTAGCCGGCGGAGACCGACTCCACCGAGGGGTTGATCAGGTCCACGAAGCCCGCGTACCGCCGCAGGGAGCCCACGGCCGGTGTGCCGAGGTAGCCGGTCGTCACGGCCGGCCGGAGAGTGTGCACGGTGCGCAGGCTGTCCGCGCTGAAACTCTGCACGACGAGCCGGTCCAGATGCCGGTGGTCCAGCCAGCCCTCGCTGCCCAGCAGCTGGAGGACCTGCTGCTCGATGCCGGGATACAGCTCGGGGTTCTTGATCTCCAGGAGCAGCTTCTCGTGGTTGTGCTCGACCCGGCGCATGTACTGCGCCAGCGTCGGAACCCTCGTGCCCCGGTACGACGGGGAGAACCAGCTGCCCGCGTCCAGCCGGGCGACCTCGGCCGCGGTGAAGTCCCTCACCTTCCAGGGCGCCCGGCCGGGGAAGACCTTTGCGGCGTCGGTGGTGCGCCGGAGGCTGTCGTCGTGGATGACGACGAGCCGGCCGTCCTTGGTGCGCTGGACGTCGTTCTCGACCCAGGTGAAGCCCAGTGCGGCGGCCTTGTCGATGGCGGCCAGCGTGTTCTCCGGGGCGTAGGCGGCGGCGCCCCGGTGCGCGAGCACCGTGGGTTCGGCGGCGTCGCCCGCCCGGGCGGCGGGGACGGGGCTCAGCAGGGCTGCCGTTCCCAGCAGCGCGGTGGCCGTGGCGGCGACTGCGCGCGCGTGCATGCGCACTCCTCACGTGGAACGAATACGGACAGCACAAGAGTGACAGCAGGGAGTCAACAGGTCGCGGGTGCGGGATGACCACAGATCGAATGGAGTCGCCCAAGCCCGCTCACCGTTGCCGCACAACTGAGGCAAGGGCGTGTTTCTTTGCCGGAAAATCGTTCGACCATTCCGGTGCGGGTCATACTCTCTGCGTCAACCCTGACCGCTCGGGCGGTCCTGGGACGGGGGCGTATGGCACACATTCCGGGACGCAAAGGGTGAAGGGCAGCCGCGCATGCAGGGCACGGTCGACGGATTCAGCTACGGGCTCGTCACCCCGCTGGTGGCCTATCTGATGGCCTGCCTCGGTGGCGCCCTCGGGCTGCGCTGCACGACCCGGGCGATGCTGGTGGCCCACTCCTGGCGCCCCGCCTGGCTCGCCCTGGGCTCGGCGGCGATCGGCTCCGGCATATGGACCATGCACTTCGTCGCCATGATGGGGTTCAGCGTCGAGGAGACGCCGATCCACTACGACAAGCCCCTCACGTACGCGAGCCTCGGCCTCGCCATCGTCATGGTGGGCGTCGGGATCTTCATAGTCGGCTACCGGGGCGCCACCGGAACCGCGCTCTTCACGGGCGGCACGATCACCGGTCTGGGCATCGCCTCGATGCACTACCTGGGCATGGCCGGGCTGCGCCTCAACGGAACCCTGCAGTACGACACGGTCATGGTCGCCGCATCGGTCGTGACAGGGGTCGTCGCCGCCACCTCGGCACTGTGGGCTGCCGGGCAGGTCCGCGGTTTCCTGTGGAGCGTCGGCGCGAGCCTCGTCATGGGGCTCGCCGTCAGCGGCATGCACTACATCGGCATGGCCGCCCTCACCGTCCACCTGCACGGCGCCGGTGTGACGCCGCCGGGCGACTCCCCCGCCTCCCTGCTCGCCCCCATGCTGATCGGCCCGCTGGCCTTCCTCTGCCTGGCCGCCGTCGTCGTGATCTTCGACCCGCTGATGGTCACGGGCAAGCCCGACCAGGTCCGCGTGGAGCACAAGCCGGGCGTCCCGGCCGACGAGGTCAGCCACCACCCGAGCCGCCGCCCTCAGCTCCGCGTCGGCCGTCAGCAGAGCCACCACAGCGCGCGTACACCGTAAAACCGCTGATCAGAGCCGGTTGTCAGTGCGGGGTCGTACGGTTGAACCCATGCGGCCCGTTTCCCACATCGAACGCACGGTGGCGCCCTTCGAGGTCGTCAGCCCGTACCAGCCCAGCGGCGACCAGCCGGCGGCCATCGCCGACCTGGCCAGGCGCATCGAGGCCGGGGAGAAGGACGTCGTCCTCCTCGGCGCGACCGGCACCGGAAAGTCCGCCACCACCGCGTGGATGATCGAGAAGCTCCAGCGCCCCACCCTGGTGATGGCGCCGAACAAGACGCTGGCCGCCCAGCTGGCCAACGAGTTCCGCGAGCTTCTCCCGAACAACGCGGTCGAATACTTCGTCTCGTACTACGACTACTACCAGCCCGAGGCGTACGTCCCGCAGTCGGACACCTACATCGAGAAGGACTCCTCGATCAACGAGGAGGTCGAGCGGCTGCGTCACTCCGCCACCAACTCGCTGCTCACGCGCCGCGACGTGATCGTGGTCGCCTCGGTCTCCTGCATCTACGGCCTCGGTACCCCGCAGGAGTACGTCGACCGGATGGTCCCGCTGCGGGTCGGCGACGAGATCGACCGCGACGACCTGCTGCGCCGCTTCGTGGACATCCAGTACACGCGCAACGACCTCGCGTTCACCCGCGGCACCTTCCGCGTCCGCGGCGACACCATCGAGATCTTCCCGGTCTACGAGGAGCTCGCCGTCCGCATCGAGATGTTCGGCGACGAGATCGAGGCGCTGTCCACCCTGCACCCGCTCACGGGCGAGATCATCAGCGACGACCGGCAGCTGTACGTCTTCCCGGCCTCCCACTACGTCGCGGGACCCGAGCGCATGGAGCGGGCCGTCAACGACATCGAGAAGGAGCTGGGGGAGCGCCTGGCCGAGCTGGAGAAGCAGGGCAAGCTCCTGGAGGCCCAGCGGCTGCGCATGCGCACCACGTACGACATCGAGATGCTCCGCCAGATCGGCACCTGCTCCGGCGTGGAGAACTACTCGATGCACTTCGACGGCCGCCTGCCCGGCTCCCCGCCGAACACCCTGCTCGACTACTTCCCGGAGGACTTCCTCCTGGTCATCGACGAGTCGCACGTCACCGTGCCGCAGATCGGCGCCATGTACGAGGGCGACGCCTCCCGCAAGCGCACTCTTGTGGACCACGGCTTCCGGCTGCCCTCCGCCCTGGACAACCGCCCGCTGAAGTGGGAGGAGTTCCAGGAGCGGATCGGGCAGGCCGTGTACCTGTCGGCGACCCCCGGCGCGTACGAGCTCTCCCGCGGGGACGGTGTCGTCGAGCAGATCATCCGCCCCACCGGTCTCGTCGACCCCGAGGTCGTCGTCAAGCCCACCGAGGGGCAGATCGACGACCTGGTGCACGAGATCCGCAAGCGCACCGAGAAGGACGAGCGCGTCCTGGTCACCACGCTCACCAAGAAGATGGCCGAGGACCTCACCGACTACTTCCTGGAGCTCGGCATCCAGGTGCGCTACCTGCACAGCGACGTCGACACCCTGCGCCGCGTCGAGCTGCTGCGCGAGCTGCGCTCCGGCGAGTACGACGTCCTGGTCGGCATCAACCTCCTCCGGGAGGGCCTCGACCTGCCCGAGGTGTCCCTGGTGGCGATCCTCGACGCCGACAAGGAGGGCTTCCTGCGCTCGGGCACCTCGCTGATCCAGACCATCGGCCGCGCGGCGCGCAATGTCTCCGGCGAGGTCCACATGTACGCCGACAAGATCACCCCGGCGATGGAGAAGGCCATCGACGAGACCAACCGGCGCCGGGAGAAGCAGGTCGCGTACAACAAGGCCAACGGCATCGACCCGCAGCCGCTCCGGAAGAAGATCAACGACATCGTCGCGCAGATCGCCCGCGAAGAGGTCGACACCGAACAGCTGCTCGGCTCGGGCTACCGCAAGCAGAAGGACGGCAAGGGGGCCAAGGCTCCGGTGCCGTCGCTGGGCGACAAGGCGGCCAAGGGTGCGAAGGCCGGCAAGGCGGCCAAGGGCAAGGCCAGGGAAGCGGTGCCCACGGACCGCCCGGCTGCCGAACTCGCGGAGCAGATCGAGGAGATGACGGAGCGCATGCGTGCCGCCGCCGCCGATCTGCAGTTCGAGATCGCCGCCCGGCTGCGTGACGAGGTCTCCGAGATGAAGAAGGAACTGCGCCAGATGAGGGAGGCGGGCCTGGCCTGACCTCTGATCCCCTGCCGAACCCCGGCAAGTACGCGAAGTGTTGCAAGACCGACACAAAGCACGGGCCGGGGTTCGGCACTGTCAGCGGCGCTGCATAGGGTTTTGGTCAACCGCGGACTCCGCGGCGGCAGGGGACAACCGACGAGGGGAAACAGCCGTGACCGTCAACATGACCAAGGGTCAGGCCATCAGCCTGGAGAAGAAGGACGGCGGCTCCCTGAGCGCGGTCCGCATGGGCCTTGGCTGGAAGGCGGCGCCCCGCCGCGGGCTGTTCGGCTCGCGCACCCGGGAGATCGACCTGGACGCCTCGGCGGTGCTGTTCGCCGACAAGCAGCCCGTCGACGTGGTGTTCTTCCGGCACCTGGTGAGTGACGACGGCTCGGTCCGCCACACGGGCGACAACCTCGTCGGCGGCGCGGGCCAGGGCGGCGACGACGAGGCCATCCTCGTCGACCTCGCCCGCGTGCCGGTCCACGTCGACCAGATCATCTTCACCGTCAACTCCTTCACCGGCCAGACCTTCCAGGAAGTGCAGAACGCCTTCTGCCGGCTCGTCGACGAGACCACCGGCCAGGAACTCGCCCGTTACACGCTCGACGGCGGCGGCGAGTACACCGCCCAGATCATGGCGAAGGTGCACCGGTCGGGATCCGGCTGGACGATGACGGCCCTGGGCGTCCCGGCCAGGGGCCGCACCTTCCAGGACCTGGTACCGGCGATCCTGCCGATCCTCTGAGCGCTTCGCCGTAAAAAGGGGGCGCGGGGGCTGTCCGGCCGCGGTCCGTCAGCGCCCCGAAGGGGCGCGAGGAACTGCGCGACGCCCCCGACGGCGCCGCGGTGGACCGACGGCATACCGGGCACTCCCGGCGGAGCACTCAGTCCCGGCACACGAGGACACGACAAACAGGGGGACGTGGGCAATGGCGGCCGAGCTGGTGCGCGGGCAGAACCACCCGCTCTGGCAGAACCGGATCGAGATCCGGATCTCGGCTGACGTACCGGTCGTGGCCGGGGCCTCCCTCGCCGACGAGAGCGGCCGGGTACGGGGCACCGACGGGGTGGCCCATCCTGGCGCGCCCACCCTGCCCGGGATCGAGGTCTCCCGGCAGGCGGCAGCCGAACACCGGCTCGCCGTCGACCTCGACGCCATGCCCGCGGCGGTGCACCGGGTCAGCGTCCTGATCGCCCTGCCCGCCACGCCCGGCGCTCCGCCCCGTTTCGGCGCCCTCGCCGCACCGCGTGCCGCGGTCACCGGCCTCGACGGCACCGAGGTCGCCGGCTATACCCTCATCGGGCTGGACGCCGAGTCGGCGGTCGTCGCCCTGGAGCTGTACCGACGCCAGGGCGCCTGGAAGATCCGCGCGGTGGGCCAGGGCTACGCGGAGGGCCTGACGGGGCTCCTCGCTGATCAGGGCCTGCCCGGCGCCGCCGAACTCGCCCGCGGGATCGAGCAGGCGGTGGCGCGCGGCGTGGCCCGCGCGGTCCCGGCCCGCACCGCGGACACCGACCGCTCCCGGTGTACGGCCGCCCCCGTCACCGGCGCCGACCTGCCGGACACCGCTTCCGCAGCCGGATCTCCCTACGATGCCCAGACACCCGACGGCACGGCCGGCCGACGTGCGACCTCCGACGGGCCCGCCGAGTCCGAACCGGCGCCCGGCGACGCCGGCAGGCTCCCGGCTTCCGGCGGACCCGGCGCCCCGGCGACCGCCACTTCCTCCGGTGGCACCGGCGGCCCCATCGACTACACGCATCCGAAGCGCCGCCAGGCGTCCCGGCCCCCGGCCCCCGAGACTCCGGCCCCGGCGGACGGGCCCGCGCCGCCCGTCGCCGGTGACGCCGCCGGCTGGTCCATGGACGAGCGGCTCTACAACCAGGTCTGGGGCATGTTCGAGGACCTCGCCCGCTCCACCGCCGCCTACCGCAGCGCTGTCGACTTCGCCGAGTCGCGCATGGAGAAGGAACTCGACCAGGTCCTCTCCGACCCGCGCAGCCGGCTGGGCTCGGCGGGCGACGCCGCACGCGAGGCGGTCCAGGCCCGGCAGGCCCGGCTGGTCGATCAGGCGCGAGCCGCGCTCGACCGGGACCTCGCCCAGCTCACCGCCGAGTCCGAGGTCGTCGAGCCCGCGCTGCCACCCGCGTACGCGCGCTGGGACAACCCGGTCTGGCACGGATACCGGGTGCCGACGGAGTCACCGATGGCCGTCCGGCTGGGTGACCTCCACCTTCCGGAGAGCGCCCCGCTGCGCATCCCGATGCTGGTCCGGCTGCCCCTGGAGCGGGGCCTCTGGATCGACAGCGGTGTGCCCGATGCATCCCTGTTCGAGGAGGCGGGTGAGTTGCGGCACCTCGCCCTGCAGACGGCGGTGGCGCTCGCGGCCCGGCTGCTCGCCGTCCACCCGGCGGGGGAGTTCGGCGTGCAGGTCGTCGATCCGGCGGGTGCCGGTGCGTCCGCGTTCGCACCGCTGACGGGGGCCGGTGTGCTGGACGCGCCGCCCGCGGCGGGCGCCGCCGGTGTGGCGGGTGTGCTGGGGCGGCTCACGGAGCGCGTCGACCTGGTGCAGATGGCGGTGCGCGGTGGTGCGTCCGACGCGCTTCCGCCCGGTCTGGACACCTCTCGGCAGCTGCTGATCGTGCACGACTTCCCGCACGGCTTCGACGACCGGGCCGTCACCCAGCTGCGCTATCTCGCGGACGAGGGCCCCGACGTCGGCGTCCATCTCCTGCTGGTCGCCGATCGCGAGGACGCCGCCGCCTACGGCCCGTTGCTCGATCCGCTCTGGCGTTCACTGATGCGACTCACCCCGGTACCCGACGACCACCTGGCCGACCCGTGGGTGGGGCATGCCTGGACGTACGAGCCCGGCCTCGTGCCGCCCGGCAGTCAGGTGCTTCAGCAGGTGCTCGCCAGAGTCGCGACAGCCCGCACCAAGCACATGTAAAGGGCTCTGACCAGCAAACTTGACCTTTCTTTTGTCAATTACTTTACCTTTCCTTGGTGATTGGGGTACTGTTTTCCGTACGGAGGGGAGTACTCCCTGTCTGCTGCGGCGTACCCGTCAATACGGATCCGGTCGGATCCCGGGGCGCCGGCCCGTCCCGGGTGGAAGAGACCTCCGGTAGCGCAACGCCGAATCTTTGCCGTTCACTAACCGGAGGCAACAGTGGATGTATCCGTGACCCTGTGGGTCCTCACCATCCTGGGGCTCGCCGCCCTGATCGCGGTGGACTTCTTCATCGGCCGCAAGCCGCATGACGTGTCCGTCAAGGAAGCCGGTATCTGGACCGTCGTCTGGATCGCCCTGGCCGGGCTCTTCGGCCTCGGCCTGCTCGTCTTCGGTGGCGGCCGGCCCGCCGGCGAGTTCTTCGCGGGCTTCATCACCGAGAAGTCGCTGAGCGTCGACAACCTCTTCGTCTTCGTCCTGATCATGGCGAAGTTCGCCGTGCCCTCGCGGTACCAGCAGCGGGTGCTGCTCGTCGGTGTCCTCATAGCCCTGGTGCTGCGGGCCGTCTTCATCGCCGCGGGCGCCGCGATCCTCGCCAGCTTCTCGTGGGTCTTCTACCTCTTCGGCGCCTTCCTGATCTGGACCGCCTGGAAGCTGATCCAGGAGGCCCGGGCCGATCAGGAGGAAGAGGAGTTCGAGGAGAACAAACTGCTCAGGGCCGCCGAGCGCAGGTTCGGCGTGGCCGACCGCTACCACGGCACCAAGCTGTGGATCCAGCAGAACGGCAGGCGGGTCATGACCCCGATGCTGGTCGTGATGCTCGCGATCGGTACGACCGACGTCCTGTTCGCGCTGGACTCCATCCCCGCGATCTTCGGCCTGACGCAGGACCCGTACATCGTCTTCACGGCCAACGCCTTCGCGCTCATGGGCCTGCGGCAGCTGTACTTCCTCATCGGCGGACTGCTGAAGAAGCTGGTCCACCTCTCCTACGGCCTGTCCGTCATCCTCGGCTTCATCGGCGTCAAGCTGGTGCTGCACGCGCTGCACGAGTCCGGCGTCCACGTCCCGGAGATCAGCATCCCGGTCTCGCTCGGCGTGATCTGCGCGGTCCTGGCCGTCACCACGATCACCAGTCTCAGGGCGTCCGGGAAGCAGGCGGCGGCCGAGGCGGCGCAGGCCCGGAGCGAAAGCGCTCCGAAGGACAGCATCGACGTCTGACCACGTCGGACGTAGGAACAACCACCCCGCGCAGCGGTGCGAAGCGCATTGCCGACCCACCGCCCCGGATGCTTCGTTGGGTGGCGGAACGTCCCCGGTCCGGGGGCGCCGCCGCCCGGTGGAGGCAACCGTGACATTCGTCCAGATCATCGAGTTCGAGACCGACCGCATCGACGAGCTGAAGGCCCTCGCCGACGAGATGGGCACCCGGCTCGCCGGCCGCGAGAACAGCCCCACCCGCCGCCTGATCCTCCGGGACCGGAACCGGCCGGGACGCTACCTCGGCGTGATCGAGTTCAACTCCTACGAGGAGGCCATGCAGAACAGCGACGACCCCGAGACGAGCAAGTTCGCCGAGCAGATGGCCGCCCTGTGCACCCGGCCGCCGTCCTTCACCGACTGTGACGTCGTGGACCTGACCGACTTCACGTAATCCTCCGACCGACCGCACCCGACCGCCCCGGGGGCCGCGCCGCGCCGGCGACAGGCCCCCGGGAGCCCGAAAGGACCGGAATGCGAAGCCCGTACGCCTCTGTCACGATCGCTGCATGATCACTCGGCTCAGGTCGCTCACCACCCAGTGGACGCTCCTCGTGCCGGTGCTCGCGGTCGTCCTGCTCCTGTTCACCTGGGGCCGGAGCCTGCCCGGCGCGGTCGTCGCGCTGGTCACCGTGGTCCTCGCCGGATCGGTCCTCGCCGCGGTCCATCACGCCGAGGTCGTGGCCCACCGGGTCGGCGAACCCTTCGGCTCCCTGGTCCTCGCCATCGCCGTCACGATCATCGAGGTCGCCCTGATCGTCACCCTCATGGCCGACGGCGGTGCCAAGAGCGCCACCCTGGCCCGGGACACCGTCTTCGCGGCCGTGATGATCACCTGCAACGGCATCGTCGGCCTCTGCCTCCTCGTCGCCTCACTCCGCCACGGCACCGCGGTCTTCAACCCCGAGGGCACCGGCGCCGCCCTGGCGACCGTGGCCACCCTGGCCACGCTCAGCCTGGTGCTGCCGACTTTCACCACCAGCAAGCCGGGCCCGGAGTTCTCCGGGGTGCAACTGACGTTCGCGGCGCTGTCGTCGCTGATCCTGTACGGACTGTTCGTCGCCACCCAGACCGTGCGCCACCGCGACTACTTCCTGCCGATCACCCGGCAGGGCGACCCGATCACCGCCGACGACCACGCGGCGGCCCCGTCCGCACGGGCCGCCTGGACCAGCCTCGGTCTGCTCGGCCTCGCTCTCGTCGGAGTCGTCGGACTGGCCAAGGGCGTGTCGCCGACGATCGAGTCCGGCGTGGCGGCGGCCGGCCTGCACCAGGCCGTGGTCGGCGTGGTCATCGCGCTGCTGGTCCTGCTCCCCGAGACCATCGCCGCACTGCGCTCGGCCCGCCGTGACCGGGTGCAGACCAGTCTCAACCTGGCGCTCGGTTCGGCCATGGCCAGCATCGGCCTGACCATCCCCGCCGTGGCCCTGGCCTCCGTCTGGCTCTCCGGCCCCCTGGTCCTCGGTCTGAGCGCCACCCACATGCTGCTGCTCGCGCTGACCGTGGTGGTCAGCTCCCTGACAGTGGTCCCGGGCCGGGCCACACCGCTGCAGGGCGGCGTCCACCTGGTGCTGTTCGCCGCCTATCTGGAGCTGGCGATCAACCCGTAGCGGATCGGGGGGGCCTCACCCGGCGACCGGCTCGACCTCCGCCACCGGCACCGGCACCGGACGGGTCTCGGGCAGCAGCGCGAAGCAGCCCAGGCTCAGCAGCGCGATCGCCGTCAGATACGTCCCCACGGCCCACGGCACGCGCCCGCTGTGCTCCGCCAGTGCCGTCGCGACGATCGGCGTCAGCGCGCCGCCGAGGACCCCGCCGAGGTTGTAGCCGACGGCGGCACCGGTGCAGCGCACCCGGGGCTCGTACAGCTCCGGCAGATAGGCGGCGACGACCGCGAACATCGTGATGAAGGCGACCAGGGCACCGGTGAACCCGATGAACATCAGCAGCGGCTGCCCGGTCGCGAGCAGCGCGACCATCGGGAACATCCACAGCGCCGAGGCCGTGCACCCCACCAGGCACAGCGCCCGGCGCCCGTAGCGGTCGCCCAGCAGGGCCATCACCGGCGTGAGCGCCCCCTTCACGACGACGGCGGCCATGACGCACGTCAGCATGACGGTACGGCTCACCCCGAGCCGCTCAGTCCCGTACGCCAGCGACCAGGTCGTCACCGCGTAGAACACCGCGTACCCGACCGCGAGCGCCCCCGCCGTCAGCAGCACCAGCCGCCGGTGGTGCCGTACGACCTCGGCGAACGGCATGCGCGCGGGCTCCTCGATCTCCAGGAACTGCGGACTCTCGGGGAGCGACGAACGCAGCCACAGGCCGCTCAGTGCCAGCACCCCGGCCGCCCAGAACGGCACCCGCCACCCCCACTGAGCGAACTGGGTGTCCGTCAGGGACGCCGACAGGACCAGCATCACGCCGTTGGCGAGAAGGAAGCCGAAGGCCGGGCCGATCTGCGGAAAGCTCGACCACAGGGCGCGCCGTCCGGCGGGCGCGTGCTCCGCGGTCAGCAGTACCGCCCCGCCCCACTCCCCGCCGAGCCCCAGCCCCTGCAAGAAGCGCAGCACCAGCAGCAGCACGGGGGCGGCCATGCCGATCGTGTCGTACGCCGGCACGAACCCGACCGAGACCGTCGACGCGCCCGTCAGCAGCAGCGACGCGACCAGCACCGGGCGCCGGCCGCGCCGGTCCCCGAGGTGCCCGAACAGCACCGAGCCCAGCGGCCGGGCCACGAACCCCACACCGAACGTTCCGAACGCCGCCAGCGTCCCCGCGAGCGGGGAGAACGTCGGGAAGAACAGCGGCCCCAGGACGAGTGCCGCGGCCGTCCCGTAGACGAAGAAGTCGTAGAACTCGATCGCGGTCCCGGTGAGCGAGGCGGCCGCCAGTCGCAACATCGAGGGGACCCTTACGGTGCGTGTATCAAGCATGCTCCGTCAACTACCCAGGGTGATCGCGGGTTACGGGGGCGCGCGGTGGTGAGGCGCCCCTCACAGGAGCCGCCGCGCACCGTGATAGACCGGACCGAGCAGCGGTCCTCCCGGGCCGTTCGTCGTTCCCATGGCTGTCGCACCGAGTTTGTCCCACGGACCGGAGGAATCGTGCCCCGCACCCTGGCCAACGCCCCGATCATGATCCTCAACGGGCCCAACCTGAACCTGCTCGGCCAGCGCCAGCCCGAGATCTACGGCTCCGACACCCTCGCGGACATCGAGGCCCTGTGTGCCAAGGCGGCAGCCGCGCACGGCGGCACGGTGGACTTCCGGCAGTCCAACCACGAGGGCGAACTGGTCGACTGGATCCACGAGGCACGCCTCAGCCACTGCGGCATCGTCATCAACCCGGGTGCCTACTCGCACACCTCGGTCGCGATCCTGGACGCCCTCAACACCTGCGACGGCCTGCCGGTGCTCGAGGTCCACATCTCCAACATCCACAAGCGCGAGTCGTTCCGGCACCACTCCTACGTCTCCCTGCGCGCCGACGGGGTGATCGCCGGATGCGGCGTGCAGGGCTATGTGTTCGGCGTGGAGCGGGTGGCGGCACTGGTCGGCGCCGCCACCGCGGAGGCGTAGCGCGCCTCGGAGCCGGCCTCAGAGCCGGCCGGCCTCCACGATCCGCCGCAGGAAGCGCCGGGTGCGCTCCTGCTGCGGGTCGCCGAACACCTGCTCGGCGGTGCCGCGTTCGAGTACGACACCGCCGTCGAGGAAGCAGACCTGGTCGGCCACGTCCCGCGCGAAGCCCATCTCGTGCGTGGCGAGCACCATGGTCATCCCCTCGCCCTTGAGGTCACGGACCACGGTGAGCACCTCGCCCACCAGCTCCGGGTCGAGGGCGGCGGTGATCTCGTCGAGCAGCAGCAGCCGGGGTCGCACCGCCAGGGCGCGCACGATCGCCACCCGCTGCTGCTGGCCGCCGCTCAGCCGGTCGGGATAGGCACCCGCCTTGTCGCCCAGCCCGAGGCGGTCGAGCAGCTCCCCGGCCCGCTCCTCGGCCTCCGCGCGGGAGACGCCGTGCACCCGGCGCGGCGCCAGGGTGATGTTGTCCAGCACGGTCATGTGCGGGAAGAGGTTGTAGGCCTGGAAGACCACGCCGATACGGCGGCGCACCGCGTCCTGGTCGGCACGCGGGTCGGTGATCTCCTCGTCGTCCAGCCAGATCGCGCCGTCGTCGATCTCCTCCAGCAGGTTGGCGCAGCGCAGCAACGTCGACTTGCCGGACCCCGAGGCGCCGATCAGCGCCGTCACCGTGTGCGGGGCGACCTCCAGGTCTACGTCCCGCAGCACGACCGAGTCCCCGAACGTCTTACGGACGGACTCCATGCGCAGCACAGGCGCGTCGCTCATATGGATCCTCCCTGGGCCCGCCGCCGGTCCATCCGGGCCGTCACCCAGTCCGTGAAACGGGTCATCGGGATGGTCAGCGCCACGAAGACCAGCCCGGCGACGATGTACGGCGTGTAGTTGAGGCTGCGCTGGGCGATGATGTCGGACGCCCGTACGGCGTCGATGGCGCCGCCGATGGAGACGAGCCCCGTGTCCTTCTGCAGTGACACCAGGTCGTTGAGCAGGGGCGGCACCTGACGGCGCACGGCCTGGGGGAGCACCACGTACCGCAGCGCCTGCCGGTTGGTCAGCCCCAGCGAGCGGGCCGCGGCGCGCTGCGAGGGGTGCACGGACTCGATGCCCGCGCGGAAGACCTCGGCGACATAGGCGGAGTACGTCAGCGTCAGCGCCGTACCGCCCAGCAGCACGGGATCGACGGTCACGCCCTGGAGGCGCAGTGCGGGCACCCCGAAGACCACGATCATCAGGTTGATGATCAGCGGCAGACCGCGGAAGAAGTCCGTGTAGGCCGCCGCCAGCGCGCGCAGGGGGAAGAAGACGGGCCCCGGCAGCGTACGGGCGATGGCGATCAGCATGCCCAGGACGAGCACCAGTACGCCGCAGATCAGCAGCAGCCGGACGTTCAGCCACAGGCCTTCGAGGACCTTGGGGAACGCCTCGCGCGCGTACTGCCCGTCGAAGAATGTCTCCTTGGTGCGTTCCCAGCCCGGCGCGCTGACCACGACCAGGTAGAGGACGACGGCCGTGGCCAGGGTCGACAGCGCGGCGATCGCGGTCGCGCGGCGGGCGCGGGCACGCTTGTAGCGCTCCCGCTCCAGCCGCCGTTCGGAGGGGGCGTAGCCGTCGGCGCCGCCGGGGGCACCCGCGGGCATGTCGCCCTTGTCGTCCGCGCCCTCCTGGCCGGACTCTTCCTTGGTGACCGTCACTTGAGCACCGGAGCGTCGACGGCGTCGGACAGCCACTGCTTCTCCAGCTTCGCCAGGGTGCCGTCCTTGCGCAGGGCGTCCACGGCCGACGTCACGCAGGACGTGAGGCCGCTGCCCTTGTCGAGTACGAGCCCGAACTGCTCGGGGGTACCGCTCTGGTTCTCGAACTGACCGACGATCTTGGCGTTCGTCACCTGGGCCGCGGTGACGTAGAAGGCGGTCGGCAGGTCGACGACGATCGCGTCCACCTGGCCGTTCTTGAGCGCCGAGATGGCCTGGTCGTTCTTGGAGAACGCGGCCGCCTCCTGCGACGGCTTCACCACGTCGCTGATGTAGTTCAGGCTGGTCGTGCCGACCTGGGCGCCCAGCTTGAGGCTCTTCAGGTCTGCGATGCCGGTCGCCTTCGCGGCCTTGCTGCCCTTGAGCGCGACGACCGCCTGGCGCACGTCGTAGTAGCCGGACGAGAAGTCCACGGCCTTCTTGCGCTCGGCACTGATGGACACCTGGTTGATGTCGAAGTCGAAGGTCTTCACACCGGGGGCGAACGCCTTGTTGAACGGCACGCTCTGCCAGACGACCGCGCTCTTGTCGTACCCCAGCTGCTTCGCCACGGCGTAGGCGACCGCCGACTCGAAGCCCTCGCCGTTGGCCGGCTTGTCGTCCTTGAACCACGGCTCGTAGGCCGGTTCGTCCGTCGCGATGGTCAGTTTGCCGGAGGTCTGGGTGGCCAACTTGCCCTTGGCACAGGTGGTTCCGGCCGACGAGGAGGACCCGCCGGACGCCTTGTCGGCCGGCTGCGGAGCGCAGCCGACGGCGGTGGCGAGCAGGGCTATGGTGGCAGCGGCGGCAGCGCGGCGCAGTGCGCTCGGGGCAGGGTGCATGGCGGGAGAGTGACAGCGAACGCAGCGTTTGTCCACGTCAAGCGGGTGTTTGTCCGCATAGTGGGAACGGGTGTTGCGGTCTTGTGAACGCTGCGCGTGGGGGAGCGGACGCGCCGGGGCCGCCGGCCGAGGGCGGGGAATGATGACCGGCGGCCCGTACCGCGCAGGAGCCGTCATCCTGTGCGGGGCTGTCACCAGTTGACCGCGCGACGGCGCGCGCGGGGAGCGTGCGCCGGAGGCCGGTGCGTGCGAACTCTTCACACGGGGCGCGCGACGGGCCTGCGCGCCCCGTGCTCACCACCGTCGCGCCCTGCACTCACCACCCGCGTGCGTGCCACTCCGGCAGGTGCGGGCGTTCGGTGCCCAGCGTGGTGTCGTTGCCGTGCCCCGGGTAGACCCAGGTCTCGTCCGGCAGCTCGCCGAAGATCTTCGTCTCGACGTCGTGGATCAGGCTGGCGAACGCCTTGGGATCCTTGCGCGTGTTGCCGACGCCCCCGGGGAAGAGGCAGTCCCCGGTGAAGACGTGCGGATGGCCGTGCGGGTCGTCGTAGACCAGGGCGATGGAGCCCGGGGTGTGGCCGACCAGGTGGCGGGCGGTCAGTTCGACGCGGCCGACCCGGATCACGTCGCCGTCGCCGACCAGGACGTCGGTGGTGACCGGGATGCCAGGGGCGTCCTCGCGGCCCGCGTACGTCCGGGCGCCGGTCGCGGCGACGACCTCGGCCAGCGCCTGCCAGTGGTCGCCGTGCTGATGCGTGGTGACGACGGACGCGATGCCGTCGTCACCGATCATGCCGAGGAGCGTCTCCGCGTCGTTGGCCGCGTCGATCAGCAGTTGCTCGTCGGTGGCGCGGCAGCGCAGCAGATAGGCGTTGTTGTCCATCGGCCCGACCGCGATCTTGGTGATCATCAGGTCCTTGAGCTCGTGCACGTCCGCCGGTCCGCCGACCGTCACCTCTCCGCTGTACGTCATGGCGATCAGCCTATAGCGGGGAGCGCGTGCCGATGTGCCGCGCGCCGCTCGCGCGCTAAAGCGGCGGAAGCGCGGGCAGGGCGCCGCCCTTCACGGCCAGGGCCGAGCCGTCGCGGCGGCCGGCGAGCCAGCCCAGCAGGTCGGCGGCGGAGCCCTCGACGGCCACCGGATCTCCTGGTGCGCCACCGCCCGTCGTCCAGACCTGGCCGCTGTCGCTGCGCAGGCCTGTCGACGGGACCGCCGGGTGGCCGCCGAAGCGTTCCGCGAGAAAGTCGATCTCCCGCTCGGTGAACTCCTTCGGCAGGTCCTCCAGCTCGTACCCGATCCCGAGGTCGACATGGTGCAGCTCGACCTCGGCCCAGCGGCGGAACGGCACCCGGGCGGCGGCGTCGGTGACCCCGTTGCGCAGCTCCACCGTGCGCGTCCAGTCGGCGGGCTCGGCCGCTCGGGCCCGGAATCGGGCGTGGCTCTCGCGCAGGTCGTCGAGCTGTACACCGAGCGCACGCGGCGCGTCACGTTCGATGTCGGTGTCCCGTGCCTCGGCGGAGTCGTACATGGGACGTCCGTCCAGGACGTTGGCGAGCGCGTCCGCGTTCCGGGCGAGGTGGGCGAGGATGTGGCCGACCGTCCAGCCCGGCAGCCGTGACGGCCGCGCGCCCGCCGCGTTGTCCAGTGCGGCGACTGCGGTGAGGAGCCGTTCGGTCGCTTCGTGTACAGACGCCAGGTCATGAGCGTGATCAATCATGGGGCTGACAGTAGCCCCGCCACACCTTCGGGTGAAGGTTTCGCACGAGCTCCGTAAATCGAATGCGCGTGCTATATCGTCGATAGCGGCGTCGGGCATGCTGGATGGTCCGGGATTGTTTACGCATCCAGGAATCCGACCGGCGTTGTCAGTGGCTCCCCCTAGTCTGAAGAAGCACGGGGCCCTGCCCCTGTCACTTCTCTCAAGAAAGGTGCGGACCGGCTGTGGCCGACCGTCTCATCGTCCGTGGCGCGCGCGAGCACAACCTGAAGAACGTCTCGCTCGACCTGCCTCGTGACTCGCTCATCGTCTTCACGGGTCTGTCCGGGTCGGGCAAGTCCTCCCTGGCCTTCGACACGATCTTCGCCGAGGGCCAGCGCCGCTACGTGGAGTCGCTCTCCTCGTACGCCCGCCAGTTCCTCGGGCAGATGGACAAGCCGGACGTGGACTTCATCGAAGGCCTGTCCCCCGCGGTGTCCATCGACCAGAAGTCGACCTCGCGCAACCCGCGCTCGACGGTCGGCACCATCACCGAGGTCTACGACTACCTCCGGCTGCTCTTCGCGCGCATCGGCAAGCCGCACTGCCCCGAGTGCGGCCGCCCGATCTCCCGCCAGTCGCCGCAGGCCATCGTGGACAAGGTCCTGGAGCTGCCGGAGGGGAGCCGCTTCCAGGTGCTCTCGCCGCTGGTGCGCGAGCGCAAGGGCGAGTTCGTCGACCTCTTCGCCGACCTCCAGACCAAGGGCTACTCCCGCGCGCGCGTGGACGGCGAGACCATCCAGCTCTCCGAGCCGCCGACCCTGAAGAAGCAGGAGAAGCACACCATCGAGGTGGTCGTCGACCGCCTCACGGTGAAGGGCACCGCCAAGCGCCGCCTCACCGACTCCGTGGAGACCGCGCTCGGCCTGTCCGGCGGCATGGTCGTGCTCGACTTCGTCGACCTCCCCGAGGACGACCCGGAGCGCGAGCGCATGTACTCGGAGCACCTCTACTGCCCGTACGACGACCTGTCCTTCGAGGAGCTGGAGCCCCGCTCCTTCTCCTTCAACTCGCCCTTCGGCGCCTGCCCCGAGTGCACGGGCATCGGCACGCGCATGGAGGTCGACCCGGAGCTGATCGTCCCGGACGAGGACAAGTCGCTCGACGAGGGTGCCATCCACCCCTGGTCGCACGGGCACACCAAGGACTACTTCGGCCGCCTGATCGGCGCCCTCGCGGACGCGCTGGGCTTCCGCACCGACATCCCCTTCGCGGGGCTGCCGCAGCGTGCCAAGAAGGCCCTGCTCTACGGCCACAAGACCCAGATCGAGGTCCGCTACCGCAACCGGTACGGCCGCGAGCGCGTGTACACTACGCCCTTCGAGGGCGCCGTGCCGTTCGTCAAGCGCCGGCACAGCGAGGCCGAGAGCGACGCCAGCCGCGAGCGCTTCGAGGGCTACATGCGCGAGGTGCCCTGCCCGACGTGCCAGGGCACGCGCCTGAAGCCGATCGTTCTCGCGGTCACGATCATGGACAGGTCGATCGCCGAGGTCTCGGCGATGTCCATCAGCGACTGCGCCGAATTCCTGGGCGAGCTCAGGCTCAACGCGCGCGACAAGAAGATCGCCGAGCGCGTGCTCAAGGAGGTCAACGAACGCCTGAAGTTCCTGGTCGACGTCGGCCTGGACTACCTCTCGCTGAACCGCGCGGCCGGCACCCTCTCCGGCGGCGAGGCCCAGCGCATCCGCCTGGCCACCCAGATCGGCTCCGGCCTCGTCGGCGTCCTGTACGTCCTCGACGAGCCGTCGATCGGCCTGCACCAGCGCGACAACCACCGGCTGATCGAGACCCTCGTCCGGCTGCGTGACATGGGCAACACGCTCATCGTCGTCGAGCACGACGAGGACACCATCAAGGTCGCGGACTGGGTCGTCGACATCGGCCCCGGCGCGGGCGAGCACGGCGGCAAGGTCGTGCACAGCGGCTCCCTGAAGGAGCTGCTGGTGAACGAGGAGTCGCAGACCGGCCAGTACCTGTCGGGCAGGAAGGCGATCCCGCTGCCCGACATCCGCCGCCCGCAGGATCCGTCCCGCCGGCTCACCGTGCACGGCGCCCGCGAGAACAACCTCCAGGACATCGACGTGTCCTTCCCGCTGGGCGTGTTCACGGCCGTCACGGGCGTGTCGGGATCCGGCAAGTCGACGCTGGTCAACGACATCCTGTACACGCACCTGGCCCGCGAGCTGAACGGCGCGCGGAACGTTCCCGGCCGGCACACGCGCGTGGACGGCGACGACCTCGTCGACAAGGTCGTGCACGTCGACCAGTCGCCCATCGGCCGCACCCCGCGGTCGAACCCGGCGACGTACACCGGCGTCTTCGACCACATCCGCAAGCTGTTCGCCGAGACCACCGAGGCGAAGGTCCGCGGCTACCTGCCGGGCCGGTTCTCCTTCAACGTCAAGGGCGGCCGCTGCGAGAACTGCGCGGGCGACGGCACCATCAAGATCGAGATGAACTTCCTCCCGGACGTCTACGTCCCGTGTGAGGTCTGCCACGGTGCCCGGTACAACCGGGAGACCCTGGAGGTCCACTACAAGGGCAAGTCCATCTCCGAGGTCCTGAACATGCCGATCGAGGAGGCCACGGCATTCTTCGAGGCCGTCCCGTCGATCGCCCGCCACCTGAACACGCTGAAGGACGTCGGCCTCGGCTACGTCCGCCTCGGCCAGTCCGCGACCACCCTGTCCGGCGGCGAGGCGCAGCGTGTGAAGCTCGCCAGTGAACTGCAGAAGCGCTCCACCGGCCGCACGGTCTACGTCCTGGACGAGCCGACCACCGGTCTGCACTTCGAGGACATCAGCAAGCTGCTGAAGGTCCTCGGGGGCCTGGTCGACAAGGGCAACACGGTCATCGTCATCGAGCACAACCTCGACGTGATCAAGACCGCCGACTGGGTCGTCGACATGGGTCCCGAGGGCGGCGCCGGCGGCGGACTCGTCGTCGCCGAGGGCACGCCCGAGGAGGTCGCAGGGGTCCCGGCCAGCCACACCGGCAAGTTCCTGCGCGAGATCCTCGGCGCCGACCGCATCAGCGACGCCAGCTCGGTGAAGGCACCGCGCAGGACGGCCGCGAAGAAGACGGCCCCGGCGAAGAAGACCGTCGCGGCCAAGTCGACGGCGAGAAGGACGGCGACCGCCACGACCGCCGACAACACGGCCACGAAGAGGGCGGCCGGAGTCACCAAGAAGGCGACTCCCGCGAAGAAGGCGACGCGGGCCGGCAAGGCCTGAGGCCGCCGGGCGAGAGGTTCGGAAAAATCCAGAAAAGTGCGGCGCCCCACGGGAACTCCCCGTGGGGCGCCGCTCGTTCCACGATCAGCCGTCGGATCTCCGCGGCCACGACGGACCTTGACCCCTCAACAGCGAGTCAGAGAGCGAAGCCTTCGAGTTCGGAGGCGTACGGCGGTTCGGCACCCGCCCGGGAGCACGTGATCGCGGCCGCCCGCGCCGCGAATCGCAGCAGCCTCGTCCACCCGTCGGCACCCAGTCCCAGGAGCGCCTCGGCGGACAGGGCGTCCTGGGCTGCCAGACCATGCAGCAGAGCCGCGTTGACGGTGTCACCGGCGCCGATCGTGTCCACGACGGCGACCTCCTCACCGGGAACGGAGTACACGGTGCCGTCACGGGTGAAGGCGCTGAGACCGTCACCGCCGTGGGTGATCACCACGGCCGAGGGCCCCGCCGCCAGCCATTCGTGCGGGGTGCCACCCAGCCACAGGGCGTCCTCCTCCGAGAGCTTGAGGAGGGTCACCGAGGGCAGCCAGCTCTTGAAGCGGGCCCGGTAGGCGTCCGGATCCGCGATCAGACCAGCCCGGATGTTCGGGTCGAGTGCGGTGAACAGGCCCTGCCCGGCCGCGTCGCGCATCAGCTCCTCGTAGGCACTCGCCCCCGGTTCCAGGACGAGCGAGAGTGTGCCGAAAGAGACGGCCCGGGTCGTTGCGGGGAGGCCGACGGGCGTGGTGAACAGGCGGTCGGCCGTGCCTTCGACGTAGAAGGAGTAGGAGGCGGAGCCCCGTGGGTCGATCGTGGCGGCCGCGAGGGTGGTCGGTTCCGGGCCGCGCTCCACCAGGGAGACGTCCACGCCGGCCCGCCGCAGCCCGTCCAGCAGGGCCTCGCCGAAGGCGTCGCCGGAGGCGCGGGAGCAGAACGCGGTGGCGGAGCCCAGGCGGCCGAGGGCCACGGCCGTGTTGTACGGGCCGCCGCCGAGCGCCGGCTGCAGGGCCGCGAGGGCGCCCGTGCCCTGCGGTACCAGGTCGATCAGTGCTTCACCGGCGACGACGATCACGAGAGGGTTCCTTTCCCGGGGTACTGAAGGGCGCTGGACGTGCTGGGGGTGTTGCGGGTACGAGGGGGGTCCTCGGCGGTGTCCTCCTCCCAGCACCCGCAGGACGTCCGGTGCACGAAGGCGCAGGGGAGCCGTACGGTCCGGGCGGGCCGGCCGGGCGAGGCCAGCCGTTCCAGGAGCACCCGGACCGCCTCGGCGCCGAGTTCCCTGCTGGGCTGGGCGACGGCGGTGAGCCGGGGCGAGAAGAGGTCGGCCCAGGCGAAGTCGTCGAAGCAGCACAGGGCGATGCCCTCCGGTACGGAGAGGCCCCGCGTGCGCAGGGCACGCAGGGCGCCGATGGTCATCGCGTTGTTGGCGGTGACCAGTGCCGTGGGCGGGGCGGCGAGCGACAGCAGGGCGGCGGTGGCCTGCTCGGCACCCGAGGCCTCCGAGTTGCCCGGGACGATCAGGTCCTCGTCGAGCGGCAGCCCGGCCGCGGCCAGCCCCTGCCGGTAGCCGGCGACCCGCTCGCCGGTGGTGCTCAGCCCGGGCAGCCCGGCGACCAGGCCGATCCGGCGGTGCCCGAGACCCGCGAGGTGGGTGACGAGCCGGGCCGTCGGCCCGGTGTTCTCGGCGCAGACCTGGTCGAAGGGCGAGGCGGTGTCCGCGTGGCCGTCGACGATCCGGTCGAGGAGGACGGTCGGTACGGCATGACGGCCGAGGTAGGCGAGGAGCGCACGCGGGTCGGCGGAGGGAGCGACGATCAGGCCGTCGACGCGGCGCTCGTGGAGGAGCTGGACGACCTTGCGTTCGTGCTCGGGGTCGTCGTGCGGGTCGGCGATGAGCAGGCTGTAGCCGTGCTCCAGGACGGCTGCCTCGACGCCCTGGAGGATCTCCGTGAAGTAGGGGTTGCTGATCGCCGACACCGCGAGCCCGATGGAACGGGTGCGGGACGTGACCAGGGAGCGGGCGAGGGTGTTGGGTGTGTAGCCCAGTTCCTCGATGGCGTCGAGCACGGCCTGACGTGTGTGGGGCAGCACCGGGCGGGTCTCGTTCAGCACATGGGAGACGGTCGCCACGGAGACACCCGCGCTGCGGGCGACGTCGGCCATGGTGGGCATGAGGCTCCCTTGTCGGTTCCCGCCCCGGGCAAGGGCTGTGTGGTCAAGGCTCGGGCCGCCGGTGCCGGCTCGGTAGGTGATCGGTACGTCGGTTCCCGCTCGGGCCGCCGCGCGAGACCTCCGGCCGGAAGCTACCCCATCCGCCACGTATGCGTAAACGCTTACGCAAGCGTTTACGCGCTCTCGAGAGAGACTCGCCCCCGCTCCGCCCCCCGCTCCGAAGCGGGACGATCCGCCCAGGTACTGTCATCCCGCGCGGTTCCGGCCGCCTGTCTCCCGGAGCCCCGCCCCACCCCGCCCCGAGCCACTGGAGCCCCCGTGCCCGCCCGCCCCTTCACGAGTCGCCGTACCCTCCTGCGCGGAGCGGCCGTCACATCGGTCGCCGGACTGGGGGCGGCCGCCTGCCAGGCACCCGGCGGTGCGGCGACGGCGGACGCCACGCCGACCGTGCCCGTCGACCTCGGAGCCGGCAGCGAGGTCGCCGAGGGCGGCGCCCGGCTCTACCGGGAGCACAACGTGGTCGTCAGCCGGTCCGCGGACGGTGTGCTGAAGGCGTACAGCACGATCTGCACGCACGCGGGGTGCCCGATCGACAGACTCCAGGGCACGACGCTGGTCTGTCCCTGCCACGGCAGCGAGTTCGACGCCGTGACCGGGAA
Organism: Streptomyces sp. NPDC001507; assembly: GCF_042894765.1. Classification (NCBI taxonomy): domain Bacteria; kingdom Bacillati; phylum Actinomycetota; class Actinomycetes; order Kitasatosporales; family Streptomycetaceae; genus Streptomyces; species Streptomyces sp. NPDC001507. Next base: position 732,178 of record NZ_JBIAVV010000002.1, read on the forward strand.
GGTGGTGCGGTCACCGGCCACCGAGCCGCTGAACGGACTGCCGGTCAAGGAGTCGAACGGCCGGATCGTGGCGGGACCCGGCGCCTGAGCCGGGGACCGGTCGTCAGCGCCGGTTCATTCCCAGTCCCAGCCGATCCCCAGCAGTCCCGGCCGCACCCGGGGCTCGACCAGGTGGACGGAGCGGTGCAGCCCGCTGAGCGGCAGGGTCTGGCGGCCGGTGCGGGGGGCCGCCGCCGAGTGCTGGGCGAACCGGTGGCAGCGGGTCGGCACTGCGTCGGCCGGGAAACGCACCTGAAGGGTGTACTGGCCGCCCGGAAAGCCGAAGCCGCGGACGTACTCGCGTGAGACGCCGGCCGTGCCGTCCTCGACGGCGTAGCGGAAGAGGAAGGTCTCGCCGGAGCGCAGACGCGTGTCGAAGAGGAGTTCGGCGACGAGGAGGCCCGTCTCCTCGTCCGCACGGACGCGTCCCGCGCGGCAGTTCTCCAGTGCGCGCACGGTCATGTGCTGCGGGGCGCAGCCGGGGTCGCCGTGGTGGACGGCCACGAAGCGGTCGACGCCGTCCCGGTGGGCGCGCACGATGTGCTGCGACTCGCGGACCGCCAGTTCACGGTGGGTGCCGATCCGCACCCGCTCGTGGTGTCCCAGGGTGTGCAGGCCGCCGTCGAGGGACCAGCCGAGTTCGGCCTGCAGCCGGTCGAGGACGTCGCAGGCCTCGATCAGTGAGCGGTAGGAGCGGGTGGCGGGGCGGCGCGCGGCGGGCTCCTGGTCGGTGGTCTCGGCGAGCAGCCGGATCAGGGACTCGTCCGGGAGCTGGAGTATCTCCTCCAGCGCGCGGACGGCCCGCAGCGACTCCGGGCGCTGCGGGCGGCGGGCCCCCTGCTGCCAGTAACTCAGGCTGGTGACGCCCACTTTGACGCCGTAGCGGGACAGGTGGTGCTGCACGCGCTGGAGCGGCAGCCCGCGGGCGGCGATCGCGGCGCGCAGAGCCACGTGGAAGGGGCCGCCGCGCAGGGCCGAGTCCAGTTCCGCGGTCGCGACGTCCGCGTGCTGTGTGCCGTGCCGCATGCAGGGGGCCTTTCTGTCGGGGGGTTCAACGGCTGGTCAGGCCGTTGGCGCGACTCGGGGCCACCCCGTCGGCGCCGGGGCGGCCGCACCTGGGCAGGCCGCATCCGCAGGCCGTCGCTCACGGCCCCGAGTTCCCCCGCATTGAAGCGTGTTGACCAATCCCCGACAACACCTTCGGCCGGTCCGGGGCGCCCACCTGGCCGGGGCGCGACCCCTTCCACCGGCGGGAGGGTGCGGGCGTGGCCGGGCCGCTCTCGGCCAGGAGGCCGGAGATCGTTCGTGGATGAGGGGTCGATTTGGGGAGGAAGCGGAGCAAGATCCGCCACGAGCGGCCGAGCCGCGCCGGACCGGTCGCGCGCCGGGTCTTTGTCCGCGGCACGCCGGAACCACTCGCGAGGTCGCCGAGGTGTCCGATTCCGCGATCCGCCCGCCGGGTGGGCAGAGGCAGCGAGCGGGAGGCCGCGGGGGCCGGCTGCCCGCTGCGTTCACCCGGAGGCGCGGAGCCCCGCACCGGCCTCCGGTAGTGCGTCGCCGTTCCTCCGCGATCCCACCTCCCGCCGGTGGGCCCCTGCGCGCCCCGGTCGCGGAATCCCCGGCGTCCTCCCGGCCGGGCGTCCGAAAGCCCTGGCAGGCCTGCTGCCCCTCCGTGGCCCGTAGGCTCGGCCTCCCTCTCCCGTCGGCCCTGTCTCCGGTGTCCCAGGCGCCCCCCCGGCCGCCCCGCCTGCCCTGCCGGCGGTTGTCCACAGGCTCGTCGCGGTGTCGGTGCTCGCCAGTAGGGTGTGAGACATGGCCGACCCCTCCAGCTACCGCCCCAAGTCGGGACAGATCCCGGACACTCCCGGGGTGTACAGGTTCCGTGACGAGCACCGCCGGGTGATCTACGTCGGAAAGGCGAAGAGCCTGCGCCAGCGCCTGGCGAACTACTTCCAGGACCTGGCGAGCCTGCACCCCCGCACCCGGACGATGGTCACCACCGCGGCGTCCGTGGAGTGGACCGTGGTGTCCACGGAGGTCGAGGCGCTCCAGCTGGAGTACTCCTGGATCAAGGAGTACGACCCCCGGTTCAACGTGAAGTACCGCGACGACAAGAGCTACCCCTACCTCGCGGTGACGATGAACGAGGAGTTTCCGCGGGTCCAGGTGATGCGCGGTCACAAGAAGAAGGGCGTGCGCTACTTCGGGCCGTACGGCCACGCGTGGGCGATCCGGGACACCGTCGACCTGCTGCTGCGCGTGTTCCCGGTGCGCACCTGCTCGGCCGGGGTGTTCAAGAACGCCGCCCGCACCGGCCGCCCCTGCCTGCTCGGCTACATCGGCAAGTGCTCGGCCCCCTGCGTCGGCCGGATCGCGCCGGAGGAGCACCGCGAACTGGCCGAGGAGTTCTGCGACTTCATGGCCGGCCGCACCGGCACCTACCTCCGCCGTCTGGAGCAGCAGATGACGGAGGCCGCAGAGGAGATGGAGTACGAGCGGGCCGCCCGGCTGCGCGACGACATCGAGGCGCTGAAGAAGGCCATGGAGAAGAGCGCGGTCGTGCTCGCCGACGCGACCGACGCCGACCTCATCGCGGTCGCGGAGGACGAGCTGGAGGCGGCCGTCCAGATCTTCCACGTGCGCGGGGGCCGCGTGCGCGGCCAGCGTGGCTGGGTGACGGACAAGGTGGAGGACGTCACCACCGGGGCCCTCGTCGAGCACGCCCTCCAGCAGCTCTACGGCGAGGAGACCGGAGACGCCGTCCCCAAGGAGGTGCTGGTCCCGGCCCTGCCCGAGCCGTTCGAGCCGGTCCAGGAATGGCTCACCGACCGTCGCGGGTCGAACGTCTCGCTGCGCATCCCGCAGCGCGGCGACAAGAAGGCCCTGATGGAGACCGTGCAGCGCAACGCCCAGCAGTCGCTCGCCCTGCACAAGACCAAGCGCGCCTCCGACCTCACCACGCGTTCGCGCGCGCTGGAGGAGATCGCCGACGCCCTGGACCTGGACAGCGCCCCGCTGCGCATCGAGTGCTACGACATCTCGCACCTGCAGGGCGACGACGTCGTGGCCTCCATGGTCGTCTTCGAGGACGGCCTGCAGCGCAAGAGCGAGTACCGCCGCTTCCAGATCAAGGGTTTCGCCGGCCAGGACGACGTGCGTTCCATGCACGAGGTGATCACCCGCCGCTTCCGCCGCTACCTCGCGGACAAGGAGCGGACCGGCGAGTGGGTGGAGGACGAAGCCGAGGGCGCCCTCACGGAGTCCGGCGACACCGCGGCGACGGCCCCCGGTACCCCCACACCCCCCGGCACCCCCGCACCCCCCGGCACCGCACCCGGCCGCGACGCCGCCCCCGTCAACGGTTTCAAGGACGAGGACGGCCGTCCCAGGAAGTTCGCCTACCCGCCCCAGCTCGTGGTCGTCGACGGCGGCCGGCCGCAGGTCGCCGCTGCCAAGCGGGCGCTCGACGAGCTCGGTATCGACGACATCGCCGTCTGCGGCCTCGCCAAGCGGCTCGAAGAGGTCTGGCTGCCCGAGGACGAGGACCCGGTGGTCCTGCCCCGCACCAGCGAGGGCCTCTACCTGCTCCAGCGCATGCGGGACGAGGCGCACCGCTTCGCCATCACCTACCAGCGCACCAAACGGGCCAAGCGCTTCCGTTCCAGCCCTCTGGACGACGTACCGGGGCTGGGCGAGACCCGAAAACAGGCGTTGATCAAGCATTTCGGCTCGGTGAAGAAGCTGCGGTCCGCCACAATCGAGCAGATCCAGGAAGTGCCCGGGATAGGCCGCAAGACGGCCGAGACCATCGCCGTGGCCCTCGCCCAGGCGGCCCCGGCCGCACCCGCCGTGAACACGGCGACCGGAGAGATCATGGATGACAGGGAAGACGAGGCGCCCGAGACGACGGCGGACGCCTCGGGGGAGCCCGTACCCGCGGGCGCCCCGGACGATCGACGGGGCCAGGAGAGATGACCGAGCGCGACGCACAGCCCACAGCACAGCGAGATCCGGCGTTCAGCGAAACGCAGGGCGAGCCCCAGGAAACGCACAGCGAGGCGCGCCAGGATCAGCCGCAGGAAGCGCAAGCCGAAGCGGGCCAGGAAAACGGAGCAGAAGTGAGTACGGACGCCACCGCCACCGGGGTGCCCGAGGCGGCCATTCCCGAGCTGGTGATCATCTCCGGGATGTCGGGAGCCGGCCGTTCCACGGCGGCCAAGTGCCTGGAGGACCTCGGCTGGTTCGTCGTGGACAACCTCCCGCCGGCCCTCATCCCCACCATGGTCGAGCTGGGCGCCCGCTCCCAGGGCAACGTGGCGCGGATCGCGGTCGTGGTCGACGTGCGCGGCCGGCGCTTCTTCGACAACCTGCGCGAGTCCCTCGCCGACCTCGACAGCCGGGGCGTGACCCGGCGGATCGTCTTCCTGGAGTCCTCCGACGACGCGCTGGTCCGCCGCTTCGAGTCGGTGCGCCGTCCGCACCCCCTCCAGGGCGACGGCCGGATCGTGGACGGCATCGCCGCCGAGCGGGAGCTGCTGCGCGAGCTGCGCGGCGACGCCGACCTGGTGATCGACACCTCCAGCCTCAACGTGCACGAGCTGCGCGCCAAGATGGACGCCCAGTTCGCCGGCGAGGAGGAGCCCGAGCTGCGGGCAACCGTGATGTCGTTCGGCTTCAAGTACGGCCTGCCGGTCGACGCCGACCTGGTCGCCGACATGCGGTTCCTGCCCAACCCGCACTGGGTGCCGGAGCTGCGCCCGTACACCGGCCTCAACGAGGAGGTCTCGGCGTACGTCTTCAACCAGCCGGGCGCCAAGGAGTTCCTCGACCGGTACGCCGAGCTGCTGCGGCTGATCGCGGCAGGGTACCGGCGCGAGGGCAAGCGGTACGTGACGATCGCCATCGGCTGCACGGGCGGCAAGCACCGCTCGGTCGCCGTGTCCGAGAAGCTCGCCGCCCGCCTGGCCGCCGAGGGAGTGGAGACCGTAGTCGTGCACCGGGACATGGGGCGCGAGTGACCGAGCGCAGTCCACGGCTGAGCAGGCTGCGCCGGATGGTGCCCGAGTCCCGCGCGGGCCGTCCCGTCGAGGCCCGCGGTGCCCGGCCACGCCGCCGCGGTGCCCAGCCCAAGGTGGTCGCCCTGGGCGGCGGCATGGGCCTGTCCGCCTCGCTCGCCGCCCTGCGGCGGATCACCGGGGACCTCACCGCCGTCGTCACCGTGGCCGACGACGGCGGCTCCAGCGGTCGCCTGCGCGACGAGCTGGGTGTGCTCCCGCCGGGTGATCTTCGCAAGGCTTTGGCCGCCCTGTGCGGTGACGACGACTGGGGGCAGACCTGGGCCCGGGTCATCCAGCACCGCTTCCAGTCCAAGGGCGACCTGCACGAGCACGCGGTCGGCAATCTGCTGATCGTCGCCCTGTGGGAGCAGCTCGGCGACCACGTCCAGGCCCTGGACCTGGTGGGCAGGCTGCTCGGCGCGCACGGGCGCGTGCTGCCGATGTCCGCCGTGCCGCTGGAGCTGCAGGCCCTGGTCAAGGGGCACGATCCGGAGCGGCCCGAGGAGGTGGACCTGGTCCGCGGGCAGGCCACCGTGGCGCTCACGCCCGGCGAGGTGCAGTCCGTGCACCTGGTGCCGCACGACCCGCCGGCCGTGCCGGAGGCGGTGGCGGCCGTCCTGGACGCGGACTGGGTGGTGCTCGGCCCCGGCTCCTGGTTCTCGTCGGTGATCCCGCACCTGCTCGTTCCCGATCTGCTGGACGCGCTCACCGAGACCAAGGCCCGCAAGGTCCTCTCGCTGAACCTGGCACCGCAGCCGGGAGAAACCGAAGGCTTCTCACCGCAGCGTCATTTGGAGGTTTTGGGGCGACACGCCCCTAAACTCGCCCTGGACGTGGTGCTGGCCGACGAGGCCGCCGTGCCCGACCGCGACTCGCTCACCGAGGCCGCCAAGCGGCTGGGAGCCGCGGTCGAGCTGAGCCCCGTGGCCCGGACCGACGGTTCACCCCGGCACGACCCGGAGCTGTTGGCCGCCGCGTACGACCGTATTTTTCGGATGCATGGAAGGATCGGCCCATGGCGATGACGGCAGCGGTGAAGGACGAGATCTCCCGGCTACCCGTCACCCGGACCTGCTGCCGGAAGGCGGAGGTCTCCGCCATTCTGCGGTTCGCGGGCGGCCTCCACCTGGTGAGCGGGCGCATCGTGATCGAGGCGGAGCTGGACACCGCGATGGCGGCCCGGCGCCTGAAGCGGGACATCCTGGAGATCTTCGGCCACAGCTCCGAGCTGATCGTGATGGCGCCCGGCGGACTGCGCCGCGGCTCCCGGTACGTCGTGCGGGTGGTGGCCGGCGGCGACCAGCTGGCCCGCCAGACCGGCCTGGTGGACGGCCGGGGCCGGCCGATCCGGGGCCTGCCCCCGCAGGTCGTCTCCGGGGCCACCTGTGACGCCGAGGCGGCCTGGCGCGGCGCCTTCCTGGCGCACGGCTCGCTGACCGAGCCCGGCCGCTCCTCCTCCCTGGAGGTGACCTGCCCGGGTCCGGAGGCCGCGCTTGCGCTGGTCGGCGCCGCCCGCCGGCTGTCCATCGCCGCGAAGGCCCGTGAGGTGCGCGGGGTGGACCGGGTGGTCGTCCGTGACGGTGACGCGATCGGCGCCCTGCTGACCCGCCTCGGCGCGCACGAGTCGGTGCTGGCCTGGGAGGAGCGCCGGATGCGCCGCGAGGTCCGCGCCACCGCGAACCGCCTCGCCAACTTCGACGACGCCAACCTGCGCCGCTCCGCCCGCGCCGCCGTCGCGGCCGGAGCCAGGGTCCAGCGGGCCCTGGAGATCCTCGGCGAGGAGGTGCCCGAGCACCTCGCGGCGGCCGGCCGGCTGCGCATGGAGCACAAGCAGGCCTCCCTGGAGGAGCTGGGCGCGCTCGCCGACCCGCCGCTCACCAAGGACGCCGTCGCGGGCCGGATCCGCCGGCTGCTCGCGATGGCCGACAAGCGTGCGTCCGACCTGGGCATCCCGGGCACCGAGGCCAACCTCTCCGAGGAGCTGGCCGACAACCTTGCAGGCTGAGGATCCGTCACCTCGCCGGTGCCGACGGCCGTACGGTCGTCGGCACCGCCATTTGCGTGGTTTTTAAGCCACCGTCAGCTGTCCGTGAGTCGCCCTTGACTGGATCATGAAGTGTCATGAGCCTGGCAGGAGTTCGCCGCCGTGGCGAACCACTGCTAGGGGGGTTCATGAGACACAGAGCGAGATCGATCCTCGCTGTCGGCGCGCTCCTGATCGGCTCGGCCGCACTCGCACCCATGGCGCAGGCGCAGACCGGGAGTTCCCCGAAGCCCGACCCCGACCAGGTCAAGGTCTTCCACGCCGACGTCACCAGGAAACAGATTCCCCTTCTGCTCGAAGCCGGGCAGGACGGCAACGAACTCGGCGACCAGGTCTCCGGATCCGGTAAGACGGAAGTCGAGCTGTACCTCACCGACCGGCAGGCGAAGAAGCTGGCCGAGCAGGGCGTCGACCTCACCGAGCACAAGGTGTCGGCCAAGGCCGAGCTGCGGGTCGAGGACGCCTCCCAGGGCGTGTTCCGCCCGTACAGCGGCACCGGCGGCCTCGAACAGGAGATCCTCGCGACCGCCCAGGCCAACCCCGGCCTCACCAAGGTCGAGTCCATCGGCAAGACGGTGAACGGGCAGGACATCCTCGCGCTCAAACTGACCAAGGGCGCGAAGAAGTCGAAGGACGGCTCCAAGCCCTCCGTGCTGTACGTCTCCAACCAGCACGCGCGCGAGTGGATCACACCGGAGATGACCCGCCGGCTGATGCACTACTACCTGGACAACTACAGCACGAACCAGCGCATCAAGAAGATCGTCGACTCGACCGAGCTGTGGTTCGTGCTGTCCGCCAACCCCGACGGCTACGACTACACCTTCAAGAACTCCGGCACCCGCCTGTGGCGCAAGAACCTGCGGGACGTCAACGGCGACGGGGTCATCTCCACCGGCGACGGCGTCGACCTCAACCGCAACTTCGGCTACAAGTGGGGCTACGACGACGAGGGTTCGTCCCCCAACCCCACCAGCGAGACCTACCGCGGCGCGAGCCCCGAGTCCGAGCCCGAGACCAGGGCGCTGGACGGCTTCGAGAAGCGGATCGGGTTCACGTACGGCATCAACTACCACTCCGCCGCCGAGCTCCTCCTCTACGGCGTCGGCTGGCAGGTGGCCACCCCGACCCCGGACGACGTCCTCTACAAGGCGCTCGCCGGCACCCCGGACAACCCGGCGATCCCCGGCTACCACTCGCAGGTCTCCTCGGAGCTGTACACCACCAACGGCGAGGCGGACGGGCACGCGTCGAACGTCAACGGCATGGCGATGTTCACCCCCGAGATGTCGACCTGCCAGACCGCCTCGAACATCGACCCGAACGACGCCTGGAACGCCGCCGACTGCCAGTCGGTCTTCAACTTCCCGGACGACGAGAAGCTGATCCAGGACGAGTTCCAGAAGAACATCCCCTTCGCGCTCTCCGTCGCCGAGACCGCCGCCCACCCCGACCAGCCGGTCTCCTCGGTCGGCCTGAGCGCCGCCGACTTCACCCCGGCGACGTTCTCCACCTCGTACTCGCGCGGCGCCGACCAGGAGGTCTCGGTCGTCGTCCGCAAGGCGATCCGCGACAAGGAGCTCAAGTACCGCGTCAATGGCGGCCGTACCCGGGACAAGGCGCTCAAGGCCTGGAAGGGCGGCGAGACCTACGGCGGTGCCGACAACCTCTACTTCGACGAGTACCGGGCCAAGGTGAAGAACGGCGACCCGGGCGACAAGGTCGAGGTGTGGTTCACCGGTGAGACCAAGAGCGGCAAGAAGGTCTCCAGCTCGCACTTCACGTACACCGTCGCCGAGCGGCCCAAGGCGGACACCCTGGTGGTCGCCGAGGAGGGCGCCAAGGCCACCCAGGCGCAGACCTACGTCGACGCGCTGAAGGCGGCCGGGCACAAGGCGGTCGTCTGGGACGTCGCCACCCAGGGCGCGCCCGACGCGCTCGGCGTGCTGAAGCACTTCAGGAACGTCGTCCACTACTCGGGCACCAGCGGCCCCGGCAACGACACCCAGCTCCAGCTGCGCGCCTACCTCAACGAGGGCGGCAAGCTGGTCGAGGCCGGCGAACTGGCCGGCGGCAGCGTGAACCTCGCCGATGGCACCCCGTCGGACGACTTCAGCCAGTACTACCTGGGCGCCTACTCCCGTACCTCGACGCCCGGAGCCACCGGCTTCACCGGCTCCGGCACCCTGGACGGCTTCAGCGGGGCCCTCACCGGCACCTCCGCCAACCCGCTCGACAAGGCCGGCACCTACGCGGTCACCTCCGACGAGCTCTCGCCCGGCACGTACCCGCAGTTCGCCAGCGCGGGTGCGGGCCAGTTCGCCGGGACCGTCAACCCGTACGGGCCGTACTCCGGGTCGTACATGGCCGCGGCCGTCCACACCGACGACTCCTACAAGCGCCTCACCCGCACCATCGACCTCACCGGTGTCACCGCGTCCCAGCAGCCGACCCTCGGCGCCAGGCTGTTGTGGGACACCGAACCCGGCTACGACCACGCGGTCGTCGAGGCGCACGTCGTCGGCACCGACGACTGGACGACCCTGCCGGACAAGGGCGGAGCCACCAGCAGTGCCGTACCGAGCGAGTGCGGGGCCGGCTTCCTGATCGCCGAGCACCCGTGGCTCAAGCACTACCTGACCATCGCTGACGGCCAGTGCACCGCGAGCGGCACCAGCGGCTCCTGGAACAGCTTCACCGGCAGCTCGGCGGGCTGGCAGCCGGTGAGCTTCGACCTGAGCGCCTACGCGGGGAAGTCCGTCGAGGTCTCCATCGCCTACATCACCGACCCGGGCACCGGCGGGCACGGCGTCCTCCTCGACGACGCCTCGCTCGTGCTCGGCGGCGCGGCCACCGAGACCGAGGGCTTCGAGACCTCCCTCGGCCCCTGGAACGTCAGCGGACCGCCCGCGGGCAGCCCGGCCGTCCTCAAGGACTGGGAGCGCACCGGGGCGCTGTTCAAGACGTACGGAGCGGTCACCACCGACCGCACGGTGCTGCTCGGGTTCGGCCTGGAACAGGTCAGTTCCGCGGCCGATCGTGCCGCTCTGGTGAAGAAGGCGTTGACAGCACTCGACAACTGACGCCGACGGCACGCGACAAGTGAGCCGACCCGCTCACGAACGAGTGAAACGGCGGTGAATACGGGTCGGCATTCCGGTACAAATCGGCGTGATCCGACCATCGATCCGGGACGGTCCGTACCCCTACTGGCGGGTACGGACCGCCTCGCCGTGTATGGGGCATCTGGATGTCACCACGGAAGCCTCAGGGGGGTAGGGTCATGGGTGGTCGGGGACATCCCAAATACAGCTCGCCGGCACCGCATGGCCGGCGTACCAACGAGGAGATCGGTTCGTGACGATCCGCGTAGGCATCAACGGCTTCGGTCGTATCGGTCGCAACTACTTCCGCGCGCTGCTGGAGCAGGGCGCTGACATCGAGATCGTGGCTGTCAATGACCTGGGTGACACCGCGACCACCGCGCACCTGCTGAAGTACGACACGATCCTGGGCCGTCTCAAGGCCGAGGTGTCGCACACCGCCGACACGATCACCGTCGACGGCCACACCATCAAGGTGCTGTCCGAGCGCAACCCCGCCGACATCCCGTGGGGCGACCTGGGCGTCGACATCGTCATCGAGTCGACCGGCATCTTCACCAACAAGGACGACGCCGCCAAGCACATCGCCGGCGGCGCCAAGAAGGTCCTCATCTCGGCTCCGGCCAAGAACGAGGACATCACCATCGTCATGGGCGTCAACCAGGACAAGTACGACGCGGCCAACCACCACGTCATCTCCAACGCCTCCTGCACCACCAACTGTGTGGCGCCGATGGCGAAGGTCCTCGACGAGAACTTCGGCATCGTCAAGGGCCTGATGACGACGGTGCACGCGTACACCAACGACCAGCGCATCCTGGACTTCCCGCACAAGGACCTGCGTCGCGCGCGTGCCGCCGCGGAGAACATCATCCCGACCACCACCGGTGCCGCCAAGGCCACCGCGCTGGTCCTCCCGCAGCTCAAGGGCAAGCTGGACGGCATCGCCATGCGCGTCCCGGTCCCGACCGGCTCCGCCACCGACCTGGTCGTGACCCTGCAGCGCGAGGTCACCAAGGACGAGGTCAACGCCGCGTTCAAGAAGGCCGCCGAGGACGGCGACCTGAAGGGCTACCTGGCGTACACCGAGGACGAGATCGTCTCCTCGGACATCGTCGGCGACCCGGCCTCCTGCACCTTCGACTCCTCCCTGACCATGGTCCAGGAGGGCAACACGGTGAAGATCCTCGGCTGGTACGACAACGAGTGGGGCTACTCCAACCGCCTCGTCGACCTCACGGTCTTCGTCGGCGAACAGCTCTGATCGGCCGAACAGACACCACGATGCGGTAGCAGGGCTCGGGCAGCGCACGGTCGCGCCGCCCGGGCCCTGACGCGCGTAAGGATCGACCCGACGACGTACGGTTCGATCAGTCCTCGTACGATCAAGAGCCCTCCTGTAGGAGTCCCCAACCATGAAGACGATCGACGAACTCCTCGCCGAAGGGGTCGACGGCAAGCGGGTCTTCGTCCGTGCCGACCTCAACGTGCCGATGGCGGACGGTCTCATCACCGACGACGGCCGCATCCGTGCCGTCCTGCCCACCGTCAAGGCCCTCGCCGACGCGGGCGCCAAGGTGGTCGTCGCCTCGCACCTGGGCCGCCCCAAGGGTGCCCCGGACCCGAAGTTCTCCCTGCTCCAGGCCGCCGAGCGGCTCGGTGAACTACTGGACGCCCCGGTCGCGTTCGCCCAGGACACCGTCGGCCCCGCCGCCCACGACGCGGTCAACGGCCTGCAGCCCGGCCAGGTCGCGGTCATCGAGAACCTGCGCTTCAACGCCGGCGAGACCTCGAAGGACGACACCGAGCGCGGCGAGTTCGCCGACCAGCTCGCCGCCCTCGCGGACGTCTACGTCGGCGACGGCTTCGGCGCCGTGCACCGCAAGCACGCCTCCGTCTACGACCTCCCGGCCCGGCTGCCGCACTACGCCGGCTACCTGATCGCCACCGAGGTCGGCGTCCTGAAGAAGCTCACCGAGGACGTCCAGCGGCCCTACGTCGTCGTGCTCGGCGGCGCCAAGGTCTCCGACAAGCTCGCCGTCATCGACCAGCTGCTCGGCAAGGCCGACCGCATCCTCATCGGCGGCGGCATGGTCTACACCTTCCTCAAGGCCAAGGGGTACGAGGTCGGCAGCTCCCTCCTGCAGGAGGACCAGCTCGCCACCGTCACCGAGTACCTGGAGCGCGCCGAGAAGACCGGCGTGGAGATCGTCCTGCCCGTCGACACCCTGGTCGCTCCCGCTTTCCCGGACCTGTCGGCCAAGACCCCGACCAACCCCAGCACCGTCCCCGCGGACGCCATGCCGGCCGGCCAGATGGGTCTGGACATCGGCCCGGAGACCAGCAAGCTGTACGCCTCGAAGCTCGCCGACGCCGCCACCGTCTTCTGGAACGGCCCCATGGGCGTCTTCGAGCACCCCGACTACGCCGCGGGCACCCGGGCGGTCGCCCAGGCCCTCGTCGAGTCCAAGGGCTTCACCGTCGTCGGCGGCGGGGACTCCGCAGCCGCCGTGCGCATCCTCGGCTTCGACGAGAACGCGTTCGGACACATCTCGACCGGTGGCGGCGCCTCCCTCGAATACCTCGAGGGCAAGACGCTCCCCGGCCTCGCCGCACTGGAGGACTGACCTACATGAGCACGCGCACGCCGATCATGGCGGGCAACTGGAAGATGAACCTCAACCACCTCGAGGCCATCGCGCACGTCCAGAAGCTCGCCTTCGCCCTGGCCGACAAGGACTACGAGGCCGTCGAGGTCGCCGTCCTGCCGCCCTTCACCGACCTGCGTTCCGTGCAGACCCTGGTCGACGGCGACAAGCTCAAGATCAAGTACGGCGCCCAGGATGTCTCGGCGCACGACTCCGGCGCCTACACCGGCGAGATCTCCGGCCCCATGCTGGCCAAGCTGAAGTGCACGTACGTGGTCGTCGGCCACTCCGAGCGCCGCCAGTACCACGCCGAGACCGACGAGCTCGTGAACGCCAAGGTCAAGGCCGCCTACAAGCACGGTCTGACCCCGATCCTGTGCGTCGGCGAGGAGCTGGACGTCCGCGAGGCGGGCAACCACGTCTCCCACACCCTCGCCCAGGTCGAGGGCGGTCTCAAGGACCTCCCGGCCGAGCAGGCCGAGTCGGTCGTGATCGCCTACGAGCCCGTGTGGGCCATCGGCACCGGCAAGGTCTGCGGCGCCGCGGACGCCCAGGAGGTCTGCGCCGCGATCCGCGCCAAGCTCGCCGAGCTGTACAGCCAGGAGCTGGCCGACCAGGTCCGCATCCAGTACGGCGGCTCCGTCAAGGCCGGCAACGTGGCCGAGATCATGGCGCAGGCCGACATCGACGGCGCCCTGGTGGGCGGTGCCTCGCTGGACGCGGACGAATTCGTCAAGATCGTGCGCTTCCGCGATCAGTGATCGGGGTGAGCGAGTAGGCCCCGGGGACGATCCGTCGTACCCTTGCGGGGACAAGGCGGTCAGCTGCCTTGTCCCCGTGGTTCACCAGAGTCGTTCATCCGCATCCGAGAGAGTTGGTCCAGCCGTGGTTTTGGGGTTCTCGATCGCCCTGATCGTCTTCAGCCTGCTGCTGATGCTGCTGGTGCTGATGCACAAGGGCAAGGGCGGCGGCCTCTCCGACATGTTCGGTGGCGGTATGCAGTCCTCCGTCGGCGGTTCCTCGGTCGCCGAGCGGAACCTGGACCGGATCACCCTGGTGATCGGTCTGCTGTGGCTCGCGTGCATCATCGTCCTCGGCATCCTGATGAAGACGAACAGCTGATCCGCGACTAGCACACACGCACAATCTGTACGTAGGGCCCCATGTTCGGTACGCGCACCTGAGCGCGGCCTATCATGGGGCTTGCGTCTAGGTGCTGGGGCGGTAACTCCCACCACTGGACGCGCGTTGGGCCTTACGTAGACTGAGGCGCTCGCAACGAAGCGACACGCCGACTCGCTTCGCGGCACCATCACGCAGGGAGTTACGACCGTGGCAAGTGGCAACGCGATCCGAGGTAGCCGGGTCGGGGCGGGGCCGATGGGCGAGGCCGAGCGCGGCGAGTCCGCGCCGCGTCTGCGCATCTCCTTCTGGTGCTCGAACGGGCACGAGACGCAGCCCAGCTTCGCCAGCGACGCGCAGGTGCCCGAGACCTGGGACTGCCCGCGCTGCGGCTTCCCGGCCGGTCAGGACCGGGACAACCCGCCGGACCCGCCGCGCACCGAGCCGTACAAGACGCACCTCGCGTACGTACGGGAGCGGCGCAGCGACGCGGACGGCGAGGCGATCCTTGCCGAGGCGCTCGCCAAACTGCGGGGCGAGATCTAGAAGTTGGGACCGGCCGGGAGCCTGCGGGCGCCTGGCCGGAACTGTCTCCGCGGCCCGGACCCGGGCCCGTTGTCAGTGGTGCCCTCTACGGTTGGTGCACAGGCGAACCGTGAGGGGGCGGCGGTGACGACGGGCGAGGGGGCACCCGCGTGGCGCGGGGGCTTCGGGCGGCTGTGGACGGCTGCCCCGGTCTCCCGGTTCGGGGACGCTTACGGTCGTCCGCGCTGCCCCTGCCGGCCGCGCGCCTGACCGCCGACCCGCTCGCCATCGCCTCCGTGACGGCCTGCGGCCATGCGCCGTGGCCGTTGTTCGGCCTCGGCCTGCTCGGCGGTGCCGTCGCGGACCGGGTGGACCAGCGGCGCGCGATGTGGGCCGTGGACACGGTACGAGGGTTGCTCGTCGCCGCCTTCGCACTCGCCGTGGCGCTCGGTCACGCCTCGATCCCGCTTCTGCTCCTGCTCGCCTTCGCGCTCACCACCCTGCAGACGCTCTTCGACAACGCCGCCACGGCCCTGCCGGTCGCCGGTACGGTCCAGACGCCGTCCCTGCTGCTGATGGATACCGTCCGGCACCTCGGCGCGCTCGTCGCCGGCATGCTGCTGCTCGGGGCGATGAACATGGTGTGGAATGCCAACCAGGTCACGCTGATGCAGCAACGGGCGCCCGGGTCGATGACCGGCCGGATCGCCGCCGCCTTCCGCACCTCCTCCACCTCCGCCGCGCCGCTCGGCGCACTCCTCGGCGGAGCCGTCGCGGGAGCCTACGGCCTGAACGCACCAGCGCTGCCGGCCGCCGTCCTCTTCGGCCTTGCCGTCACCTCGTTGACACCGGTGCGCAAGCCGGACGTACCTGTTGTTGCGCCGCGGGACGGCGCGACGGCAGGCCGTGCCCGGAGCTGATCAACTAGGTTGGAACGGCAGCGGCACAGGCACGCAACAGGACAGGTGCAAGGAAGAAGGCTGAAGTCGGAATGAACGCAGACGGCCGTACCAGGCTCAACCAGACGCCCGAGTGGACCGCGCTCGCCAAGCACCGCGAGGAGCTCGCCGAGACCCATCTGCGGGACCTGTTCGCCGCCGACCCCGGACGCGGCACGGGCTACACCCTCCAGGTCGGCGACCTCCACATCGACTACTCGAAGCACCTGGTCAACGACGAGACGCTGCGGCTGCTGCGCGAGCTGGCCGCCGCCACCGACGTCTTCGGCCTGCGGGACGCCATGTTCCGCGGCGAGAAGATCAACGTCACCGAGGACCGCGCGGTCCTGCACACCGCCCTGCGCGCCCCGCGCGACGCGGTGATCGAGGTCGACGGCGAGAACGTGGTGCCGCAGGTGCACGCGGTCCTGGACAAGATGAGCGACTTCGCCGACCGCGTCCGCTCCGGTGCCTGGACCGGCCACACCGGCAAGCGCATCAGGAACGTCGTCAACGTCGGCATCGGCGGCTCCGACCTCGGCCCGGCGATGGCCTACGAGGTGCTGCGCAGCTTCACCGACCGCGACCTCACGGTCCGCTTCGTCTCCAACGTCGACGGCGCCGACCTGCACGAGGCCACCCGCGACCTGGACGCGGCCGAGACGCTCTTCATCATCGCCTCGAAGACCTTCACCACCATCGAGACGATCACCAACGCCACCTCCGCCCGCAACTGGCTCCTCGGCGAGCTGAAGGCCGGTCAGGAAGCGGTCGCCAAGCACTTCGTGGCCCTCTCCACGAACTCCGAGAAGGTGTCGGACTTCGGCATCGACACGGCCAACATGTTCGAGTTCTGGGACTGGGTCGGCGGCCGCTACTCCTACGACTCGGCGATCGGCCTCTCCCTGATGATCGCCATCGGCCCGGACCGCTTCCGCGAGATGCTGGACGGCTTCCACCTGGTCGACGAGCACTTCCGCACCGCCCCCGCCGAGTCCAACGTGCCCCTTCTTCTGGGCCTGTTGGGCATCTGGTACAACAACTTCCACGACGCCCAGTCGCACGCGGTGCTGCCGTACAGCCACTACCTGTCCAAGTTCACCGCCTACCTGCAGCAGCTGGACATGGAGTCCAACGGCAAGTACGTGGCGCGCGACGGCAAGGAGGTCGACTGGCAGACCGGTCCGGTGGTGTGGGGCACGCCGGGCACCAACGGGCAGCACGCGTACTACCAGCTGATCCACCAGGGCACCAAGCTGATCCCGGCGGACTTCATCGGCTTCGCCGAGCCCGTCGCCGAGCTGAGCGGTGAACTCAAGGCCCAGCACGACCTGCTGATGGCGAACTTCTTCGCCCAGACCCAGGCACTGGCCTTCGGCAAGACGGCCGACGAGGTCCGCGCGGAGGGCGTCCCCGAGGCTCAGGTCCCGCACCGCACCTTCAAGGGCAACCACCCCACCACGACGATCCTCGCGAAGGAACTCACCCCGTCGGTCCTGGGCCAGCTGGTGGCGTTGTACGAGCACAAGGTCTTCACCCAGGGCGCCGTCTGGAACATCGACTCCTTCGACCAGTGGGGCGTGGAGCTGGGCAAGGTGCTCGCCAAGCGCATCGAGCCCGCGCTGACGGAGGGCGCGGAGGTACCCGGCCTGGACGCGTCCACGACAGCGCTGGTCGCCAAGTACCGGGAGCTGCGCGGGCGGTAGGCCCGGTCATGGAAGAACCCGTACGGCCGCGGTGGCCGTACGGGTTCTTCCAGCAGCGCCTTGCGGGCTCCGTCACGCAGAAGCCGGCGGATACAGCGACCGCGGCAGCTGGGAGGCTGCCGTCGAGTCCAGGAGCCACAGGGTGCGCTGGCGGCCCTGGGCGCCCGCTGCCGGGGCCTGGATCTCGCCGGCGCCGGAGAGGGCGATGGCGACGGCCTCGGCCTTGTCCTCGCCCGCCGCCAGCAGCCAGACCTCGCGGGCCGAGCGGATGGCGGGGAGGGTGAGGGAGACACGGGTCGGCGGGGGCTTGGGGGCGCCGTGGACGCCGACCACCGTGCGTTCCGTCTCGCGGACCGCGGGCAGCTCAGGGAAGAGCGAGGCCACGTGGGTGTCCGGGCCGACGCCCAGCATCAGGACGTCGAAGGTCGGCACCGGACCGTGGTTCTCGGGGTCGGCCGCGGCGGCCAGCTCCGCCGCGTAGGCCTCGGCGGCCGCGTCCACGTCCGTGCCCCAGGGGCCGTCCGACGCGGGCATGGCGTGCACGCGCTTCGGGTCCACCGGGACCTGGTCGAGCAGGGCCTCACGGGCCTGGGTGACGTTGCGCTCCGGGTCGCCCTCGGGCAGGAAGCGCTCGTCGCCCCACCAGAGGTCGAGCCGGCCCCAGTCGATGGCGTCCCGGGCCGGGGCCGCGGCCAGGGCCGCCAGCAGGCCGTTGCCGTTGCGGCCGCCCGTGAGGACCACGGACGCCTCGCCCCTGGAGGCCTGGGCGTCCACGATCTTCGTGATCAGACGGGCCGCGGCGGCCTGCGCCATCAGCTCCTTGTCGCGGTGCACGACCAGCTGGGGAGTGCTCATGTCGCCTTCGCCCTCTTCTTCAGCGGCGGCCTTTCCTGCGGTGCCGCTTCTGTCGTGGGAGCCTCGGCAGTGGGCTCGGGGGCTGCTGCCGGGTGGGTGACCGGTTCTCCTTTGGGGGAGACCTCGGGAGCCGAAGCCTCCGGTACCGGTTCCGTGGCCGGGGTGGCCGGCGCGTTCAGGCGCTCCACACCGAACCGCAGCGCCGACGCGTAGGTGTCGTCCGGGTCGAGCCGGCGCAGTTCCTCCGCGATCAGCTCCGCCGTGTCGCGCCGCTTCAGCGCCACCGCACGGTCCGGCTGGCCGTCGATCGAGAGCGTCGCGAGGGAGCCGTCCGCGCGGTCGAGCGCGATCGCGCCCTCGCTGGTGGCGAGGCGGACCGCGGTCAGGCCGGGGCCGGCCGAGAGGGAGCGCTTGACGGGGACGTCCAGCCGGTCCGCGAGCCACATCGCCAGCAGCTCGCAGCTCGGGTTGAACTCCTCGCCCTCCACCTCGACCGCCTTGACCTCGCAGACCACCTGGTCCAGGGCCGCCGCCAGCATCGAGCGCCAGGGGGTGATCCGGGTCCAGGACAGGTCGGTGTCGCCGGGGGTGTAGGCGTCCGCGCGGGCGGACAGTTCCCGTACCGGCTGTTCGGAGGAGTAGGTGTCGGTGACCCGGCGCTGGGCGAGGGCGCCGAGGGGGTCCTTCGCCGGGTCGAGCGGGGCGTTGACCGGCCACCAGACGACGACCGGGGCGTCGGGGAGCAGCAGCGGCAGCACGACCGAGTCGGCGTGGTCGGCGACCTCGCCGTGCAGCCGCAGGATCACCGTCTCGCCGGAGCCCGCGTCCGCGCCCACCCGGACCTCGGCGTCCAGGCGGGACGCGGTGCGGTCGCGGGGGGAGCGGGAGACGCGCTTGATGACGACCAGGGTGCGCGAGGGGTGCTCGTGCGAGGCCTCCTCGGCGGCCTTGAGGGCGTCGTAGGCGTTCTCCTCGTCGGTGACGATGACGAGGGTGAGCACCATGCCCACGGCGGGCGTGCCGATGGCCCGGCGGCCCCGCACCAGCGCTTTGTTGACCTTGCCGGCCGTGGTGTCCGTGAGGTCTATCTTCATGGGCGGCGCCAGCTCCGTCCGTCTCGTGCCAGCATCTCGTCGGCCTCGGCGGGGCCCCAGGTGCCGGACTTGTACTGGGCGGGCCTGCCGTGCGTGTCCCAGTACTCCTCGATCGGGTCGAGGATCTTCCAGGACAGCTCGACCTCCTCCGTGCGCGGGAAGAGGTTGGCGTCGCCGAGCAGCACGTCCAGGATCAGCCGCTCGTACGCCTCCGGCGAGGACTCGGTGAAGGACTCGCCGTAGGCGAAGTCCATCGACACGTCCCGGATCTCCATCGAGGTGCCGGGCACCTTGGAGCCGAAGCGGACGGTGACGCCCTCGTCGGGCTGGACGCGGATGACGATCGCGTTCTGCCCGAGTTCCTCGGTGGCCGTCTGGTCGAAGGGGGAGTGCGGGGCCCGCTGGAAGACCACCGCGATCTCGGTGACGCGGCGGCCGAGGCGCTTGCCGGTGCGCAGGTAGAAGGGGACGCCCGCCCAGCGGCGGTTGTCGATCTCCAGCTTCACGGCCGCGTACGTGTCGGTCTTCGACCTGGAGTCGATGCCGTCCTCTTCGAGGTAGCCGATGACCTTCTCGCCGCCCTGCCAGCCGGCCGCGTACTGGCCGCGCACGGTCGACCTGCCGAGGTCCTTCGGCAGCCGTACGGCGCCGAGCACCTTCTCCTTCTCCGCGGCGAGCGCGTCCGCGTCGAAGGAGGCCGGCTCCTCCATGGCGGTCAGCGCCATGAGCTGGAGCAGGTGGTTCTGGATGACGTCACGGGCCGAGCCGATGCCGTCGTAGTAGCCGGCCCGGCCGCCGATGCCGATGTCCTCGGCCATGGTGATCTGGATGTGGTCCACGAAGGACCGGTTCCAGATCGGCTCGTACATCGTGTTGGCGAAACGCAGCGCCAGGATGTTCTGGACGGTCTCCTTGCCGAGGTAGTGGTCGATCCGGAACACCTGGTCCGGTTCGAACACCTCGTGCACGACCTTGTTGAGCTCCTCAGCCGACTTCAGGTCGTGGCCGAAGGGCTTCTCGATGACCGCGCGCCGCCAGGAGCCGCCGGACTGGTCGGCCAGGCCGTGCTTCTTCAGCTGCTGGATGACCACCGGGAAGGAGCGCGGCGGGACGGAGAGGTAGAAGGCGAAGTTGCCGCCCGTCCCCTGCGCCTTGTCCAGCTCCTCGATGGTGGAGCGCAGGCGCTCGAACGCGTCGTCGTCGTCGAAGGTGCCCTGGACGAAGCGCATCCCCTGGATGAGCTGCTGCCAGACCTCCTCGCGGAACGGGGTGCGGGCGTGTTCCTTGACGGCGTCGTGGACCTCGGCGGCGAAGTCCTCGTTGGCCCACTCGCGGCGGGCGAAGCCGACCAGGGAGAAGCCCGGCGGCAGCAGACCCCGGTTGGCGAGGTCGTAGACGGCAGGCATGAGCTTCTTACGGGAGAGGTCGCCCGTGACGCCGAAGATGACCAGGCCCGACGGCCCCGCGATACGCGGGAGCCGTCGGTCTGCGGGGTCACGCAGCGGATTGCTGCTTGACAAGGTTCTCAGCCCTCCGAGGGGGCCAGGCGCTCCAGCTCCGCCTGGGTCGACTTGAGCAGGTCGTTCCAGGACGCCTCGAACTTCTCGACGCCCTCGTCCTCCAGAACCCGGACCACGTCGTCGTACGAGATCCCGAGCGCCTCGACGGCGTCGAGGTCGGCGCGGGCCTGCTCGTACGTGCCGGTGATCGTGTCGCCGGTGATCTCGCCGTGGTCCTCGACCGCGAAGAGGGTGGCCTCCGGCATGGTGTTCACCGTGTTCGGCGCCACCAGCTCGTCGACGTACATGGTGTCCTTGTACGCCGGGTCCTTCACGCCGGTGGAGGCCCACAGCGGACGCTGCTTGCGGGCGCCCGCGTTCTCCAGCGCCTGCCAGCGGTCGGAGGAGAAGACCTCCTCGTAGGCCTGGTAGGCGAGCCGGGCGTTGGCGATGGCGGCCTTGCCGCGCAGCGCCTTGGCCTCGTCGGTGCCCACCTCGTTGAGGCGCTTGTCGATCTCGGTGTCCACCCGGGACACGAAGAACGACGCCACCGAACGGATGAGCGACAGGTCCAGGCCGCGCTCCTTGGCCTTCTCCAGGCCGGTCAGGTAGGCGTCCATGACCTTGCGGTAACGCTCGAGGGAGAAGATCAGCGTGACGTTGACGCTGATGCCGAGGCCGATGACCTCGGCGATCGCCGGCAGACCCGCCTCGGTGGCCGGGATCTTGATGAGCGTGTTGGGGCGGTCCACCAGCCAGGCCAGCTGCTTGGCCTCGGCGACCGTCGCCTTGGTGTTGTGCGCCAGACGCGGGTCGACCTCGATCGACACGCGGCCGTCCTGGCCGTCGGTCGCGTCGAACACCGGGCGCAGGATGTCGGCGGCGTCGCGGACGTCCGCCGTGGTGATCATGCGGATGGCCTCTTCGACGGTCACCTTGCGGGCGGCGAGGTCCGAGACCTGCTGGTCGTAGCCGTCGCCCTGCGAGATCGCCTTCTGGAAGATCGTCGGGTTGGTGGTGACGCCCACGACGTGCTGCTGGTCGATCAGCTCGGCGAGGTTGCCGGACGTGATCCGCTTGCGCGACAGGTCGTCCAGCCAGATCGCGACGCCTTCGTCGGAGAGGCGCTTGAGTGCGTCTGTCATGGAATTACATCTCCTACGTGTCGTATATGAGCGTCAGCGCTGCGCGGCGGCGATGGATTCCCGGGCCTTGGCGGCCACGTTCTCGGCAGTGAAGCCGAACTCGCGGAAGAGCACCTTGCCGTCGGCGGAAGCACCGAAGTGCTCCAGGGAAACGATGCGGCCGGCCTCCCCGACGTACTTGTGCCAGGTGAGGCCGATACCCGCCTCGACCGACACCCGCGCCTTGACGGACGGCGGCAGGACGCTGTCCCGGTACCCCTGGTCCTGCTCCTCGAACCACTCCACGCACGGCATGGACACGACGCGCGTGGGCACGCCGTCGGCCTCCAGCTGCTCGCGCGCCTCGACGGCGACGTGCACCTCGGAGCCGGTCGCGATGAGGATGACCTCGGGGGTCCCGCCGGACGCCTCGAACAGGACGTAACCGCCCTTGACCGTGTCCTCGTTGGGCTCGTACACCGGCACGCCCTGACGGGTCAGCGCCAGGCCGTGCGGGGCGCCCTTGCCGAAGACCTTCGTGTAGCGGCGGAGGATCTCGCGCCAGGCGATGGCGGTCTCGTTGGCGTCGGCCGGGCGGACCACGTTCAGGCCCGGGATGGCGCGCAGCGAGGCGAGGTGCTCGACCGGCTGGTGGGTGGGGCCGTCCTCGCCGAGGCCGATGGAGTCGTGGGTCCACACGTACGTCACCGGCAGGTGCATCAGCGCCGAGAGACGGACGGCGTTGCGCATGTAGTCGGAGAAGACGAGGAACGTACCGCCGTAGACACGGGTGTTGCCGTGCAGGGTGATGCCGTTCATCTCCGCGGCCATGGAGTGCTCGCGGATACCGAAGTGGATGGTGCGCCCGTAGGGGTTCGCGCCCGGCAGCGGGTTGTCCGCCGGCAGGAACGAGCTGTCCTTGTCGATGGTCGTGTTGTTCGACCCGGCGAGGTCGGCGGAACCGCCCCACAGCTCGGGGATGACCGCGCCGAGCGCCTGGAGCACCTTGCCGGAGGCCGCACGGGTGGCGACACCCTTGCCGGGCTCGAAGACCGGGATCTTCTCCTCCCAGCCCTTGGGCAGCTCGGCCGCGGAGATGCGGTCGAAGTCGGCGGCCCGCTCGGCGTTGTTGTCGCGCCACTGCTGGAACGACTTCTCCCACTCGGCCTTGGCGGCCGCGCCGCGCTCGCCGGCCTGCCGGGTGTGGGCGAGGACCTCCTCGGCGACGTCGAAGCTCTTCTCCGGGTCGAAGCCGAGGACGCGCTTGGTGGCCGCGACCTCGTCGTCGCCCAGCGCCGAGCCGTGCGCGGCCTCGGTGTTCTGCGCGTTCGGGGCGGGCCAGGCGATGATCGAGCGCATCGCGATGAAGGACGGCTTGTCCGTCACCTTCTTCGCGGCCTCGATCGCGTTGTAGATGGCGTGCGGGTCCAGGTCGCCGTCCGGCTTCGGGGCGATCCGCTGCACGTGCCAGCCGTACGCCTCGTACCGCTTGACGGTGTCCTCGGAGACGGCGGTCTCGGTGTCGCCCTCGATCGAGATGTGGTTGTCGTCCCACAGCAGGACCAGGTTGCCGAGCTTCTGGTGGCCGGCCATCGAGGACGCCTCGGCGGAGATGCCCTCCTGGAGGCAGCCGTCACCGGCGATGCAGTAGATGAAGTGGTCGAACGGCGACTCGCCCTGCGGCGCGTCCGGGTCGAACAGACCGCGCTCGTACCGGGAGGCCATGGCCATGCCCACCGCGTTGGCGACACCCTGGCCCAGCGGACCCGTGGTGGTCTCCACGCCCTTGGTGTGGCCGTACTCCGGGTGACCGGGGGTCTTCGAGCCCCAGGTGCGGAAGGCTTCGAGGTCTTCCAGCTCCAGACCGAAGCCGGCCAGGTAGAGCTGCGTGTAGAGGGTCAGCGACGAGTGACCGGCGGACAGTACGAAGCGGTCGCGGCCCACCCAGTCGGGGTCGGACGGGTCGTGCCGCATCACCTTCTGGAAGAGGGTGTACGCGGCCGGCGCCAGGCTCATCGCCGTACCCGGATGGCCGTTGCCGACCTTCTGTACGGCATCGGCGGCCAGGACGCGGGCGGTGTCTACGGCCCGCTGGTCCAACTCGGTCCAGTCGAGGTCTGTGGTGGTCGGCTTGGTGCTCACCCTGGGTCAGGGCTCCTCTCCACATGTTCGGTTACCGGTCCCCGGGCACGTGCCCGCACCGGCTGCCGGTGCACTGGGTGCCCACCGGCCGTTGTCGAGCCTACCCCCGTAAGGACGTGCATTTTTTCGAGTGTTTCCAGACTGCCGGGACTCTCGGGGATCCGCCTCCCGACTGGCCGAGAAGGCATTCGGCACATGAATACGGAACCGCTCATCTGACTGCTCAATCGAGCCGCCCCACCCCTCTCCCGAGCCGCCCGCCAACACGACCCCACCCCCGCGAAGGTCGGGGTATGGGCAACGTCTAAAGTGGCGTGGTACGCGCGAGCCTTTACCGTGAGTTCACACGGCGGGGCTCGCTGGGAGTCTCTGTCAGGGGTGTGCGTGACGGCCGTCGAATCCCGTCCAGCGGGGGTGCTCGGTGCGAGCAAGAGCCCGAGCCACCGGCCGTTCGGGGCCCGTGTCAAAGCTTTCGTGGCGCTGACCAAGCCACGGATCATCGAGCTGCTGCTCATCACCACCGTTCCGGTGATGTTCCTGGCGCAGCAGGGCGTGCCCGACCTGACGCTGGTGCTGCTCACCTGCGTCGGCGGGTACCTCTCGGCGGGCGGCGCGAACGCGCTGAACATGTACATCGACCGGGACATCGACGCGCTGATGGACCGGACCTCGCAGCGTCCGCTGGTGACCGGCATGGTGAGCCCGCGCGAGTGCCTCGCCTTCGGCATCACCCTGGCGGTCGGCTCCACCCTGCTGTTCGGTCTCACCGTCAACTGGCTGAGTGCCTGGCTGTCACTCGGAGCGCTGCTCTTCTACGTCGTCGTCTACACGATGATCCTCAAGCGGCGTACCGCGCAGAACATCGTGTGGGGCGGCATCGCCGGCTGCATGCCGGTGCTGATCGGCTGGTCGGCCGTCACCGACTCGCTCTCCTGGGCGCCGCTCATCCTCTTCCTGGTCATCTTCTTCTGGACGCCGCCGCACTACTGGCCGCTCTCCATGAAGGTGAAGGACGACTACGCGCGCGTGGGCGTGCCGATGCTGCCGGTCATCGCCTCCAACAAGGTGGTCGCCAAACAGATCGTCATCTACAGCTGGGTGATGGTCGCCGTCTCACTGCTCCTCACCCCCCTCGGCTACACCGGCTGGTTCTACACCCTGGTCGCGCTGGCGGCGGGCGGCTGGTGGCTGTGGGAGGCGCACGCGCTGCAGAACCGCGCGAAGGCCGAGGTGACGAGCGGCAAGCTCAAGGAGATGCGGCTCTTCCACTGGTCGATCACCTATGTGTCGCTGCTCTTCGTGGCCGTGGCGGTCGACCCCTTCCTGCGCTGACACAGGTCACACCGCCCTGCCCTCGCCAGTGGATCTACTCGTGAGTAGCATCCTGTGCATGGCAGACACGCAGCAGGTTGACACGCAGAAGGCTGACCAGCAGGCCGAGCGCAAGGTCGCGCGCCTCGCCAAGCGGATCGGCGCCTTCGCCAAGGCCCACGGCGGCGCCGAGGGCCAGGTGGCCTACATCGGCGAACGCGGCGCCCGCATCGTCCTCGTCGGCGAGGACGGCGGCTGGGGCGACCTGGTGGCCCCGACGTACGAGATCGCCGAGCAGGCCGTCGCCAAGTCCGGCATCACCGTCCACGAGTCCTTCGACGGCGAGTTCGCGGCGAAGGTGACGACGGGTCCGTACGAGTGGAAGCGCATGGCGGGCATCCAGATCGGCGGCTGAACAACGCGCCCCCTTTTGGGGGCGCGGGGAACTGCGCGACAAGCCCCCACCGGCCCGCGGTCGAAGAACGACCCCACACCGCGACCTCTGTCCCCGTTCACCCGTTAAGACGGACATGCAGCCGTCCACACGGGAGCCCGGATGATCGAGACGCCGAACCTGGTGGACCAGTACTGCCACGGTGTCCTCCGTACGGAACTGGGCCTCGGCACCTTCGAGGCCCAGCTCGCCCGCACCGAAGGCCCCCCGGCCGCCGGCACCACCCTCTTCGACACCCAGACCGGTTTCGCGGTACGGCGCTGGTGCCCGCCGCTCCTCGGCCTGGAACCCCACTGCGCACCGGCCCGCTACCTGGCCCGGCGCCGCGAACTCGGCGTCCTGGAGGCCGGCCGCCGTCTCCTGCGCGGCACCGGCATCACCACCTACCTCGTCGACACCGGCCTGCCCGGCGACCTCACCGGCCCCGCCGAGATGGCCTCGACCGGCGCCGCCGCGGCCCGCGAGATCGTCCGCCTGGAACTCCTCGCCGAACAGGTCGCCGACACCTCCGGCACCGTCGAGTCGTTCCTCGCCAACCTCGCCGAATCGGTGCACGGCGCGGCGGCGAACGCGGTCGCCTTCACCTCCGTCGCCGGTCTCCGGCACGGCCTGGCCCTGGCCCCCGAACCCCCCGGCCCCGGTGAGGTGCGAGGCGCGGCCGGCCGCTGGCTCGCGGGACGCCGGGTCGGCGGCGAGCTGGCCGACCCGGTCCTGCTGCGTCACCTGCTCTGGATCGCCGTGGCCTCCGGTCTCCCGCTCCAGCTGCACGCCGGCCTCGGTGAGCCCGGCGCCCGGATCGACCGCACCGACCCGGTCCTGCTCACCGACTTCGTGCGGGCCACCGCCGGCCTCGGCACCGACCTGGTCCTGCTGCACGGCTACCCCTACCACCGTCACGCCGCCCACCTCGCCGGCGTCTTCCCGCACGTGTACGCCGACTCGGGCGCGGCCCTGGTGCGCACCGGCGCCCGCGCCGCGACGATCCTCGCCGAGATCCTGGAACTGGCCCCCTTCGGCAAGATCCTCTTCTCCAGCGGCGCCCACGGCCTGCCCGAGCTGCACGTGGTCGGCGCCCGCCTCTTCCGCGAGTCCCTCGCCAGGGTCCTCGGCACCTGGGTCGCCGAGGACGCCTGGTCGCTCGGCGACGCCCAGCGCGTGGCCAGGCTGATCGCGGCGGGCAACGCGCAACGGGTGTACGGGCTGGAGTGAAGCGGACGTACGGGCCGGGGTGAGCTGTCCAGACTGAGCGCATGGACACCGAGACGTTACTGGCCCGCTTCGTCCCCGAACTGTCGGCGCTTGACCCCGTGGCCGTGTGGGCGCACGGCTCGCTCGCCGCGGGCGACGACTACCAGGAGGGCCGCAGCGATCTGGACCTGATCGCGGTGCTGCCGGGCCCGGTGACCCCGGCCGTCGTGTGGAAGGTCGCGGTGGCGCACGCCCGCTTGCGCACGCTGGCGCTCGCCCCCGTCCTGCACTGCACCTATCTGACCCCGTCGACCGCGGCCGACCCCGCTCGCTCCCATCTCACCTGGGCGCACGGACAGTTGTTCAAACGGCCGGTCAGCCCGGTGACCCGGCGCGAACTGCACGCCTTCGGACGGGTGCTGCACGGCCGGGCGCCGGCCGGCCTGCTGCCACCGGTGACGGACCGCGAACTCGGCGACTTCGTCGTCCGCGACCAGCGGGACTACTGGCGGCCCGTCGTCGGCAAGGCCGCGCCGTGGACCCGGGACGTGTGGGTGGACCTCGGTCTGATCACCTTCGCCCGCGCCTCCGTCACCGCCCGCGAGGGCCGCCTGATCTCCAAACGCGAGGCCCTGGGCCTGCTGCCCGTGCTGGGCGCGCCCGCCGAGGTCGTCGAGGACATCCGGAGCCGCCGCTACGGCGACCCCGCCCCGGCCACCGAGGAGTGGACGGCGCGCCGGGCCCGGCTGACCCGGGACTACTTGGGCCCGGCGATCGACGCGCTCACGGCCTCGTACGCCTGAGCGGGGACGTCGGCCGTGACCTCGGCGCGTTCCCGCAGCGAGAGCAGGACCCGCAGCACGCCGATCCACACCAGGCAGGAGCCGAACATGTGCAGGCCGACCAGGACCGTGGGCAGGTGGGTGAAGTACTGGACGTATCCGATCACGCCCTGACCGAGCAGGATCAGGAACAGGTCGCGGACGCGGTTCCGTGGCTCCTGGGGCGCACCGACGCCTTTGAGGAAGAACCACAGGGCGAAGGTCAGCGACACCACGATCCAGGCGAACACCGCGTGCAGTTCGGCGACACCGGACCAGCTGACGTCGATGCGCTCGACGTCGCCGGAGTCGCCCGGGTGCGGTCCCGCGCCGGTCACCACGGTGCCGGCGGTGATGAGCAGCAGGGTCACGGCCACCAGGGCCCACACCAGCTGCTGCACCGCCTTGCCGACCAGCGGACGCGGCGCGCCGTCGCCCTCGCGGGTGCGCTGCCACATCAGGGCGGCGACCGTGATGAGCGCCGTCGCCAGCAGGAAGTGCGCGGCGACGGTGTAGGGGTTCAGGCCGACGAGGACCACGATGCCGCCGAGGATCGCGTTGCTCATCACGAGCCAGAACTGCGCCCAGCCCAGCCGGGTCAGGCTGCGCCGGAACGGCTTCTGGGACCGGGCCGCGATGATCGCCCAGCCGACCGCCGCGCACAGCACGTAGGTCAGCATGCGGTTCGTGAACTCGATGGCGCTGTGATAGCTCAGCGCGTCGGTCGGGGTCAGCGAGCCGGCGGTGCACTCGGGCCAGGTCGGGCAGCCGAGCCCGGAGCCGGTGAGCCGCACCGCGCCGCCGGTGACCACGATGACCACCGACATGACGAGCGCGGCGAGGGCCGCCCGCCGGACGGTCCGGGGATCCGGCGTCCAGCGATCGGCGATGAAGGCGAGCGGGTTGCGCACCGCCGCTACGAGGTCGGTGGGGGTCAGCTTGGGCACGGACACCATCGTAGGGGGCCGCTTGTGCATGCGTTCACGAGGGTCGGGGGTCCGGCCGGGGCGTCGCTCCTGGCTCGTCACTCCCAGCGGAAGAACCGCCCCGCGGCGGCCAGCCCCAGCACCGCCCACACCGCGAGGATCCCCAGGTCCCCCCACGGCGTATCCGCCCCGTGCTGCAGCACGTCCCGCAGGCCGTCCGAGAGGGCGGAGATGGGGAGGAGCCCGAGGGCGGACTGGGCCCCGCCGAACTTGTCCAGCGGGACGATGACCCCGCCGCCCACGAGCAGCAGCAGGAACACCAGGTTGGCGGCGGCCAGGGTCGCCTCCGCCTTGAGGGTGCCGGCCATCAGGAGGCCGAGGCCGGAGAAGGCGGCCGTGCCGAGGACCAGGAGGAGCAGGACGGCGAGGGGGTTGCCGTGCGGGGACCAGCCGAGGGCGAGGGCGATCACCGTCAGGAGGATCACCTGGAGGATTTCCGTGACCAGGACGGACGCGGTCTTGGCCGCCATCAGCCCCCAGCGGGGCAGCGGGGAGGAGGCGAGGCGCTTCAGGACGCCGTAGCGGCGCTCGAAGCCGGTCGCGATGGCCTGGCCGGTGAACGCCGTGGACATGACGGCGAGGGCCAGTACGCCGGGGGCCAGGAAGTCCACCGACCTGCCGGATCCCGTGTCGACGATGTCCGCCGAGCTGAACAGCACGAGAAGGAGGGTGGGGATCACCACCGTCAGCAGGAGCTGCTCGCCGTTGCGGAGCAGCATCCTCGTCTCCAGGGCCGCCTGCGCCGCGATCATGCGGGGGAGCGGGGCGGCACCCGGCCGGGGGGTGAAGGTGCCGGTGTCGGTCGCGGTGGTCATGAGCGCAGCTCCCTGCCGGTCAGCTCCAAGAACACGTCCTCCAGCGTGTGGCGTTCGACCGAGATGCGGTCGGGCATCACGCCGTGCTGCGCGCACCACGAGGTCACCGTCGCCAGCAGTTGCGGGTTGACCTTGCCGACGACCCGGTAGGAGCCCGGGGTCAGCTCGGCGGCCGTGGAGTCGGCCGGCAGCGCCTTGAGGAGCGAGCCGACGTCGAGGCCGGGGCGGCCGGTGAACCGCAGGGTGTTCTCCGCGCCGCCCTTGCACAGTTCCTCGGGGGAGCCCTTGGCGATCACCCGGCCGGCGTCGATGACGGCGACGTCGTCGGCGAGCTGCTCGGCCTCCTCCATGTAGTGCGTGGTGAGGATGACCGAGACCCCGTCGGCGCGCAGGTCCCGGACCAGGTCCCAGGTGGCGTGGCGGGCCTGCGGGTCGAGGCCCGCGGTCGGCTCGTCGAGGAAGACCAGCTCCGGACGCCCGACCACGGCCATGGCGAGCGCGAGGCGCTGCTGCTGGCCGCCGGAGAGGCGGCGGTACGACGTCCGCCCGCAGCTGCCGAGGCCCAGCCGCTCCATCAGCGCGTCCACGTCCAGCGGATGCGCGTGCAGCTTCGCCACGTGCCGCAGCATCTCGTCGGCGCGGGCGCCCGAGTAGACGCCCCCGGACTGGAGCATCACGCCGACTCTGGGGCGCAGCTCGGCGGACTGCCGCACGGGATCGAGGCCCAGGACGCGTACCGCGCCGGAATCCGGCCTGCGGTACCCCTCGCAGGTCTCGATCGTGGTCGTCTTGCCCGCCCCGTTGGGGCCGAGTACGGCGGTCACGCCCGCCTCGGCGGTCAGGTCGAGGCCGTCCACCGCGGTCTTGGCGCCGTACCGCTTCACCAGGTCCCGCACCTGGACCACCGGCTCACTTCGCATGGAGACAGAGTCTAAGGACGCCTGGCGTCACCCGGACGGCCGGGTGCTAGATCTCCTCCTCACGGGGGCGATGTACGGCCAGCCACCGCTCGGCGTAGGCCACGGCTTCCGCCACGGGGAAGAGCCGGACCTCCGCCGCGCCGGCCCTGCCGCGGACGACGACGTTCCGGTCGCGTTCGAAGTCGTACCCCAGTTCGTCGAAGCGGTCGGAGGTGATCGACACCTCGGTGACCTCCTCCCAGCCGCCGTCGGGGGCGGGGCGGCCGACCCGGACGCGCGGGGAGGGGATCCGGTACTCGGCGAGATGGAAGCTGGTGCAGGTGGCGTAGCCGGTGCCCAGCATGAGCACGCGCGCATGCATCTTCTCCAGCCGGGCCAGCGGGCTCCGCTCGCCGAGCCGGCAGTCGGGCGCGTGCGCGTCGACGATCTCCGCCGCGCGGGGGCCGACGGCCGCGAAGGAGGTCTGCGGGTGGGCGCTGCGCAGGGCGCCCGGCCAGGTCCGCACGGTCTCCGGGATCACGCCGACCCCCCGGGCGGGGGTGGTCCGGGGGTCGTACGGCGGCATGGTGGCCCGGATCGTCCCCCACCACTCCTCGGGCACCGGCGGGTTCCGCCACACCGCGGGGTCCGAGAGGTCGCCGGTCTGGGTGGGGACCACCAGGGTGCCGTCCGGGCCGAGGGCGTCGAGGAGGGCCTGGACGACGGCGACGGCTCCGCCGTTCACCCAGCCGAGGGAGCTGAGCGAGGTGTGTGCGAGGAGGGTCTCGCCGGACTTGACACCGATCAGGCCGAGCTGCTGCGCGAGGGCGTCCCGGGTGACAAGAGGGCCGGTCGGAGGGGGTGTGGGCATGGTTCGGGAGTGTTCCGGAGGGGGCCGCCGCGCGCTACCGAATTGGCTGAGGGATGATCGATCAAAGATCGTTTCCGCAGGTCAGGGCCGATCCCCGGTTAGGCATGCCTAAGTGATGCAGGGCACCGTCCTCTCCCTCGGACGCCGCTTGCCTGGGTCTGAGGAATTACGCAACAATGGCGTTGTGAAAAACGTCGGCGAGGCTCGGGAGACCCCCACGGGGGCCCCGCAGGAAGAGCTCGCGACCGGTGAGCGCTCGACGCGCAACCGGGTCGCGCGGTCGATCCTGGACCACGGGCCGTCGACCGTCACCGAGCTGGCCGGACGCCTCGGCCTGACCCCCGCGGCCGTGCGCCGTCATCTGGACGCGCTGGTGGCCGACGACGTCGTGGCCCCGCGCGAGCAGCGGGTGTACGGCGCGCGCACGCGCGGCCGGCCCGCCAAGGTCTTCGCGCTCACCGACTGCGGCCGGGACGCCTTCGACCAGTCGTACGACAAGCTCGCCGCCGACGCGCTGCGCTGGATCGCCGAGCAGGGAGGCGGCCAGGAAGCGGTCGCCGCCTTCGCGCGGGCCCGGATCGCCGCCCAGGCGAGCGCGTACCGCAAGGCGATCGAGGGCGTGGATCCCGACGAGCGGACCGAAGCGCTGGCCAAGGCCCTGAGCCTGGACGGGTACGCTGCAACGGCGCGCACCGCACCGGTCGGCGAACAGCTGTGCCAGCACCACTGCCCGGTCGCCCACGTCGCGGAGCAGTTCCCCCAGCTGTGCGAGGCGGAGACGGAGATCTTCGCCGAGCTGCTCGGAACGCACGTCCAGCGGCTGGCGACCATCGCGCACGGCGACGGCGTCTGCACGACGTTCATCCCCAAGATTTCCACTGACGCATCTGCTAGCACGGCCGGGAGGAACCCCGCATGACTCTCCCCACGGAGACTGCCCACCCTGAGCTCGAAGGCCTGGGCAAGTACGAATACGGCTGGGCCGACTCCGACACGGCCGGCGCCTCCGCCAAGCGCGGCATCAACGAGGACGTCGTCCGGGACATCTCCGCGAAGAAGTCCGAGCCCGAGTGGATGACCAAGCTCCGCCTCAAGGGCCTGCGCCTCTTCGAGAAGAAGCCCATGCCGAACTGGGGCTCGGACCTGTCGGGCATCGACTTCGACAACATCAAGTACTTCGTGCGCTCCACGGAGAAGCAGGCGGAGTCCTGGGAGGACCTGCCCGAGGACATCAAGAACACCTACGACAAGCTGGGCATCCCGGAGGCCGAGAAGCAGCGCCTGGTCGCCGGTGTCGCCGCCCAGTACGAGTCGGAGGTCGTCTACCACCAGATCCGCGAGGACCTGGAGGAGCAGGGCGTCATCTTCCTGGACACCGACACCGCCCTGAAGGAGCACCCGGACCTCTTCAAGGAGTACTTCGGGACCGTCATCCCGGTCGGTGACAACAAGTTCGCCTCCCTGAACACCGCCGTGTGGTCGGGCGGCTCCTTCATCTACGTCCCGCCGGGCGTGCACGTGGAGATCCCGCTCCAGGCCTACTTCCGCATCAACACGGAGAACATGGGCCAGTTCGAGCGGACCCTGATCATCGTCGACGAGGGTGCCTACGTGCACTACGTCGAGGGTTGTACGGCCCCGATCTACAAGTCGGACTCGCTGCACAGCGCCGTGGTCGAGATCATCGTCAAGAAGAACGCCCGCTGCCGCTACACGACCATCCAGAACTGGTCGAACAACGTCTACAACCTGGTCACCAAGCGCGCCGTCGCCTACGAGGGCGCCACCATGGAGTGGATCGACGGCAACATCGGCTCCAAGGTGACGATGAAGTACCCGGCCGTCTACCTGATGGGCGAGCACGCCAAGGGCGAGACCCTCTCCATCGCCTTCGCGGGCGAGGGCCAGCACCAGGACGCCGGCTCCAAGATGGTCCACATGGCGCCGAACACGTCGTCCAACATCGTGTCGAAGTCCGTGGCGCGCGGCGGCGGCCGTACCTCCTACCGCGGCCTGGTCGAGATCGGCGAGGGCGCCGCCGGATCCAAGTCGAACGTGCTGTGCGACGCGCTGCTCGTCGACACGATCTCCCGCTCCGACACGTACCCCTACGTGGACGTCCGCGAGGACGACGTGTCCATGGGTCACGAGGCGACCGTCTCCAAGGTCTCCGAGGACCAGCTCTTCTACCTGATGAGCCGCGGTCTGACCGAGTTCGAGGCGATGGCGATGATCGTGCGCGGCTTCGTCGAGCCGATCGCGAAGGAGCTGCCCATGGAGTACGCCCTCGAACTCAACCGGCTGATCGAGCTCCAGATGGAAGGCGCGGTCGGCTAAGCGACCGCCGTCACCGTCACGCCACTCACGCAAGAAAGCGAGCAGACCGACAGCCATGGCTGAGGCTCAGAACACCCCGGTGGGCTCCACCACCGCCGGCGCCATCGCGGTGGCCGCCGAGTCGACCGTCGCCACGCGCATGAGCGCGCCCCCGTCCTTCGACGTCGCGGACTTCCCGGTCCCGCACGGCCGCGAGGAGGAGTGGCGGTTCACCCCGCTGGAGCGCCTGCGCGGGCTGCACGACGGCACGGCGGTCGCCACCGGCGACAGCCTGAAGGTCACGGTGGAGGCCCCCGAGGGCGTCACCGTCGAGCTGGTCGGCCGCGACGACCCCCGGCTCGGCCGGGCCGGCGCCCCGGTGGACCGGGTCGCCGCCCAGGCGTACTCCGCCTTCGAGCAGGCCGGCGTGGTCACCGTCCCCAAGGAGACGGTGCTCACCGAGCCGATCCGGATGAACGTGCACGGCCAGGGCGGCGTCGCCTTCGGCCACCAGGTCATCGAACTGGGCGCCTTCGCCGAGGCCGTCGTCGTCATCGACCACACCGGTGACGTGGTCACCGCCGCCAACGTCGAGTACGTCCTCGGCGACGGCGCCAAGCTGACCGTCGTCTCCGTCCAGGACTGGGACGACAAGGCCGTCCATGTGGCCCAGCACAACGCCCTGGTCGGCCGGGACGCCAGCTTCAAGTCCGTGGTCGTCACCTTCGGCGGCGACGTCGTCCGGCTGCACCCGCGCGTCGCCTACGCCGGCACCGGCGGCGAGGCCGAGCTGTACGGCCTGTACTTCACCGACGCCGGGCAGCACCAGGAGCACCGCCTCCTCGTCGACCACAACACCCCGCACTGCAAGTCCAACGTCGCCTACAAGGGCGCGCTCCAGGGCGACGACGCGCACGCGGTGTGGATCGGTGACGTCCTCATCGAGGCCAAGGCCGAGGGCACCGACACCTACGAGATGAACCGCAACCTGGTCCTCACGGACGGCGCGCGGGTCGACTCGGTGCCGAACCTGGAGATCGAGACCGGTGAGATCGTCGGTGCCGGCCACGCCTCCGCCACCGGCCGCTTCGACGACGAGCAGCTCTTCTACCTGATGGCCCGCGGCATCCCGCAGCACGAGGCCCGTCGCCTCGTCGTCCGCGGCTTCTTCGCCGAACTGGTCCAGCAGATCGGTGTCGCCGACATCGAGGAGCGCCTGCTCGCCAAGATCGAGGAGGAGCTGGAGGCCTCGGTCGCATGACGTCCACTGCGTTCGTACGCGCCTGCGGGCTGAGCGAGCTGGAGGAGGACACCCCGAAGCGGGTGGAACTCGACGGCACGCCGGTCTCGGTCGTGAAGACCGAGGGAGAGGTGTTCGCGATCTACGACATCTGCTCCCACGCCAACGTCTCGCTCTCCGAGGGCGAGGTGGAGGACTGCCAGATCGAGTGCTGGCTGCACGGCTCCAGCTTCGACCTGCGCACCGGCAAGCCGTCCGGCCTCCCGGCCACGCGCCCCGTCCCCGTATACCCCGTAAAGATCGAAGGGGACGACGTGCTCGTCTCCCTCACCCAGGAGTCCTGAGGCACCCATGGCAACGCTTGAAATCCGAGACCTGCACGTCACCGTCGAGGCCGACAACGCCACGAAGGAGATCCTCAAGGGCGTCGACCTCACCGTGAAGCAGGGCGAGACGCACGCCATCATGGGCCCCAACGGCTCCGGCAAGTCGACCCTCGCCTACTCGCTCGCGGGGCACCCGAAGTACACGATCACCGGCGGCACCGTCACCCTCGACGGCGAGGACGTCCTGGAGATGTCCGTCGACGAGCGCGCCCGCGCGGGCCTGTTCCTGGCGATGCAGTACCCGGTCGAGGTCCCCGGTGTATCGGTCTCCAACTTCCTGCGCACCTCCGCCACCGCCGTCCGCGGCGAGGCCCCCAAGCTGCGTACCTGGGTGAAGGAGGTCAAGGAGGCCATGGAGCGCCTCAACATGGACCAGTCCTTCGCCGAGCGCAACGTCAACGAGGGCTTCTCCGGCGGCGAGAAGAAGCGCCACGAGATCCTCCAGCTCGAACTGCTCAAGCCGAAGATCGCGATCCTCGACGAGACCGACTCCGGCCTCGACGTCGACGCCCTTCGCATCGTCTCCGAGGGTGTCAACCGCGTCCGCGAGACCGGCGAGGTCGGCACCCTGCTGATCACGCACTACACGCGCATCCTGCGCTACATCAAGCCCGACTTCGTCCACGTCTTCTCCGCCGGACGGATCGTCGAGTCCGGCGGCGCCGAGCTCGCCGACAAGCTGGAGGACGAGGGCTACGAGGCATACACGAAGGGTGGCGTATCCGCGTGACGCAACTGCCGGGCCTCCTCGACACCGAGGCGATCCGCAAGGACTTCCCCGTCCTGGACCGCCTGGTCCACGACGGCAAGAAGCTCGTGTACCTGGACAACGCGGCGACCAGCCAGAAGCCGCGCCAGGTACTGGACGTCCTCAGCGAGTACTACGAGCGCCACAACGCCAACGTCCACCGCGGTGTGCATGTGCTCGCCGAGGAGGCCACGGCGATGTACGAGGGCGCGCGCGACAAGGTCGCCGAGTTCATCAACGCGCCCAGCCGCGACGAGGTGATCTTCACCAAGAACGCCTCCGAGTCGCTGAACCTCGTGGCGAACATGCTCGGCTGGGCCGACGAGCCCTACCGGGTGGACCATGAGACCGAGATCGTCATCACGGAGATGGAGCACCACTCCAACATCGTGCCGTGGCAGCTGCTCGCGCAGCGCACCGGCGCGAAGCTGAAGTGGTTCGGCCTCACCGACGACGGCCGCCTCGACCTGTCCAACATCGACGAGATCATCACCGAAAAGACGAAGATCGTCTCCTTCGTACTGGTCTCGAACATCCTGGGCACCGTCAACCCGGTCGAGGCGATAGTCCGCCGCGCCCAGGAGGTCGGCGCACTGGTCTGCATCGACGCGTCCCAGGCCGCACCCCACATGCCCCTGGACGTCCAGGCGCTCCAGGCCGACTTCGTGGCCTTCACCGGCCACAAGATGTGCGGCCCGACCGGCATCGGCGTCCTCTGGGGCCGCCAGGAGCTGCTCGAGGACCTGCCGCCGTTCCTCGGCGGCGGCGAGATGATCGAGACCGTGTCGATGCACTCGTCGACGTACGCCCCGGCGCCCCACAAGTTCGAGGCGGGCACCCCGCCGATCGCCCAGGCGGTCGGCCTCGGCGCGGCCATCGACTACCTCAACGCCATCGGCATGGACAAGATCCTCGCCCATGAGCACGCGCTGACCGAGTACGCGGTCCAGCGCCTCCAGCAGGTCCCGGACCTGCGGATCATCGGCCCCACCACGGCCGAGGACCGGGGCGCCGCGATCTCCTTCACCCTCGGCGACATCCACCCGCACGACGTGGGCCAGGTCCTCGACGAGCAGGGCATCGCGGTCCGGGTCGGCCACCACTGCGCACGGCCCGTCTGCCTGCGGTACGGAATTCCTGCGACCACGCGAGCGTCGTTCTATCTGTACTCCACTCCGGCCGAGATCGACGCTCTGGTCGAGGGCCTGGAGCACGTACGGAACTTCTTCGGCTGAAGGGCGTGAGCTGAGACCGTGAAGCTGGACTCGATGTACCAGGAAGTCATCCTGGACCACTACAAGCACCCGCACGGGCGTGGTCTCAGGGATGGCGACGCCGAGGTGCACCATGTGAACCCGACGTGCGGCGACGAGATCACCCTCCGAGTGAAGTACGACGGCACGACGATCGAGGACGTCTCGTACGAGGGCCAGGGCTGCTCCATCAGCCAGGCCTCGGCCTCCGTACTGAACGACCTGCTGGTCGGCAAGGACCTGGCGGACGCGAGGAAGATCCAGGAGACCTTCCTGGAGCTGATGCAGTCCAAGGGCAGGATCGAGCCCGACGACTCGATGGAGGAGGTCCTGGAGGACGCGGTCGCGTTCGCCGGGGTCTCCAAGTACCCGGCCCGGGTCAAGTGCGCCCTCCTGAGCTGGATGGCGTGGAAGGACGCGACGGCCCAGGCGCTGGGTGGCGCCGACGCCGAAAGGAAGACGGCATGAGCGAGACCGCTGAGATGAAGCCGGCCTCGGAGGAGGAACTCCGCGAGGCTCTGTACGACGTCGTCGACCCAGAGCTGGGCATCGACGTGGTCAACCTCGGGCTGATCTACGGCATCCACATCGACGACGCGAACATCGCGACGATCGACATGACCCTGACCTCGGCGGCCTGCCCGCTGACCGATGTCATCGAGGACCAGGCCAAGTCCGCCACGGACGGCATCGTCAACGAGCTGCGCATCAACTGGGTCTGGATGCCCCCGTGGGGCCCCGACAAGATCACCGACGACGGCCGCGAGCAGCTGCGGGCGCTCGGGTTCAACGTCTGAGGACCGGACACGGGAAAGCGGCGGCACCCCCACGGGGTGCCGCCGCTTTCCCGTGCGGGTACTCAGGCCAGCGGGTCCACGAACCGGAACGCGGAGTCCGCCCGGTACAGATCGCTGCCCTGGTACGGGTCCAGCTTCAGCTGGAAGTCCTGGTGGCGCAGGTAGCGGCCGGGGTAGTTCACCGACTCCAGCATGACCGCGCCGGAGTAGGACGAGCCCCGGGCGCAGAAGGTGGCGTCCTGCCGGAACAGGGACGAGCCGTCGTCGGCGTCGGCGCGCAGCAGGAAGTTGCGGTGCCGCAGGTACTTCCCGTCCGACGTCCGCAACGAGTAGCAGGAGCTGTTCGCCAGGCCCTTCACCACGGTGAACGTCGAGTCCGCACGGGACTCCGAGCCGCGCGGCGCGTCCAGCTTCACCAGTCCGTCGCTCACGTGCCAGTAGCGGTCCGGGTAGTTGACCGAGCGGACCGACTTCTCGACGCTGTCGGGCTGCTGTCCCGAGCCGCCCGAAGTGCCCTTGGCGGGCGCGGACTTGGACGGCTGCGCGCCGGACGGCGAGCTCTTCGGGCCGGCGCCGGGCGCGGTGGCCGCCGTCGTGACGGACGCGGACGCGGTCGGCGAGGTCGCCGACATCCCCGACGTGCCCTGCGGGGCGGTCGGGTCCGACGCCGACGGCGAGGCGAAGGAGAGCAGACCGGGGCCGTTGTCGGTGTTCGCGGACACCGTGGGACCGGCCGATGACGTCTTGTCAGGGGCGTTGTGGCCGACGGCTATCGCGGTGACGCAGGCGACGACGGTGGCGACGGCCAGCGTGCCCGCCAGCCAGAGTCTTCGGGTTCCGGGAGTCCGGGAGGTGTCGGGAACCCAGCCGTTCTCCCAGGGGGGAGGCGGCGGGGGTTGGGGGGTGGCTTCTGGCATGCGCGTTTCCTCCAGCGGCGCCAGGGCAGCGGCGGCCGGGGGTGTGAAGGTGGCGTGGGTGAACTGTGAGGCAGTCGTGGATCACAGAGGTGCACACACTAGTGGAGTCACGGGCCTGCGGGGAGCCGTTTCAGCTAGCGGTTTCTATGAACATTGAACATCGTCGTGCGGCACCCGAAAGCCCAAACGGCGTACCCGGCACCCTCGTTCGGGACGGCCGGATTCCCCGCCGTCGATGTGTACTGCCGTACACATCGTTGCGTACACTCGTACACATGGGATACCTGACGCTCGCCGGCGCCATAGCCGCCGAGGTCGCCGCGACGACGGCGATGAAGTACGCGGACGGCTTCAGCAGACTCTGGCCCTCGCTGCTGACCGCGCTGGGCTACCTGGTGTCGTTTCTGCTCCTGGCCCAGACGCTGAAGACCCTGTCGATCGGCACGGCGTACGCGATCTGGTCCGGGGCGGGCACCGCGACCATCGCCGTACTGGGACTCCTGCTGTTCGGGGAGACGCTGACGCTGGTCAAGGTGGCCGGGATCGTGCTGATCATCGGGGGAGTGGTCGTCCTGAACCTGGGAGGCGCGCACTGATGCCACGCCGCTACGACCCCGACCGCCGCCGGCGGATCATCGACGCGGCGATCCGGGTGGTCGGCGAGAAGGGCCTGGCGGGACTCAGCCACCGCTCGGTCGCCGCCGAGGCGGACGTACCGCTCGGCTCGACGACGTACCACTTCAAGACCCTCGACGAGCTGATGGTCGCCGCACTGCGGCAGGCCAACGAGGGCTTCGCCAAGACGGTCGCCGCGCACGGCGGCCTGGACGACTCCGCGACGGACCTCGCCACCGCCCTCGCCCGGATCCTCGGCGACTGGCTGGGCGGCGACCGTACCGCCGTGGAGCTGGAGTACGAGCTCTACCTCGCCGCCCTGCGCCGCCCCGCCCTGCGCCCCGTCGCCGCCGAGTGGGCCGACGACCTGGCCGAACGGCTGACCCGGCACACCGACCCGGTCACGGCGCGGGCGCTGGTCGCACTGATGGACGGGATCTGCCTCCAGGTGCTGCTGACCGGGACCCCGTACGACGAGGGGTACGCGCGGGAGGTGCTGGGACGGGTGATTCGCTGACCGGGAGGCCGCCGCACGGACCGTCCCCTGAGACGCCCCGCACGCTGGTTCGCCTCGCAGGCCCCCGGCCGGTTAGGTTGCCCTCATGACCGACACGACTGCTCCTCGTCCCACCGGTGCCGCCGCCGCCGGCCTCGCCACGATCGCCGCCGACGGCACCGTTCTCGACACCTGGTTCCCCGCCCCCGAACTCCTCGCCGAGCCCGGCCCGGCCGGCACCGAGCGGCTGTCCGCGGGCAGGGCCGTGGAGCTGCTCGGCGAGAACGCCGGGAACGCGATCGGCCCGGACGCCCGCCGCGGTGTCGAGGTGGTCGCGGTCCGTACGGTCATCTCCTCCCTCGACGACAAGCCCCTCGACACCCACGACGTCTACCTCCGCCTGCACCTGCTCTCGCACCGCCTGGTGAAGCCGCACGGCCAGAGCCTGGACGGCATCTTCGGCCTGCTCGCGAACGTCGCCTGGACCTCCCTCGGCCCGGTGGCCGTCGACGACATCGAGAAGGTCCGGCTGAACGCCCGTGCCGAGGGCCTGCACCTCCAGGTGACCTCGATCGACAAGTTCCCGCGGATGACCGACTACGTCGCCCCGAAGGGCGTGCGCATCGCCGACGCCGACCGGGTCCGCCTCGGTGCGCACCTCTCCGAGGGCACCACCGTCATGCACGAGGGCTTCGTCAACTTCAACGCCGGCACGCTGGGCACCTCGATGGTCGAGGGCCGCATCTCGGCCGGCGTCGTGGTCGGCGACGGCTCGGACATCGGCGGTGGCGCCTCCACCATGGGCACGCTCTCCGGCGGCGGCAACGTCATCATCGCGATCGGCGAACGCTGCCTGATCGGCGCCGAGGCGGGCGTCGGCATCGCCCTCGGCGACGAGTGCGTGGTCGAGGCCGGCCTCTACGTCACCGCGGGCACCCGCGTCACCATGCCCGACGGCCAGATCGTCAAGGCCCGCGAGCTGAACGGCGCCTCCAACATCCTCTTCCGCCGCAACTCGGTCTCCGGCGCCGTCGAGGCCCGCCCGAACAACGCGGTCTGGGGCGGCCTGAACGAGATCCTGCACAGCCACAACTGACGCCCGGCGGCCGGGACCTGCGGCCGCCTCACCGATCACCGCTCTGACCTGCTGCCGAGCTGTCTGCAGCTGTCGACGTCGGTCACCGCTGAGCGCCCTCCCACGGCCCGAGGACGGCCCGGGGGAGGGCGCTCAGGTGCTTCCTCTGGGCGGGATGTCGGCCTGCCCCGGGGGGCCATCAGCATCCACGGGGGCAGCAGCGAACCCGTCGGCACGATGATGTCCGCGGTCACCGGTGCGACGTCGCTGGGCTCGGCGGTTTTCACCGTGGTTCCCGCTGGTCCCCGCTCGCTCTGGTGCGGTTGTGGTGCGCTTGGGTAGACCACAGATAGACAATCGTGTGCCCTGCCGGCAAGGCTGTAGCGAACAGACGGGCGTGGCACGCTGTCTTGACGGACACCGGACTTCACAGCGCATGAGGGGGGAGCATGGCCAACCGCCGTGCGCCGTGGTGGTTGCGGGCCTACACAGCGGCGTCGTTCCTTATCGGAGTCCTCGCGATCGTGGCTGCCCTGCTGGATCACGATCCATGGTGGTCCTGGTTGCCATACCTGCTGCTGGGGGCGGGCCTGGTTGCCCTCGCGGTCTTCCTGTTCGTGGCTGTTGGCCGCAGCAGCCGCCCACGGAGGCTGAAAAAGCGTAGCCTTCCGCCGCTGTGAGGCTCGTGCGTACCTATCGTGGTCCTTGCTGATCTCGCGTTTGCCGTTGGCCCTGGGTTCATGGCCGACCGGTCGTCGGCGCCGGGGAGGGTTGTGGGTCTCGCCTGAACGGCCGTGAACGCGGCTGAATGAGGCGGAAACTGAGACGGGGCCGCCGTCTCAGACGTTCTCCTCTGCCCAGGTGTCGCTCATCTGTCCTGGGCGTCGTCCGCGAGCGGGGTGGTGTCCTTGGTCGGCGGCGCTTTGATGGCCATGGGCTTATCTATGTCGAAGAAGGTGATGCTCAGGTCGAGCCGCCCGTCTCCGGTGCCAGCGAGCATGTCGCTGTGCTCGGCCCGCGTACGGAACTGTTTGGTGCGGCCGTCGCCTTCTATCCACAGGTCCATGGTGAGCGGGTCGGAGACATCCTTGGACCCGGTCAGAAGCGTGGACTGCTCAGTCGGGTTTGCCTGCAACTGACTGGGCAGTACGACGTAGGACTGGTTGTCCCCTCCGCCGCGCCCCCATATGGCCCGAGGGCGGCCGGGGGAGGGCGCTCACGTGTGCTCACGTGCCTTCCCGGTGGACACGGGCCCGTGTCCACCGGCCGCCGCCGACAGCCCCGGGAGCGCCGGTGACGAACCCGTCGGCTGCGGCACGGCTGTGGGCTGTGGGTCATGGACTCAGGTCGCGGTCCAGACGAAGGTCGCGGAGCCGGTGGAACCGGGTGCGTTCTTCGCGGTGACCGTCACCGTGTAGGTGCCGGCCTTGGTCGCCGAGCCCGTGAACACACCCGCCGGGTCGAGGGTGATGCCGGGCGGGAGGCCGGTAGCGGTGTAGGTGATGCCTGTGGCGGCCGGGTCGAACGTCCAGTTCACCGCCTTGCCCACCGGGCTGCTCATGCCGTGCGGGTTCGGCACGGCGAGCGGCTCGGCGGAGCCGGTGGCCACGGCCGCCGCTCCGCTGACGGTGCTGGGTACGTTGAGGGTGCCGGTCAGCGGCAGGTTCCGGGAGGAGTCGCCCACCAGGATCTGGTAGTTGCCCGCGGCCGTCGTCCAGTTGCTGGTCGTGGTGTTCCAGTAGGCCAGGTCGTGCGTGCTGACGGTGAAGCTGATCGTCTTCGCCTGGCCCGCGTTGAGCGTCACCCGCTGGTAGTTGCGGAGCTGATGCACCGGCTCGCCGGTGGACGCCGGGTCGCCGACGTACAGCTGCGCCACATCCGTACCTGCTCTCGCCCCGGTGTTGGTGACGGTGGCCGTCACCGTCGCGGTGCTCCCGGACACCGCCCCCACCTGCAGGTTGCTGTAGCCGAAGGTGGTGTACGACAGGCCATAGCCGAACGGGAACAACGGGGTGATGTTCTTCGCGTCGTACCACTTGTAGCCGACGTTCAGACCCTCGCTGTACGTCACCTGGCCGTTGGTGCCCGGCCACTGCGCCGCCGTGCTCGCCGGCACGTCCGCCAGCGACTTCGGGAAGGTGACCGGCAGCTTGCCCGACGGGTTGACGTCGCCGAAGAGCAGCGCCGCCATCGCCGTGCCGATCTGCTGGCCGGAGTAGAAGCCCTCGAAGACGCCCGCGACCGAGTTCAGCCAGGGCATGTTGATCGCCGAGTTGTCGTTGAGCACCACGATGGTGTTCGGGTTGGCCGCGGCGACCTGGGTGATCATGTCGTTCTGGTTGGTGTTCGTACTCCCGACGGTGGGCAGGTCGAGGGTGGTGGTGTCGTGCTCCTCGTTGCCGTAGTTGTCGCTGGCGAAGACGATCGCGACATCGGAGCCGCGGGCGAGCGTGACCGCCGAGGCCAGGTCCGTCGCGTCGTTGTACGTGACGGTGGTGCCGGTGCCGGCCACCCGGTTCTGGATGCCGGTGATCGGCCAGACCGTGCCGGAGCTGGTCACCGTGGCGCTGCCGCCGCCGATGGACTGGACTCCGGCGCCACCGTCCCAGCCGATCACCGCGATCGACTTGGTGGTCGTGGTGGACAGCGGCAGGATCCCGTTGTTCTTCAGCAGCACGGTGCCCTCTTCGGCGCCCTGGAGCGCGACCGCCACGTGATCGGCGGTGGTGACGGTGGCACCCGTCGATCCGCTCTTCGCCTTGTCGAACAGCCCGAACGTGAAGAACTGGGTGAGCAGCCGGCTCACCATCGTGTCCAGTGTGCTCTGGCTGACCGTGCCGGCGGCGACCGCCTGGGCGAGGAAGTCGGCGTAGAAGTACCCGTTGGGCATCTCCACCGTCAGGCCCGCGTCGG
This sequence comes from Streptomyces sp. NPDC001507, assembly GCF_042894765.1. Taxonomy (NCBI): domain Bacteria; kingdom Bacillati; phylum Actinomycetota; class Actinomycetes; order Kitasatosporales; family Streptomycetaceae; genus Streptomyces; species Streptomyces sp. NPDC001507. The sequence continues at coordinate 776,176 of NZ_JBIAVV010000002.1, forward strand.
CCGACTCCACGGTGGAGTGCGTGCCGCCCCAGTCACTGGTGATGAAGCCGCCGAAGCCCGCCTGCTGGTACAGGCCGGTGTTCATCAGATCCGGGTTCTGGCAGGCGGGCACGCTGTTGACGACGCTGTACGCACACATCGCCGCCGCCGGTGAGCCCTGCTGGACCGCGGTCTGGAAGGCGGGCAGGTACAGCTCCTGCATCGTCCGCTTGTCCACCACCACGGTGCCGGCCGGATTCTCGATGTTGTAGACGGCCACGTGCTTCATCTCGGCCATCACACCCTGGCTCTGGATGCCCCGGATGTCGGCGGCGGCCATCTGCCCGTTCAGGTACGGGTCCTCGCCGAACGTCTCGAAGGCGCGCCCCCAGCGCGGGTCGCGCACGATGTTCAGCGTCGGGCCGAGCGCCACCTGCACACCCTTGCCCGCGAACTCGGCACCGATCGCGGCCCCGTACTGCTGCTCCAGTGTGTTGTCGAAGCTCGCCGCCATCGCGTTGCCGGACGGCATCTGCGTCACACCGCCGAGCCCGTCACCGACGCCCGCCGGACCGTCCTGCAGCCCGATGTCGGGGATGCACAGTGACGGGATGCCGGTGATGTTGCCGATGTAGGGCGTCGCGTTGTTGTTGCCGTGCAGGATCGACACCTTCTGGGCGTTGGTCATCTGGGCCATCACCTGCGAGACCCGGGTCGCGACCGGTGCGGTGGAACCCACCCACGGGCAGCTGCCGTCGCCGCCGCCCGGCGGAGTGGTGGTGCCGCCGGGCGTCAGAACGGTGAACTCCCACAGGGAGTACCCGTACTGCGTGGCCCTGGCGGTGCCGTACATCCGCACGTAGCGGCCGGTGGCGGTGAAGGACACGTTCACCACCCCGCCCGTACCGGCCGTCGTGGAGTAGACGGTGTTCCAGGCGGAGCCGTCGGTCGAGGTCTGGATCTGGTACGCCGTCGCGTACGCCGTCTCCCAGCTCAACTGGGCGCCACAGAGCGACTGCGCGGAGCCCAGGTCCACCTGGACCCACTGGGGGTCGGAGGCCGCGCTGGACCAGCGGGTGCCGGCGTTGCCGTCGAAGGCGGCCGAGGCCGGGAAGGCGGCGCTCTCCACGGAGGACGCGGTGGCCGGCTTGCCGAGCGCCGCCGTGGCCGTCCCGCAGGTCGTGGTCGCGCTGCCGCCGTAGACCTGGAACTCCCAGAGCGAGTAGCCGTACTGCGTGGCCCTGGCGGTGCCGTACATCCGCACGTAGCGGCCGGTGCCGGTGACGGTCAGGGTCTGGTCGCCGCCGGCACCGGTGGTCGTGGTGTAGACGGTGGTCCAGGTGGAGCCGTCGGTCGAGGTCTGGATCTGGAAGGACTTCGCGTAGGCGGTCTCCCAGTCGAGCACCACCTCACTGATGGTCTGGCTCGACCCGAGGTCGACCTGGACCCACTGCGGGTCGGAGGCCGCGCTGGACCAGCGGGTGCCCGTGTCGCCGTCGAAGGCGGCCGAGGCCGGGAAGGCGGCGCTCTCCACGGAGGACGCGGTGGCCGGCTTGCCCTGGGAGAGCAGCGTCAGCGTGGCGGCGTGGGCCGCGGGCGTCACCAGTGAGAGGAACGCCGCGGCGATGAGTGCCAGTGAGAGGAGGATGATGCCCTGTGGGGGTCGGCGATGAGGCTTGCGAAGAGAAAGGCCCCGTGGGGGAACCCTCATGTGCACGCTCCTGTCGGATCACGGTTCGGACGGTGGGGAGAACCGATACTGCGAAGTGCGAGAGCACTGCGTTCCGTACAGGGGAGTGGTGGTCGGACAGGCGCGGCACGGTGGGAAGCGCTCGCGACCGACGGTGTTCTACTCCCGGCCCGGTGCGGCGTCAACCTTTCGCGCAAGTCACCCATGGAAAAGGGGAGTTGACGGCCCCCGCTCATCCCGGTCCGGAGGAGATCCACAAGGCGTGGACGAGGGCTGTTCCAACGGGCGGGTCCGGCAGGCCCCATGGCCCCGCAACGCCACGTCGGCGGGAGGGCACTCAGCCGTCCTGGGGCATGGCCGCCCGGAACTCCGCCAGCGTGGCGAAGTCGGCCTCCCGCAGCCCGATCCCGGGGTCGACGTGGTGCAGCAGGGCCGGGCCGGGGTGGTGGGCGCGGACGTACAGCGTGTCCGCCGGGCTCTGTTCGTCGTCCACCCAGGCGAACGGGCGCCCCGCGGCGAAGGCCACGATCGCCTCGGTCTTCCAGTGGACCCCGTCGGGCCGCTCCGCGAACAGGCCCCGGCCGAAGTCGACGTACGGCAACTCGGGGAGCCCCACGACGGGCGCGATCCAGCGGTTGGCCTCGGCCATCCAGGTGGTCGCCCAGCACAGCTCGTAGCCGAGGGCGAGCAGCGCCGGGCCGTGCGACGGATTCAGCCACACTCGCAGCGGGCGTCCCGGGCGGACGGTCGCCCGGATCGTCGTGTATCCCGCGGGGCGTCGCTCGGGCTGGGCGGCGTACGGGTTGAGGGGACCGTCGACGTCCAGGAACAGCAGGGGGCGGCTCACGGGGCCAACGTACGGCAGCGGGCGTGCCGGACACCGGTGAATGTTCTCGCGCCGCACAGGCATAGTGGCGCCGCTCCGCACGCGTCACCACGGGTACAGGGTCCGGACACCGGGCGGGCCCGGGGGAAGAGAAGGTGACGATGGATGCGGAACTGCAGGAGAGCTTCCGGGAGTTCGTGGACAGCCGGTCGTCGGCGCTGCTGAGGACCGCCGTGCTGCTGACCGGCGGCGACCGGCACGCGGCCGAGGACCTGCTGCAGAACGCCCTGATCAAGGCGGCCGGCCGCTGGCAGCGCATCGACGAGCCCGAGGCCTATGTGCGCCAGGTCCTCTACCGGCAGCAGATCAGCCGCTGGCGGCTGAAGTGGCGCCGCCGCGAACTCAGCGTCGCCGAACCACCGGAGAGCCCGCCGACGCTCGACACCGCGTCCGCCGCCGAGCTGCGGCTCGTGCTGCGTGCGGCCCTGTCCCGGCTCACCGACCGCCAGCGCACCGTCCTGGTTCTTCGCTACTTCGAGGACCTTCCGGAGGCCGACGTGGCACGGCTGCTCGGCTGCTCCGTCGGCACCGTACGGTCCACCACCCACCGCTCCCTGGCCCGGCTGCGCACCCTCGCGCCCGAACTCGCCGCCCTCGCCCCGGACACCGGCCCCGACCAGCCGCCGTCCCGTGACTACTCGCCCGTGGAGGTGCGGCCGTGAACGTCGAGGAACTCATGCGAGACGCGCTGCGCGAACAGGCGGCCGAACAGTCGCCGCTGCGGGCCGGGTTCGCCGACCGGGTGCTGGCGGTCCGCAGGCGCCGCCGGACCCGCCGGCTCGCCGGCGTCGCCGTGGCCACCGCGGCCGTGGTCGCCGTCGCGGTGGGCGTGCCGCTGCTCGACGGTGGCAGGCAGGACGTACGGCCCGCCGGAGTCCTCGACCCCGGCGAGACCCGTGCCCACCCCGACCAGTCGCCGCCCCGCGAACTGATCCAGGCGGGCGACGCCACCATGGCCGCCTACTACACCACCGCCAGCGTCAAGCAGACGGCCCGCGAGTACCGCACCACCCGCACCTACTGGCTGCTGGACCAGCGCACCGGACGCTACGAGAAGGACTCCCGCTGGTCGTACCTCGCCGTCGCCCCCGGCCTGAGGACCGCCGCCGTCCTGGAGCGGACCATCCCCGCCCGGCGGATCGGACTGCTCGACCTCACCACCGGCAAGCTGGCCCGCTGGATCCCGGTCGGGCAGGGGGTCGGCGGGCTCGCGTTCTCCCACGACGGCCGCAAACTGGTCGCGACGACCTACTCCGCCGACCCCGACGTGGTGACCAGGGCGCCGGGCGACACGACCGGCACCAGCTTCTCCATGCCCGGCACCATGCCGCGCACCGGCTTCTACGTCCTCGACGTGGCCTCCGGGAAAGGTCCGTGGCGCGAGATCGGCGGACCGCACGACAGCATGAACATGGCCGACATCAACATCCGCCAGGACTTCGCCCTCAGCCGTTCCGGCCAGTACGTCTGGTCCGGCCTGACCAGCGAACCCGGGGTGCAGTTCTACGACCTCCACGGCCACGAGGTCCCCGTGCCGGCCGACGAGCGGTACCTGAACTGGTTCGTCCAGGCGGGGCTGTCGCCGGACGGCAAACGGGCCGCCGGTGATTTCGCGGGCAGGACGATGAAGACGTCCTCCTGGATCACCGACCTCGGCACCGGCCGGAAGACCGAGGTGCACGGGCAGCAACTCCTCGCCTGGGCCGACAACGAGTCCCTCATCGCCTGGGACATCGACAAGGACGGCGGCAACGAGTTCCACAACCGGCTGGTCCTGGTCACCATCGGCAGCGACAAGATCGTTCCCCTCAGCGGCTTCCGCAAGGGCAACGACGCCGCCGCCGGCCGGTGGACACCGGTCTTCGCCGAGCGGCGCTGATCAGCCCGCCGCGAGCTCCTCGTACACCGCCCGCAGTCCGTCGGCCGTCTCCCGGCCGGCGGGCCGCAGCGGTGCCCGCGGCGGGCCCGCCGGCAGGCCGAGCGCGGTGAGCAGCGCCTTCGACGTGACCGTGCCCGGCAGGCCCGCGGCCGTCATCGCCTCGATCAACGGCACGGCCCGCAGCTGGAGTTCGGTCGCGCGGGCCGTGTCGCCCGCGTCGAACGCGTTCAGGATCGCGGCGACCTGGGACGGGACGACATTGGCCACCGTGCTCACACAGCCGGCCGCGCCCACCGCGTACAGCGCGAGGATGTGCTCGTCGCAGCCCGCGTAGTACGCCAGGTCCGTGCGCGCCAGCACCTTCTGGGTGCCGAGGAAGTCGTACGAGCAGTCCTTCACGGCCACGATCCGGGGGTGCGCGGCGAGCCGGACCAGTGTCTCCGGCTCGATCCGGGTGCCGGTGCGGCCCGGGATGTCGTACAGCATCACCGGCAGCCCGCTCGCCTCGGCCACCTGGAGGAAGTGCGCCTCCAGGGCGTCCTGCGGTGGCCTGCTGTAGTACGGCGACACCACCAGGACGCCGTCCGCGCCCGCCTTCTCGGCGGCGAGCGCGAGGTCGACGGTGTGCAGGGTGTCCGCGGTGCCCACGCCCGCCACCAGCGAGACCCGCTCGCCCACCGCCGCCCGCACCGCCCCGATCAGCTCCGCCTTCTCCGCGTCCGTCGTGGTCGGCGACTCGCCGGTGGTGCCGTTCAGCACCAGACCGTCGCAGCCCTGAGCCACCAGATGCGCGGCCAGCCGCCGGGCACCGTCGAGGTCGAGCGCGCCCGCTCCGGTGAAGGGGGTGACCATCGCGCAGAGGGTGCGGCCGAAGGGGCGGGGCGAACAAGAGGTGCCGTGTGGGTTCGTCATGGGGGTAGTCTCGGCACCACGACAGCGTAGCTCTACTTAATTTTTCTACCTGGTACGTCTTAGAAATGCTAAGGCGTCAGGTTGTGGCGTCCTGAGGCCCTGTGTCCAACTCGGCCCCTCATGGGCCACTATGGGCAGGACGGTCACCGACGGCAGGTCATGGGTCATGGGAGGCACCATGAAGCTGGGCAAGGCACTGGCCACCGGGGTCGCCGAGGAGCGGCCGCTCGTCAGCGACGACGTACCCGAGGTTCCCGAACTTCCCGAAGAGATCCACGAGCCCCAGGTCAGCTCCGTGTCCGAAGAGGCTCCGGCCGCCCGATGAGGCTGTGGCTCCCGGCGGAACGGCCGACGGAGCCGCCGGCCGGCTACAAGATCGCCCATCCGATGCTGTCCCAGGACGGTACGCGGGCCGGGTTCACCGGTGTGTCGCTGGGCGGCGCGCTGCCGTACGGAGTGCTGGACGACGCGTCCTGCGTCTACGGCCGACGGCATCGCCCGCCCGCGCGGCTGTGCGACTGCGGCTTCCACTGCGTGCACGAACGCGAGGTCGCCGAGGCCCTGTTGTGCACCGCCGAGCACCGGTCCGCCGTGCTGCTCGAAGTCTCCGTCCTCGGCGCCTACATCCGTTTCGAGCGCGGTTTCCGCTACGCCCGGCAACGCGTGCGGACCGCGACCGTCGGGCCGTGCGCCTGCGGTGCGCCGGCCGTCGCGTTCGCCGACTCGGGCTGGGGCAGGCCCGGTTGGCGGGCCCTTGCGGCCGCCTGTGCGGGCTGTGTACGCGCGCGTGCGTCCGTCTCGCTCGCCGGGTTCGCCCGGCTGGCGGGGCACGGGGTGCGGGTGATCGCCGCAGGTGCGGGGGCCGCCGGCGGCCGGGTGGCGGCGGAGGAAGGCCTCGGGGTGCCCGAACTGGTCGCGGAGGCCGCACTGTTGCACGCCCGCCTCGACTGGTTCCAGAGTCAGCTGGCCCGTCTGGGCGAACGGGGGGAGCAGGGCTGAGGGCGGCCGGACCGGGTACTCGGAGGGTCCGCAAGCAGAGCGGACGCCGACGAGACCAGGAGGGGCAGCACCGATGACGAAGAGGACCGCACGCGGAACGGGGGCCCGACTGACCGACACCGCCGGTGCGCTGGCGGCGAAGGCCGACCTCAAGGGCCGTACCCAGGCCCGCGCCGCCGACATCAAGGACCGGGCCGGCGCGCTGAGCGTACAGCTGCGCGAGGGAGCGGCCAGGGCCGGTCACCAGGCCCAGGGCCGGGCGATGAAGGGCGGCCACACGGCACAGGAGCAGATGACCAAGGCGCGCCACACGTTCCAGGAGCACGCGCTGCGGACCGGGCACGCCGTGCAGGAGCGGGCGGGACACGCCGGGCACCTGGCGACGGAGAAGGCCGCCGGGGCGGGGCACGCCGTCGAGGACCGGGTCGCACAGCCCGCGCGCATGGCCGTGCGGGCGCTCGTCCGGCTTCCCAGGCCGGTGCTGTTCGCGGGCGCCGCGACCGCCGTCGCGGTGGCGGTGGGCGCACTGCGCCGTCGCCGTCGCAGCTAAGCGGCCGGGGTGCGCCGGGGCCCGCCGGAGGGCCGCTCCACCGTCCCACCGAAAACTCCACCTCTGTGGACAAAAAAAGTTTTCGGTGAGACGGTGGAGCCATGCTGGACGTCACCGTGATCGAGGACCCCGAGGCGGCGGCCGTGTCGCTGGACCCGACAAGGGCCAGGCTGCTCGCCGAACTGGCCGAGGCGCCCGCGTCGGCCGCGATGCTGGCCGGCCGGGTCGGGCTGCCCCGGCAGAAGGTGAACTACCACCTGAAGACGCTGGAGCGGCACGGCCTGGTCGAGCTGGCCGGAGAGCGGCGCAAGGGCAACGTCAACGAACGGCTGATGCGCGCGACCGCCGCGTCGTACGTCATCTCGCCGGCCGCCCTGCCCGCCGTACAGCCGGACCCGGACCGCTTCCGCGACCAGCTCTCCGCGCGCTGGCTGCTCGCGCTCGGCGCGCGCCTGGTGCGCGACGTCGGCATGCTGATCAGCGGGGCCGCCAAGGCCCGCAAGCGGCTCGCGACCTACGCGCTGGACGGCGAGGTCCGCTTCGCCTCCGCCGCCGACCGCGCGGCCTTCGTGCAGGAGCTGACGGCGGGCGTGAGCGCGCTCATCCGCAAGTACGACGCGCCCGGCACGGAGGGCGGCCGGGACCACCGGATCGTGGTCGCCGTCCATCCCACGGTCAAGGACCGGCCCACCCCCGAGCTGGAACAGTAGGCGGCAGGAGCCCCATCATGTCCAAGGAATTCGAGATCGCCCGCGAGTTCGAGGTCGACGCCACGCCCGCGGAGGTGTGGGAGGCGATCACCAACGGCACCGGCGGCTATCTGTGGCCGATGCAGCCGCCCGAGCCCCGGGTGGGCGGCACGGCGGCCTTCGGCTCCACCGTCACCGCCTACGACCCGCCGCACCACCTGGTTGTCCGCAGCGAGGACGTCGGCTTCCCGACGCAGAGCGCCAACCAGCTGGAGCACGTCATCGAGGAGCGTGACGACGGCCGCCGTGCCTGGGTGCGCTACGTGCACAGCGGGATCTTCACCGACGACTGGGACAACCAGTACGACGGCGCGAGCCGGCACACCGACTTCTACCTGCACACTTTGCGCGAGTACCTCACCCACTTCGCGCCCCGCCCGGTGAGCTTCGCCCAGCTGAACGGGCCGGAGGCGTCCCAGGCGCCGGACGCCTTCGTCGCCGTGGGCCGCGCCCTCGGCCTGCCGGACGACCTGTCCGCGGGCGCGAAGGCGAGCGTCCACGGGCCCGGCGGGCGGGTCCTGGAAGCGGTGGTCGACTACCGCGACCCGTACTTCGTCGGACTGCGCACCGAGGACGCCCTGATCCGGTTCTTCGGGCGCAACCACTGGGGCGCCCCCGTCGGCATCAGCGTCCACGACTTCGCGCCGGACGCCGACGCCGAGGCGAACGAGACCGCCTGGCAGGACTGGCTGGACGGGGTGTTCAGCCGGTCCTGAACCACGGCCGGCCGCTTACGGGCGGAAGCGCAGCACCTGCGGGTCGTGGTCGCTGATCTGGTCGTGGAACTCCGAGTTGATGTGCACGCTGTCGTACTCGAAGTCGCCCTTGCCGCGGATCTGCTTGCTGATCAGGATCTGGTCCAGGACCTGCTCGTTGCCCTGGTAGTCGTAGGTGTAGCGCTCCTTCGTCGGCAGCGACTGGATCGCCGACCAGAGCGCGCCGTGGCTCTCCAGGATCTTGGTGGTGCCGGAGAAGTCGAAGTCGTTCATGTCGCCGAGCGCGATGACCTCGGCGTCCTTCTGGACGTCGAGGATGCTCCGCACGAACGCGTTGACCAGCGTCGCCTGCGCGTGGCGCTGAGTCTCCGAGCTGCGCACCACCGGCTGGTACTGCGAGGTCAGCCCCTGGTCGCCGCCCTTGGAGTTGAGGTGGTTGGCGATCACGAAGACCGTCCTGCCCTGGAAGACGAACTCACCGGCGAGCGGCTTGCGGCTGGTCGTCCAGGCGGAGTTCGCCGGGTCGACGCGGCCGGGGGAGGCCGTCAGCTGGGCTTTGCCCTGCACCTTGGTGACGCCCACCGCGGTGGTGGAGTCGCCGCCCGCGCGGTCGACGAAGGAGACCCGCGCCGGGTTGAACAGGAAGACCTGGCGGATGTTGCCGCCGGGCTCGCCGCCGTCCTGGTCGTTGACCGGGTTGACGGAACGCCACTGGTACTTCGGGCCGCCGGCCGCGACGATCGCGTCGATCAGCTTGTTGACCGTCACGTCGGCGGCGACCGTGCCGTCGTCCGTCGCGCCGTTGTTGTCCTGGATCTCCTCCAGGGACACGATGTCGGGCGACTGGAGGTTGTTCACGATCGCGGCGGCGTGCGCGGCGAAGGTGCCGTCCGAGGGGTCGAGGTTCTCGACGTTGTAGGTCGCCACCGCCAGCTCGCCGTGCGACTGCTTCTTCGTCGTCTCGCGCTGCAGGCCGCCGCTCTTCAGGGTGCCCAGCGTGCTCGCGACGAGGGTGTAGCCGCCGTACTGGTTGTAGTCCAGCGGGCCGGTCGTGGCGCCGGTCAGGGTGTCGCCGACGTTCGCCGCCGGGAAGCCGGCGGTCGCCCCGAGGGACTGGATCTGCAGGCGGCCGGTGTTCTGGTCGCGGTAGGTGCGGTAGAGCGAGCCGCCGCGGTTGGTGCGGTTCTCGTGCGGCTTCACCGTGACCCACAGCTCGGCGTACGGGTCGGTGGCGGTGATCACGCGGGCGTCCTCGACCTGGACGTTCATGCCCTCAAGGGACTCGTAGTAGTCCAGGGCGTACTTCTTCGGCTGCAGCGTCAGGCCGTTGATCGAATTGCTCGCGGCCGTGTCACCCGTGGGGGTGTACGCGCTCGGCACCGACTTCTTGTCGATCACGACCGGCGCCGGGACCGCGTTGCCGGTGGAGACGGTGGTGACCGTCGGCTTGGTGATCTCGGTCACCGACTGGTTGCCGGTCGAGGCGCCGCCCGGCACGTACTCGGAGACCGTGCCGGTGACCGTGACGGCGTCGCCGACCGCGACCTTCGGGGTGGAGCTGGTGAAGACGAAGACGCCCTCGCTGGTGGCCGGGTTGCTGTCCGGCGTCGGATCCTGGAGCCAGAAACCTCTGGAGGAGCCGTAGGTGCGCGTGGCCGTGACGATGCCGGGGACGTCCGTCACCTTCTGGCCGGCGTACGGCGAGGTACGCGTGGTGCCCTGGACGTCGTGGATGCGCAGTCCGTCGGCCTGGGCGGGCGAGGTGAGGGCGACGGTGGACGCCGCGCTGCAGACGGCGGCGACGGTGAGCGCGGCGAGACGCGCGGAAGACCTGCTCGGCAAGGGAATCCCTCCGGGGACATACGGAAGCGCCGGGACGAGGGCGTTTTCATGGAGCGTTCATGACACGTCCATGAACGCCATGTGACATGGATATGACACGCGCAGACACCGAGTGAACAGTTGTCCCCCCGTTTTCTACGCGCGTCAATCTCCTGCCTGGCCACGGCAGTTGTCAAGGTTTCAGCCATGCACGCGACCGGTCGGGGAGATGAACCGGGCGGCATGGGTGGAAATCCGTCTAGGCTGAGCGGCTGAGCCGTACGGCGTCCAGGTGCTCGTGCGGCCGTCGATACGGTGTCCATGTCGCCGTACGACCGTTGAGGCGTCCGAGGAGAACCAGCCGATGTCTGACAGCGCCCCCCTGCCCCCGGTGCGGTTGCGTTCCGAAGCGGAGCTGGCGCACGCCGCGTTGTCCACGCCGCTGCTCACCCGGGCCGCCCGGCTCGCCCGCTGGGCCGGGCCCGACACCCGCGTGGACGCGGGCGGCGAACTGGTCGAGGAGCAGCTCCCGGCCGCCGCCGAGGCGCTCGGACTCACCGGGGAGGACGCCGCCGCCTACGCCGGTGAGGCCTGGCGGGTCGCCGTGGACGCCGGGCTCGTCGAGATCGCCGACGAGGAGGCCGGGACGGTGGCGGCGGGGGAGGAGCTGGCGCTGCTCACCGGGGGCTCGCCGCACGACGTCCTCGCGGTGTGGCAGGCCGCGCTGGAGACCGTCATCGCCGACGCGAGCGTGCCCGACCTGGACGGAATTGTCGACGCGCTCGACGAGGGCGGCGAGGTCGATTTCTCGTCACTCGGCTGGGACCCCGAGGCCGAGGCGGACTTCCTCGACGGCGTCCTCGGCAACCTGTACCTGCTGACCGTGAGCGAGGGCGGCCCCGGCGAGGCGCCGGTGCCGCTGCCCGCGCTCGCCGCGTCGATGATCGTGCCCAGCGACATGGGGGAGCCGAGCAACGACGTCCTCGAACAGGTCTCCGACGCGATGATGCGGCTCGACGACCAGTTCAGGCTGCTCGAGCCGGTCGGGCTCGTCGAGTACCAGCCGGTCGACGAGGCGCTGATGGCCGACGCGGAGGAGGAACCGGCGGCGGGGCCGGTCGACGAGGCCGACGTCTCCCGGTACGGCATGGTGCGGCTCACTCCGCTCGGCGCGTACGGGCTGCGGGCGCGGCTGCTGGAGGCCGGCTTCGAGGCGCCGGCGGTCGGGGAGCTCGCCGACAAGGGCGCGGACGCGCTGCTCGACGGCACGGCCGCGTTTCCGCAGGGGGCCGCGCAGGCCGAGACCGAGCAGTGGCTGGCCCGCCGGGAGTCCCTGGCGGCGGCCCGTGAGCTGCTGGCCGCCGCGCGCGGTGCGGACGCGGGCGCCCCGCTGCGGCGGCTGCGGTGCCAGCAGGCGCTGTCCCTGCTCGGTGCCGAGGCCGAGCCCGCGCTCCGCGAGGTCCTCGACGACCCCGAGCTGGGCGGCCTGGCGAGGGTCTGGCTGGCCGAACGCGGCGCCGCCGACGTGCCGGCGCCCTCCCAGGACATGATCTTCTGGCTCACCATCGACACGGTGGCCGCGCAGCTGGCCGCCGAAGGGAACTCCGAGGAGCTCCAGGCGCTGGTCGAGGGGCTGGCCCAGCAGCACAGCGGCTTCTTCGCCGAGGCGTGGCGGGTGGGGCACCCGGACACGGCCGACGTCCTGGAGGCCATGGGCCGGCTCCACCCCGACAAGAAGGTGGCCAAGGAGGCCCGCAAGGCGGCGTTCAAGGCGCGGTCGCAGCACGGGGGGTAGGGGACGACGGGGTGGGGTGCGCGGAGCTTGGCACCGCCGGGCACCGCGCTTCGGGCTGGGCGCCGTTGCGGCGGGAAAGAATGAAAGCGCTGTCGCGGCGGGCGTGAAGCGGCGGCGAAGGAGTGTGTGTCGGGCGGAAGTTCAGGCCCGGGGCCGGTGGTCCCCGATGGAGGAGTCCCTTCCGCGGCTGGCGGAAATCGTGGCCCTCAGTGGGGTGCTCTTGGGGCGGGCTTTTGGGTGACGTGGGGCGAGGATTACGGATTCATGGAACAGACGGCCGTGATGTCGCCCTGTGTTCAGCCGGAGTTCAAGGACGGACGGGAGCGTGTGCGCCGAGTTGAGGTCCGCCACCCTCCACGGCACTCCGACCGTCACAGGAGACACCATGTCGCTCACCCGCAGGGACTTCACAAGGAAATCCGCGATCACCGGTGCCGGTGTCGCGCTGGCGGGCAGCGTCGGCGCGCTGGCCACCGCTCCGAACGCCCTCGCCGCCACCGAGACAGAGACCGAGACGGCCGGGACGGCGCACGGGCACGGCGGCGTCGGCTACGGGCCGCTGCTCCCCGACCCGGACGGCATCCTCGCGCTCCCCGCCGGCTTCAGGTACCGCGTCATCACGTACAGCGGCAGGACCAAGCTGGAGTCGGGTGAGTTCACCCCCTCCAACCACGACGGCACGTCCACCTTCGACGGCCCGCGCGGCGCCACCCTCCTCGTCAACAACCACGAGCTGGCAGGACCCCGCGCCAACTGGGAGTACCCGGTCCCGCTCACCGAGGGCCTCGTCTACGACCCGGCCGCCGCCGGTGGCTGCACGGTCGTCGAGGTCCGCCCCGGCGGGCACGTCGCCGAGTGGGTCGGCATCGCCGGCACCGCCACCAACTGCGCGGGCGGCAACACCCCGTGGGGCACCTGGCTCACTTGCGAGGAGACCGAGGACAAGACCGGCACCAACGGCTTCACCAAGGACCACGGCTACGTCTTCGAGGTCGACCCCGAGGACCGCCGGGCCAACCGGAACCCCGAGCCGATCAAGGCGCTCGGCCGTTACGCCCACGAGGCCGTCGTCGTCGACCCCAAGCGCGGCCACCTGTACCTGACGGAGGACGCGTCCAACCCGAACGGCCTGCTCTACCGCTGGACCCCGCCCGAGCACTTCCACCACGGGCGCGGCAGACTGCGCACTCTCGCCGACGACGCCGGCACCCTCCAGGCGTTCAGGTGCTTCGACTCCGGCGGCCAGTTCGTCGACGACCTCTCCCGCGCGACGAAGATCGGCACGGTCTACGGCGTCGACTGGACCGACGTCCCGGACCGCGACGCGAAGACCACCTCCGTCCGCAAGCAGTTCACCGCCGGCCAGGTCACCCGCGCCCGCAAGCTGGAGGGCATGTGGTGGGGCGACGGCGGCGTGTACATCGTCTCCTCGTACGCCCGCGCGGAAAGCCCCGTCCAGCACGACGGCTCGGTGTGGTTCTACGACCCCAAGCGCCGCACCCTCACCCTCAGGGTCCGCATCGGCGTCAACCCGGACCCGTCCGTGGAGGGCAACTTCGACGGCCCGGACAACATCACCGTCTCCCCGTACGGCGGCCTGGTCATCGCCGAGGACGGCGAGGGCCTCCAGCACCTGTTCGGCGCCACCGACAGCGGCCGCACCTACCCGATCGCCCGCAACGAACTGAACATCGGCACCGAAGAGGAGCCCGAATACAGCGAGTTCACCGGCGTCACCTTCTCGCCCGACGGCCGGACCCTCTACGCCAACATCCAGACCCCGGGCATCATGCTCGCCATCACCGGGCCCTGGAAGCGCCAGCAGCGCTGAAGCCGTCTCTTCACTCGAACGAATGGCCCTGACTCGATTCGCTGAGCGCATCCCCGTCTCGGAATAGCGTTTGTGTCTCGCGCCGATTGTTGGCCGAGGCGAGGGGTGGTTCTGGACAGGAAGGTGCGGGGAGGCGTGGCCGAGGGTTCTCGGGGCCGGAGCGAAGAACATCGCGGCCGGCTCCGCCACGACGCCCGAGACCCTCGCCGCCCCCTCGCACCCCTGGGCCTCGGGCGAGCACGAATCAGACGTCATCCCACAGCAAAAGCTCTGGTCGAGAGCCCTGTACAGCCCTCGGCCGACGCCGCTACGTTGACGAACGGAATCGGGCTCGTCGACGCGTTGGTGGCTGGGTGACGCGTCTCCTCAACGTGCCCGATGGAGACGTCAGTGCTGTACCGCTCCCTGCTGCGTGTTGCAGGTGTCGGCTTCTTCCCTTTGGGATTCTTCGCCCGCCTTCCCTACGCGACCTCGGCCCTCTCGACTCTCATCCTGCTCCAGGCAACGACCGACAGCTACGCCGTCGCCGGCCTCGCCGGCGCGACTCAGAGTATTGCCATCGCCATCGGCGGCCCTCTGGTCGGAGCCCTTGCGGATCGCTACGGCCACCGGCCCGTCGGCGTCGCCACCGCGCTCGCCAACTCTGTTGCCTGGGCCGCCCTGCTGGCCACGAGCCATGACACACGGGAGAGCATGGTCGCGGCGGCCACTCTCGTGGGCCTGACACAGCCTCAGGTCGGCCCCCTCGTACGCGTGCACTGGTCCCGTCTGATGCGGTCGCACGACACACTCCACTTGTTGCCTGTGGCACTGTCCTATGAGGCATCCGCCGACGAGATGAGCTTCGTCGCCGGACCCGCGCTCGTCGGAATGCTGGCCGCAATCAACCCCCTCGCTCCCGCCGTGGTAACCATGTCCCTGATCGCAGCAAGCACTCTCCCCTTCGCCTTGCTCTACGCCCACCGCACCATGCAGCGACACTCTTCGGAAGAGCACGGGAAGCCGCACCTGCCGCTTCGCCCCCTGGCGGTCATGTTCCTGGCGATGGTTGTGATGGGGGCGGTCTTCGGCGCGGTCCAGACGGCCGTCACCGTGTACGCCGACCTGATCGACAGCCCCGGTGCCTCGGGACTCTTGTACGCCGAGTTCGGCATCGGCAGTGCCCTGGCCGGGGTCGCCTGCGCTTGGCTCCCACTCGGGTTCTCCCTACGTGCCCGCTACGTCACCTTCGCCACGGCGCTCTTCGTCGGCATGCTGATCCTCTTCATCGGGGCCCAGCTGGTGTCCCTGCCGGTCGCTGTCGCGCTGGCGAGCTTCACCGTCGCGCCCTACATGATCAGCCTCTACGCATTGACCGAACGACTGGCCCCCGCTGAACGGGCTACGACCGCCATGACCATCCTGTGCGCCGGCGGCCCCCTCGGGACGGCCGCCGGACAGGCGGTCTCCGGCGGCCTCGCGGAATCTCGCGGCGTCGAAGGCGCCCTCCTGGTCGCTCTCGTCGTGGCAGCCGGTGCACTCCTGCTCGCGCTCTGGGCGTTCCTGGCCGACCGGGACCGCAACATCTGGATCATCGACCGCGTACCGGCGGCGACCCAGGTGCCCCGAGAACCTGATTCATGAGACAACCCTTCTGGAGCGGGGCGCTTTGCCTCTGACTGTGTCGTGCCCGGGTTGGTGATGTCCGCGGTCCTGCAAGGAAACCGCCTGTCGGCGCACCCTTGCCAGCCTCCGTGATTGATATCTAACATTTCAGTTCATGGAGGCCCTACAGCCCGTCCCCCGCACCCTGCTCCGCGACCGTGCCTGCACCGCGATCCGGGACGCCATCGTCGCCGGGGAGATCGAACCGGGCACGGTGGTGCGCGACGCCGAGTTCGCGGAGCGGCTCGGGCTGTCCCGGGCGCCCGTGCGGGAGGCGTTCGCGCGGCTCGTCGACGAGGGGCTCCTGGAGAGCAAGCCGCAGAGCTATACCCGGGTCACTGCGGTCGTGGCCGCCGACGTACGGGACGCGGCGGCCGTGGTCGGCGCCATGCACGAACTGGTCACCCGGGCCGCCGTACCCCGGATGCGGGACACCGACCTGGAACTGATGCGGGCGTCCAACGTCCGCTTCGCCGCCGCCGTGCGGGCCGGTGACGTGGCCGGGGCCCTGCGCGCCGACGACGAGTTGCACGACGTCCTGGTGCGGGTGGCCGGCAACCGCGCGGCCGCCGCCACCGTCGCCCGCTACACCCCGCTCATCCGCCGCCTGGAACGCCGCCGCTTCGGCGAGGGCGGCTCCTGCCGCTCGGCCGGACTGCACGACCGGCTGATCGCGGCCTGCGCCGCGGGTGACACGGAGTCGGCGGTCCGTGTCACGGCGGACATCTGGCGCAGCCTCGCAGACCTGGCCGACCCCGACTGACCCCAGGAGCTCCCATGTCCCTCTCCTCCTACGACCGTTACCCCCTCCTCTTCGGTCCCTCGCCCGTGCACCCCCTGGAGCGCCTCACCGCCCACCTCGGCGGTGCCAGGCTGTGGGCCAAGCGGGAGGACTGCAACTCCGGGATCGCGTACGGCGGGAACAAGACGCGCAAGCTGGAGTACCTGGTCGCGGACGCGCTCGCCAAGGGCTGCGACACCCTGGTCTCCATCGGCGGGGTGCAGTCCAACCACACCCGCCAGGTCGCCGCGGTCGCCGCCCGCGCCGGGCTCAAGTGCGTGCTGGTGCAGGAGAGCTGGGTGGAGTGGCCGGACTCGGTGTACGACAAGGTCGGCAACATCCTCATCAGCAGGCTGGCAGGCGCCGACGTCCGCCTGGTCCGCGCCGGGTTCGGCATCGGCTTCAAGGAGAGCTGGGAGCTGGCGCTGCGCGAGGTCGAGGAGTCCGGCGGCAGGCCGTACGCCATCCCGGCCGGCGCCTCCGACCACCCGCTCGGCGGCCTCGGCTTCGCGGGCTGGGCGTACGAGGTCGCGGAGCAGGAGCAGCAGTTGGGCGTCTTCTTCGACACGGTGATCGTCTGCTCGGTGACCGGGTCCACGCAGGCCGGGATGGTCGCGGGGTTCGCCGCGCTGGAAGAGGCGGGCGGCCGCGAACGCCGGGTCATCGGCATCGACGCCTCGGCCAAGCCCGCCGAGACCCGCGAACAGGTGGCGCGCATCGCCCACCGGACCGGACAACTGATCGGACTGAAGCGGGAACTGACCACCGAGGACGTCGAGTTGGACGAGCGCTACCACGCAGGCGTCTACGGCATCCCGGACGACGCCACCCTGGAGGCGATGCGCCTGGCCGCCCGCACGGAGGGCATGGTGACGGACCCGGTGTACGAGGGCAAGTCGATGGCGGGGATGATCGACCTGGTCGAACGCCGCGAGATCGGCGACGACTCCACCGTGCTCTACGCCCACCTGGGCGGGCAGCCGGCGCTGAACGCGTACAGTGCGCTCTTCTAGGAGAGTGCCTTCAGGGCTGTTCCGGTAGCGGGCGAGCGAGAACCTACTTGGCGAGGAACGACAGCAGCGCGGCGTTCACCTCTTCGGCGTGCGTCCACAACAGGCCGTGCGGGGCGCCCTCGATCTCCACGTACTCGGCCGACGGCAGCAGCGCGTGGAACGGCCGCCCGGTCGCATCGATCGGCAGGATGCGATCCCCGGTGCCGTGCAGGATCAGCGCCGGGACGTCGACCTTCGCCACGTCGGCGCGGAAGTCGGTGATCCACGTCGGCACGCAGGCCGCGGACGCGTGGGCGGAGGCGCCGGCCGCCACGTTCCAGCTGTTGCGGACGGCCTCCTCGCTGATCCGGCTGCCCAGCGTCTCGTCGAGGTTGTAGAAGTCCTGGTAGAACGCGGTGAAGTAGGCGTACCGGTCCTTGCTGACCGCGTCCAGGATGCCGTCGAAGACCGCCTGGTCCACACCGGTCGGGTTGTCGTCGGTCTTGAGCAGGAAGGGCTCGAGCGAGGCCAGGAAGACCGCCTTGGCGACCCGGCCGGAGCCGTACCTGCCCAGGTAGCGGCCCACTTCGCCGGTTCCCATCGAGAAGCCGACCAGGACCGCGTCCGTGAGATCGAGCGTGGTGAGCACCTTGTCGAGGTCGGCGGCGAAGGTGTCGTAGTCGTAGCCGGTGGTCGGCTGGGAGGAGCGGCCGAAGCCCCGGCGGTCGTAGGTGACGACGCGGTGGCCGGCCCCCAGCAGGACCGGAAGCTGCTTCTCCCAGGAGTGTCCGTCGAGCGGGTACCCGTGGATCAGCACGATGGGCTGTCCGGTTCCGTGGTCCTCGTAGTAGAGCTCGATCGGTGCGCTGTTCTCTTCGCCAACGGTGATGTAAGGCATTGCGGTTCGGCCTTTCTCGGGTTCGGGCGTCCAGCACACCAGTTGTGCGGGACCGCTGCCAGGCAGAAGTGCAGGCGGAAGTAGAGAGCGCTTGTTCTAATTGTCGTGATGACCAGACTTTCCCCATCCGATGAGTCCCACGGCGCCACCGCCTTCGGTGCGATGCTGCGTTCCCTGCGCCGGGCGGCGCGGCTGACCCTGGAGGAGTTGTCGCAGGCGTCCGGCGTCAGCGTCCGGGCGCTGGGCGACATGGAACGCGGCCGCAGCCGTGGGCCACAGCGCCGCACCGTCGACGCGCTTGCCGCCGCCCTGAAGCTGGACCGCGAGCAGTCGCAGCGGTTGCAGCGGCTGGCCGACGCCGGCCGGGAGCGGGGCGGTCCGGCCGCGCCGCCGTATCTCCTGCGCACCGTCCCGGACTTCACCGGACGGGAGCAGGAACTGACCGATCTGGAGGCGCTCGCCCGAGGTGCCGGCGCCCGCGCGGTGGTCCTCTTCGGGCCGGGCGGGCAGGGCAAGACGACCCTGGCCGCGCAGGCCGCGCGGCGGCTGGGAGAGCTCTTTCCGGACGGCTCTGTCAGTGTGCGACTGCACGGCATGAGCGACACACCGCTGTCCGCCGCCGAGGCACTGGTCCTGCTGTTGACGGGGCTCGGGCATCCGCCCGACCGGATTCCGGTGGACCCGGTGGCGCGCGAGGCCGTCTACCGGGCCACGCTCAGCACCCGGCGGGTGCTGGTCGTCCTGGACGACGCGGCCGACGAGGCGCAGGCCAGGCCGCTGCTGCCGGACGCGGAGGGCGGTTTCGTACTCGTCACCAGCCGACGCCCGCTGACGGGGCTGGAGGGCGTACGCCGCATCCGGCTCGGCGCTCTCAGCGGCAGGGAGTCGGTGACACTGCTGGAACGGATCCTCGGCACGCCGCGCACCGACGGCCAGTCGGAGGCGATCGGCCGGCTGGCGGAACTGTGCGGGCATCTCCCGCTGGCCCTGCGGATCGTCGGCAACCGCCTCTCCAGCCGCCCCGCCTGGACCCCTGCCCGGCTGGCGGAGCAACTCGCGGACGAGGAACGGCGGCTGGGCACCCTGGTCGCGGGCGACCTGGCCGTACGCGGCGCGCTCGCCCTGTCCTACCGCCAGCTCACCGCTTCCCGCAGGCTGCTGCTACGTCGGCTCGCCCTGCTCCCCGGCCATCACACCGGCCCCCGCCTCGCTGCCGTACTCACCGGCGACGACGACCTGATCGCGGTCCAGGACGCCCTCGACCTGCTGGTCGAGCGGGGTCTGCTGGAGGAGACCACGCCGGGCCGCTACGCACTGCACGATCTCGTACGACTCTTCGCGCGCGAGAGACTCCAGGCCGAGGAGCCGCCGTTGTCGGCCGAAGCAGCCGCCCTGGGCATGGCGGACTGGCTGCTGCGGTCGGCCTCGGCGGCGGGCCGCTGGTTCGAGGCACCCGGCGCGCCCGAGCCGTGGCCGGGAGCCACGCCGGCCTTCGCACCCGTGTCAGCCGAGGAGGCGGAGGAGTGGCTGAGCACCGAACGTGCCCACTGGGTGGGCGCGTTGCAGCTCATGTTCGAAGCGGAGCGGTACCCGGAGATCCTGCACGCGGCGCGGACGTTGTACTGGTTCTCCGACCGCTGGGACGCCTGGCCCGAGTGGCGCACGGTGTTCAGCTACGGCGTCCGCGCCGCCGCCGCGCTCGGTGACCGGGCGGCCGAGGCCCACCAGCTCAACTGCCTCGCCTGGACGTATTCGGTGCGCGGCGGACAGTACGAGCAGGCCGAGGAACACGCGCGCCGTGCGCTGGAGTCGGCGACCCAGGCCGGTGACACCGGCCAGCAGGCCTGGGCATGGGTCTACATCGCCGGTGCCGGCATGTGCCTGGGCCGGCCCGCGGAGGCGGCACGGGCGGCGGAGGACGCCGTACGGCTCTTCGAGGCGGCCGGTGACCAGGCCGGGCTGGCGGTTTCCCGTCGGCTGCTGGGCAGCGCCCTGCGGGAATCCGGCCGCGCGGAGGAGGCGTTGGCCGTCCATCGGGGCCTGCTCGGGACGGACGCGGGGGACGTGCCCGGCTTCCAGGAGTTCGCGCAGGCGATCCTGCGGCATGAGATAGCCGGTGACCTGCTGGCCCTTCGGCGCTGGTCCGATGCGGCGGAGGTGTATCGGACCGTCATCGCCCCGGCCACCCATGGCGGCACGGACCGCTTCAAGGCCCGTGCGCTCACCGGCCTCGCCACCGCCCTGGAGCACTGCGGTGACCAGGCCCAGGCCCGCGCCCGACTCGGTGAGGCGTACCGGCTGTTCAGCTCGGTCGGTGACGCGACCGCCGCGGAACGGACAGCGGCCTCGCTCGAACGCCTCGCGGCCCGTGCGGCCGACGCGGATCCTTCGGTCGTCGCGGACGGGACCTGACCGCGCGGGCGACGAAGATGTGGGTCTATGGGTGTCGCCGCCGCGGGCTCGTGATCACGAAGCCCGCCACCAGCAGCGCGGCCACCGCGACCAGCGAGCCGATGCCGAACGCGCGGGACGCGCCGTGGGTGAGGATCTCGGCCGGGGTGCCGGTGGCGTGCCGGGTCGCCGTGCCGTAGACCGTGACCAGGACGGCGAGTCCGAGGGTGCCGCCCAGCCACTGCAGGGTCTGCAGCAGGCCGGACGCGGCGCCCGCCTCACGCGGCCCGATGCGGGCCAGGATCGTCGCGTTGAGCGGCATGAAGCTCAGGCCGACGCCCACCCCGAGCAGCAGCAGCGGGCCGAGCAGCCCGGTGGCGTAGCCGTCGCCGGGCCGCAGTCGCCACAGCCAGCCGCCGGCGGCGACGAGCAGCGTGATGCCGGCCAGCAGCACCGGCTTGGTCCCGAAGCGGGCCAGCAGCTTCGGCAGCAGCCGCACCACCGTGAACATGGCCAGCGTCATGGGCAGGAACGCGAACCCGGCGCGCAACGGGCTGTACTCCAGGACCTGCTGGCAGATGAGGGTGAGGAAGTAGAAGGCGCCGAACATGCCCGCGGGCAGCAGCATGAGCGTGAGGTAGCCGCCCGCCCGGTCCCGGTCGGCGAACAGCCGCAGGGGCATGATCGGCTGGCCGGCCCGGGACTCGGTCAGGGTGAAGCCGAGGAGGAGCGCGACGGCGCAGCTGAAGCCGAGCAGGGACCGGGTGTCGGTCCAGCCGTCCTCGGAGACCCGGATGAACGCGTAGACCAGGGAGGTCATGCCGGCCGTCCCGGTCAGCGCGCCCGCGAGATCGAAGCTGCCCGCGTGGCGCGGGGTCTCGGCGACGAACCGGGGCAGGGCGAGGAACAGGGCGATGCCGATGGGCACGTTGATGAGCAGGGCCCAGCGCCAGGAGGCCCACGAGGTGAGCATGCCGCCCAGGACCAGGCCGGCGGAGCCGCCGATGCCGGCCACGGAGGAGTAGACGCTCAGGGCGTGGTGACGGCGCGGGCCCTGGGGGAAGTTGGTGGTGATCAGGGCCAGGGTGCTGGGCGCGATCAGCGCGGCGCCCGCACCCTGCAACGCCCGCGCCGCGAGCAGCCAGCCGCCCTCCGCCGCGACCCCGCCGAGCAGCGAGGACAGCGCGAACAGCAGTGCGCCGGCGCCGAGCGTACGACGGCGGCCGACGATGTCGCCGACGCGCCCGCCGAGCAGTAACAGGCCGCCGAAGGCGAGGGTGTAGGCGTTGAGCACCCAGGACAGGCCGGTCCGGCTGAACCCCAGGCCCTGCTGGATGTCGGGCAGCGCGACGTTGACGACGGTGGAGTCGACGCCGACCATCATGTAGGCGGTGACGATGACGAGGAGGGCGGTGCCGAGCCTGGCGGGGGAGGTGGATTCCGGCGGGGCGTCGGCGGCGCTGGACGGGACGGACGGGCTGGACGGGGCGGACATGGGGTTCTCCCGGTCTGTGTGTCCCCGGCGCGGGCATGGTGAAGTACGGGCAGGTGGGCTGCCCGTGGAGCGCACGGCACTAAGCGGGGACTGTCTCCGTTTGTCGTTCGCTAAGATACGGAGAGAGTCCCCGGTTCGCAAGGAGTAACTGGATGACGCAGGTCAGGCCCATGCGTGCGGACGCCCGCCGCAACTACGAGCGGCTGCTGAAGGTCGCCGTGGAGGCCTTCGCCGAGCAGGGGGAGAACGCCTCGCTGGACGACATCGCCAAGCGGGCGGGCGTCGGCTCCGGCACGCTCTACCGGCACTTCCCGACCCGGCAGGCGCTGCTGGAGGCGGCGATGACCGACCGGATGGAGGCGCTGGCGGCCACCGCCGACGAGTTCGCCGCGGAGCTGCCGCCGGGTGCGGCGCTCATGGAGTGGCTGAACGAACTGTGCGCCGCCACCATCCAGGTACGCGGCCTGAAGGCCCTGCTCGGCTCGGCGGTCACCGACGGCAGCTCTTCCGCGCTGACGGCCTGCGGCCGGCTGATCCGCGGCTCGGCGACCCGGCTGGTGGACGCGGCCAAGGAGGAGGGCACCCTGCGCCCGGACATCGAGCCGATCGAACTCCTGCGCCTCGCGCACGGACTGGCCACGGCCTCGGAACTGGCCAACGGGCAGGGCCAGGAGATCCGGCGCTATCTGTCACTGCTCACGGAGGGGCTGCGGCCGTAGCGCCCACGGCCGCACACCCGTCGCCGCGCCCGGGTCAGAGTGCCTCCGCCCCCGGCTTCACCATGTTCCGCACCGTCCGGGCCTTCACGAACGAGCCCATCGCCGTCATGTCCCACTCGCCGGAGAACTGGCGGACCAGCTTCGCCATCATCACGCCCGTCTGCGCCTCGGCGTTGGTGAGGTCGAAGCGGACCAGCTCCTCGCCGGTCGCGGCGTCCAGCAGCCGGCAGTACGCCTTGGCGACCTCCGTGAACTTCTGGCCGGAGAACGAGTTGACGGTGAAGACCAGGCCGGTGACCTGCGGGGGGATCCGGCCGAGGTCCACCACGATCACCTCGTCGTCGCCGCCTCCCTCACCGGTGAGGTTGTCGCCGGAGTGCTTGATCGCGCCGCCCAGGATGGACAGCTTGCCGAAGTAGCAGCTGTCGACGTGGTCGCGCTGCGGGCCGTACGCGATGACCGACGCGTCCAGGTCGATGTCCTTGCCCCGGAACGCCGGCTCCCAGCCCAGGCCCATCTTGACCTGGGAGAGCAGCGGGCGGCCGCCCTTGACCAGGGACACGGTCTGGTTCTTCTGGAGGCTGACCCGGCCCTTGTCGAGGTTGATCTTCCCGGCGCCCGGGGCGGGCGGAGCGGGCGGGACGGGCGGGACGGGCGGGACCGGGGGAGCGGCGGGCTGGGCCGCGGGGGCCGGTTCCGGCGCCGGCTGGGCCGCGGGGGTCTGCGCCGGGGCCGGGGCCGGTTCCTCCACCGTCACGCCGAAGTCGGTGGCGATGCCGGCCAGCCCGTTGGCGTAGCCCTGGCCGACCGCGCGGGCCTTCCACGCGCCGTTCCGCAGGTAGATCTCCACGACCACCAGGGCCGTCTCCGTGCCCAGCTGCGGCGGGGTGAAGGTGGCCAGCACCGAGCCGTCGTCCGCGTTGCGGATCGTGGCCGTCGGCTCGATGCCCTGGAAGGTCTGGCCCGCGGCGTCGGGGCTCGCGGTGACGACGATCTTCTCGATGCCGGGCGGCACGGCCGCCGTGTCGACGGTGATCGCGTCCGGGGCCGTACCCCCGCCGGAGCGGTACGTCACACCCGGGCCGCCGGGCTGGTTGTAGAAGATGAAGTCGTCGTCGGAGCGCACCTTGCCGTCGCCCGTGAGCAGCAGGCCCGACACGTCGAGCCGCACGGGGGCGGCGACGTCCACCGCCACCCGGGAGACCGGAAGAGGGATGTTCGAGCCAGGGGTCATAGCTGTCATGCCGGGTGAACGATCGACCCCGCTTTACCGTTCCCTTACCGACGGGCCGCGCCCGGAATCCCTCGATCGGCTCAGGGGATCACCACGATCTTCCGTCCCACGCCCGCCGCGAACTGCTCCAGTGCCTGCGGGTAGCTGTCCAGGGGGAGGCGGTCGCTGATGAAGACCTCCGGGTCCAGGACCCCGTTCGCGAACAGCTCCGCCGCCCGTTCGTAGCTGTGCAGCACGGCCATGGAGCCGGTGATGGTGATCTCCTGGTTGTAGATGCGGTACGGGTCGATCGTCACCCGGGTCGCGTAGTCGGCGACGCCGAACTGGAGGAACGTGCCGGCCTTGGCGACCCGGCCCAGGCCGTCCTGGATCGCCGCCGCGTTCCCGGTCGCGTCGATCACCACCTCCCAGCCCCGCGGCCGGTCCAGCTCGTCCGCGTTCGCGGCGGTCGCCGAGACGCCCAGCCGCCGGGCGGTCTCCAGGCGGGCCGGGTTCAGGTCGACCACGTCCACGCTCGCCGCGCCGGTGCGCTTGGCCAGCTCCAGCATCATCAGGCCCATGGTCCCGGAGCCGTAGATGAGCACGTGCGCGCCCAGGCGGGAGTTGAGGACGTCGTAGCCGCGCACCGCGCACGACAGCGGCTCGACCAGGGCCGCGTCCTGGGTGCGGACGTGCTCGGGGAGCTTCACGCAGTTGGCGACGGGGGCCACCGCGTACTGGGCGGCGCCGCCCGGCACGGTCACGCCGATCGCAGCCCAGCGTTCGCACAGGTTGTTGTGGCCGTCGCGGCAGTAGCGGCACTCGTAGCAGTACAGGGACGGATCAACCGCGACCCGGTCGCCGACCGCGACCTCGGTGACCTGGGTGCCGACGCCGACCACCTCGCCGGCGAACTCGTGGCCCGGCACGATCGGCAGCTTGGGCGCGAACTCGCCCTGGAGGATGTGCAGGTCGGTGCCGCACAGCCCGCACGCGGCCACCTCGACGACCACCTCGCGAGGCCCCGGCGTGGGGTCGGGGACCTCGGTGACGACGGCACGGCCCACGGACTCGATGACGGCGGCCTTCATTTCACGGCTCCCAACGACAGGCCCTGGACCAGCTTGTCCTGGGCGGCGAACCCCGCGGCGAGCACCGGCAGGGAGACGACGAGCGACGCGGCGCACACCTTGGCCAGGAACAGGCCCTGGCTGGTGATGAAGCCGGTCAGGAAGACGGGGGCGGTCTCGGCGACCACGCCCGTCAGGACTCGGGCGAAGAGAAGTTCGTTCCAGCTGAAGATGAAGCAGATCAGCGAGGTGGCGGCGATGCCGGGCAGGGCGATCGGGGCGACCACGCGCGCGAGGATCGTCGGCAGGCGGGCGCCGTCGATCTGCGCCGCCTCGATCACCGCGACCGGGACCTCGGCGAGGAAGGACTGCATCATCCACACCGCGATCGGCAGGTTCATGGAGGTGTAGAGGATGACCAGGAACCAGATGTTGTCGAGCATCCCGGTGTTCTTCGCGAAGAGGTAGATCGGCAGCAGCCCTGCCACCACCGGCAGCATCTTCGTGGAGAGGAAGAAGAACAGGACGTCGGTCCACTTCTTCACCCGCCGGATCGACAGCGCGTACGCCGCCGGGAAGGCCAGCACGAGGACGAAGAGGGTCGAGACGATCGAGGCGACCGCCGAGTTGACGAGCGCCGGCCAGGGGCTCGCGCCGCCGCCCGCGCCGAAGAACTCCCGGTAGCCGTCCAGGGTCAGGGCGGCGCCGAAGGAGGGCGGGTTGGTCGCCGCGTCCGCCTCGGAGTGGAAGGACGTCAGAGCCATCCAGGCGATGGGGAAGAAGAAGACGATGCCGACCAGCCAGGCCACCAGGCCGATGCTGAGACCCCGGTGCTTCCTGACGCGTAGGGCGAGACTGCTCATGCGCGGGACGCCTCCTCTCGGAACAGGGACGACACCACGCGCAGGGCGAAGGTCGCGATGATGATCGAGCCGATGACCACCAGGACGCCCGCGGCCGAGGCGAGGCCGTTCTCGTGGGCCTGGTAGAAGCTCTGGTAGACGGTGTAGGGGAGGTTGGCGGTGCCCAGGCCGCCGGACGTGATCGTGAAGACCGCGTCGAAGTTCTGGACGATGTAGATGCAGCCGAGCAGGGCGCCGAGTTCGAGGTAGCGGCGCAGGTGGGGGAGGGTGAGGTGGCGGAAGACCTGCCATTCGTTCGCGCCGTCGACCCGCGCCGCCTCGATCTGCTCGGGGTCCCGGCTCTGCAGTCCGGCGAGCAGGATCAGCATCATGAACGGCGTCCACTGCCACACCAGGGCGGCCTCCACGGCCAGCAGCGGGGTGTTGGAGATCCAGTCGGGCTGCGGCCCGCCGACATAGTGCAACAGGCCGTTGAGCAGGCCGTACTCCGGGTTGTAGAGGACGTGCTTCCAGAGCAGGGCGGCGGCCACCGGGACCACCAGGAACGGGGCGATCAGCAGGGTGCGGACGACGCCCCGGCCGCGGAACCTGTTGTTCAGGAGCAGCGCGAGCGCGAGGCCGAGGACCAGGCTGACCAGCACCACGGTCACCGTGAGCAGCACGGTCGTCCAGACCGAGTGGCGCAGGTCGGCGTCGGTCAGGACCTGGCGGTAGTTGTCGACGCCGGCGAAGTGACGGGCCTTCGGGTAGAGGGCGTTCCAGTCGAAGAAGGAGATGACCACCGTGGCCACGAAGGGCAGCTGGGTCACGACGATCATGAAGACCAGGGCGGGCAGGAGGGGGGCCCGGGTGGCCCAGGCGCGCAGGCGGGCAGAGGGCGGCCGCGTGGCGCGTGCGGGTGTCGCTGCGTAGGGGGCTGTCGTCGCGGTCATCGTCCCTTGTACTCCTTGGAGATCTTCTCGGCGAGCTGCTGGGACTTCTTGAGGGCCGAGTCGACGGACTGCCGTCCGGCGATGGCCGAGCTGATCTCCTGGGAGACCTTGGTGCCGAGATCGGTGAACTCGGGGATGTCGACGAACTGGATGCCGGGCGCGGGCCGCGGCTGGACGCCGGGGTCGTTCGGGCGGGCGCTCTCGATGGCCTCCTTGGTCATCTCCTGGAAGGCCGCGGCCGTCTTCACGTAGTCCGGGTTCGTGTACGTCGACGCGCGCTTGCCCGCCGGGACGTTGGACCAGCCGCCGGTCTGGCCGTCGCTCCGGCCGACCAGCTCCTCGTACTGCTTGCTGGACGCCCAGGAGACGAACTTCCAGGCCTTGCCGGGGTTGCGGGAGGCCTTCTGGATGCCCCAGGCCCAGGTGTAGAGCCAGCCGGAGGACTTGGTCTGCTCCACGGGCGCGGGGACGTAGCCGAGCTTGCCCTTGACCGGGGAGCCGTTCGCCTCCAGGAGGCCGGCCGCGCTGGTGGCGTCGTACCACATGGCGACCTTGCCCTGGGTCATGTTGTTGAGGCACTCGGCGAAGCCGGACTGCGGGGCGCCGGACTCGCCGTGCTTGCGGACCAGGTCGACATAGAACTTAGTCGCCTTCTCGAAGCCGGACCCGGTCAGCTGCGCCTTCCAGTCCTTGTCGAACCAGGTGCCGCCGAAGGTGTTCACGACCGTGGTCAGCGGTGCCATCAGCTCGCCCCAGCCGGGCAGGCCGCGCAGGCAGATGCCGCGCATGCCGGACTGGGCGCCGTCCACCTTGGCGGCCAGGTCGGCGACCTGCTGCCAGGTGGGATGCGCGGGCATCGTCAGGCCCTTCGCCGCGAACACGTCCTTGCGGTACATCAGGAACGACGACTCGCCGTAGAAGGGCTCGCCGTAGAGCTTGCCGTCGTCGGCGGTCAGGGACTCGCGCATCGGCTGCAGGATGTCCTGCTGGTCGAAGCCCGGGTCCTTCGCGACGTACGAGTCCATCTCGTGCAGCCAGCCGTTGCGGGCGTAGATCGGGATCTCGTAGTTGGACAGGGTGGCCACGTCGTACTGGCCGGCCTGGTTGGCGAAGTCCTGGCTGATCTTGTCGCGGACGTCGTTCTCGGGCAGGACGGTGAAGTTGACCTTGATGCCGGTCTCCTGGGTGAAGCGCGGGGCGAGCTTCTGGAGTTCCGTCATCTGGGGGTTGTTGACCATCAGCACGTTGATCGAATCGCCGCCGGAACCGGACCCGCCCGCGCCGACCCAGCAGCCGGAGAGCAGCGGGGCGAGCAGCGTCCCTGCGGCGGCCATGGCGAGAGTGACTCGCGGCCTCCGTCGGCTCGGGGTTCGCATGGATCGCTCCTGGAGGAATCGGGAGATATGGGGCAGTGATGGGTGTGGAAAGCCCTCGGGGGAGGGCGGTGGTGGGTCAGACCCGGATGACCTGCGGGCCCAGCAGGGAGTAGCGGTGGGCCTCGGCCGTCGGGAGCAGGGTGCTCGTCACGATCGCCTCCAGGGCGCCGACCTCGGCGAAGCGGCAGAAGCTGACGGCTCCGAACTTGGTGTGCACGCCCGCGAAGACCGTCCGGCGTGCGGCCCGGATGGCCTGCGCCTTGACCTCGCCGACGGCCGGATCGGGCGTGGTCAGCCCGTGCTCGCGCGAGATGCCGTTGGCTCCGATGTAGGCGAGATCGAGAACGAAGCCGGCGAGCATCTTCGTCGTCCAGTGGTCGACGGTGGCCAGCGTGCCGGCCCGGACCCGGCCGCCCAGCAGCAGGACCGACATGTTCTCGGTCTCGGCCAGCGCGCCCGCGACCGGCAGCGACGCCGTGACCACGGTCAGCGGCCGGTCCGTCGGCAGTGCCTCGGCGATGAGCTGGGGGGTGAAGCCCTCGTCGACGAAGACGGTCTCGGCGTCGCCCAGCAGCTCGGCGGCGGCCGCCGCGATCCGCCGCTTCTCCGGCACGTGGCTGGTCGAGCGGAAGGCGAGCGTGGTCTCGAAGCCGGCGCTCTCGACGGGATACGCGCCCCCATGGGTACGGCGCACCAGGCCGTGGTCCTCCAGGGCGCGCAGGTCGCGCCGGATGGTCTCCTTGGCCACGCCCAGGGCGCCGGCGAGCGCGGTGACGTCGACGGAGCCCGTGGCGCGCGCGGCCCGCACGATCTCGCGCTGGCGTTCTTCCGCCGTCTGCGTGCTCATCTCGTCACCCACTTCCTTGTGGAACCGCACGGAGCCGTGTGGAGTCGCGTGCGGCTGCGTGGAGCTGCCCGTTCGGGCCATGCAGCAAGTTCTACAGCGGGTGTGCGAGGCTGACCAGGCCTGTTGCGGGCCCGATACTGCCCGTGTGCGCCCGTTTGCCGGGCGGAGTGCCCGCCGCGGACCTGCGCGGCTGTGGCGGGAGGGGTGGGAGCGGGCGCCCCGGATGCCCGAACGCGGCGGCGGGCGGGCCCGTTCGGTGCCCGCCCGCCGCCGTGAGCGATCGTTTTCCGCCGCCCGGCCCGTCGCTCAGTACGGCCAGACGGGCGGGTCGTCGACGAACCGGCCGCCGAGGTGGGTGTGGGCCGGCTTCCCCGGGTCCAGTTCGCCGTGCTCGGCGATCAGCTTCGCGGCGAACTGCTCGGAGTCGTCCTGCGGCTCGTAGCCGAGCGCGCGTGCGGTGCTCAGGTCCCACCACAACCGGGTGTTGGCGGACGAGCCGTAGACGACGGTGTGGCCGACCTCCTCTGCGGTCAGCGCCGCGTGGAAGAGGCGGGCGCCGTCGGCGGGGCTCATCCACACCGAGAGCATCCGCACGTCGGCCGGCTCGGCGAAGCAGGAGCCGATGCGCACGGAGACCGTCTCCAGGCCGTGCTTGTCCCAGTACAGCTGGGCGAGGTCCTCGCCGAACGACTTGGACAGGCCGTAGAAGGTGTCCGGGCGGCGCGGGGTGTCGACCGGGATCAGCGGGTCGCCCGCGCGCGGGGCCGGGGTGAAGCCGACGGCGTGGTTGGAGGAGGCGAAGACGATGCGCGGCACGCCGGCCTCGCGCGCGGCCTCGTACAGGTTGTAGGTGCCCTCGATGTTCGAGCGGAGGATCTTCTCGAACGGTGCCTCCAGGGAGATGCCCGCCAGGTGCAGGACCGCGTCCACGCCCTGGACGGCGGCCCGCAGCGCGTCCTTGTCGCCGAGGTCGGCGGTGATCGCGTCCGGTGCGCCCTCGACCGGGCGCACGTCGAACAGGCGCAGCTCGTAGCCGTACTCCGGGAGCAGGGACCGCATCAGGGTGCCGAGTCCGCCGGCGGCACCGGTGAGCAGTAGCGTGCGGGGCGTGGGCATTGCACGGTCTCCTTGGATCGACACCGGTCGCGTACGTGTCTGACATTCACATTCATGGACACGCTAGGGAGATGCGGCGCGCCGAGTCAAGTGTGCCGTGGAGTGCGGGAATCCGCTCGACTGTTGGTCGTTTGCCGCCTTGACCGGCCCCAAGGCGGCCTCGTAACGTGGTCACGTTCATGAATATGGACGCCGATCAGAGACATGCATCAGCAGCACGATCTGCGTCGACCGCCTCGACAGGGAGCGCCCGTGACGCCAGCCCCTCTCGCCGCCCGGCTCCGTGACCCGCGCGGGCCGCTCTTCTTCCCCGTCACCGCCTACGGCCCCGACGGCTCCCTCGACCTCGACGCCTACCGCGAGCACGTCCGCCGTGGCGTCGAGGCCGGTGCCGCCGCCGTCTTCGCCTGCTGCGGCACCGGGGAGTTCCACGCGCTGCTCCCGGAGGAGTTCGAGGCCTGCGTGGGCGCGGCCGTGGCGGCGGCCGGCGGCCGGGTACCGGTGGTGGCCGGCGCCGGCTACGGCACCGCACTCGCCGTGCGCTACGCGCGTCTCGCCGAGGCCGCGGGCGCCGACGGCCTCCTCGCCATGCCGCCCTACCTGGTCGTCGCAGGACAGGAGGGCCTGCTCCGGCACTACCGCGAGGTGGCGGCGGCCACCGCCCTCCCGGTGATCGTCTACCAGCGCGACAACTCCGTGTTCACCCCGCCCGCGGTCGTCGAACTCGCCCGCACCGAGGGCGTCATCGGCTTCAAGGACGGCCTCGGCGACCTGGACCTCATGCAGCGCATCGTCAGCGCCGTCCGCACCGAGGCCCCCGGCGACTTCCTCTACTTCAACGGCCTGCCCACCGCCGAACAGACCCAGCTCGCCTACCAGGCCATCGGCATCGACCTCTACTCCTCCGCCGTGTTCTGCTTCGTCCCCGAGATCGCCCTCGCCTTCCACGCAGCCCTGCGCGAGGGGGACAGGGCGACCGCCGAGCGCCTGCTGGACGGCTTCTATCGCCCGTTCGTCGAGCTCCGCGCCCAGGGCCGGGGATACGCCGTCTCGCTGGTCAAGGCGGGCGTACGGCTGCGCGGCCTGGACGTCGGCGAGGTCCGCCCCCCGCTGCACGAGCCGGCCGAGGACCACGTGAAGCAGCTCGCCCAGCTGATCGAGCGCGGGTACGCACTGCTGGAGGAGGGCGCGTGACGCACTCCGGAGCGAGCCGGGCAGGGCGGCCGAAGACCTCGGCGTTCGTGTACCCCTGGGACGTCAACGGGGACCCCGCCGCCCCGGAACGCATCGCCGCACTCGGCGTCGACCAGGTCACCCTGGCCTCCGCCTACCACTCCACCCGCGCCCTGACCCCCCGCCACCCCCGCCACCGCATCGTCACCGCCGAACACGCCGCCGTCTACTACCCGGCCGACGGCGACCGCTGGGCGGGCCGCGAGCTGCGCCCCCACCCGGCCGGCGACTGGGCCCCCGGCGACGCCCACGGCGAAGCGGCCGACGCCCTGCGCGGCGCCGGCCTCGAAGTCCACACCTGGGTGGTCCTCGCCCACAACTCCCGCCTGGGCGCCGAGCACCCGGACACCTCCGTCGTCAACGCCTACGGCGACCGCTACCCCTGGGCGCCCTGCATCGCCCAGCCCGCCACGCGCGCGTACCTGGCCGACCTCGCCGCCGAGGCCGCCGTCCGCCCCGGCGCGGCCGGTACCGAACTGGAGTCCCTCGGCTGGTACGGCCTCCAGCACCTGCACGCCCACGACAAGACCGCCGGGGTCGGCCTCGGCGACGCCGGCCAGTACCTGATGGCACTGTGCTTCTGCCCCGCGTGCCGGACCGGGTACGGCGAACAGGGCCTGGACGCCGACGAACTGGCCGCCGCCGTACGGGAGGCACTGGAGCCGCTGTGGCGGGGCACGGGCGACGACACCGGCTGGCCGACGGTGGAGAAGCTGCTCGGCGAGCCGGTTGCGGCGGCCACGCGCGCGTGGCGCGACGGACAGGCCCGCACGCTCCAGGAGACCGCCGTGACCGCGGTCCGGGCCGCGGCCCCGGAAGGCTTCCAGGTGCTGCTGCACGCCGACCCGGTGACGTACCACTGCGGAGCCAACGCCGGGGTGGACCCGGCCTGGATCCTGTCCGTCGCGGACGGCGTCGTGGTCCCCTGCGCCTCCGGTACGGGCCTGCTCGCGCCCTTCGCCGAACACGCGCGTGCGGACACCGTCCTGGCCGCCAACTTCACGGTGGTCTCCGGCATGGGCGGCAGCCCCGCGACCCTCGCGGCCGACAGGGACCGCGCCCGTGCGCAGGGCGCGACCGAACTGCGGCTGTATCACGCCGGGTTGGCGTCCGACGGCGACCTGGCCGCAGTCCGGGAGGCACTGCGCTGACCCAGTGCCCCGGCGGTGA
Source organism: Streptomyces sp. NPDC001507 (assembly GCF_042894765.1). Taxonomy (NCBI): domain Bacteria; kingdom Bacillati; phylum Actinomycetota; class Actinomycetes; order Kitasatosporales; family Streptomycetaceae; genus Streptomyces; species Streptomyces sp. NPDC001507. The sequence goes on from NZ_JBIAVV010000002.1 coordinate 808,723, forward strand.
GCAGCAGCGCTGCGCCGAAGACGGGCAACAGCAGCCGTAGCCCGAGCGCGGAGGTGCCGAAGCCGGACATCACGACGCCGGTGAGGTACAGGGCCGCGTTGCGGTCGCGCAGCAGGCGGGCCACGGCCCACGAGGTGCTGGTCGTCATGCCTGCTCATCGTGGCCCTAAGACGGGGGTGGGGGGATCGGGAAGGTGCCTTGGAAGGGCGCCGGGCAGGGCGTGAGCTCCTCCTGCGGGCCGCCCGGCGGGAATCCGTCGGAACCTGTCGCCGGTGCCCCTGGGGCCGGCGGGGCCGCGACCCTACCGTCGGCCCCATGCGCTACATCGCACCGATCCTCATCGGCCTCGGCTACGTCCTCGTCATGTCCCTCGTCCGCGAACCGCACCGGCGCCGCCTCAACGCGGTGATGGTGGCCGGCGCGGGTGCCGCGTACCTGAGCGGCGGCGGCCTGGGCGGCTGGGAGTTCGCGTTCACCGCACTGGCCACGTACGTCGCCTACCGGGGCCTGGACTCCTGGACCTTCGTCGGCGTCGGCTGGCTGCTGCACACCGCGTGGGACGTCGTCCACGACATCAAGGGCTCGCCGCTGATCCCGTTCTTCCTCGACTCGTCGTTCGGGTGCGCGCTCTGCGACCCGGTGATCGCGCTGTGGTGCTTCCTGGGCGGGATGTCGGTGTGGCGGACCGATGAGTTTCGCAAGGCCGTGCGGTCCACCTCCTGAATGCGGCGACGCACCGGGAGGCAGCACGATGACTGGTACGACCATGATCGACCTCGGCCCGCAGGCGAGGATCGTGGCGGAGCTCGCGGAGCGGGTGGCGGACGGGCAGCTCGCGGTGCCGACGCCCTGTCCTGACTACGCCGTCCGCCACCTGCTGGGGCATGTGGCGGGCCTGTCCGTGGCCTTCCAGGACGCGGCCCGCAAGGAGCTGGGGGCCACCACCGACCACCGCCCGGGCGCGGCGCTGCCGGTCCTCGGACCTGATTGGCGGCAGGAACTGCCCAAGGCGCTGGACGCCCTGGCGGAGGCCTGGCGGGACCCGTCCGCGTGGGACGGCATGACGCGTGCGGGCGGGATCGATCTGCCCGGCGCGGTGGCGGGCGCGGTCGCCACCGACGAACTGGTGATCCACGGCTGGGACCTGGCCCGCGCCACCGGCCAGGAGTACGTCCCCGATCCCGCGGCCCTGGAGGCGGCGTACGGCTTCCTGCGGATGGCAGCGGAGGGCGGCCGCGGCCCGTTCGGTCCCCTCGTGCCGGTGCCGGAGGGCGCGCGGCTGCTGGACCGGGCGGTGGGGCTGAGCGGCCGGCACCCGGAGTGGAAGCCGTGAAGGGGCGCAAACGGTGAGCGGGCGGGGACCCGGATCCGTACTCTCCTCGCCATGCCCTTGAGCCTCACCGTCCTCGGCACCGCCGCCCCCTACCCTCGGCCCGGCCGCCCGTGCTCCGGTTACCTGGTGCGGGGCGGCGGCGCCGAGGTGTGGGTGGACGCGGGGACCGGAACCTTCGCGGAGTTGCAGCGGCACACTGATCCGGCGCGGCTCACCGCGATCTGGCTCTCGCACCTGCACGCGGACCACACCGCGGATCTGGCGGCGGCCGCGTACGCGTACGCCTTCGGCGGCCTGACCCCGGCCGCACCGATCCCGGTCTACGCGCCGCAGGAGTGCGCGGCACGCCTGGCCGGCTTCTTCGGCCGTCCCGACCCGGGCTTCCTGAGCGGGATCTTCGACTTCCGTCCCCTGTACGACGGCCACGCCGTCCAGCACTGGAACCTGCGGCTCGCCGCCCGCGCGGTCGCCCACGGCACGGAGGCCTACGGGCTGCGCGCCGAGTGCCAGGGCAGCGTGCTCGCCTACTCCGGCGACAGCGGCCCGTGCGCCGCCCTGACCGAGCTGGCCACCCGCGCGGACGTCTTCCTGTGCGAGGCCGACCTCGACCGGCATCGCGAAGGCGAACGAGTACATCTGACCCCGGAGGACGCCGGGCGGATCGCCCGGCAGGCGGGAGCGCGCGAACTCCTCATCACCCACGTGGGCCCGTCCCTGACCCGCGAGATGGCGGCGACCCGAGCAGGCGCGGTGTCGGGACGTCTCACCAGCGTGGCCCGGGAGGGGGAGGCGAGGGGGTTCTGAGGCGGTGGCCGAAGCCGCGTCACTCCTCGCGGGCGGCCTCGTCCCGATCCGCCCACCACGGCCGCAGACTCCGCTCCGCGGCGCTCAGCACCTCGCCCGGGGACAGCTCGTCGGCCCGCGGACCTCCTCCTTCTCGCGGAAGTGGCCCACCGCAGTCCGGCGTCGGCCGGCCGCCGACCCTGCGATCGGGCTCCCGCCCTCCAACCACGTTCTCTGTCAAAGGCATTGACGAGACACAGCCGTCCTCCTACCTTCATCCGCGTCGTACCTCGTACGTCATATATGAGACGCGATACGCGAGATCAGATACGTCAGATCAGGTCCCGCACCTGACACGTGACCCCGAGAGGCGCGCATGACCTCTGTGCCCGTGCCGATTCCGTCGCGCACGCAGTTCGTGCTGGACGCGATCAAACACCGCATCCTGACAGGGCAGCTGACGCCCGGTCAGGCCCTGGTGGAGACCGAGCTCGCCGCGCAGTTCGGGGTGTCCAAGACGCCCGTGCGGGAGGCGCTCAAGACCCTCGCCGGGACCGGGCTGGTCATGATGAGCCAGTACAAGGGCGTCACGGTGCGCATGGTGGACGCGGACATGGCGCGGGAGGTCTACGACGTGCGGCTGCTCCTGGAGCCCGAGGCGCTGCGGCGGGCCGTGCGGCGAAGCGCCTCCCTCGACGCCGCCCGGGACGCCCTCACCCGCGCCGAGGACGCCACCGACACCGCCGAACGCTCCCTCGCCAACCGCGACTTCCACCGCGCCCTCTACCTTCCGTGCGGCAACCCGCTCCTCGGCCGGATGCTCGACGAGGTCCGCGACCAGGCCGCCCTCGTCTCCGCCGTCGCCTGGGCCGCCTCCCCCTCCTGGGAGCGGGAGGCCGGCGAGCACCGGGAGATCCTGCGGCTGGCGCTGGACGGTGACGCCGACGGTGCCGCCCGCGCCCTGCACACCCATATCGCGTCCTTCGTCGACCGGGCGTTTCCCCGGCCGGCCGGCCAGGCGGACCAGGAGTGAGCAGCGTGGTGTTCGAGAGCCAACGGGCGGCGCTGGCCGACGTGGTGGCCATCCCGGTGACCCCGTTCGCCGCGGACGGCGGCGTGGACCAGGACGCCCACCGGGCCCTGCTGCGCCGGCTCCTCGACGGCGGCGTCCGCACCCTCACCCCCAACGGCAACACCGGCGAGTTCTACGCCCTCGCCCCGCAGGAGCGGCAGCTGGTCACCGAGCTGACCCTCGACGAGGCCGGGGACCGGGCGGCCGTCCTGGCCGGGGTCGGGCACGACATCGCGACCGCCGTCGCCACCGCCCGCCACGCCCGCGAGCACGGCGCCCAGATGGTGATGGTCCATCAGCCCGTCCATCCGTACGTGTCGCAGGCGGGCTGGGTCGACTACCACCGGGCCGTCGCCGCGGCCGTCCCCGAGCTCGGCGTCGTCCCGTACATCCGCAACGCCCAGCTCCCCGGCGCCCGGCTCGCCGAACTCGCCGACGCCTGCCCCAACGTGATCGGGGTCAAGTACGCCGTCCCGGACGCCGCCAGGTTCGCCGCCTTCGCGAGGGACGCGGGACTCGACCGGTTCGTCTGGGTCGCCGGGCTCGCCGAGCCCTACGCACCCTCCTACTTCTCGGCCGGCGCCACCGGCTTCACCTCCGGCCTCGTGAACGTCGCGCCGGCCGTTTCGCTGAACATGATCGAAGCGCTTCGATCCGGTGACTACCCGGCCGCCATGAAGGTCTGGGAGCAGATCCGCCGGTTCGAGGAACTCCGGGCCGCGAACGGCTCCGCCGACAACGTCACCGTCGTCAAGGAGGCCCTCGCCGCCCTCGGCCTGTGCCGCCGCGACGTCCGGCCGCCCAGCAGGCAGCTTCCGGAGGAACGGCGCGCAGAGGTCGCCGCCATAGCCGCCGGGTGGTCGCTGTGAGCAGCGGTGAGAGCGTCCCGCGCAGGCGGCCCGAGGAGCTGCGGAGCCACCAGTGGTACGGCACCGAAGGGCTCCGCTCCTTCAGTCACCGCGCCCGCACCCGCCAGCTCGGCTACCTCCCCGAGGAACACCTCGGCAAGCCGGTCATCGCCGTCCTCAACACCTGGTCGGACATCAACCCCTGTCATGCGCACCTCCGTGACCGGGCGCAGGCGGTCAAGCGGGGCGTGTGGCAGGCGGGCGGGTTCCCGCTGGAGTTCCCGGTCGCCACGCTCTCGGAGACCTTCCAGAAGCCGACCCCGATGCTCTACCGCAACCTCCTCGCCATGGAGACGGAGGAGCTGCTGCGGTCGTACCCGGTCGACGGGGCCGTGCTGATGGGCGGCTGCGACAAGTCCACCCCGGCCCTCCTCATGGGCGCGGCCTCGGTGGACCTGCCGGCCGTCTTCGTGCCGGCCGGCCCCATGCTCCCGGGCCACTGGCGGGGCGAGGTCCTCGGCTCCGGCACCGACATGTGGAAGTACTGGGACGACAAGCGTGCCGGGCTCATCGGCGACTGCGAGATGACGGAGCTGGAGAGCGGGCTGGCCCGTTCGCCCGGTCACTGCATGACCATGGGGACGGCCTCCACCCTCACCGCCGCCGCCGAGGCGCTCGGCGTGACCGTCCCGGGCGCGTCCAGCATCCCGGCCGTCGACTCCGGGCACGACCGGATGGCGGCCAGGGCGGGGATGCGGATCGTCGACCTCGTGCACCGCGACCGGCGGCTCTCCCACCTCCTCACCCGCGACGCCTTCGAGGACGCGGTCACCACCGTCCTCGGGCTCGGCGGCTCCACCAACGCCGTCATCCACCTCATCGCCATGGCCGGCCGGGCCGGGGTGCGCCTCACCCTCGACGACTTCGACCGCATCGCCCGCACCGTGCCCGTCCTCGCCAACGTCCGCCCCGGCGGACAGCGGTACCTCATGGAGGACTTCCACTTCGCGGGCGGCCTCCCCGGTTTCCTCTCCCGCATCCAGGACCTGCTCCACCTCGACCGGCCGACGGTGTCGTACGACACCTACCGCGAGCAGCTCGCCGGTGCCCGGGTGCACGACGACGACGTCATCAGGACCCGTGGCAATCCGGTGGCCGCCGAGGGCGGGGTCGCCGTGCTGCGCGGCAACCTCTGCCCGGACGGCGCGGTCATCAAGCACATCGCCGCCGAGCCGCGGCTGCTCAAGCACACCGGTCCTGCCGTCGTCTTCGACGACTACCGGACCATGCAGCGCACCATCGACGACCCCTCCCTCGGGATCACCGCCGACAGCGTGCTGGTCCTGCGCAACGCCGGGCCCAGGGGCGGCCCCGGCATGCCCGAGTACGGCATGCTGCCCATCCCCGGCCACCTCCTCGAGCAGGGCGTGCGGGACATGGTGCGGATCTCCGACGCCCGGATGAGCGGCACCAGTTACGGCGCCTGCGTGCTGCACATCGCGCCCGAGGCGTACGTCGGCGGGCCGCTCGCCCTGGTCCGCACCGGGGACTCCATCACCCTGGACGTCGAGGCGCGCACCCTCCGGCTCGACATCGACGAAGCGGAGCTGGCGCGGCGCCGGGCCGCGTGGACACCGCCGCCGGTCAGGTACGAGCGCGGGTACGGCGCCCTCTACGACCAGCAGATCACCCAGGCCGACACCGGCTGCGACTTCGAGTTCCTGGCCCGGCCGGGCGAAGTCCCTGACCCGTACGCGGGCTGACCCCGGCCGATGATCCTGAATCAGCGGCTTCATCGGGAACGTGCCGTACTCCCCGGAGGAGGCCGTCTGGGCCGACGGCTGCAACCGGCTCACGGCCTTCCCCATCCTCGTTCCGCCGCTGCTCGTGGTCGTCTTCGCCTTCGTCCAGAAGTGGCTGATCACCGGCTTCGGCGTGGGGGCGGTGAAGGCATGAGACACCTCGCGGGCGGACCGGGGAAAACGCTTACTCTGCTCGCACTGATCGACGACGCAGGGAGGACGCTGTGAACTCTTCGCCCATCGACCTCGTACTGGCGGGGGCGCGCGGCCACGGCCGATGGCACCTGGAGAACATCCGCCGGCTCCAGGAGAAGGGGGTCGTACGCCTCGCCGGGATCTGCGAGCTGACCCCGCTGGGCGCCGACGAGCTGCCGGAAGGACTCGGGCAGCCCGCCCAGTCGGCGGACTTCGGCGCCCTGCTCGATACGACCGGCGCCCGGATCGCCGTGATCTGCACGCCCATCCCCACCCACACGGACCTCGCCCTGACGGCCGCCGAGCGGGGCGTGCACGTGCTCCTGGAGAAGCCGCCGGCGCCGTCGTACGCCGAGTTCCGGCGGATGGCCGACGGGGTCGCGAAGGCGGGCGTGGCCTGCCAGATCGGCTTCCAGTCGCTCGGCTCGCACGCCGTGCCCGCGATCCGGCGGCTGATCGAGGAGGGCGCCGTCGGCGACGTGGTGGGAGTGGGCGGCGCGGGCGCCTGGGCCCGCCCCGAGGCCTACTACCGGCGGGCGCCCTGGGCCGGCAAGCGGCGGCTGAACGGCGTCGACGTCGTCGACGGGGTCCTCACCAACCCCCTCGCGCACGCCGTCGCCACCGGCCTCGCCCTGCTCGGCACCGACCGCGCCGAGGACGTCACCGGCATCCAGACCGAACTGCTGCGCGCCAACGACATCGAGTCCGACGACACCTCCTGCGTCCGCGTCACCACCCCGCGCGGCCCGGTCACGGTCGCGGCCACGCTCTGCGCCGAGGAACCGGGGGACCCGTACGTCGTGGTGCACGGCACCGGCGGCCGGATCACCCACTGGTACAAGCAGGACCGGGTGCTGGTGCAGCGGGCCGGCCACGGCCCGGAGGAGACCGAGTACGGCAGCACGGACCTGCTGGAGAACCTCGCCGACCACCTCACCACCGGCGCGGCCCTGCTGGTGGAGCCGGACGCGACCGGCGCCTTCATGAAGGTCGTCGAAGCGATTCGTCTGGCCGGCGACCCGGCAGCGCTGCCCGCCGGCGCCTGGCACCGCCGGCCCGAGGACGGCCGCCGGGTCGTGACCGGCATCGACGCCCTGGTCGCGGCCAGCGCCGACACTCTCTCCCTCTACTCCGAACTGGGCGCCCCCTGGGCCCCGCCCGAGGAGGTGAGCCGATGAGGGGCGAGCGTCGGCCGGGTGCCGCGGCCGCTGCCTGGGCCGCCGCCTCCCCGCACTTCCGCGTCACTCCCTGCTGACCCCAGACACAGGAGCCGATCGATGAAGAGCAGCATCCGCGGGCGACAGGGGCGGCGAGGGCTCCGGGAAGGGCACGATCACCTTCTGGGACGACAACGGCGGTGTCCGCAGCGACAATCCGCCGACTCGACGGTCCCGGAGGTCCTCGCCCGCCAGTACTTCGCACGCTGCCACGTCGCGCGTGACGTCGACATCGTCGGGCGGGCCACGGCCGTGTACGAGGGCTGCCACTTCCGCACCCCGAACCGGACCGACCTGGCGAGCGCCCGTACGGGTTCGTCCTCGCCCCGTCGACGGCCGTCGCCAACCCGCACGGCTTCCTGGTGAGCCGGAGCCGCATCAGCAGCGAGGACCCGGACGCCGCCTACGCCTTCTCCTTGGCCGCTGTCGGCTCCGGGACGACCGCGGGGATGCCTCGGCGGGCCGGTCGACCGACCCGCCGAGGAAGCACGCGCTAGAGGCCGGCCCCGGCTCCGGCACGGATCCGGGGGCGGACGGTCATCCGCAGGGTGTGCGGCCGCACGGTGAGCCGGGCCACCTGGCGGACGGCCTGGCCCTCGGAGAGCTCCAGCCGTACCGAACGCAGCATCGTCGCGAGCGCCGTGACCAGCTCGGTGAGGGCGAGACGGTCCCCCATGCACTTGTGCTTGCCGTCCCCGAAGGGCAGGAACGCACCCGGCGGAAGCTCCTGCGCGGGGTCGGCCCACCGGTCCGGGAAGAAGGCAAGCGGGTCGGGGAAGCGCTCGGGGTCGCGGTGCAGGGCGTGCTGGCAGTAGGCCAGTTCGGTGCCTGCGGGCAGCGTCCACTTGCCGAGCCGGGTCTCCTCGGTGGTGCGGCGGGTGACCAGCCAGCCGGGGTGGTGCAGCCGCAGGGTCTCGGTGATCACCCGGTTCAGGTACGGCAGCCGGGGCACGTCGTCGAAGGTGACCGGCCGTTCGCCGAGGACCTCGTCCAGCTCGGCCAGGACCCGGTCCTCGATCTCGGGGTGGCGGGCGAGTTCGTAGAGGGTCCAGGACATCACCGACGCGGTGGTCTCGGTGCCCGCGACGGCCAGGGTGAGGATCTCCGAGCAGATCTGATGCCCGGTCAGCGGCTCGCCGGTCTCCTCGTCGACGGCGCGCAGCAGCATGGAGAGCATGTCCCCGGTGTCGTGCCCGGAGGCCTGCAGCTCTTCGACGGCCGTGTTGATGGTGGCGCGTACGCCGTCCCGGGCCCGGTCGAAGCGGCGGTTGAAGGGCAGCGGCAGGCGTTCGGCCCAGTCGGGCACCATGATGCGGACACCTACGTCGTTCAACACCACCGACAGGTCGCTGCGCAGCCGGCGGAAGACGGCGTCGTCGAGGCTGCCGGCGAACACGGTCTTGGCCAGCATGTCGAGGCTGAGCCCGACCATCGCCTCACGTACGTCGAGGGGCCTCCCGGGCTCCCAGCCGGCGACCGTGGCCGTCACCTCGCCGCGCATGATGTCGACGTACCGGCTGATCTCGGTGTGGGCGAACGCCGGTTGCAGCTGGCGGCGCTTGCGCACGTGGTTGCGGCCGACCGCGGTGACGACACTGTCGCCCAGCAGCTGGCCCAGCTTGTCGTAGAGCCGGCCCTTGTCGAGGGTGGGCCCCAGGGCCTTGAGCATCTGGTGGATGAGGGCCGGGTCCTGGACCACGACGGTGCGCGTCCCGGGTTGCAGGACGATCTCCACGAGTGGCTCGCGTGTCTCGCGCAGCGAGTCGATGAAGCCGAGGTTGTCGCGCATCTTCAACGCGTGGCCGATGAACGGAAACGATCCTGCGGCTCGGGGTATGGGGGGAGGCGCCTTGGACGTCACGGGTCATCCCTTCGCGGCAATCATGGGCGCCCCTATGACTTCCCTGAGCCTTCCTCGACGCAATCCTGTCATGAACGTGTCCTGCGCCACGTGGCGCGAGCAGGTGGGGAGGGCGGGGAGCCGCGTCGGCGTCGGCCGCACGGCTGACCAGCCGTGCAGCCGGTGGTGAGTATCAATCAGATAACAGGCTCGCCGAACTCCGCGTGATGCGCGTAGACATTGCGTGACCTGGTGCAACACCTACCAACCCAGACGCGGAGATTACATGCGGAACCCACTCAGAGCAGTCGCTGTCACCGCTGCCTGCGCGCTCGCCGGCGGTGCCCTCTACGGCGCCGGTGCCGCCACGGCCGGCCAGTCGACCGCGAACTCCACCCACGAGCCGTACAACATCGGGCTCCTGGTGAAGGACATCGACGCCTACTACGGCACCGCCGCCGACGCCAACGGCGTCTACCAGGCCTCGCCGGCCAGCCCGTACGCCAAGGACCTGGCGCGCATCGACGCGGACGCCAGGCGCTACATCGACCGGGCCGCGCGCAAGGCGCACCGCAAGGGCGAGAAGCCCGCGGTCGTCTTCGACATCGACGACACGCTGCTGCTCAGCCTGGACTACGAGAAGCGCTACAACTACACGTACAACTCGACCACGTGGGCCGACTACGTCAACAAGGCCGACCGACCTGGCGTGTTCGGCAGCGCCGAGCTGGTCCAGTACGCGCAGAGCGAGGGCGTCGAGGTCTTCTACAACTCCGGGCTCAGCGAGGCGCAGCGCACCGCCGCCGTCGAGAACCTGAAGAAGATCGGCGCCGACGTCAACCTCGACGCCGCCCACATGTTCCTCAAGGACAAGGCCAACCCGCCGTCCTACCTGAGCTCCTGCGCCACCGCGGGCACCTGGAACTGCACGACCGTGCAGTACAAGTCCGGCACCCGACAGCACATCGAGAAGGACCTCGGGTACGACATCATCGCCAACTTCGGCGACCAGTACTCGGACCTGGACGGCGGCCACGCGGACCGCACGTACAAGCTGCCGAACCCGACGTACTTCGTGTCGTAGCGGCGAGGGCGGCAACCCTTTCCGGTCCCGGCGGCGACTGGGAGACGGAAACGGGCCGGGGCGGCCCCTCCGGCCCGTTTCGCTCCCTCGCCGGACACGTCCAGCAGTCCCCCGCGCCCTTTCGGGGCGCGTACCTCCCGTCGGTCAGGAGTCGCCGTCGGCTGTCGTGCGGGTCGCGAAGTCGCCCGTCACCGCGTACTGCTTGCCGGCCGCGGTGGCGGTGATGGTGCAGCTGTCGTGCTTCGCGTCGCGGCCGCCCTGTTCGTGGTGGTACTGGCCCGCGAACACCCACTCGCCGGCCGCGACCCTGCTGCCCGGCTTGAGCGTCGGCGAGGGGCCGGACGCGGTGTGGTCCACCGAACCACACCGGGCCCGATTCCGTAACACGGGGAAAACCTGAAACCGGTTCGGCGCGGGAACAATCCAGCCAGCATCCGCACACGCACGCTCAGGGGACGAGGAGTTCGACCATGTCCGAGACGCAGAAGGCGGCCCGGCCGCAGGGGGCCGCGCCACCTGCCGGGAACGGCGTCGACCGGTTCTTCAGGATCTCCGAACGGGGATCCACCTTCGGCCGGGAGATACGCGGCGGCTTCGCCACGTTCTTCACCATGGCCTACATCCTTGTCCTGAACCCCATCATCCTCGGCAGCGCCAAGGACAAGTTCGGCCACACCCTCGACACCGGCCAACTCGTCACCGCCACCGCGCTGGTGGCCTGCGTGATGACGGTCATCATGGGCGTCGGCGGCAACCTGCCCCTGGCCATCGCGGCCGGACTCGGCCTCAACGCCGTCGTGGCCTTCCAGCTGGCGCCGCTGATGAGCTGGTCCGACGCGATGGGCCTGGTCGTCCTCGAAGGCCTGCTGATCTGCGTACTGGTCCTCACCGGCCTGCGCGAGGCCATCATGAACGCCATTCCGCAGCAGCTGAAGCAGGCGATCGGCGTCGGCATCGGCCTGTTCATCGCGTTCATCGGTTTCGTCGACGCGGGCTTCGTCAGCCGGATCCCGGACGCCGCGGACACCACCGTGCCGGTGCAGCTCGGTGCCGTCGGACGGCTCACCGGCTGGCCCGTGCTCGTCTTCTGCGTCGGCGTGCTCCTGACCATCGCGCTGGTCGCGCGGAAGGTGAAGGGCGCGATCCTGATCAGCATCGTCACGATGACCGTGGTCGCGATCGTCATCAACTCCGCCGCGGACATCAAGAGCTGGGGCCTGACCACACCGAAGATCCCCGACAAGGTCGTGGGCACGCCCGACTTCGGGCTCATCGGTCACTTCAGCCTGTTCGGCGGCTTCGGCAAGGCCGGTGTGCTCACCGCCGTACTGCTCGTCTTCACCCTGATCCTGTCCGATTTCTTCGACGCCATGGGCACGATCGTCGGCATCAGCGCGGAGGCCGGACTGCTCGACGAGCAGGGGCAGGTACCGGGCATCGGACGGGTGCTCTTCATCGACGGCGCGGCGGCGGTGGCCGGCGGCCTCGGCTCGGCCTCCTCCAACACCGCGTACATCGAGTCGGCGGCGGGGGTGGGAGAGGGGGCCCGCACCGGGTTCGCCAACCTGATCACCGGCGGCCTGTTCGGTCTCGCGCTCTTCCTCACGCCGTTGCTGACCATCGTCCCGCTGCAGGCGGCGGCGCCCGCGCTGATCGCCGTGGGCTTCCTGATGATGACCCACGTCAAGCACATCGACTGGGACAGGTACGAGATCGCGATCCCGGCGTTCCTGACGATCGCCGCGATGCCGTTCACCTACTCCATCACCGACGGCATCGGGGCGGGGTTCCTGGCGTACGTCGTGATCAAGGCGGTGCTGGGGAAGGCGAAGGAGGTCAACTGGCTGTTGTGGGCGGTGTCCGCACTGTTCCTGGTGTACTTCGCGATCGATCCGGTGGAGCAGGTGCTGGGGGTGAAGTAGGGGGTGGGGCGCGGGGTGCGTCCTTGGCTGCGGCGCCGTCGTGGCTGGTCGCGCGGTTCCCCGCGCCCCTGACGGGGCGCTTCAGCTCGGGGCGTTCACTTCAGAGCCGCCTCCATCATGGCCTTGGCCACCGGCGCCGCCAGCCCGTTGCCGCTGACCTCCGACCGGGCCGCGTCCGACTGCTCGACCAGGACCGCCACCGCGACCTCCTTGCCGGTGCTGTCGGACTTGCCGTACGACGTGAACCAGGCGTACGGCGTCTTGCTGTTGTTCTCGCCGTGCTGGGCCGTGCCCGTCTTGCCGCCCACCGTCACGCCGTCGATGAGCGCGTTCGTGCCCGTGCCCTCCTTGACGACCGTCTCCATCGCGGACTGCAGCTGCTCCGCGGTCGAGGAGCTGACGATCTCCTTGCTCTCCGCCTCGTCGTCGTAGTTCTTCAGCACGTCGCCGCCGCTGTCGGTGATCTGCGAGACCATGTGCGGGGAGACCAGCTTGCCGCCGTCGGCTATCGCGGCCGACACCATGGCCATCTGGAGCGGGGTCGCCGTGACGTCGAACTGACCGATGCCGGAGAGGCCGGTCTGGGCCTTGTCCATGTCCGACGGGTAGACGCTGGCGTAGGCGCGCACCGGGATGTCCAGCTTGTCGTCGTTGAAGCCGAACTTCTCCGCCATCGCCCTGACCTTGTCCTGGCCCAGGTCGACGGCCATCTTCCCGAAGACGTTGTTGCAGGAGTAGCGCAGGGCCGTGCGGATCGAGGCGTTCTCGCAGGGCGCCGAGGCGCTCTCGTTCCGCAGGGGGGTCGTCGAGCCCGGCAGGGTGTACGGGTTGGGACTGTCGGTTCTGGCGTCGACGTTCGCGTAGAGGCCGTCCTCCAGGGCAGCCGCCGCGACCACCAGCTTGAACGTCGAGCCCGGCGGCAGCGGCTGGCGCAGCGCCCGGTTGGTGAGCGGCTTGTCGCTGTCGGCGTTCAACTGCTTCCAGGCCGTACCGGCACTGTTGGCGTCGGTGAGCGAGGAGGGGTCGTACGACGGGGTCGACACGACCGCGAGGATCTTGCCGGTCTTCGGGTCGATCGCGACCGCCGCGCCCTTCTTGTTCCCGAGCGCGTCGTACGCGGCCTTCTGCACGGCCGGGTCGATCGTCGTGATCACGTTGCCCGGCGCGGCGCGCTTCCCGGTGACCGTGTCCATGACCGTCTTGAGCTTGCTGTCGGTGCCGTTCAGCAGGTTCTGGTAGATCCCCTCCAGCTGGGTCGGGGCATAGCTCTGCGAGGCGTAGCCCGTCACCGCCGCGTACAGCTTGCCGTTCGTGTACGTGCGCTTGTACTTGAGGTCGCTGCCGCCCGACGTCCTGGCCGAGCCGGTGATCGACGCACCGGCCACGATGATGTTCCCGAGCGGCTGCGAGTACGTCTCGATGACGTTGCGCCGGTTCTTCGTGTCGTCCGCGAGGGCCTGGCCGTCGTAGAACTGCACCCATGTCGCCCTGACCAGCAGAGCGAGCACGAGCAGCAGCGCGAAGACGGACGCCCGCCTGATCGTCTTGTTCATCCCGCTCAGACAGACGAGCGAAGGTGGGGTGCGCGTTCCCGTACGGCCTTATTCTCATCGTCCGCTCATACGGGCCGCCGGGCCCCCGCCGGGGTCAGAGCCGCCGGGTGGCCAGCGTCAGGCGGTCCCGCGCGTCGAACAGGGCGTCCTTGATCATCTGTTCGTGGGCGGGGGTGAGGCGGGCCACGGGGACCGAGCAGCTGATCGCGTCGCGGGCCGGCGTGCGGTAGGGGATCGCGACGCCGAAGCAGCGCAGCCCCAGCGTGTTCTCCTCGCGGTCGATAGCGAAGCCCTGCTCGCGGATCTGGTGCAGCTCCTCGATGAGCTTCTCGCGGTCGGTGAGGGTGTGCTCGGTGAGCGCCGGCAGGGTCTCCGGCAGCAGCTTGCGGACCTGCTCGTCGGTGTGGGTGGCGAGCAGTGCCTTGCCGAGCGAGGTGGAGTGCGCGGGCAGCCGGCGGCCGACCCGGGTGAAGGGGCGCAGGTAGTGCTGCGACTGGCGGGTGGCGAGGTAGACCACGTTCGTGCCGTCGAGGCGCGCCAGGTGGATGGTCTCCGTGGTGTCGTCGGAGAGCCGGTCCAGGGTCGGGCGGGCCGCCGCGACCACCTCGTCGCCGTCGATGTACGACGTGCCGACCAGCAGGGCCCGCACCCCGATGCCGTACCGGGTGCCGGTCGCGTCCGTCTCCACCCAGCCCAGCTCCACCAGGGTGCGCAGCAACATGTAGAGGCTGGACTTGGGATACCCGACGGCCTCCTGGACGGCCGCGAGGGAGTGCATGCCGGGCCGGCCGGCGAAGTACTCCAGCAACTCCACGGTCCGCACCGCGGACTTGACCTGTGCCCCGCCGCCTGTCTCGCCTGCCGACATCGCCCTTGACCCCTTCGTTGGACGAGAAACCGAGGTTATAGTCTCCAACAGCATATTCATCATCAGAGACAGCGTTCAGTATATCGAACGCCGCTGGTGAACGACCCGGATGTGACCTGAATATGATCCGGATACTGCGGCAGAACGCAATCATGGAGGGACCCGCGGTGGCAGCAGCACCAGTCTGGAGCGTCGACCCGCGCACCGGGAAGCAGCGTGAACAGGTTGCGGTGGAGGCCACAGCGGAGGAGGTCGACGCCGTCGTCACGGCCGCGCACGCCGCCCGTGGCTCCCTCGCCGACCGCACCGTCCGCGCGGCCTTCCTGCGCTCGGCCGCCGCCGGACTCGACGCGGCCAAGGACCGGCTGGTCGAGGCCGCCGACGCGGAGACCGCGCTCGGCCCCGTCCGGCTGACCGGGGAACTCGCCCGTACCGTCTACCAGCTGCGGGCGTTCGCGGACATCGTCGACGAGGGCGCCTTCCTCGACGTCATCATCAACCACCCCGACGCCACCGCCACCCCGCCCGTCCCGGACCTGCGCCGCTACAAGGTCCCGCTGGGCGTCGTCGCCGTCTACTCGGCCTCCAACTTCCCCTTCGCCTTCTCCGTCGCGGGCGGCGACGCCGCGAGCGCGCTGGCCGCCGGCAACCCGGTCGTCGTCAAGGCGCACCCCGACCACCCGGCCCTGTCCGAGCTGGTCGCCAGGGTGCTGCGCCGGGCCGCGGCCGGGCACGGCATCCCCGAGGCCGTGGTCGGTCTCGTGCACGGCTTCCAGGCCGGCATCGAGCTGATCAGGCATCCGCTGATCGCCGCCGCGGGCTTCACCGGTTCCGTCCGGGGCGGGCGCGCGCTCTTCGACGCGGCCGCCGCGCGTCCGGTGCCGATCCCCTTCCACGGCGAGCTGGGCTCCCTGAACCCGGTCCTCGTCACGGAGGCCGCGGCCACCGAGCGGGCCGAGGAGATCGGCACCGGGCTCGCCGGGTCGATGACCATGGGCGTCGGGCAGTTCTGCGTGAAGCCCGGTCTGGTGCTGGTGCCGGCCGGCGCCGCCGGTGACGGTCTGGTCAAGTCCCTCACGGACGCGGTCAGCAACACCGACGCGGGCGTGCTGCTCGACCACCGGATGCGGGACAACTTCGTCGCCGGGGTCGCCGAGCGCGCCGGACTCCCCGACGTGGAGAGCCCGGTGACGCCGGGGGCGGGCGGCGAGCACACCGTGAGCGCCGGGTTCCTGACGGTGCCGGCGGGCCGGCTGGCCGAGGCCGGGGCGTACGACCTGCTCCTGGAGGAGTGCTTCGGGCCGGTGACCGTGGTGGTCCGCTACGAGGACCGGAGCGAGGCGACGGCGGTGCTGTCGCGGCTGCCGGGGAACCTCACGGCGACGGTGCACGTCTCCGCCGGGGAGGCCGCGGGGGAGGGGCTGGGGGCGGAGATCCTGGCGGAGCTGACGCCGCTGGCGGGTCGCGTGCTGGTGAACGGGTGGCCGACGGGGGTCGCCGTGGCCCCGGCCCAGCATCATGGCGGGCCCTACCCGGCGACGACGTCCACGTCGACTTCCGTGGGCGGTACGGCCATTGAGCGGTGGCTGCGGCCGGTGGCCTATCAGGGGGCGCCGGAGGCTCTCCTGCCTGCCGAGTTGAAGGACGGCAATCCGCTGGGGCTTCCTCGGCGGTTCAACGGAGTGCTGGAGCGGTAGCGCCGTCGGGGCGTGGGGTGCGCCCCGGAGTGCCGGTTCGCCGTGGCTGGTCGCGCAGTTCCCCGCGCCCCTTAAGGTCGGCTGCCCCCTGAGCGAGTTCAATGGTTCTGCTGACACAATCCGACCATGGACGTCGAACTTCCCGAACTTCCTTTCCCGCTTCGTACCTACGGGCCCGACGGGCACTGGTTCCACGAGGACGGGGTGCTCACCGGGTGGGCGGGGGCCCGGCAGGATCGGTTCGTGTCGCCGACCGGGGAGGCGCTGGACCCCGCCTCGGACGCGCCCCGGCTGCTGGGGGCGCCCGAAGGGGACTTCCAGCTGATCGCCCGGGTCACCGTCGGGTTCGGTGCCGCCTTCGACGCCGGTGTGCTGTACGTGCACGTGGGTGACCGGGCCTGGGCCAAGCTCTGCCTGGAGAACTCCCCGGACGTGCCCACCGTTTGCACGGTGGTCACCCGGGGACACTCCGACGACGCCAACGCCTTCACGGTGGAGGGCAGTTCGGTCTGGCTGCGGATCAGCCGGACCGGCCGGGCGTTCGCCTTCCACGCCTCCCGGGACGGCAAGAAGTGGGTCTTCGTCCGGCTGTTCACCCTGGGCGGCGAGAAGGAGACGGAGGACGCGCTGGTCGGCTTCATGACCCAGTCGCCGATGGGGGAGGGGTGCGTGGTGACCTACGACCACATCGAGTTCAGGCCCGACTGGCCGGCCGACCTGCGCGACGGAAGCTGAGCACGAAGCTCACCGCGAACAAGGCCGCGGCCAGTGCCAGGCTCGCCCGCATCCCGGCCACGAAGCCGCCGCCGACCAGGGCGCCGAACACCGCGATCCCGAGCCCGCCGGCCACCTGCCGTGCCGCGTTGAGCACCCCGGCCGCCAGGCCCGCCCGCTCGGCCGGTACGGCGTCCATCATCACGACCGTCAGCGGCGGCACGGTCAGCGCGCAGCCGACCGCCATCGGGACGAGCAGGACGGCCACCCAGGCGGCGGGCGTGCCGGAGCCGACGACGAGCAGACCCAGCAGGCCGGCCGCGGCCAGTGCCTGGCCGATCAGCATCGGCAGCCGTGGCCCGTGGCGGGCGGCCAGTCTTCCGGACACCACGTTGGTCAGGCCGATCAGCCCGGACATCGGCAGGAACAGCAGCCCGGTGTACAGCGCCGAACGGCCCTGGACCTGCTGGAAGAAGAGCGAGAAGACGAACACCACGCCGTAGAAGGCCACGCTGCACGCGGCCCCGGTCGTCACGGCCACCCGTACCGCGCGGTCCCGGAACAGCGTCGGCGGGACGACCGGATGCGGCTGCCGGCGCTCGACGCGGACGAACAGGGCGGCGCCGGCCAGCGCCACGGCGAAGGCCGCGAGTCCCGTCGTACCGCCCTCGATGACCGCGAAGGTGAGGGCGGTCAGCGTGACGACGGCGGTGAACTGGCCCGGCAGGTCCAGCGGGGCCGGGCGGCGCTCCGAGCGCGGTGCGCGCACCAGCAGGAGCAGTGCGGCCGCCCCGAGCGGCAGGTTGATGAAGAAGATCCCGCGCCAGTCCCAGGCCGCGGTCAGCGCGCCGCCCGCCACCGGCCCCAGTGCCAGCGCGATCGAGCCGCCGGCCCCCCACAGCGCCACCGCCCGCGTGCGCTGGGCCGGATCCGCGTACGCCTGCCGCACCAGGGAGAGGGAGGCGGGCAGGACGACGGCCGCCGCGGCGCCCTGCACCACGCGCCCGCCGATCAGCACCGGGAAGGTCGGCGCCAGACCGCAGGCCGCCGAGGCGAGGGTGAAGACGGCGATGCCGAGCCCGTACGCCCGGCTCGCCCCGGCCCGGTCCGCGAAGGCGCCCGTGGAGAGCATCAGGGCGGCGAAGGGAAGCGTGTAGGCGTCCACCGTCCACTGCAGTCCGGACAGGCCGCCGCCGAGCGCCGAGCCGATCGCGGGCAGGGCCACGTTCACCACGGACGCGTCGAGGGTGATGAGGGCGAACCCCAGCAGGGCGGCGGTCAGAGCGAGGGCAGGGGTGTGGTCCTGGCCCTTCGCCGATTCGCTCTTCCCGGTGCCGGTCCGGGCGGGCCGTCGGGTCTGGTCTGTTGGCATGACTCCATGCTGCTGACCGGCCGCGGCGTACAGTAGTGGCCCGAACGCCATGCATCCGGAGGTTCTGGCCATGCTGCGAGTCGCGGTCGTCGCGTCCCCGCCCGTGTCGATGTTCAACCTCGCCATCCCGGAAATGCTGTTCGACAAGGCGGAGGTCGACGGACGGCCCGGGTACGAGGTGGTGATCTGCACGCCCGACCCCGGCCCGGTCCCCACCACGGGCGGCCTCGACCTGCACGTCCCGCGCGGCCTCGAGGCGCTGCGGGAGGCGGACACCGTGATCGTGGCCGGTACCGGCAAGCTCCACTCGCCGGATCCCCGGGTGCTGGCGGCGCTGCGCGAGGCCGCCGACGCCGGCGTGCGGATCGCCTCCATCTGCACCGGCGCCTTCTCGCTCGCCGAGGCCGGACTGCTCAAGGGCCGCAGGGCGACCACCTACTGGACGCACGCCGGCGAACTGCGCCGCCGGCACCCCGACGTCGAGGTCCAGGGCGACGTCCTCTACGCCCAGGACGGGCCCTTCCTCACCTCCTCCGGCTACGCCGCCGGCATCGACCTGTGCCTGCACCTCATCCGCACCGACTACGGCGCCGCCGTCGCCAACGAGGTCGCCCGCCTCGCCCTGGTCGCGCCGGTACGGCCGGGCGGCCAGACCCAGTTCACCCACACCCCGCTGCCGCCCGAGCGCGGCATCGCCTGCGCCGACACCCGGGGCTGGGCCATGCGCAACCTCGACAAGCCGCTCACCCTCACCGACCTGGCCCGGCACGCCGGGGTCTCGGTGCGCACCCTCACCCGCCGGTTCCACGCGGAGAGCGGGGTCAGCCCGCTGCAGTGGCTGCTGCACCAGCGCGTCGAGCGGGCCAGGGAACTGCTGGAGAGCACCACGCTGCCCATGGACCAGGTGGCCGCCGCCTGTGGCCTCGGCTCTGCCGACTCCCTCCGCGTCCACCTGGTGCGCCGCACCGGACTGACCCCGAGCGCCTACCGCGCCCAGTTCACCCGGCTCGGAACCGGCGCGGACCCGGTCTCGTCCTCCGTTGCGTGATCAGTGACCACGTGAGAGGGATCCGGGTGATCCGAACGGCCCTGTCCGCCGAGGCGGAGACCATCGCCGCGCTGCACCACCGGGCCCGGTCGACGTACTACCCGGACGGCCTCCCGGACGACGGCGTCGACTGGACGGCCGCCTGGCGCGGTGCCGTCGAACGGCCCGACGGGCAGGTGCTGATCGTGGTGGAGGCGGGCGTGGTCATCGCGGTCGCCTCCTTCCGTACCCCGGAAGGCGCCACCGCCGAAACGGTCAAGCTGTTCCAGTTCCACGTCGACCCCGGCCGCTGGCGGGCCGGGGTCGGTACCGCCCTGCACGGCGCCTGCCTGGAGCAGTGGCGGGCCGAGGGCAGGCGGACCGCCGTGCTGGACGTGCACGTGGACAACCGGCGGGCCCAGGCCTTCTACGCTCGCCAGGGCTGGGTCCCGGACCCGGAGAACCCGCCGGCCGAGGAGGACCACCACCTGTACCTGCGGTACCCGGTGAGCGGGGAATGAAGCGGGCTGCTTGAAGGTTCAGGCAGTTGAACGATTCCCTCATCCTGGAGAGCCACCACCATGCGCGTCGAGATCTGGTCCGATATCGCTTGCCCCTGGTGCTATGTCGGAAAGGCGCGCTTCGAGAAGGCACTGGCCGCCTTCCCGCACCGCGACGACGTCGAGGTCGTGCACCGCTCCTTCGAGCTGGACCCCGGCCGCGCCAAGGACGACGTCCAGCCGGTGCTGGCCATGCTCAGCAAGAAGTACGGCATGAGCGAGGCCCAGGCCCAGGCGGGCGAGGAGAACCTGGGCGCGCAGGCCGCGGCCGAGGGCCTCGCGTACCAGACCCGGGGCCGCGACCACGGCAACACCTTCGACCTGCACCGGCTGCTGCACTTCGCCAAGGAGCAGGGCCGCCAGGACGAGCTGATCCAGATCCTCTACCGGGCGAACTTCGCCGAGGAGCGTTCCCTCTTCAGCGAGGGCGAGGACCGGCTCGTGGAGCTGGCCGTGGAGGCCGGGCTGGACGCGGCGGCCGTGCGTGCGGTGCTCGCCGACCCGTCCCGCTACGCCGACGAGGTCCGCGCCGACGAGCGCGAGGCCGCCGAGCTCGGTGCCAACGGGGTGCCGTTCTTCGTCCTCGACCGGAAGTACGGGGTCTCGGGGGCCCAGCCCGCCGAGGTGTTCACCCAGGCGCTCACCCAGGCATGGGACGCGCGGTCCCCGCTGAAGCTGATCGACGAGGGCGGCGCGCAGGCCTGCGGCCCGGACGGGTGCGCGGTCCCGCAGCACTGAGAAGGGCCAGGTCAGGGCTGTCGTATAAGCGTTGCTTGGCGAATCCACGTAGAAATCCGCAATGGACGGGGGGTTCCCCGGGCCGCAGAGTGGACGCATGGAGACCACGGAGACGTTCGAGAGCCTCGTCCGCGCCGAGTTCGCCCCGAAGACCATCTACCTCAACACCGCCAGCAACAGCCTGCTCCCCGCCCGTGCCGTGGCAGCCCTGCACGAGGCGGCGCTGCTGCGGGCCGAGGGCCGGCCGCTGACCCCGCTGTACGAGGACGTGGAGGCGTGCCGGGCCGCCTACGCCCGGCTCGCCGGCGTCCCGGTGACCCGGGTCGCGGCGGGCGCCTCGGTCGCCGCGCACTCCGGCGTGATCGCCGCCTCGCTGCCGGCCGGCGCCGAAGTCCTCACCGCCGAGGACGACTTCACCTCCGTACTGAACCCGTTCCACGTCCGCGGTGACCTGAAGGTCCGGGCGGTGCCGCTGGAGCGCATCGCGGACTCCGTCCGCCCGGACACCGCCCTCGTCGCGGTCAGCGCGGTCCAGTCGGCGGACGGCCGGCTCGCCGACCTGCCCGCGCTCCGCGAGGCCGCCGGCGCGCACGGGGCCCGCACCTACGTCGACTTCTCCCAGGCGGCCGGCTGGCTCCCGATGGACGCCGACGCGTACGACTTCACCGCGTCCGTCTCCTTCAAGTGGCTGCTCGGCCCGCACGGCGTGGCCTTCCTCGTGCTCCCCGAGGACTTCGGCGGCCTGACCCCGCTGCTCGCGGGTTGGGTCGCGGGCGAGGAGCCGTGGCACAGCTGCTACGGCCCGGTCGCCGAACTCGCCCACTCCGCCCGCAGGTTCGACCTCACCCATGCCCTGTTCACGTTCGCCGGACTGCGCCGCTCGCTCGACCTGATCGAGGAACTCGGCATGGCCGCCGTGCACGCCCACGACGTGGGCCTCGCCGACCGGTTCCGTGCCGGGCTCGCCGCCCTCGGGCACGAGCCGGTGCCCGCCCCCGGCTCGGCGATCGTCTCGGTCCCCGGGCTCGGCGGCCGTCAGCCCGCACTGAGCCGGGCCGGCATCGAGGTCTCCGACCGTGCGGGCAACCTGCGCGCGGCCTTCCACCTCTTCAACACGCCCGCCGACGTGGACCGCCTGCTCGACGCCCTCGCGGGCTGACCCCGGCAAGGCTCTCCTCCGCCAGGGCGGTCCGCATCCGCTCCACCTCGGCCGGCAGCCGGCCGCCGCACTCCGTCGCCTCTACCAGCACCGCACGCCGGTCCGCCGGGTCCGGCAGCCGCCGTACCTGGCCGGTCTGCTCAAGCCGCACTGTGACACGGCGAAGGGGCCGCCACGACGGACGTGACGGCCCCTGAGGGGGAGGGGGCGGACGCTCAGCGGACCGGCGTGAAGTCCCGCGCCCCGATGAACTCGGGCCTGCGTACCGGCGCGGCGAACGGCTCCACCGCCGTGTTCTCCACGCTGTTGAACACGATGAAGACGTTGCTGCGCGGGAACGGCGTGATGTTGTCGCCGGAACCGTGCATGCAGTTGCAGTCGAACCAGGTCGCCGACCCGGCCCTGCCGGTGAACAGCTTGATGCCGTGCCGCGAGGCCAGTTCCGTCAGCGCCTCGTCCGACGGCGTGCCCGCGTCCTGCATCTGCAGCGACTTCTTGTAGTTGTCCTCCGGTGTGGCGCCGGCGCAGCCCAGGAACGTCCGGTGCGAGCCCGGCATGATCATCAGGCCGCCGTTGGTGTCGTGGTTCTCGGTCAGGGCGATCGAGACGGACACCGTGCGCATGTTCGGCAGGCCGTCCTCGGCGTGCCAGGTCTCGAAGTCCGAGTGCCAGTAGAAGCCGCTGGCGCCGAACCCCGGCTTGACGTTGATCCGGGACTGGTGGACGTACACGTCCGAGCCGAGGATCTGCCGGGCCCGGCCGACCACCCGCTCGTCGCGCACCAGGTTCGCGAACACCTCGCTGATCCGGTGCACCTCGAAGACGGACCGGATCTCCTTGGACTTCGGCTCCACGATGGAGCGTTCGTCGGCCCGGATCGCCGGGTCGGTGATCAGCCGCTCCAGCTCCCGCTGGTACACGGCGACCTCGTCGTCCCCGATGAGCTGGTCGACGGTGAGGAAGCCGTCCCGCTCGAACGCCTCCAGCTGGTCGGTGGCGATCGGCCCGGGCGCGCCGGGCCCCGACCAGACGACCGGGTCCTTGCGGGGGACGGCGACCTCGACGGGGCCGCGGCTCGGGTAGAGGTCGGTGATGGTGGTCATGGTCAGCCCTCCTCCGTCAGCAGGGGATAGACCCCGTTCTCGTCGTGGTCCTCCCGGCCGGTGACCGGCGGGTTGAACACGCAGACGCAGCGGAAGTCCTCCTTGACGCGCAGCGAGTGCCGCTCGTGCCCGTCGAGGAGGTACATGGTCCCGGGGGTGATCGTGTACGACCTCCCGGTCTCGTGGTCGGTCAGCTCGGCCTCGCCCTCGACGCAGACGACGGCCTCTATGTGGTTGGCGTACCACATCGACGTCTCGGTGCCCGCGTACAGGATCGTCTCGTGCAGCGAGAAGCCGACCCGCTCCTTCGCGAGGACGATGCGTTTGCTCTCCCAGGTCCCGGACGCCGACTTCACATGCCGGTCGGTGCCTTCGATCTCCTTGAACGAACGGACGATCACGGTGGTGTACAGCCTCCTTGGTTCTGATCCGGTCAGACGGTCTCGCGGACGGCGCGGGCGAGGATGCTCAGCCCCTCGTCCAGCTCGTCCGGGGTGACGGTCAGGGCGGGCAGCAGCTTGACGACCTCGCTCTCCGGCCCCGACGTCTCGATGAGCAGCCCGAGTTCGAAAGCGCGCCTGGCGATCCGGCCGGCCCGTTCCTTGTCGTGGAACTCCAGGCCCCACACCAGGCCCCGCCCCCGGTACTCGCGCACGTCGGCCAGGTTCTCCTCGACGATCGCGATGAGCCCCTGCTCGACCTGCTCGCCCTTGGTCCGGGTCTGCTTCTCCATCGCCGGGCCGTCGGTCCAGTAGCTCTCCAGGGCGGCGGCCGCGGTGACGAAGGCGGGGTTGTTGCCGCGGAAGGTGCCGTTGTGCTCGCCCGGCTCCCACACGTCCAGCTCGGGCCGGAACAGGCACAGCGACATCGGCAGCCCGTAGCCGCTGATGGACTTGGACACGGTGACGATGTCCGGGACGATGCCCGCCTCCTCGAAGGAGAAGAAGGCGCCGGTGCGTCCGCAGCCCATCTGGATGTCGTCCACGATCAGCAGCATGTCCTGCCGTTCGCAGAGCTCCTTGAGGGCGCGCAGCCACTCGGGCCGGGCGACGTTGATGCCGCCCTCGCCCTGCACGGTCTCCACGATCACCGCGGCCGGCTTGTTGAGCCCGGACCCCTGGTCCTCGAGCAGCCGCTCGAACCAGAGGAAGTCCGGCACGGTCCCCTCGAAGTAGTTGTCGAACGGCATCGGCGTCCCGTGCACCAGCGGGATCCCGGCCCCGGCCCGCTTGAACGCGTTGCCGGTGACGGCGAGCGAGCCGAGGGACATCCCGTGGAAGGCGTTGGTGAACGACACGATCGCCTCGCGCCCCTTCACCTTCCGGGCGAGCTTGAGCGCCGACTCGACGGCGTTCGTCCCCGTCGGCCCCGGGAACATGACCTTGTACGGCAGCTCCCGCGGCCGCAGCACCAGGTCCTGGAACGTCTGCAGGAACGACCGCTTGGCCGTGGTCGACATGTCGAGGCCGTGGGTGACGCCGTCCCGTTCCAGGTAGTCGAGCAGCGCCCGTTTCAGCACGGGGTTGTTGTGGCCGTAGTTGAGTGATCCGGCGCCGGCGAAGAAGTCGAGGTACTCGTGGCCGTCCTCGTCGTACATGCGGCTGCCCCGGGCCCGGTCGAACACGGTCGGCCAGCCGCGGCAGTAGCTGCGGACCTCGGACTCCAGGGTCTCGAAGACACTCAGGTCGGGCTGGATGATGGTCACGGCGGGGCTCCTCAGTGCGATGTGGGGGTCAAGGGGCCGATGCGGTACAGGACTTCGGGGTCGTGCGGACCGTCGGGGAACTCACCGGCCTCGAACAGCACCGTGCGTTCCACGACGGCGCCGTGCCGGGCGGCGTACGAGGTGAACAGGCGCTCGGAGGCGGTGTTGCCGGGCGTGATGGTGGTCTCGACGGCGGTGAGCGGCCGGTCGGCGGCCACCCGCGCCGTGAGCCCGTCCAGCAGCCGGGCCGCGATGCCGCGTCCGCGCTGCGCGGCGTCCACGGCCACCTGCCAGACGAGCAGCGTGTCCGGCCGGTCCGGCCGGGTGTATCCGGTCACGAACCCGACGGGCTCGCCGTCCGCACCCCGCGCCACCGCCGAGGTGCCGGCGAAATCCCGGCACCACAGCAGATAGCTGTACGAGGAGTTCAGATCGAGGCTTCCGGAATCCTTGGCGATACGCCAGAGAGCGGCACCGTCGGTCACCACCGGGCGGTCGACGATCAGGTCTGCTTGTGGGGCAGTCATGCGAATCGAATTTAGCGAGGCAAATGCAAAAATGCACGGCGAGTGCCGACGGCGGCCGAATCTCGGCTACCTGTATGTCCCGATATAGCCCGCCACAAATCGGGCATATGATCCTGCCATGTGGAGTGTGTCACAGGGTTGAAACCTGGACGAAATTCCCCCTGTTTAGCTGCGCAAAAAGCGGGCAGGAGAACTCGGGAAAGCCATCCACCGAAAAGGAATTCGAGATTTCCTTGAATTCAGGCGCCGATAACGCCGGATGCCCGCTCCCGCAACCGTCCGGACCGCTAATGCCAGGCGGACTCGACCGCCCGCAGGGCGCCCTCCGGGTCCACCGCGAGCCCCCGCTTCGCCAGCCCCGCGCCGATCGCCGCCAGGCTCGACCGGACGGCGCCGGCCGTCGCGTCCACCCCGTAGTGGTTGACCCGGATCATCTCCCCGGCCAGGGCGCCCCCGCCCGCGGCCAGCGGCAGGGTGCCGTCGCCCGCCAGCGCCTCGGCGACCAGCTCCGACGCCACCACGCCCGACGGCACCCGCAGCGTCGTGGCGACCGGTGCCGCGTCGGACTCCGCGTACACGTACGGCTCCAGGCCGCCGCCGAGGGCCACCGCCCCGGCCCTGGTGGCCAGTGCCGCCGTACGGTGCCGGGCCATCACGGTCTCCGGGCCGTCCGCCTCGATCCGCTCGACGCACGCCTCCAGCGCCAGCATCTCCAGCTGCGCCGGCGCGTGCAGCAGCACCTTGCGGCCGCCGTCGACCCAGCGCTCCTTCCAGTCCAGCAGGGAGAGGTAGGAGCGGCGCGGGGCGTTCGGGTTCGCCGCCATCCGGGCCCACGCCCGCGCGCTCACCGACACCGCCGAGACGCCGGCCGGGCCGCCCATCGCCTTCTGTGCCCCGATCACGCACAGGTCCACGCCCCACGCGTCCGGCAGCACCGGCTCGGCCCCGACCGAGGCGACCGCGTCCAGGTAGAAGAGGGCGCCGTGGGCCCGTACCACCTCGCCGATCTCCGCGACGGGGTTGGTGTTGCCGGTCGCCGCCTCCGCGTGCACCAGGGACACGAAGTCGATCTCCGGGTGCTCGGCGAACGCCTCCCGGATCTGCTCGGCCGTCACCGCCGTGTGGAACGGCACGGAGAGGTCGATCACCGTCGCGCCGCAGTCCCGCAGCCAGTTCCCGAAGGTCTGCCCGTACGGGCCGGTGATCACGTTCAGCGCGGTCGTCCCCGGCCCGGCCGCGGCCCTGATCGCCCCCTCCAGGGGCAGCAGCGCTTCGCCCTGCATGATCACGACGTCCTGGCGGGTGTCCAGCAGCCGGGCCACCCGGTCCTCGATCGCGGCGAAGCGGGCGGCGGTCAGCGGGGGCAGGTCGAGGAAGGGGTGGGTCACGGCGGTGCTCTCCTCAGTCGCGGCAGGTCGGATCACGAGGAGCGTAACCGGCACCCCTCCACCGCCTCGACCGGCGACTTCTTAGGCCGGACACCGACCCGACCATCGGTTTGTTTTGGGAAACCCAAACATCTCCTTATAATCGGAACCCGTAGAACCGGAATCCAAAGCTCCCTCACAGATCGCCGGGGGCTCACCCACAGACTCACGGGAGGTCTCGTGACCACGCTCCTCGGGCGCCGCCGGGCTCGCGCCCTGGCCGCCGTCACCGCCGCGGCCGGGCTGGCCCTCGTGGCCGGCTGCACGTCGAGCGGCAACGGCTCCAGCGCCTCCAGGACGGCCGTCGGCGGGGTCGTACTCGTCAAGGCAGGGCAGCTCACCACCTGCACCCACCTGCCGTACCCGCCGTTCCAGTCGGAGATCGGCGGCAAGGTGCAGGGCTTCGACGTGTCGATGATCGACCTGGTGGCCAAGAACCTCGGCGTGAAGCAGCAGATCCTCGACACGCCGTTCGAGAACTTCAAGACCGGCGCCTTCCTCAACTCGGGCGAGTGCGACCTGGCCGCGGCCGGCATGACCATCACCGCCGAGCGGAAGAAGAACGTCGACTTCTCCGACCCGTACTTCGACGCCACCCAGGCCCTGCTCGTCGGCAAGAACAGCGGCATCACCTCGCTGGCCGACGCCAAGGCCAAGAAGGTCCAGCTGGGTGCCCAGGCGCAGACCACCGGCGAGGACTACGTCAAGAAGCAGGGCTTCGACCCGGTCTCCTTCGAGTCCTCCGACGCCGTCCTCAACGGCCTGCGCACCGGCCAGGTCAAGGCCGTCGTCATCGACTACCCGGTGGTCCAGGGCTGGCTGAAGGACAAGGCCAACGCGAACGCCTTCCAGGTCGCCGGCAACATCAACACCGGTGAGCAGTACGGCTTCACGGTCAAGAAGGGCAACACCAAGCTGCTCGCCGCCGTCAACAAGGCGATCGCCGACGCCAAGGCCGACGGCACGTACAAGAAGCTGTACGAGAAGTGGATCGGTCCCTACGACGCCTCGGCCGCGTCCCCCGCCGCCTCATGACCGCAGGCACGGACACGGAGCTCCAGCCGCGCCGCAAGGGCCTGTCCCGGCGGCAGAAGCGCCGGTTGTCGCGTGGGGCGCAGTACGTCGTCTTCGTCGGCGCCGTCGTCGCCTTCGCCGTCGGCGCCGACTGGGGACGGCTGCAGAACCAGTTCGCCCAGTGGGACATCGCCAGGCAGATGTTCCCGGACGTCATCACGCTGGCGCTGAAGAACACCGTGCTCTACACCCTGTCCGGCTTCGTCGTCGGGCTGGCCCTCGGCATGGTGATCGCGCTCATGCGGCTGTCGTCGGTCGGCCCCTACCGCTGGCTGGCCGGCATCTACATCGAGATCTTCCGCGGCCTGCCCGCCCTGCTGATCTTCATCTTCATCGGCGTCGCCGTCCCGCTCGCCTTCCCCGGCAC
Organism: Streptomyces sp. NPDC001507; assembly: GCF_042894765.1. Lineage (NCBI taxonomy): Bacteria > Bacillati > Actinomycetota > Actinomycetes > Kitasatosporales > Streptomycetaceae > Streptomyces > Streptomyces sp. NPDC001507. Next base: position 836,710 of record NZ_JBIAVV010000002.1, read on the forward strand.
CGAGATCGTCGGCGGCACCTACGGCAAGGTGGCCCTCGCCCTCGGCCTGGTCGCCGCCGCCTACATGGCCGAGACGATCCGCGCGGGCATCCAGGCCGTCCCCAGGGGACAGCTGGAGGCGGCCCGTTCACTGGGCTTCTCACCCGCCCGCGCCATGGTCTCGATCGTCATCCCGCAGGCGTTCCGCATCATCCTCCCGCCGCTGACCAACGAACTGGTGCTCCTCTTCAAGGACTCCTCCCTGGTGCTCTTCCTCGGCGTCACCCTGGAGGAGCGCGAACTGTCCAAGTACGGCCGCGACCTGGCCAGTACGACCGCCAACTCCACGCCGATCCTCGTCGCCGGCCTGTGCTACCTGCTGGTCACGATCCCGCTCGGCTTCGTCGTGCGCCGCATGGAGGCGAAGGCCCAGGAGGCCGTCAAGTGAGCCGACCCGAGATCGAGGTGAAGGGCCTGCACAAGTCCTTCGGCGACAACGAGGTGCTGCGGGGCATCGACCTGGAGATCGGCCAGGGCGAGGTCGTCTGCGTCATCGGCCCGTCCGGCTCCGGCAAGTCCACCCTGCTGCGCTGCGTCAACCTCCTGGAAGAGCCCACCCAGGGACAGGTGTTCGTGGGCGGCACCGAGTTGACGGACCCGGACGTCGACATCGACGCCGTGCGCCGCCGGATCGGCATGGTCTTCCAGCAGTTCAACCTCTTCCCGCACCTCACGGTCACCGAGAACCTCACCCTGCCGCAACGCCGGGTACTGCGCCGGGACAAGGCGACGGCGGCACGGGTCGCCGCCGAGAACCTCGCCCGCGTGGGTCTGACCGAGAAGGCGGACGCCTACCCCGCCGCCCTCTCCGGCGGCCAGCAGCAGCGGGTGGCGATCGCCCGCTCGCTGTCCATGGGCCCCGAGGTGATGCTCTTCGACGAGCCGACCTCCGCCCTCGACCCGGAGCTGGTCGGGGACGTCCTGGCGGTGATGCGGATGCTGGCGCGGGAGGGCATGACCATGATGGTGGTCACCCACGAGATGTCCTTCGCCCGCGAGGTCGCCGACCGGGTCGTCTTCATGGACGGCGGAGTCGTCGTCGAGGACGGCACCCCGGACCAGGTCATCGGCAACCCCACCCACGGGCGCACCCGCCACTTCCTCTCCCGCCTCCTGGACCCGGCCATGGCCCAGGTGGAGGAGGAGGCCCCGGACTAGCCGGGAAGGGCCGGCGCCCGGCTGCCGGGCCGCATCGATGAGGGACTGCCGGTCGTCCTAGGCTGAGCCCCATGAGCGATCACGCGGTGCTGCACGTGAAGGGCAGGGTCCTCGTGGGCCCCGAGGACGTCCGCGACGAGCTGTGGGTGGTGGACGGCCGGATCTCCTACGACCGGCCCGCCGGCGCCCGTGACGTCCGGACCGTCGAGGGCTGGACGCTCCCCGGTCTCGTCGACGCCCACTGCCACGTCGGCCTCGGCCCGCACGGCCCGGTCGACGCGGCGACGGCCGAGAAGCAGGCCGTCACCGACCGCGAGGCCGGCACCCTCCTCATCCGGGACGCCGGATCGCCGTCCGACACCCGCTGGGTCGACGACCGCGACGACCTCCCGAAGATCGTCCGGGCAGGCCGGCACATCGCCCGCACCCGCCGCTACATCAGGAACTTCGCCCACGAGATCGAGCCCGACGACCTGGTCGCGTACGTCGCCCAGGAGGCCCGGCGCGGCGACGGCTGGGTCAAGCTGGTCGGCGACTGGATCGACCGCGACCTCGGCGACCTGGCCCCCAGCTGGCCCCGCGACGCCGTCGAGGCGGCCATCGCCGAGGCCCACCGGCTCGGCGCCCGGGTCACCGCCCACTGCTTCGCCGAGAACTCGCTCCAGGACCTGGTCGAGGCCGGCATCGACTGCATCGAGCACGCCACGGGACTGACCGAGGACCTGATCCCCCTCTTCGCCGCCCGTGGCGTCGCGATCGTCCCGACCCTCGTCAACATCGCCACCTTCCCGGACCTGGCGGCGGGCGGCGAGGCCAGGTTCCCGCGCTGGTCGGCCCACATGCGCCGGCTGTACGAGCGCCGCTACGACACCGTCCGGGCCGCCTACGACGCCGGGATCCCGGTGTACGTCGGCACCGACGCGGGCGGCAGCCTGGCCCACGGCCTGGTCGCGGGCGAGGTCGCCGAACTCGTCACCGCCGGGATCCCGCCCCTCGACGCGCTCGCGGCGACCAGCTGGGCGGCCCGCGCCTGGCTCGGCAGGCCCGGCCTCGAGGAGGGCGCGCCGGCGGACCTGGTGGTGTACGAGAGCGACCCGCGCGCGGACGTACGCGTCCTCGCATCCCCCCGGAGAGTGGTGCTGAACGGGCAGGTCGTGGAGTAAGGGAACTCCTGTCCCGACCGAGTCGAATAGATTCGCGGAAAGTCCACTAATGAGTGAAGTAACGCAGGATTGCCGCCCGTTCACCCACAGTGCGTAATTCTTGGCGGGTCCCGAGCAAGTTTCCTCTGGGGGTCCCACCACCTTGAACAGCGACACATTCCGTAAGCCCGCACGCCGTCTCGCGACCCTCGCCACGGCCACGGCCCTGGCCGCGGGTCCCGCGGCCCTGGCCGGCGCGGGCACCGCACACGCGACCACCGGCCACGGTCGCGCCGGCGCGGTCGTCCTGCGCACCGGGCTCGACGTCTCCCTCCTCGACAAGACCGTGAACGTCCCGCTCGCGGTCTCCCTGAACGAGGTCCAGGCACCGCGGAGCGCCGACCGGACGGCGCTGACCGCGACGCTCGACGGAGTCGACGGCGGCAAGCCGTTCAACGTCCTCGGCGCGGACGTCGCCTCGGCGAAGGCGACCGTCACCGCCGACCGCGCCGAGGCCGCCGTCCACCTCGCCCACGCCCGGCTGCACCTGCCGGGCCTGCCCCTGCTTTCCCTCGTCGAACTCGACACGGTCACGTCCAAGGCCACCTGCGAGACCGGCAGACGGCCGGAGGCCGACGCCGACGTGCTCGGCGCCGTCACCGTGCTCGGCAAGCGCGTGACACTGAGCGCGGGCGGCCCCACCGACGTCAAGGTCCCCGGCGTCGGCGAGGTCCGTCTCGACCTGTCCAGGCGCGAGACGACCTCGACCACGGCCGCGGCCAGCGCCCTCGAACTCAAGGTCTCCATCAACCCGCTGAAGCTCAACGTGGCCGAGGTGGAGGGAACCCTGACCCTGGCGAAGGCGACGTGCGAGACGCCGCCCGCCCCCGCGGCAGCACCGGCCGACCCCGCCGACCCCGCCGACCCGGTCTCCGACGTGAAGGTCCAGGGCGCCCCGGAGAAGGAGACGAAGCTCGCGGAGACGGGCGGGAGTTCGGTGACGCCGTACGTGCTGGGAGGAGCGCTGGCGCTGATCCTGGTGGGCGGAGGAGCGGTGACCGTGGTCCGACGCAGGCGATAGCGCCCCGTCAGGGGCGCGGGGAACTGCGCGACCAGCCAGGACGCACCCGCAGTCGTCCACGGCGCGCAGTTCCCCACTCACGCGCGAACGAACATCAACGCCTGATCGAGCGCGAGCAGGAACCCGTTCACCGTCACCCGGTCCCGCACCGCGATCCGCACCCACTCCTCGTCGAGCCCGGGAAACGTGTCCCCCCGCCGCACGGCGTACCCCAGCACCCGCAGCTGCCGCCGCACGGCCGCCGCCCCCGCCATCCGGACGAGCACGAACGGCCCCTCGGCGGGCCCCGCCACCCGCACCCCCTCCGGCGCGAACTCCTCGAGACCCGCCACCAGATGCGCCCGGTCCGCGGCGACCCGGTGCGCCGCGTGCGCCGCCTCCGCCAGCGCGCGCGGCGCCACACACGCCTCGGCCGCGGCCAGCGCCGGCGTGGACACCGGCCACAACGGCTGCGCCCGCTCCAGCTCGGCGATGACCTCCGGCGCGGCCAGCACGTACCCGATCCGCAGCCCGGCCAGCCCCCACGTCTTCGTCAGGCTCCGCAGCACCACCAGACCCGGCACGTCGGTCCGCCCGGCCAGCGCCTCCCGCTCGCCCGGCACCGCGTCCATGAACGCCTCGTCGACCACCAGCGTCCGCCCCGGACGCGCGAGCCGGGCGATCGCCCCGGCCGGATGCAGCACCGACGTCGGGTTCGTCGGATTGCCGATCACCACCAGGTCGGCGTCCTCCGGGACGGCCGCCGGATCCAGCCGGAACCCGTCCGCCTCCCGCAGCAGCACCCGGTCCACGGTGTGCCCGGCGTCCCGCAGCGCCGCCTCCGGCTCGGTGAACTGCGGGTGCACCACCACCGGCCGGCGCACCTTCAGCGCCCTCGCCAGCAGCACGAACGCCTCCGCGGCGCCCGCCGTCAGCAGCACCCGCTCCACCGGCAGCCCGTGCCGCGCCGCGACCGCCGCCCGCGCCGCCCGCCCGTCCGGGTAGGCGGCGAGCCCGACGAGCGACTCCGCTATCCGCTCCCGCAGCCAGACCGGGGGAGTGCCGGTCCGCACGTTGACCGCGAGGTCGACGAGGGCCGGACCGCCGTCCCGGACCTCGGCGTCGCCGTGGTGCCGCAGATCGTGCCCGCCTCTGGAGCCTCTGTCGCCTCCGGCGCTGCCGGATCCGCCGGAGGCGTCCTCAGTGTGCATGCGCGTGCCCGCCATGGTGATGGTGTCCGTGTCCGTGGTCGTGGCCGTCGTCGTCCGGGTGGAAGTGCGGCTGCTGCGGCAGCCCGACCTTGTCCTCGAAGCCGGGCAGCGCGATCCGGTACACGCACGAGTCGCAGTTCATCCGCAGATCACCCTCGACCGCCTCCCGGTACCGCTCCATCACCAGGTCCAGCAGCTCCGGCTCGGGCCCGATGACGTCCGCCGAACGCACCTCGATCTCCGGGTGCGCGGCCGCCCAGCCCTCGGTCTGCTGCTGCACCCGGTCCGGCAGGATCCCGGTGAAGAGAAAGTACGGCAGGACGACGATCCGGCGCGCCCCCAGTTTCAGACACCGGTCGAGGCCGCTCGGCACGTCCGGCGCCGCCAGCGACACGAACGCCGTCTCCACCCCGGCGTACCCGCGGCCCTCCCACAGCAGCCGGGCCGCCTTGTGCACCTCGGCGTTGGCGTCGGGGTCCGTCGAACCCCGGCCCACCAGCAGCACGGTCACGTCGGCGCGGTCCTGTGCGGCCCGCGAGGAACCGCCCAGCGCCTCGTCCAGGCGCCGTTCGAGGACCGACAGCAGGGAGGGGTGGGGGCCCAGCGGACGGCCGTAGGTGTACGAGATCCCCGCGTGCCGCTCCTTCTCCCGGGCCAGCGCGGCCGGGATGTCACCCTTGGCGTGGCCGGCGGAGACCAGCATCAGCGGCACCGCGGCGAACCGCCGTACGCCCTGCTCCACCAGTTCGGCCACGGCGTCGCCGAGCGGCGGCGGGGACAGCTCGATGAAGCCGCCCGCGACGGGCAGTTCGGGGTGGCGGCGCCCGAGCTCCCGCACGAAGTCGCGGAACGCCTCGGCCCCGGCTTCGTCCCGGGTGCCGTGGCCGGCGATGAGCAGGGCGGGCGGGGTGGTCACAGGGTCTCCTCGGAAGTGGGGTGGTACAGCAGGGCGTTGAGCGCGGCGGCGGCGACCGCCGAGCCGCCCTTCTCGGACACGTTGCTGACGGCGGGCAGCCCGCTCTCGCGCAACGCGGCCTTGGACTCGACGGCGCCGACGAAACCGACGGGCAGGCCGATGACGAGCGCGGGGGCGGCGTCCAGCGTCAGCAGCTCCTCCAACGCGGTCGGCGCGTTGCCGATCACCCAGAGCGCGCCGGGTCCGACCTGTTCGTGGGCGAGCCGGATCGCGTGTGCCGAACGGGTCAGGCCGGCAACGGACTTGGCGTCGCGCAGTCTGCACACCGTCTCGCGGCGGGTGATGCCGGCGGCGACCATCTCGACGTCCACGACGACCGGCGCCCCGGCGTGCAGCGCGGCATGCGCCTTCACCAGGTCGGCCTCGTCGGTCACCAGGTCGGTCGCGTACTCCAGGTCGGCGGCGGAGTGGACGACCCGCTCCACCACCGCCCGGGTCAGCGGCGGGAGGTGCGAGGTGTCCAGGCGGGCGCGCAGCCGCCGGTAGGACTCCTGCTCGATGGGATGGACGACCCGGTTCACTTGCCCTCCTCCTGGGCGCTCTCCTGCCAGCGGTAGCCGCGCGGGGTGACCATGCGCCCGGCGACGTTCCGGGTCGCCGTGTTGCCCACGGTCACGACGGTCATCATGTCGACCCACGCCGGGTCCAGCGCGGCCAGGGTGGTCACCCTGCTCGACTCGTCGGGGCGCGAGGCGTTGCGGACGACCCCGACGGGCGTCGTGGGCTCCCGGTGCCCGGCGAGGATCGCGAGCGCCTTGGGGAGCTGCCAGTCGCGGCCCCGGGAACGCGGGTTGTAGAACGTCACGACGATGTCCGCCTCGGCCGCCGCGCGCACCCGGCGCTCGATGACCTCCCACGGCGTGTGCAGGTCGGACAGGCTGATCGAGACGTGGTCGTGGCCGAGCGGCGCGCCCAGGACCGCCCCGGCCGCGAGCGCCGCCGTGACCCCGGGCACGCCGATCACGTCGATGTCGTCGGAGGCCTCGGCGAGCGCGGGGGAGGCCATCGCGTACACGCCCGCGTCCCCGCTGCCGATCAGCGCGACGGCATGCCCGGCACGCGCCTCGGCGACCGCGGTACGCGCCCGCTCCTCCTCGGCGCCGAGGCCCGACTCCAGGATCCTGGTGCCGGGCCGCAGCAGGTCGCGGATCTGGTCGACGTACTGGTCGAGGCCGACGAGCACGGCGGCGCGCCGGAGTTCGGCCTTGGCGCGCGGGGTGAGCAGGTCCCGGGCACCGGGGCCGAGCCCGACGACCGCCAGCCGCCCGCGCGCCGGACGCCGTACGACGGCACAGGTCGCCATGGCGGGCCGGCCGTCCTCCCGCTGCGACTTCCGCTTGGGGACGAGGAGTTCGCCGCCTCGTGCGAGGGCCGCCGCCTCGGCGACCGAAGGGGTGCCGACGGCGGCGAGGGGGGCGTCCGAGGGGTTGGGGACCTGCACTGCGGCCAGTTCCTCGGCGGAGTACGTCACGAGCGGGACCCCGAGCCGCGCGGCCGCCTCGACGAGCCCGGGTTCCCCGGACTTCGCGTCGACGGTGGCGAGTTCGGCGATGCTGCGGGGCGAAAGACCCGCGTCCCGCAACGCCGTCCCGACGAGGCCGAGCACCTCGTCGACCGGGGCGCCCTGGGAGGCGCCGACGCCGACGACCAGGGACGGCGGCCGCAACAGCACCTCGTGGGCGGCGGGTTCGACCGCGCGGTCGGTAAGCCGGACGGCGAAGGCGCCCTCCTCGGCCAGCGGCAGCGGCGGCAGCGGCCATGCCAACTCGGCCCGCAGGGCCACCGGTTCGCCGTCCAGCAGGGCCCGCGACACGGTCGCCACCGAGCCCTCGACGGGGAAGCCGAGGGTGTCGAGGCCGGGCAGCCCGACCGAGTCGGTCGCGGTGGTCACCACCGGCTGCGCGGCCAGCAACTCAGCCACCTCGCGGGCGAGTTCGTTCGCGCCACCGCCATGCCCGCCGACCAGCGACACGGCGAACCGGCCGCCCTCGTCGACGCACACCACACCCGGGTCGGTCGCCTTCTGGCCCAGCAGCGGGGCGATCAGCCGGACCACCGCACCCGTGGCCAGGAAACACACCAGTTGCTCGCACTCCGCGAACGCCGACCGGACGGCGTCCTTGACGGGACCGTCGTACACCCGCGTGCGGTCCGGCCACGCCGCGGCCAGCCGGTCGCGCGCCGCCGCCCCCGCCGCGGTGGCGGAAATGAGGCCGATCACTGGGCAACTCCTTCTTCAGAAACGGGGATTCGCGTCCCCCACAGCAGGAACACGGGGTTGGTCGCCGCCAGCCGGGTCACGTCACCCGGCAGCGGTGCGAGACGGGAGGACTGGAGCAGCACCCCGTCGCAGGAGAACCCGGCGCCGGTCAGCGCCGCACGCGCCGCCGGCACCCGGTCCAGGGCGGCCATCGCGACCACCACCGTCCGCCGGGCCCGCGCGGCGCAGGCGGCGACGATCGCGGGCAGTTCGGCCCCGCCCCCGCCGACGAACACGGCATCGGGGTCGGGGAGTCCGGTCAGGGCGTCCGGTGCAATGTCACACACCACATCCACGTACACCCCGTGCGCCCGCGCGTTCGCCGCGATCCGCTCCACCCCGTCCGCCGCCTTCTCCACCGCGACGACGGCGGCGCCGAGCCGCGCGCACTCCACCGCCACCGACCCGGAGCCCGCCCCGACGTCCCAGACCAGGTCGCCGAGACGGGGCCCGAGCCGGGCCAGCGCCAGCGCCCGTACCTCGAACTTGGTGATCATCGAGTCGCGGTGCGCGAACTCGTCCTCGGCGAGGGCCCACCCGGCGGGCTGCGCCCGGCCGCCCGCCACCGTCCGCACCGCGCTCAGCGCCCGTGCCTCGTCGAGGCAGAGGACGACACTCACGGCCGTACCCCAGTCACGCGCGGCCGCCTCGGCCGGGGTGACCCGCTCCACCCGCTCCCGTTCCGGATCACCGAGGGCGCTCGCCACGACGAGCAGCCGGTCCTGGGGCACCGCGGCCCCCAGCTCGGCGGGCCCGGCACCCGGCCCGGTCAGCACGGCGACCTTGGGATGTGCCCGGCAGGCATGGACCGCCGTGCGCAGTTCCCGCCCGTGCGCGCTGACCACCACCGCGTCGTCCCAGGGCAGCCCGAGACGCGCGAAGGCGGCGGCCACGGAGGACACACCGGGGCGCACGTCCAGCGCCGCCGCCCCGAACCGCTCGGCCAGCGCCCGTACGATCCCGAAGAACCCGGGGTCGCCGGAGGCCAGCACGACCACCCGGTGCCCCTTGTCCCGATGCCGTTCGACGACGTCGAGGGCGGGCGCCAGCGGACCGAGCACCACCCGCTCGGCATCCTCCGGAACCGGCGCGGCCGCCAGGTGCCGCCGCCCGCCGACGACCAGCCGGGCGCCGGCCAGCACGCGGGGCGGCAGCGGGGCGCCCGTCCCGGTACCGACGACCGTGATCATGTACTGGCCCCCCGCTCGCGCAGCTCCCGCCGGGCCTCGGGGTCGGCCTTGCGGAAGCCGTGGAAGTGGCCGGGGTGGTAGAGGTGCGAGCGGGTGCCGTGCGCGGCCAGGGCCGGGCCGACCAGGAAGAGGGTGTGCTTCCAGAGCTTGTGCTCCTTTACCGTCTCCTCCAGCGTCTCGATGGTGCACCGCACGACCAGCTCCTCCGGCCAGGTCGCCTGGTAGGCGACGACGACCGGGGTGGACGTCGGGTAGCCGCCCTCCAGCAGCTCGCGCACCAGCTGCCCGCTGCGCGCGGCGGAGAGGAAGACCGCCATCGTCGTCCCGTGCCGGGCGAACTCCCGTACCTCCTCGCCGGGCGGCATCGGCGTCTTGCCGCCGCCCAGCCGGGTGAGCACGACGGACTGGGCCACCTCGGGAATCGTCAGCTCGCGCTGGGCCAGCGCGGCCACCGCCGAGAAGGAGGAGACGCCGGGCACGATCTCGACCTCGATGCCGATGGCGGCACAGCGGTCGACCTGCTCCTGGGTACCGCCCCAGAGCGCCGGGTCCCCGGAGTGGATCCGGGCCACCCGCAGCCCGTGGGCATGAGCCCTCTCGTACACGGCGACCACGTCCTCCAGCGACATCGTCGCGGAGTCGAGGACCTCCGCGTCCTCGCGCGCGTGCTGCAGGACCTCCGCCTGGACCAGGCTCGCGGCCCAGATCACGACGTCGGCCTCGGCGATCGCGCGCGCGGCCCGGAACGTCAGCAGATCGGCGGCGCCGGGGCCGGCGCCGACGAAGGTCACCTTGCCGGCGGGGACAGCGCCGGAGGCGGCGGCATCGGCCATGGAAATTCGGTCCTCTCTGGACAAAGGGTGTTACTGGTGGTGCTGGATGTGCGCTGAGGCGGGTCGATCGGATAGCAAGGGCACATGGCGGTCTTCGTCGCGCTCGGCGCGTTCCTGATGACGCTGGCCGGCGGCTGGACGGCACAGCGTGTGACCGACCGTCGTCACCTGGTCCTCGGACTGGCCGGCGGTCTGATGCTCGGGGTGGTCGGCCTCGACCTGCTGCCGGAGGCGCTGCGCGCCGCCGGCCGCGCGGTCTTCGGGGTGCCGGCCGCCCTGCTCCTGTTCGTGGCGGGCTTCCTGCTGGCCCATCTGGTGGAACGCACCCTGGCCCTGCGCCAGGCCGCGCACGGCGCCGGCGAGCACGCGCACCGGGCGCCCGAGGTGGGCCTGACGGCGGCCGGCGCGATGGTCGGCCACAGCGCGATGGACGGCGTGGCGATCGGCGCGGCCTTCCAGGTGGGCGGCGGCATGGGCGCGGCGGTGGCGCTCGCGGTCGTCGCGCACGACTTCGCGGACGGCTTCAACACCTTCACCATCACGAGCCTGTACGGCAACGCGCGCCGCCGGGCGATAGCGATGCTGGTCGCCGACGCCTGCGCACCGGTCCTGGGCGCCCTCTCCACGATCTTCTTCACCATCCCGGAGGCCCTGCTCGGCGGCTATCTCGGCCTCTTCGGCGGCGTCCTGCTCTACCTGGCCGCCGCCGAGATCCTCCCCGAGGCCCACCACGAGCACCCGGCCCGCTCGACGCTGCTGTGCACGGTCGCCGGCGCGGCCTTCATCTGGCTGGTGGTGGGCATCTCCAGCTGACGCCCGACCGCTCACAGCTTCCCGCCTCTGCCGCCGTCCCGGCGCGGCGGCGCGATGAGCGTGGAGAGGTACGGCAGCGGGGAGCCGTCGAGCTCCGCGGCGGGCCGGACGGACTCCTCCGCCAGCCCCAGCGCCGACCCCCACACGGCATCGTCCAGCCGCCCGGCCTCCCGCAACGCCGCCACGACCTCCCCGGCCTGCCGCCCGAACTTGTACGCCACGACCGTCCCCGCCCCGCTCAGCGCCTCCTTGAGCACCTCGGCGCCCGCCGTCACCGGCACCAGCGTCAGCGGCTCGGTCCCCTCGGTGAGCACGGCCCCCGACCGGGCGGCGAGATCCTGCATGGCGGTGATCCCGGGCACGGTCTCCACCACCACGTCCGGCACCAGTTCGGAGACGGTCTGCGCGAGGTAGGTGAAGGTGGAGTACACGTTCGGGTCCCCGATGGTGGCGAAGGCGACCACCCCGTGCTCCCGCAGCAACTCGGCCACCCTGGTCCCGGCCGCGTCCCAGGCGGCCTCCCGCCGCCCCCGGTCACTGCGCTCGTTCAGCGCGAAGACGACCCGTACGACCTTCTCCGCGCCGACGTAGTGCAGCACGGTGGCCTCGGCCCGCCCCCGCTCGCCGGTGTCCATCACGGGCACCACCACGACATCGGCCGCGCGCAGGGCATTGACCCCCTTGACGGTCACCAGCTCCGGGTCACCGGGCCCGACCCCGACTCCGATCAACCTGCTGCTGCTCATGACGTCCGGCACCTCTCCACGAACCTTCGGGCCACACCGGGCTCGGACGCCCAGTGCGTGTGCAGATAACTGGCGTGCACACCCCGCTGTACGAAACCTTCGACCCGCGGCCGGGGCGCACGCACCCCCCACGCGGGAGCCGCCCCCGCCCCCGGCTCCACCACGGTCCGGTGGAACTCGTGCCCGCGCATCCGCGTCCCGGCGGCGGCCAGCACACTGTCACTCACGGCAACGGCATCCCGGTACCCCAGCGTGAGCCGCTCCGACATCCGCGCGGTCACGTCGAGCACGCCGCACATGGGCAGCCCGTCCAGCTCCCGGCCCAGATACAGCAGCCCCGCACACTCGGCGGCCACCGGACCACCGCGCTCCGCGAGGGCGGCGACGTCCTTCCTCAGCAACTCGTTGGCCGCCAGCTCACCGCCGTACACCTCGGGAAACCCGCCCCCGATGACCAGCCCACGCGTCCCGTCCGGCAGCCGCTCGTCCCGCAGCGGATCGAACACGACGACCTCGGCCCCGGCAGCGGCAAGCAACTCGGCGTGCTCGGCGTAGGAGAACGTGAACGCAGCCCCACCGGCAACCGCGACAACCGGCCTCCCGACCACCTGTGGACGAAGCCGGTCCTGCTCGCCCTCCAGCCCGTCCGGCGTCCGCACCCCCTCCAGCCCGTCCGGGGTCCGAGGTCGAAGGCCGTTGCGCCCCCCCTTCAGCCCGTCCGGCGTTTGAGGACGAGGCCCTTCGGGCCGAAGCGGGGGTCCGGGGGCGGCAGCCCCCGAAGCCGGGGTCGAAGGGGAGCCAGCCCCTGGTGATGGGACGGGTAGGGGCGGCGGGGGCGAGGAAACCAGCGCCTCGGCCGCATCCCAGGCCGCACCCGGCAGCACCCCGGCCCCCCGCGCAAGCCCCAGCAACCCCTCCAGGTCACACCCGTCGGAGACCTGCGCGGCCATCACGGCAACCGCCTCGACCGCAGCCGACCGCCGTTCGGCGACAGGAACCAACCCGAGGTGCCGCGAGGGCACAGCCACCCGCGGAGCCCGCCGCAACACCCCGAACACCGGCACCCCCGCCGAATCCAGCGCCTCCCGCAGCAACTCCTCGTGCCGGTCCGACCCCACCTTGTTCAGGATCACACCCCCGACCCGCACCTCCGGATCCCACGACGCGAACCCGTGCACCAGCGCCGCCACCGACCGCGACTGCGCCGACGCGTCCACGACCAGCACCACCGGCGCCCGCAGCAGCTTGGCGACATGAGCGGTGGACGCCAGCTCCCCTTCCCCCGCGGCCCCGTCGTACAGCCCCATCACACCCTCGACGACGGCCAGGTCACAGCCCCGCGCACCGTGCGCGAACAGCGGGCCGACCAGCTCCGGCCCGCACAGGTACGCGTCGAGGTTCCGCCCCACCCGCCCGGTCGCGAGCGCGTGGTACCCGGGGTCGATGTAGTCGGGCCCCACCTTGTGCGGGGACACGGCGAGCCCGCGGGCGGCGAACGCGGCCATCAGCCCGGTGGCGACGGTGGTCTTGCCGCTGCCGGACGACGGCGCGGCGACGACCAGCCGGGGCACGGACGAGGACATCACCACTCGATGCCCCTCTGCCCCTTCTGCCCCGCGTCCATCGGATGCTTGACCTTGGACATGTCGGTGACGAGATCGGCGAGGTCCACGAGCTTCTCCGGCGCGTTCCGCCCGGTGATGACGACATGCTGGGTCCCGGGCCGGTTCCGCAGCACGTCGACGACCTCGTCGGTGTCGACCCACCCCCAGTGCATCGGGTACGCGAACTCGTCGAGGACGTACAGCCGGTACGTCTCGGCTGCCAGGTCCCGCTTGACCTGCTCCCAGCCCTCCCGGGCCTTCTCCTCGTTGTCCATCTGCGCGTCGCGCTGCACCCAGGACCAGCCCTCGCCCATCTTGTGCCAGTCGACGGTCCCGCCCTCGCCACAGGCGCCGAGGACCCGCAGCGCGTTCTCCTCGCCGACCTTCCACTTCGCCGACTTGACGAACTGGAACACCCCGATGGGCCACCCCTGGTTCCAGGCCCGCAGCGCGAGCCCGAACGCGGCGGTGGACTTGCCCTTCCCGATCCCGGTGTGCACGACCACCAGCGGCCGGTTACGGCGCTGCCGGGTCGTCAGCCCGTCGTCGGGCACGACACTCGGCTGTCCCTGCGGCATTACGCGGCCCTCCTCGAACGACCCTGAACGTCCTTCACCAGCCCGGCGATCGAATCCGCCCGCAGCTCGTCGAGCGTCACCGCGGCAGCGCCCAACTCGACCGCCAACTGACCGGCGAGCCCCAGCCGTACCGGCCCGGACTCGCAGTCCACGACCACGGAGGCGACCCCGTCGGCGGCGAACAGCCGCGCCGCCCGTCCGGCGAGGGCGACCGGCTCGGGGCCACCGGTGGCACGGCCGTCCGTCACCACGACCACCAGCGCCCGCCGCGCCGGATCCCGCAAGCGCTCCACCCGCAGCACGTCGTGCGCCCTGAGCAGCCCGGCGGCGAGCGGCGTACGACCGCCGGTCGGCAGCGACTCCAGGCGGGCCGCCGCCGCGTCCACGGACGAGGTCGGCGGCAGCGCCACCTCGGCCGCCGCGCCCCGGAAGGTCACCAGCCCCACCTTGTCGCGCCGCTGGTAGGCGTCGAGGAGCAGCGACAGCACCGCCCCCTTCACCGCGCTCATCCGCTGCCGGGCCGCCATCGACCCGGACGCGTCGACCACGAACAGCACGAGGTTCCCCTCGCGGCCCTCGCGGGCCGCCTGCCGCAGGTCGTCCCGCCGGATCACGAGCCCCGGTCCCGACCGCCCGCGCGCCCGCTGGTGCGGGGCGGCCGCCTGCACGGTCGCCGCCAGGTGCAGCTTGGTCAGGGCACCCCGCGGCCGTCGCGCACCCGTCGTACGGCCGTGCTCGGTCCGCGCCCGGGAGCGCCGCCCGGCGGCACCCTCGCCGATCCCCGGCACGCTCAGCACCTTGGTGCGAAAGGGCTCGGCGGCCGGCGCCGGGGCCTGCTCGCCCGACGTGCCGCCCGGGGTCTGCGGTTCGCCGTCCGCTCCGGCCTCGGGCCGGGCAGCCGTGTCGCCGCCCTGCGGACCGCCGTCGTCGGGCGCCGGCTGGCCGCCACCCCCACCGGGACCGTCCGGATCCGGATCGTCGTCGCTCTCGTTCTCGTCCTCCCCGGAGAACTCCTCCAGCGTCTGGTCCAGCTTGTCCTCGTCGAGGCCGGGGGCGTCGAAGGGGTTGCGGCGCCGTCGGTGCGGCAGCGCGAGCAGCGCCGCCCGGCGCACGTCCTCCGCCAGCACCTCGGTCCGCCCGGCCCACGCGGCCAGCGCGGTCGCGGTCCGGGCCATCACGATGTCGGCGCGCATCCCGTCGACCTCGAAGGCCGCGCAGGTCGCCGCGATCTGCCGCAGCGCACCGTCGCCCAGCCGCACCGACGGAAGCAACTCCCGTGCCGCCACGATCCGCTGCCTCACGGCGGCCTCCTCGCCGGCCCAGCGCGCCGCGAACCCCGCCGGGTCGTCGTCGTACGCGAGCCGCCGCCGTACGACCTCCACCCGCTGGTCGGGTTCGCGGGAGGCGGCCACCTCGACCGTGAGGCCGAACCGGTCGAGCAACTGCGGCCGCAGTTCGCCCTCTTCGGGGTTCATCGTGCCGACGAGCAGGAAGCGCGCCGCGTGCCGGACCGACACGCCCTCGCGCTCCACGTACGACGCGCCCATCGCGGCCGCGTCGAGCAGCAGGTCGACCAGGTGGTCGTGGAGGAGGTTGACCTCGTCGACGTAGAGGATGCCCCGGTGCGCGTCGGCGAGCAGGCCCGGCTCGAAGGCCTTCACGCCCTCCGCCAGGGCGCGTTCTATGTCGAGGGCGCCGACCAGCCGGTCCTCGGAGGCGCCGACCGGCAGTTCGACCATGCGCGCCGGGCGGGACTCGAAGGCCCCGGGCGGGTTGTGCGGTCCGTCCGGGCAGGCCGGGTCCGGGGCGGCCGGGTCGCACGAGAAACGGCAGCCGGCGACGACGTCCACGGCGGGCAGCAGCGCCGAGAGGGCACGTACGGCGGTGCTCTTCGCCGTGCCCTTCTCGCCGCGCACCAGCACGCCGCCGACCGCCGGCGAGACGGCGTTCAGCAGCAGCGCGAGCCGCAGGTCGTCCTGGCCGACGACGGCGGTGAACGGGAACGGGGTACTCACTGGTCGTCGCCCTCCGAGTTGCCTTCCAGGTCGCCTTCGAGCTCCAGGTACGTGGCCCGCAGCCGCTCCAGGGTGTCCGCGTCCGGCTCGGCCCACAGGCCCCGGTCGGCGGCCTCCAGGAGCCGTTCGGTGATGCCGCGCAGCGCCCACGGGTTGGACTTGCGCATGAAGTCCTGGTTCTCCGGCGAGAACACGTACTCGGACGCGAGCTTCTCGTACATCCAGTCGTCCACGACCCCGGCGGTGGCGTCGTAGCCGAAGAGGTAGTCGACGGTCGCCGCCATCTCGAAGGCACCCTTGTAGCCGTGCCTGCGCATGGCCGCCATCCAGCGGGGGTTGACCACCCGGGCCCGGAAGACGCGGTGCGTCTCCTCGCCGAGCGTCCGGGTCCGCACCTGGTCCGGGGTGGCCGAATCGCCCACGTAGGCCTCGGGGTTGGCGCCGGTCAGGTGGCGCACCATGGCGACCATGCCGCCGTGGTACTGGAAGTAGTCGTCGGCGTCCACGAGGTCGTGCTCGCGGGTGTCCACGTTCTTCGCGGCGACCGCGATCCGCCTGAACGCGGTCTCCATGTCCCCGCGCGCCGCCCGCCCGTCCAGCCCGCGCCCGTAGGCGTAACCGCCCCACACCGCGTACACCTCGGCGAGGTCGGCGTCGGAGCGCCAGTTGCGGGCGTCGATCAGCGGCAGCAGCCCGGCCCCGTAGGCCCCCGGCTTGGAGCCGAAGATGCGGGCGGTGGCGCGCCGCCGGTCGCCGTGCTCGGCGGTGTCCTCGTCGGCGTGCGCCCGCACGTAGTTGGACTCGGCCGGCTCGTCCAGCTCGGCGACCGTGCGCACCGCGTCGTCGATCAGCCCGACCACGTGCGGGAACGCGTCCCGGAAGAAGCCGGAGATGCGGACCGTGACGTCGACGCGGGGCCGGCCCAGCTCGGCCAGGGGGATCACCTCGAAGCCGGTGACGCGCCGCGACGCGTCGTCCCAGACCGGACGGCAGCCCAGCAGCGCCAGGATCTCGGCGATGTCGTCGCCCTGGGTGCGCATCGCGGAGGTGCCCCAGACCGTCAGGCCGACGGACTTCGGGTAGGCGCCGGTGTCCTGCAGGTACCGCTGCACCAGCGAGTCCGCGAGCGACTGGCCGACCTCCCAACTCAGCCGGGAGGGAATGGCCTTGGGGTCGACCGAGTAGAAGTTCCGGCCGGTGGGCAGGACGTTGACCAGCCCTCGGGTGGGGGAGCCGGACGGACCGGCCGGGACGTAACCGCCGTCCAGGGCCTTCAGGATGTGCCCGATCTCGTCCGTGGTGCGCGCGAGCCGCGGCACGACCTCGGTGCACGCGAACTCCAGCACGGCGACGGCGTCGGCGAGTTCGGTGCCGAGGACCTCCCGCACCAGCGCGCGGCTCTCGGCCGCCGCCCAGCCCCGCTGCTCCATGCCCTCCGCGACCCGGCGGCACAGCTGCTCCAGCAGGTCGACCGCGTCGGCCGCGGTACGCGCCGGACCCTCGACCAGGTCCGACAGCTCCACCGGCACCTTCACCGGCGCACCCGGCTCGGCCAGCAACTCCTTCTCACTGAGCCCGAAGTGGGCCGCGAACGAAGCCCTGAGCCCCGGCAGCGCGTTCGCCTGCCCGCCCCACACCTGCGAGGCGCGCAGCACGGCCAGCACCAGGTTCACCCGCGGCTCGCCGACCGGGCCGCCGCCGAGGATGTGCAGGCCGTCGCGGATCTGCACGTCCTTGATCTCGCACAGGTAGCCGTCGATGTGCATGACGAACGAGTCGAAGTCGTCGTCCTCCGGCTGCTCGTCCACGTGCAGGTCGTGGTGGAGCTCGGCCGCCTTCACCAGCGTCCAGATCTGGGCGCGGACGGCCGGCGCCTTCGTCGGGTCCAGGTCCGACACCAGCGCGTACTCGTCGAGCAGCTGCTCCAGTTTGGCCAGGTCGCCGTAGGTGTCGGCACGGGCCATCGGCGGCACCAGGTGGTCGACGACCGTGGCGTGCCCGCGCCGCTTGGCCTGGGTGCCCTCGCCGGGGTCGTTGACGATGAATGGGTAGACCAGCGGCAGGTCGCCGAGCACGGCGTCCGGCGCGCAACCGGCGCTCAGGCCGAGGCCCTTGCCTGGCAGCCACTCCATCGTGCCGTGCTTGCCCATGTGCACGATCGCGTCGGCGCCGAAGGAGTCGTCGAGCCACCGGTACGCCGCCATGTAGTGGTGCGACGGCGGCATGTCCGGGTCGTGGTAGATCGCGATCGGGTTCTCGCCGAACCCGCGCGGCGGCTGGATCATCACGACGACGTTCCCGAACTGCAGGGAGGCCAGCACGATGTCCTCGCCGTCGACGTACAGCGAGCCCGGCGGCTCACCCCACGCCCGCGTCATCGCGTCCCTGAGCTCCGGGTCGAGCTTCTCGAACCACGCCCGGTAGTCGGCGAGCGGCACCCGCGCGGGCGCGACGGCCAGCTGCTCCTCGGTGAGCCATTCGACGTCGTGGCCACCGGCGTTGATGAGCCGGTGGATCAGCTCGTCGCCGTCGTCGGGGTGACCTTCGACCACGTATCCGGCGTCCCGCAGCGCGTCCAGCACCCGTACCGCCGAGGCGGGCGTGTCGAGGCCGACCGCGTTGCCGACCCGGGAGTGCTTGGTCGGGTAGGCGGTGAAGACCAGGGCGAGCTTTTTGTCGGCGTTCGGCTTGTGCTTCAGCTTCGCGTGCCGTACGGCGATCCCGGCGACGCGTCCGGCCCGCTCGGGGTCGGCGACGTACACCGGGACGTCGTCCGGCCCCTGCTCCTTGAAGGAGAACGGCACCGTGATCAGCCGTCCGTCGAACTCCGGGATCGCGACCTGCATGGCCGCGTCCATGGGGGAGAGGGCGGCGTCGGACTCGTCCCAGGCGCTCTTCGACGAGGTCAGGCAGAGGCCCTGCAGCACCGGCACGTCGAGGTCGGCGAGCGCCCCGATGTCCCAGGCCTCCTCGTCGCCGCCGGCCGAGGCCTGCGAGGCGTGCGCGCCGCCGGCCGCCAGCACGGTCGCGACCAGCGCGTCGGCCTCGGCGAGGAGCTCGTACAGCCCGGCGTCCGCCCCGCGCAGCGAACCGCAGTACACCGGGAGGGCGTTGGCGCCGTGCGCCTCGATCGCGTCGCACAGGGTGTCCACGAAGCCGGTGTTGCCGCTCAGCTCGTGGGCCCGGTAGAAGAGCACCCCGACCGTCGGCCGGCCGCTCTGCCGGGTACGGGCGCCGTGGACGCCGTACTCGGGCATCTTCTGCGGCTCGGCGAATCCCTCGCCGGTCAGCAGCACCGTGTCGGAGAGGAACCGGGCCAGCTCGGTGAGGTTGGCGGGGCCGCCCTCGACGAGGTACCTGAGCGCCTCGGCGACCACGCCCGCCGGCACCGACGACTCGGCCATCAGCTCGGCGTCCGGCACCGACTCGCCGCCCAGCAGCACGGTCGGGATCGCGGCGGCCTTCAGCGCGGCGAGCCCGTCCTCCCAGGCGCGCTTGCCGCCGAGCAGCCGTACGACGGCGATGTCCGCGCCCGCGACCAGCGCGGGCAGCTCCTCCGCGACGTCGACGCGCGTCGGATTGCCGATCCGGTAGTCGGCACCGGAGGCGGCCCGGGCCGCCAGCAGATCGGTGTCGGCGGTCGACAACAACAACACAGTGCTCATGCGGGCGCTCCCGGTGGAATGAAAGGCAGTCCTTGCGGCGCGCCCGACTCGATGAGCCGCCAGAGCGCGTCCGTGTCCGCGTGCTGTTCGATCAGGTCGCCGAGCCGGTCGAGCTGCTCCTCGCGCAGCGCGGCGAACGAGGTGCCGGGGGCAGGCACGAATCGGCGGCCCGCGGCGGCCGCCACCTCGCGCAGGAAGGCCCGCCGGAAGCCGTCCGACTCCAGGGAGCCGTGCCAGTGCGTGCCCCAGGTCTGCCCGACCCGGCAGCCGTCCAGGAACGGCTCGCCTCCGGTCACCTCGCCGACCCCGTGATGGATCTCGTACCCCTCGACCCGCTCGCCGAGGGCCTCCCCGACGGGCCGGGTGAGTGTCTTCTCCCGGGCGAACCGGACGCGCACGGGCAGCACCCCGAGCCCGTCGACGGCCCCCTTGCGGCTCTCGACCTCGTCCTCGATGTGCTCGCCGAGGATCTGGAAGCCACCGCAGATGCCGAGCACCGGCCGCCCGTCGGCAGCGCGCCTCCGGAGCGGGTCCGCGAGCCCCCGCTCGTGCAGCCACTCCAGGGCGCGGACCGTCCCCCGGGTGCCGGGAACGATGACGAGGTCGGCGTCGGCGAGTTCCTCCGCCCGGTCCACGAACCGCACCACGACGCCGGGTTCGGCGGCCAGCGCGTCCACGTCCGTGAAGTTGGACATCAGGGGGATGGCGCAGACGGCGACCCGCAGCACGTCCTCCCCGACGGGCGGGGCTGTGTTCGACTCCCGGACGGTTCCCCGCAGAGAAACCCGAAGCCCGTCCTCCTCGTCGATCCCGAGCCCGTGCCGGAAGGGGAGGACGCCGTAGGTGGGCCGCCCGGTGAGCCCGTGCAGCATGTCGAGGCCCGGTTCGAGCAGCGAGACGTCGCCCCGGAACTTGTTGACCAGGAACCCGGCGACAAGGGCCTGGTCCTCCGGCGACAGCAGTGCCACGGTCCCGAAGAAGGAGGCGAAGACGCCCCCGCGGTCGATGTCCCCGACCACGAGCACGGGCAGCCCGGCGTTCCTGGCGATCCCCATATTCACGATGTCGGTCCGGCGCAGGTTGATCTCCGCCGGACTGCCCGCCCCCTCACAGATCACCGCGTCATACGTGCCCCGCAACTCGGCGAGACAGTCGAGCACGGTCCCGAGCAGCTTCTGCTGCCGCCCGCCGTGATACCCGCGCGCGCTCAGCTCGCCGACGGGCTTGCCCAGCAGCACGACCTGACTGCTCTGCTCGCCACCTGGCTTGAGCAGCACCGGGTTCATCAGCGCGGTCGGCTCCACCCGGCAGGCCTGCGCCTGCATGGCCTGTGCCCGCCCGATCTCGGCACCCTCGCGCGTGACGAAGGAGTTGAGGGACATGTTCTGCGCCTTGAACGGTGCCACCTTCACGCCCTGCCGCACCAGCCACCGGCAGATACCGGCCGTGACGACGCTCTTGCCGGCATCGGAGGTGGTACCGGCCACGAGGAGACCGCCGTTGTTCATGACGCCCGTCCCGAGAGCGATCCGCGCAGCAGGGCACCCGCCGCGCTCACCCCCAGCGCCAGCCATCCCACCCGCCGTGACAACCGCACCGCCCGCCCGATGTCCGCGACCTGCACAGCCCGCCCCTCCCCGTTCAGCACCGGCCGGTGCTCGACCCGCCCGCCATACGACAGCGTCCCCCCGAGCCGCACCCCCAACGCCCCCGCGAACGAAGCCTCCACGGGCCCCGCGTTGGGACTCGGATGCTTCGCCGCATCGGCCCGCCAGGCCCGCACCGCTCCCTTGGCGTCGCTTCCGGCCACCGCGGCCAGCACGGCGGTGAGCCGTGCCCCCGGCCAGCCCGCCACGTCGTCCAGCCGCGCCGAAGCCCATCCGTACCGCCGGTACCTGGCCGACCTGTGCCCCACCATCGCGTCCAGGGTGTTGACGGCCCGGAACCCCAGCAGCCCGGGGACGCCCCCCACGGCTCCCCACACCAGCGCCCCCACGACCGCGTCGCTGGTGTTCTCGGCGACGGACTCCACGACCGCACGGGCGATCCCGTCGGCGTCCAGGACCTGCGGATCCCGCCCGCACAGATGCGGCAGCCGGGCACGGGCCGCCTCGACGTCACCCGTCTGCAGGGCCCGCCCGATGGTCCGGGCCTCACGGGAGAGCGAAGTGCCCCCGACGACGGCCCAGGTGGCAGCGGCCGTGAGCGCGACGGACGCGACGGCGGACGGGCGTACGACCCGCTGCGCCGCGGCACCCAGCGCCACGGCGCCCCCGGCGCACACGGCGGTGTGCAGCGCGCCCCACCCGCGGTGGTCCCGCCACAGCACCCGTTCCACGGCCCCGGCCGCCCGTCCGAACACGGCGACCGGATGCCCACGGCGCGGATCGCCGAGCAGCAGATCACCGAGAAGACCGGCGGCGGCGCCGTACGCGAAGACGCGGTCGGCACCCATCGGCTCAGCCGGCCGTGGGGTCGGGGACGGGCCGGGTACTCAACCTCGATCGGCAGCCGCGCATGGCGTTATGTCCTCACTCAGGGTGTCCGCGCCCTGGTTCGACGAGAACGGCGGTGGGAGTTCCTGGCTTCCGGGGATCGCTACCCCGGTGACAGTGGCGGGACCGCGCCGGATTCACACCGGCTTCCTCCCTTGCCGCCGTACATGGCTCCGGAAGTCCACCACGCCCCCGGAAGACCCGTCAACTTGCCTTTGACCTGCGAGGGGAGTGTGTGGGAAGGCCCACACCGGGTGGCCGGCGGGGCCTGTGGGGTATGCGGAAGGCTCCTCTCCGGGCGGACGGAGAGGAGCCTTCGGAGCGCCGACGAGGCTCTTTGCGGCGGGCCTTGGGGTGTCAGGCCTTCGCCACGATCAGGTGGATGCCGTACGCCACCGCGGCCGCGCAGGCGGCGAAGCAGAGCCAGGCGGCCGTCACGGCCAGGGCCGCGGAGTCGCCCTGGGCGGTGGCGCGTTCGCGGGCGGAGAGGCCCTTGATGCCGAGGGTGAAGAGGGCCACCAGGCCCACGGTGGCCACGAGGCTGACGCCGAAGACGGAGCCGATGGCTGCCCAGTCGATGTTCATGTCGGTTCTTCCTCGGGGTCAGACGGTGGCGGCCGGGTCGGTCGCGGGAGCGGCCGGGGCGGATGCGGAGGCGGGGGCGGGGATGGTGGCGGTCAGATCGTCCGTGACCGTGACCGGGCCCGCGGGCGGCGGGGTAACGGCGGCGATCGCCGCGGTCACCACGCCGGCCGGCTCCTCGGTGCCGACGACGTTGCTGCTGTCCACGACCTCGCGGCGGGAGAGCTTCCAGATCGCGGCACTGGCGGCCACGAGGAAGACGGCGACGGCGGCCGTGCCCCAGTCGCCGAGGTCCGTCACGGACTCGGCGAGCGCGCCGACCACCGCGGCGGCGGGGAGGGTGAGCACCCAGGCGATCATCATGCGGGTCGCGGTGGACCAGCGGACCGCGCCGCCCTTGCGGCCGAGGCCCGCGCCCATCACGGAACCGGAGACGACGTGCGTGGTGGAGAGCGAGAAGCCGAGGTGGGAGGAGGCCAGGATGGCGGTGGCCGCGCTGGTCTGGGCGGCGAAGCCCTGCTGCGGCTGCAGGTCGGTCAGGCCCGTGCCCATGGTGCGGATGATCCGCCAGCCGCCGATGTAGGTGCCGAGCGCGATGGCGAGGCCGGCGGAGAGGATGACCCAGGTGGGAGGGTTCGAGCCGGGGGCGATCGAGCCGCCCGCGATCAGCGCGAGGGTGATGATGCCCATCGTCTTCTGCGCGTCGTTGGTGCCGTGCGCGAGCGAGACCAGGCCGGCGGAGGCGATCTGGCCGGCGCGGTAGCCCTTGCGGGTGGCCTCGTCCTCGGCGTTCTTCGAGAGCGTGTAGGAGAGGCGGGTGGAGAGCGCCGCCGCGAGGCCGGCGACCACGGGGGCGGCGACCGCAGGGAGCAGGACCTTGGTGACGAGCACGTCGCCGTGGACCGCGCCGAAGCCGGCGGAGGCGACGGTGGCGCCGATCAGACCGCCCATGAGGGCGTGCGAGGAACTGGAGGGCAGGCCCACCAGCCAGGTCACCAGATTCCAGAGGATGGCGCCGACGAGGGCGGCGAAGATGACCTCGGGACGAATGCCGTTCTCGTCGACGAGACCCTTGGAGATCGTGTTGGCGACCTCCACCGAGAGGAAGGCGCCCACCAGGTTGAGCGCGGCGGACATGGCCACCGCGATCTTGGGCTTGAGCGCACCGGTCGAGATGGTCGTGGCCATCGCGTTGGCGGTGTCGTGGAAACCGTTCGTGAAATCAAACGCGAGTGCGGTTACTACCACAATCGCGAGGATCAGCGAGAAGTTTTCCATTTACCCAAACAATCTTTCGAGGTCATTGTTCGTTGGACCGTAGGCAACCTGGATGAACGGAAGGTGAACTGGGGCGGACGTGGTGGTGTATGAAATCGACTTCCAGGCGAACGAGGTCGGAGTGGGGCGAGGCCGCCGTCCCGGTTCCGGTCCGGCGACCCGGTCGCCCCTTGGTTCAGCGGCCCAGGGCGAACGCCTTCAGGCGGCCCGCCGACCCGTTGAAGAGATTCTGGTCACCCGGCAGGCTGCCGTTGTTGTCGTACTGCCAGAAGGTCCACGACGACCATCCGGCCGGCAGTGTCCCGGCGTCCGCCGCGCCGTGGCGGGCGATCCACAGCGCGTGGTCGGCGGCGAAGGCGCTGCTGCCGCCGGTGCAGAGGTTCCACCAGTTCGTGGTCGTGTAGATCACCGGCCGCCGGCCGGTCTCCCGCTCCAGCTCGTCACTGAAGGACCTGATCCACTCGACCATCCGGGAGCTGCTCAGCCCGTAGCACCTGTGCTTCTTGTCGTACGGGTTGTACTCGACGTCGAGCGCGGGCGGCAGCGTCCAGCCGTCCGCCGTCCAGGTGCCGCCGTGGCTCACGAAGTACGCGGCCTGCCGGGCGCCCGACGACTTGTCCGGCAGGGCGAAATGGTACGCGCCCCGCCTGATTCCGGCCTCGCGCGAGCCGTTGTACTGCTGGTCGAAGTACGGGTTGCGGTAGGTGGTGGACTCGGTGGCCTTGATGTATACGAACCTGGCGCCCTTCGCCCGGGCGCCCGGCCAGTCGACGTTCTTCTGGTGCGAGGAGACGTCGTGCCCCTTCGGCGGGCTCGCCGCGGACGCGGGCGTCCCGGCGAACGCGGTCGCGGCGGCCGCGAGGGCGAGCGCCGCCACGGACGCCGCGAGGACGCGGACGCGGTGGCGAGACGACGGAATACGGTCACGGGCCATGTTTCCCCCCGGAATGGCGACGTGTAGGAAAAATCGTCCAGAGATTAGTGGAAGATCGGCGTATCCTCGGCGATCTTCGGCCAAGCCTGGCCAAGCCGGGAAATCGCCCTCTCTGTGATGGTTTGCGCTCTACAGGATTCGGGACGTCCGGCCTAAAGTGCCCTGCCGTGCGGGCTGGTTGGGGCATCGCCTGACAGGATCGGGCCATGGCTGAACAGCGGCGGGACCAGCGTGGCGGACGGGACGGACGGGCCGGCGCACAAGGTGTGTCGGAGCCGCGAAGGCGGGATGCGCGCGCGGAGGAGGCGGACGCCTGGCTCGAACTCGTCGCCACCGCCCGCCGCGCGGTCTCCGACGGGCTGGTCGTCGGCACCTCCGGCAACGTCTCCGTCCGCGTCGGCGACACCGTGCTGGTCACGCCGTCGGGCGTGCCCTACGACCGGCTCGGTCCGCACGACGTGACGGGCGTCGACCTCGCCGGCCGCCGGGTGCTCGGCACCCGGGTCCCGACCAGCGAGCTGCCGATGCACCTCGCGGTCTACGGCAGCACCGACGCCGGGGCCGTCGTCCACACCCACGCCGTCCACGCGACGGCCGTCTCCACGCTCGTTGCCGAACTGCCGGCGATCCACTACATGTCCGCCGCCCTCGGCGGCGCGGTCCGGGTTGCCCCCTATGCGACGTACGGCACCGACGAGTTGGCCGAGAACATGCTCCGCGCCCTGGCCGACCGCTCCGGCTGCCTCCTCCAGAACCACGGCACGATCACCTACGGCGCCACCCTCACCCAGGCCTACGACCGCACCGCCCAGCTGGAGTGGATGTGCCGCCTGTGGCTGACGGCGTCCGCGGTACCGGGCCTGACCCCGAGCCTGCTCTCCCCGGACCAGGTGGCCGAGGCCGGGGAGAAGCTGAGGGGATACGGGCAGACGGAGGGGTGAACCCCGGCAGGGCGGGAAGGCGGACCCAGTGGCTTCGTCGATTTCTCCCTCCTCCACTGGCCGCCGCCGATGTCCGCCCCGACACTGGACAGGTGCGCCCAGTCAAAGTCACGGCCGCTGCCGTCGGTGCCGTACTCGCCGCCGGTGCGGCCGGCGTGGCCGCGGGGCGGTTCGCGAGTGACGCCGCGCTGAAGGCACCGCCCGGCCGGCCCCTGCCCACCGAACCCCGGCTCACCGTGCACGGCACCGCGGCCGGCCGCATCACCCTCACCCGCGACCTCGCCTCGCTGCGCCCCGGCACCTACGGGCTGGCCGGCGACGGCTCGCACGCGGTGGTCGGTGCCGTCCTGGAATCCGCCGCGAACACCGCCGACACTGTCGTGCGGCGACTGGAGCGGGTGACCCACGGCACCTTCGAGACCGGCGACCGGGCCTGGCTCACCGCCAACGTCCACGTCGGCAACCCGGGCACGGCTCTGGGCCTGGAGTACGCCGACATCGACCTGCCCGGCGAACTCGGCCCGCTGCCCGCCTGGTTCGTGCCCGGCCAGCGGGACACCTGGGTGATCGCGGTGCACGGCCTCGGCACCACCCGCGAGCTCGCCATGAACGTCATGGCGTTCCTGCACGCCCGGCACCTGCCGGTGCTCGCCCTCGCCTACCGCGGCGACCTCGGCGCCCCGCGCCCGCCGGACGGGCTGAACCACCTCGGTGAGAGCGAGTGGCGCGACCTGGACGCGGCGATCCGCTACGCCGTCCGCTACGGCGCCCGCCGCGTCGTCCTGCACGGCTGGTCCACCGGCGCCACCATGGCGCTGCGCGCCGCCGCCCACTCGGCACTGCGCGAGCGGATCTCCGGCCTCGTCCTGGACTCCCCGGTACTCAGCTGGGAGGCCACCCTGCGCGCCCTCGCCCAGGCCCGGCACACCCCCGAGCCCCTGCTGCCGCTCGCGGTACGCGCCGCCCAGGGCCGCGCCGGCCTGCACGCCGACCACGCCGCCGACCCCGTCGACCCGGACCAGCTCACGGTGCCCACCCTGATCGTGCACGGCCCGGACGACGCGGTTGCCCCCTGGGTGTACTCCCGCTGGCTCGCCGAGCGGCGCCCCGACCTGGTGGCCCTGCACACCGTCCCGGACGCCCCGCACGGCGCCATGTGGAACGCCGACCCGGAGGAGTACGAGGAACGGCTGCGCCGATTCCTCACGCCCCTGATGTGATGCGCCCCGGCGCGCGCTCCACGGGCGCGCGCCGGGGGAGCGCGCGCCGGGGCGAGAGTCCCCTGGCATCCTGTGGCGCCCCCGATGTGATTCTTCCCGCACCCGCCGGTCCTTCCCCTCCGCGTCCCCGCCCGCTCCCCGCCCCGAGCCGGCAACCCTGGTTCCGGCCGGTTCCGGAGGTTCCGTTTAACGCCGTACCACTGGCCTGAACGTGTCTCCTCGCCTCCCCTCGCACCGCGTGCGTTGGCCAGCCCCGTCGCCCGCCGTGACATTCCGTTTGGGTTTTCGGACCGTCAACCGGAAGACTGCACCCGTGACGTCCCGTATCCCGCGCGACTCAAGGCTTCGACTCGTCCGAACGCGACCCCTGGCCGCCGCCCCCCGAGCGATGAACCAGCGGCCCGCGCGCCGCCCCGCACCACGCCCGCCGGAGGGCACCCCGGCCCCCGCCGAGCTGGCCAGAATGGCACGCTCCGGCCTGGCCGGCGCGGCCCGCGTCGCCCGCTGGGCCGACGCGGCCCTCGGGCCGGGCAGCGACGGTGCGACCGCCGACGGCAAGGCCACGCTCTCCGACGCGTCCGCCGAACGCGCGTCCGACGACCTGGGCCTGACCACCGCTCAGGTCCGCGCCGACTGGGACACCGCCCGCCTCGCAGGACTGGTCGAGGTGCACGGGGACAGCGCTCGCCCCGGCTGGCGTCTGCGCGCCTGGGACCGCGACGACAGCGCCGTGCTGCGCGGCTGGGTCGCCCTGTTCGACGCCTGGTCGCTCGCGTACCCGGAGCCCGCCGCGTTCGAGCCCGCCGCCGTCGCCGAGGTCGTCTCGGCCATGCCCCAGGTGCTCTCCTTCCTCCAGCTGTCCGCCGGTCCCGTCCCGGTCGAGCAGCTCCTGGACCTGCTGGGACAGCGGGTCACCGAACTGCGCACCGAGCGCTGCGAGGTCCCCTACGACACGGAGCACGGCACCGGGACCGCCCGCCCCCTCGCCGCCGTGCGCTCCGCCGACGCCGACCCGGCGGAGCACGCCCCGGCCGAGGACCCGGCCCCCGCCGACGAGGCCGAGCTCGCCCCCCTCCTCGACTGGGCCCTGCACGCCCTCGCCTCCGTCGGCGCGCTGACCTACGGCGACGGCCAGGCCACCCTCACCCCGCTGGGCAGCTGGGCGGTCTGGGTCAAGCTGGAGCAGATCTGCGTCGCCGCGCAGAGCCCTGCGGGCAACATCGAGGTCGCCGCCGAGGAGATGCTGCGCGGCTGCGCCCAGCTGCGCCCCAACGCGGCCCGCGCCGAGTACCGCGCCTGGCTCGCCGCCCGCCCCGTCGGCAGCGCCGTCACCGAACTCGTGGACGCCGCCCGCGGCGAGGACGCCCTGCTGCGCGGCCTCGCCTTCGAGGCGCTGCGCGTCGTCGGCGCCCCCGCCGAACCCGACGTCCGCGCGGTCGTCGACGAGCCGACCCTGCGGCCGTACGCCCTGCTGTGGCTGGCCGAGCACGACGGGGTCGACCCCGAGGACGCCCACGAGGTGCTCACCCGGGAGGAGGCCACCTGGCTCTGGGTGGACACGGCCGCCGCGGTCGCCGACCACGGCGAGGCACCGCTGCTCGTCCGCCACCTGGAGGCGGCGCTGCAGCCCACCGTCCCGGCGCTGCTCGACGAGGTCCGTGCCGTCGGCCATCCGCGCACCGTGCAGGTCCTGGTCGCGCTCGCCGCCGCCCACCCCGACCCGGCGCTGGCCAAGGCCGTCCGCCGGGCCGCCTTCCAGGTGCACACCGGAGGCTGAGCGCGGCCTCGGAAGCGCCGCGAGCTGCCCCCGGCGCCCCCTACGGGCCGCTGCCCGAACAGTTCAGCCGGCTATCTCCGGGGCGTACGTGCCGAAGCTCCAGATGTTGCCCTCGACGTCCCGTGCCATGTAGTCGCGCGAACCGTAGTCCTGATCGGTCGGGGGCATCAGGATCTCGGCGCCGTGGTCGACGGCGCGTTGGTGGTGTGCGTCGACGTCGTCCACGACGATGTACACGCCGGTCGGACCGCCGCCCTCCATCGCCGCGTCGAACCGGCCGCCGCGGCCCCTGGAGCCGAGCATGACCGCGCCGTTGCCCTGCATCAGCTCGGCGTGGAGCACCATCCCGTCCTCACCCTCGTACACCGACAGTTCGGTGAAGCCGAAAGCCTCCGTCAGCTGCTTGATCGCCGCCTTCGCGTCCGTGTAAAGCAGCGACGGATAGATGCTCGGCCGCCCGCCACTCGTGCCCGCCATCCCGATCACTCCCTCGTGCGTCGGTCCCCCGAAAGCCGTCGTTCCGGCCTGGTCCCCAGTCTTGCACCCGGCACTGACAACGCCCCCGGCTCGTACCGTCGTTGCAGGTCAGCAGCTCACCCGAAGGTGTCGCGGCGCGCCATGTCGCCGCTCCGGTAGCCCTGGCAGAACCACTGCTGCCGCTGCTCGGCCGACCCGTGGGTCCAGGTCTCAGGCGTCACCCGGCCCTGGAACCGCTCCTGGATCCGGTCGTCGCCCACGGCCCCCGCCGCGTCAAGACCGTCCCGGATGTCCGCGGTCGTCAGGCTGGTGATCAGCGGGCGGCCGGTCTACTCGTCCTTCGTGGCCGTGGCGAGGTGCGCCCACACCCCGGCGTAGCAGTCGGACTGCAGCTCCAGCCGCACCGAATTGCTCTTCACACCCGTCAGGTTGGACTGCGACCTGCGTAACGTGCCCATCAGGTCCTGCACATGGTGCCCGTACTCGTGCGCCACGACGTACGCCTGCGCGAACGGCCGCCGCTCGCGCCGACTCGGACCGCAGTTCGTCGAAGAAACCGAGGTCCGGATAGACCGTCCGGTCGCCGGGGCAGTAGAACGGCCCCACCGCCCACGGTCTTCCTGCCGCCCGGGATCCGGCTGCCCGGCACGTCCTGCACCTCGGAGGTGTCCAGGTTCGCGTCGTCGTCGAACTGCACGGGGCACCGCCTTCTGCTCGCACCGTCCCCCGCCACCACCTTGCGGCAGCCGCGCCGCCACTACGTGCCGATGACCGGACCGCCGCCCGAACGGGCGACGTCCCGCCCCGCCCCCCGCGTCACGCACGCCCGTCCGCCGCGGGCGTGGCTACGCTCTGCGCCTGACCCGTGGCACAGGGGCGCCCGGCCGGGCACCGATGTGGGAAGGAGCGGCCGTTCTGCGGCACAGGAGAACCGCGCCACCCGAGACCGGAGCCCTCCTGGAGCAGTCCGCCACGGCCCGCCGGGAGCGGCCCCCGGCCACCTTCCCGCACCGGCCCGCGAGCGCCCTCCCGAGGACGCCCTCCGCCCGCCGGCCCGTCAAGCGCCTTCTCGCCCTCGCCCTGTTCCTGGCGGCCGGGATGCTCGCCGTCGCCCACCAGATCCGCCCCGCCCCCTACGGCGACCACCTCACCTCCGGCCCGCCCGCGCACACCGCACGCGCGCGTGGCGGCGTCGTCGAGGCGTACGACGGGCGGACCCTGCGCTGGCGGTACGCGCGCCCGGGCCGGCGCCCGCTCACCGTGCTGCCCACGCGCGGGCAGGCGATCACCGTCTGGGACGACGGACTCGTCACCGACACCGACGGCCGCTCCGTGCGCTGGCACCGCGCCCTGCCCGCGGCGACCGACTGGCTGCGCGCCCGGGGCGGCGCCGGCGTCCTGCGACCCCTGGGCCGCGGCATCCTCGCGGTCGTCACCCCGTCCCGGATCGCCGCGTACCGCACCGCCGACGGCGACCTGCGCTGGGTGCTGCCCGCCCGCGCGGGCTGCGCCTTCCGCCCCGAACGTGCCGTACGTCACGGCCACGCCCTGCTCGTCGCCCAGCCGTGTGCGCGGGGCGCCTGGACCGCGCAGCTCGTCGCCGTGGACGACCTGGGCGGAATCGCCCCGCACCGCACCCCGCTGGGCAACGAGCCGCCCCGCGCGGGGCGCCCCGAACACCCGCGCACCGAAAAAGCGCTTGCGCCGCCCCGTTAGACTTGGCCCATGGCCATTCTCCTCGCGCATTAGACGGCGGGAACGTCCTCAGCCGTCCACCCGTCAGTATCCGTACGCTCTGGAGTCTGTCCGTGATCTCCGCCTCCGGTATCGAGTTGCGCGCCGGTGCGCGCGTCCTCATCGAGAACGCCACGTTCCGTGTCGCCAAGGGCGACCGCATCGGTCTGGTCGGCCGCAACGGCGCCGGCAAGACGACCCTCACCAAGGTGCTGGCCGGCGACGGCATCCCCGCCGCGGGCACCGTCACCCGCTCCGGCGAGGTCGGCTACCTCCCGCAGGACCCCCGCACCGGCGACCTCGACGTCCTCGCCCGCGACCGCATCCTCTCCGCCCGCGGCCTGGACGTCCTGATCCGCAAGATGCGCGAGAACGAGCAGCGCATCGCCAACGGCCAGGGCGCCACCCGCGAGAAGGCGCTCAGGCAGTACGAGCGCCAGGAGACCGAGTTCCTCACCAAGGGCGGGTACTCCGCCGAGGCCGAGGCCGCCACCATCGCCGCCGCGCTCAACCTGCCCGACCGGGTGCTCGGCCAGCCCCTGCACACGCTCTCCGGCGGTCAGCGCCGCCGTATCGAGCTGGCCCGCATCCTCTTCTCCGACGCGGACACGCTCCTGCTCGACGAGCCGACCAACCACCTCGACGCGGACTCGATCGTCTGGCTGCGCGACTACCTGAAGACCTACCGCGGCGGCTTCATCGTGATCTCCCACGACGTCGACCTGGTCGAGACGGTCGTCAACAAGGTCTTCTACCTGGACGCCAACCGCTCCCAGATCGACGTCTACAACATGGGCTGGAAGCTCTACCAGCAGCAGCGCGAGGCCGACGAGAAGCGCCGCAAGCGCGAGCGTGCCAACGCCGAGAAGAAGGCCGCCGCACTGCACTCCCAGGCCGACAAGATGCGCGCCAAGGCCACCAAGACGGTCGCCGCGCAGAACATGGCCCGCCGCGCCGACAAGCTGCTGGCGGGCCTGGACGCCGTCCGTGTCTCCGACAAGGTCGCCAAGCTGCGCTTCCCGGAGCCCGCGCCCTGCGGCAAGACCCCGCTGACCGCCGAGGGACTGTCGAAGTCGTACGGCTCGCTGGAGATCTTCACCGACGTCGACCTGGCCATCGACAAGGGCTCCCGGGTCGTCATCCTGGGCCTCAACGGCGCCGGCAAGACCACCCTGCTGCGTCTCCTCGGCGGCGTCGAGCAGCCCGACACCGGCGAGGTCATCGAGGGGCACGGCCTCAAGCTCGGCTACTACGCGCAGGAGCACGAGACCCTCGACCCGGACCGCACGGTCCTGGAGAACATGCGCTCGTCGGCGCCCGACATGGACCTCGTCGAGGTCCGCAAGGTGCTGGGCTCGTTCCTGTTCTCCGGCGACGACGTCGACAAGCCGGCCGGGGTCCTCTCCGGCGGCGAGAAGACCCGCCTCGCCCTCGCCACCCTGGTCGTCTCCGCCGCGAACGTCCTGCTCCTGGACGAACCGACCAACAACCTCGACCCCGCCAGCCGCGAGGAGATCCTCGGCGCCCTGCGCACCTACAAGGGCGCCGTCGTCCTCGTCACCCACGACGAGGGTGCCGTCGAGGCGCTGCAGCCCGAGCGGATCATCCTGCTGCCCGACGGCGTCGAGGACCTGTGGGGCGCCGACTACGCGGATCTGGTCGCCCTCGCCTGAGAACCGATCCCGTCGCCGTGCTGTGATCGAATGCCTGATCCACTGGCTATGGATCATTCGGCCTATCGGTGATCCATCATCTGTGTGAGATCTCCTCGTATCGAGGTGTGTCCTACATCGATTTCGCGGCCGATCCCTTTGTCGACAGGGGATCGGCCGTTCTGCGCGCCTGACCTGGCACTTCACGGAAGAACCCGTTCGGGCTCACGGACGACCCGTGGCGGAATCGCGTATTCCGCATGTGGGGATGCACTCCTGTCGTCACAACGATGTCTCACGGACCTTGCCGAATGGGTGGCCATCACGCCCCGGAGGGGTGATCATGAGGGGACCAGAGCGCACTTCCCATGAGGAGGCACGGGTGGCCGAGACTCTGAAGAAGGGCAGCCGGGTGACCGGCGCCGCGCGCGACAAGCTCGCGGCAGACCTGAAGAAGAAGTACGACTCCGGTGCGAGCATTCGGGCACTGGCCGAGGAAACCGGCCGCTCGTATGGCTTCGTCCACCGGATGCTCAGCGAGTCGGGTGTCACGCTGCGTGGGCGTGGCGGGGCGACGCGGGGCAAGAAAGCCGCGTCCTGACCCCGGGCGGCCCATCGGCTTCGATGGTGGCCACCCGGTCGGTCGAGTGATCGGCCGGGTGGTTACTGTGCAGTCACTTAGCATGCCGTACGGCAATGCGTGATGACCGCACACATCGGAGGCGCCCCATGGCTTCGCCCGACCAGGACCTCGCTCCTGTACTCGACAAGGACGGCGTACGGCTCACCGTCGACGACGCACTCGCCACGGTGACGCTGACCAACCCGGCCAAGCGCAACGCCCAGAGCCCCGCACTGTGGCGGGCGTTGGCCGAGGCCGGGCGGTCGCTGCCAGGGTCGGTCCGGGTGGTCGTGCTGCGCGGTGAGGGACAGTCCTTCTCCGCGGGCCTCGACCGGCAGATGTTCACGCCGGAGGGGATCCCCGGCGAGCCGACCTTCATCGAGCTCGCGCGCCGTGACGACGCCGAACTCGACGCGTCCATCGCCGAGTTCCAGGAGGCGTTCACCTGGTGGCGGCAGAGCGACATCGTGTCGGTCGCCGCCGTGCAGGGGCACGCCATCGGGGCCGGCTTCCAGCTGGCCCTCGCGTGTGACCTGCGCGTCGTCGCGGACGACGTGCAGTTCGCCATGCGCGAGACGAGCCTCGGGCTGGTGCCCGACCTGACCGGCACGCACCCGCTCGTCTCCCTGGTGGGCTACGCCCGTGCGCTGGAGATCTGCGCGACCGGACGCTACGTCCAGGCCGAGGAGGCGGTGGCCTCCGGGCTGGCGAACGTCGCGGTGCCGGTGGGCGAACTCGACGCGGCGGTACGGGACCTGGCCGGGGCGCTGCTGGCCGCGCCGCGGGATGCCGTCGTGGAGACCAAGGCGTTGCTGCGGGGCGCGAGTGGCCGCACGTACGACGAGCAGCGGGCCGCGGAGCGGCAGGCGCAGGCTCGGCGGCTGCGGGACCTGGCCGGGGTGGGCGAGTAGGTCACCGGGGGCCGGTGGGGCAGGTGCGCAGTTCCCCGCGGGCCGGTGGGGCAGGTGCGCAGTTCCCCGCGGGCCGGTGGGGGCTGGTCGCGCAGTTCCCCGCGCCCCCGACGGGGCGCTGCAGCCCCGCGCCCCCGACGGGGCGCTGCAGCCCCGCGCCCCTTACGGAGGGCCTCAGCCCCCGCGCCCCCTTACGGGGCCTGTTTCAGGCGACGCTCGTCACCAGCACGGCCACCGTCGGCCGGTCGGCGAGCGCCTCGCCGACCGCCGTACGGACCCGGCGGGCCACCTCCACGGCTCGCGGGCCGTCGTCGGTCAGGGCCACTTCCACCCGCACGTGCCGGCGCGGCAGCGCGGTGTCGAAGTGGACCTCCCGGCTCAGTGCTCCCGTCACCCGGGCCACCCCCGGCACCGCCAGCGCCGCCGCCGTCACCCGGGCCCCCTCCGGATCCGCTCCCTCGCGGACCGACGGCGGCCGGGGCGCGGATACGGTCTCCGGTTTCGCCGGCTCCTCCGTCAGCAGGTCGGTCACCCGCAGGTCCGTCTCGACGACCGACAGCCCCAACCGCTCCGCGGCCGCCGCCAGTGCCCGGCGCAGCCGGGACGCGGTCGCGGGCAGCGGCTCTGCGGCCGTCGCCGCGAACTCCGCCGACAGCCGCAGCGGCCCCGGCGGCACCGCCCCGGGCGGCGCCGGTACGACGGCCTCCGCCACCTCCGCCGGATCGGCCAGAGCGATCCGCACCGCACCGAGCCGCACCCCCGCCACCCCGGCCGCCGCCCGCCGCAGGACCGCGTCCGCCGCCGGCTCCGTGAGCCACGCCCCGTCCTGCGGCCCGCCCAACGGGAGAAGCCTGCCCAGGTCCAGCAGGTGCCGCAGCGTGTCTGTCCGTCGCTCCGCCGTCATTGCTCCAGCCTGCCGCATCTCCGGGGCAGGACAGGACATCCGCACGTACCGTGGTCGCAGGACGACGACGGGAAGGGACGCACGGCGATGACGGAGATGGCGGCGGAGCCCGAGAAGGACCCGACGGTACAGACCCGGAAGACCGTCAAACGCGGCGGCGGCGACCCGGCGACCCGCGGACGGACGACGATCGCCGACGGAGTCGTGGAGAAGATCGCCGGACTGGCGGCCAGGGACGTGGTCGGGGTGCACGCGATGGGCAGCGGCCTCGCCCGCACCTTCGGCGTGGTGCGCGACCGGGTGCCCGGCGGCTCCAAGTCCGTGAGCCGGGGCGTGAAGGCCGAGGTCGGCGAGGTGCAGACCGCGCTGGACCTGGAGATCGTCGTGGACTACGGCGTGTCGATCGCCGACGTGGCCCGCGCGGTCCGGGAGAACGTGATCGCCGCCGTGGAGCGCATGACCGGTCTCGAAGTGGTGGAGGTCAACATCGCGGTGAGTGATGTGAAGCTTCCGGAGGAAGAGGAAGAAGAGCCGGAGTCCCGGCTCCAGTGACCGCCGACCGGGACCGCCGACCGGGACCGCCGACCCGGAACTGTCGACCGGGACCGCTGAGGGGAGCGCACCATGAGTACGGCCGTCGTAGGCATGATCGCCGGCATGGCGCTGGGCTTCGCCGGGTACTTCGGCGGGTTCGGCGCCTTTCTGCTGGTGGCGGCGCTCGGGGCCATCGGGTTCGTCGTCGGGCGGTTCGCGGAGGGGGACCTCGAACTCGGCGACTTCTTCCGCACCCGTGACGACCGGCGCGACCGCAGGCGATGACCCCCGCGAGCGGTGGGACGCGTGGCGGCCCGACGGCCGTGGCGCCCGGCGAGCGGGGCGCCGTCCGGATCGCCGACCGGGTGGTGGCGAAGATCGCCGCGCAGGCGGCCCGCGAGGCGCTCGGTCCCCTCCCGAAGGACGCCGTGCCTCCGCACGCCACCGTGGTCACGCACCACGACACGGCCCGCGTCCGCATCCACCTCGAACTGGACTACCCGTCCGACATCGGTGCCCGGTGCGCGGCCGTGCGTCGACATGTGGTCGAGCGGGTAGGCGCGTTGGTGGACATGGACGTCCGGGAGGTCGCCGTCCAGGTCGAACGGCTGCACCCGGACCGGACGCAGGGGAGGGCGTGATGAGCACGGAGCAGACACCGGTCATCGAGAAGCCACCGGCACCGGCCGCCGCACCGCCGGCCGGCCGCGAGCCCCGCTTCTGGTCCCCGCGCCGCGCCCCCGCCACCCTGGTCGCGGTGCTCGTCCTGGTGACCGCGGGCGCCTTCCTGTACGACATCGGCGCCGTACGGGCCCGCCACCCCGCCATGCACTGGCGTCGCGAACTGGCCCGTCAGCTCGCGACGCAGCCGCTCGACGCCACCTGGGTCCTGGTGGGCGCGGGCATCGCCGCGGTCCTCGGCCTGTGGCTGCTCGCCCTGGCCGTCACGCCCGGCCTGCGGGACCTGCTGCCCATGCGGCGCACCCACCCCGACGTCCGCGCCGGGCTGCGCCGTGACGCGGCCGAGCTGCTGCTGCGCGACCGGGCCATGGAGATCTCCGGCGTGCGCCGGGTGCGGGTACGGCTGCACCGGTCCCGCGCCCACGTCCTCGCCGTCTCCCACTTCCGCGAACTCGACGAGGTGCGGGACGACCTGGATGCGGCCCTGACCGACGCGATCCGCGCCATGGGGCTGGCCCACGCACCCGCCCTGAACCTGCAGGTGATCCGCCCCGGCCGGAAGGGGTGACGTCGTGCTCGGCACCGTCAACCGCGTACTGCTCGCCCTCGCGGGCCTCCTGCTCCTCGCCCTCGGCGGCTCCGTCCTGGCCGTCGGCCTCGGCGCCCCCTCCCCGTCCTGGTGGATTCACCACGGCCGCCACGACGTCCTGCTCACCACGGCCGAGCGCACCCGCTGGCGCGCCGAGGGCTGGTGGTGGCCGACGGTCCTGGCCGCACTGGCCGTGCTGTTCCTGCTCTCGCTCTGGTGGCTGACCGCCCAACTGCGCCGGCGCCGCCTGACCGAGGTCCTGGTGGACACCGGAGACGGTGAGAACGCGCTGCTGCGCGGCCGGGCCCTGGAGACCGTCCTGGCGACGGACGCAGCTCGCCAGGAGGGCGTCTCCCACGCCCAGGCGGTCCTGAGGGGCACGCGCACGGCCCCGGAGGTACGGGTGTGGCTCCAGCTGGAGCCGGACGTGGCCCCGGGGGAGGCCCTGGACGCCCTGACGGCTCAGGCCCTGACCCGCGCCCGGGACTCGGCGGCCCTGCGGAAACTTCCCGCGGAGGTCCGGCTGACCTCGGTGAAGCACCGTGCGGAAAGGGTGACCTGACAGGCCGTCCGGGGACGCGCGCGCGGCGGCCGGCTTGCCGCCCGTTCCGTGGGTTTGCGCGCCCTGCTCGCGGGCGGCACCGAACCGAGGTCGGCCGGACGGTCCCGCGACGCGCTGTCCTTCTGCGTCAGCGCCTACGCGCTGGAGCAGTCCCTGGCCCGGCGGCAGCGCCGGGACCGGGGACCAGGACCGGGTGCTCAGACGCGAGGCGTTGCCGGACCGCTTCGAGTTCGCCCCCGGCCTGCTCGTGAACAGTCCGCGGCCCGCGTCCGGTCGACCCGCGGCAAGGTCAGAACCCGTGCCGCATCCCCCCGTCCACGGGCACCATGATCCCCGTCAGATAGGACGCGGCCGGAGACAACAGGAACGCCGCCACCCGCCCGAACTCCTCCGGCGTCCCGTACCGCCGCAACGGAATCCGCGACTCGTGCTCGGCTCGCGTCGCCTCCGGGTCGGCGGACATCGTGTCCAGCTCCCGTACCCGGTCCGTGTCGATCCGGGACGGCAGCAACCCCACCACCCGGATCCCGCGCGGCCCCAGTTCGTCCGCCAGGGACTTGGCGAACCCGGCGAGACCCGGCCGCAGCCCGTTGGAGATCGTCAGCCCGGGAATCGGCTCGTACACCGACGCGGACAGCACGAACCCGATGACGCCGCCGTCCCCCAGCTCGGCCGCGGCCGCGCGGGCGAGCCGTACGGCCCCCAGGAACACCGACTCGAACGCGGCCTGCCAGTGCTCGTCCGTGTTGTCGGCGACGAACCCGGCCGGCGGGCCGCCCACGCTCACGAGGATCCCGTCGAACCCTCCGAAACGCTCACGCGCGGCCGCGATCAGCCGCTCCGGCGCCGCCGGGTCCGCGTTGTCGACGCCCATGCCCACCGCGTTCGGCCCCAGTTCGGCCGCCACGTCGGCGGCCCGCTTCTCGTCGCGGCCGGTCACCACGACCTTCGCCCCGTCCGCGACCAGCTCGCGCGCGGCCGCGTGCCCCAGCCCGCGGGTCGCTCCGGTGACGACGTACACCCGGTCCTTCAGTCCAAGATCCATGGCCCCTATCCTGCCTGCTCGCCGCCGAAGAGCGTGAGAGCGGTGTTCACCAGTCCGATGTGACTGAACGCCTGCGGGAAGTTGCCCAGCTGACGCCCGGTCTCCGGGTCGTACTCCTCGGACAGCAGACCCACGTCGTTGACGAGCCCCACCAGCCGTTCGAAAAGTTCCTTCGCGTCGTCGGTGCGGCCCGTCATGTGCAGCGCGTCGGCGAGCCAGAACGAGCAGGCGAGGAAGGCGCCCTCGCCGCCGGGCATCCCGTCGACGCCGATCGCGTCGGTGTCGTAGCGGCGCAGGAACCCGCTCTGGCCCAGGTCGTCGCGGATGGCGTCCACCGTGCCGACCACCCGGGGGTCGTCCGGAGGCAGGAAGCCGACGCGCGGGATCAGCAGCAGGGCGGCGTCGAGTTCGCGCGAGCCGTAGTACTGCGTGAAGGTGTTGCGCTTCGGGTCGTAGCCCTTCTCGCACACCTCCCGGTGCACCTCGTCGCGCAGCGCGCGCCATCTCGTCAACTCGCCCTTGAGCTCCGCGTGCTCCTCCAGGGTCCGTACCGCCCGGTCCGCGGCCACCCACACCAGCACCTTGGAGTGCACGAAGTGGCGACGGCCGCCGCGTACCTCCCACAGCCCCTCGTCCGGCTGCCGCCAGGCCTTCTCCAGGAACTTCATCAGCGCGCACTGGATGGCCCACATGTGCGGCTTGGTGGGCAGGCCGGCGGTGCGGGCCAGCGACAGCGAGTCCATCACCTCGCCGTACACGTCCAGCTGGAGCTGGTCGACGGCACCGTTGCCGACGCGTACCGGCTTCGAGTCGGCGAAGCCGGGCAGCCAGGGCAGCTCGAACTCGGGCAGCCGGCGCTCGCCCGCGAGGCCGTACATGATCTGCAGGTCCGCCGGGTCGCCGGCGACCGCTCGCACCAGCCAGTCGCGCCAGCGCTCGGCCTCCTTGTGGTAGCCGGCCGCGAGCAGGGCGCCGAGGGTGAGGGTGGAGTCGCGCAGCCAGCAGAACCGGTAGTCCCAGTTGCGCACCCCGCCCGGCTCCTCGGGCAGTGAGCTGGTCGCCGCGGCGACGATGCCGCCGGTCGGCTCGTAGCTGAGCGCCTTGAGGGTGATCAGGGAGCGTATGACGGTGTCCCGGTGCGGGCCGCGGTAGGTGCAGCGGGCGGTCCAGCGCCGCCAGCCGGTGACGCTGGACCGCAGCGCCTCGTAGGGGTCGACGAGCGGCGGCCGCTGCTGGTGCGAGGGGTGCCAGGTGAGCACGAACGCGACCCGCTCGCCCGCCGCGACGGTGAACTCCGAGTGCGTGCCGAAGTCCTCGCCCCAGGTCCGTACGGACGGTTCGCTGCGCAGCCACACCGAGTCGGGACCGGCGACCGCGACCCGGTGAGCGCCGGAGCGGCGCATCCACGGGATGACCGAGCCGTAGTCGAAGCGGAGCCGGAGCGTGCTGTGCACGGTGACGCGACCGCTGACGCCCTCGACGACGCGAACGACGTCGGGCGCGTGCTCGCGCTGGGGCATCAGGTCGGTGACGCGGACCGTGCCCTCGGCGGTCTCCCACTCGGTGTCCAGGACCAGGGTGTCGGGCCGGTAGCCGCGCCGGGTGCAGGTCGTGGCGCCGCTGGGAGCGATCCGCCAGTGGCCGTGGTCCTCGTCGCCCAGGAGCCTGGCGAAGCAGGCGGCCGAGTCGAAGCGGGGCAGGCACAGCCAGTCGATGGAGCCGTCCCGGCCGACCAGGGCAGCGGTCTGCTCGTCGCCGATGAGCGCGTAGTCCTCGATGCGTCGGTCCACGGGTGCCGGTTTCCCTGCCGACCGGGGGGCCAATCAGGGGGTGGGCCGGGGGAGTGACGCCGTACGGAGCTCAGACGGCGGCCGGTTCGGCCGCCTCGGCCGTCTCCTGCTCCGCCGCCTCCGTACGCGTGCGTGCCTCCCGGCGGGCCAGCACGAAGAAGCCGTAGGGGACGCCCGCCGCGAACAGCCACCACTGGATCATGTACGCGTAGTTCAGCGGCGCGTCTTCCTTGCCCGGGTCGGAAATCTGTTCCGGGGTGTCGCCCTTGGGCTCGGGCGCCGTCTGCTGGATGTAGCCGCCGAGCACCTGCTTGCCGAGCCGGCGCGCCTGCTCCTCGCTGTTGATCAGCATGATCTGCCGGTCGGGCAGGCCCTTGAGGTCCTTGATGCCGCTCGCCGCGGTGGTCTCGTCGGGCATCAGCCGGCCCTGGACGGTGACCTTGCCGGCCGGCGGCGCCGGGACCTTCGGGAAGGTGGTCTGGCTCGGGGCGTCGGACGGGATCCAGCCCCGGTTGACCAGCAGCACCTTGCCGTCGGTCAGCACGAAGGGGGTGAGAACGTGGTAGCCGACCTCGTCGTCCGAGTTGGTACGGCGGCGGACGACGACCTCGTCGGCGGTGTCGAAGGTGCCGGTCGCGGTGACGGTGTGGTACCGCTCCTTGCGGGTCACGGCGTGCCCCGGCTCGGTCACCTGTTCCACCGGCACCGGCTTGGCGCCGAGGGCGTCGGCGACCAGCTGGTTGCGGGCGCTGCGCTCCTCGTACCGGTGCTTCTGCCAGATCCCGAGCCGGATCATCGTCGGGATCAGAAGCAGCGAGATGAGGGTGAGGATCACCCACTGCCGAGTCAACAGGAAGCGGTACACCCCACGACCGTACAACTCGGTCGTGGGGCGCGTTCGGGCGGGTACCGGGTCAGACGCGGTCGACGATGCCCGCCTTCCCGGCCTCCCGGGCGCAGTGGGCGCCGCAGAACCACTGGTTGTCCGCCTCCACGCCCTGGCCGATGATCGAGACCTTGCAGTGCTCGCAGACCGGGGCCATGCGGTGGATCGCACAGGAGAAGCAGTCGAAGACATGGACCGCGCCCTGCGCGTGCACCTCGAAGGTCATTCCGTAGTCATTGCCGCAAACTTCACATTTCGCCATGCGCCACAGGGTGGGCGGTCGGCCGCGCGCGGGCGAGCGGGCGCCGGGCGAGTCGTGCGGCAATCACCCGTCCGTACGGCCCGTGTGGACGGGCGTACGGCCCCTGCGGACGGGTGTACGGCCCGCGCGGGCGGTCACTGCTCCGTGGCCGGCGCCACGTCCCGCAGCAGCTGCCCGAAGGCCGCCTCGTCGACCACGGGCGTCCCGAACTGGCGGGCCTTGAGGACCTTCGAGGTGCCCGAGTCCGGGTCGTTGGTGACGAGCAGGCTGGTGAGCCGGGAGATGCTCGTCGAGACGTGCAGACCGGCCTCGACGGCCCGGTCCTCGAGGAGCTCCCGCTCGATCGAGGTGTCCCCGGAGAACGCCACCCGCATGCCCTGCTTCAGCGGTCTGCCGTCCTCGTACCGGCCCGGGTTCGGGTAGGGGCACGCCGGGCGCTTGCGGGACGGCCGCCAGCCGCCGGGCCGGTAGCCGCCGTACCCGCCGCTCGCCTGGGGCCCGATCCGGGGCGTGTCCGACCACTCGGTCAGGGGGCGGCACTCCAGGAGCGGCAGCCGTACGTTGCCCGCCGCCGCGGCCCGCAGACTGGGCCGGAACGCCTCCGCGAGCACGCGCGCGTCGTCCAGTGCGTGGTGCGCCCGCCGCTGCACGACACCGAAGTGCGCCGCCAGGGTCTCCAGTTTGTGGTTGGGCAGCGGCAGGTCCAGCTCCTTGGCGAGCGCGATCGTGCACAGCCGCTGCCGCACCGGGGCCTCGGCCTTCGCGCGCGCGTACTCCCGTGCGATCATCTGCCAGTCGAAGACCGCGTTGTGCGCGACCAGCACCCGCCCGTCCAGCCGGGCCGAGAACTCCTCCGCGATGTCGGTGAAGAGCGGCGCGCCTTCGAGCACCTCGCTCGTCAGGCCGTGGATCCACACGGGACCCGGGTCGCGCTCGGGGTTGACCAGCGTGTACCAGTGGTCCTCGACCTCGCCGCGCTCGTCCAGCCGGTAGACGGCCGCGCTGATTATCCGGTCGTCCCGGGCCAGTCCGGTGGTCTCCACGTCGACGACGGCGTACCCCTTGGGGTATGCGGCGGGCCACGGGGTGCCGGGGGACACTGTGGTCGTGCGGTCTTCGAGCATGGTCATTGAGGATACGGGCCCGCACCGACAGCCCGGACCGTCAGGGCGCCCGCCGTGGCCGCCCGTTCGCATGCCCTGATGCCTCGTCCGAGCTGACGGCCCGTCGCACGGCTGCGGATTTTGTCCTGATCGCCCTTCGCGCGGCTATGGACCTTTTCGCCGCCCGGTGCAAACGTGCACCCCGCCATGAGCACGGACGGCCGGCGGAAGGGCGGTACGGCGGATGGCACGCGTACGGTACGGCGCTCGGACCGGGGCGGAGATCGCGGCCGCGCGCCCCACGAAGCTCCCGGACGTCTGGTCCACCGGGGTGGTGGCCGTCTGGGAGACCGACCCGGACGCGGTCGCGGCCGTGCTGCCGCCACCGCTCAAACCGACCGGCCGACCGCTGGCCCGGGTCAGCATCAGCAAGGTCGAACTGCCCGGATACCCGCTCGGCGCGGGCTCGTTCGCGGTCGCCGCCGCGCACGGCACGGTCGAGGGCTGGTACCCGCTGGTCATGCCGATGACCCACGAGCGCGCCCTCACCGGCGGCCGCGAGGTCTTCGGCGAGCCCAAGAAGCTCGGCGAGGTGACCGTCGAGCGGGAGGGCTCGCGGGTCCGCGCGGCACTCGCCCGGCACGGCGTCGCCTTCGTCGAGGTGCGCGGCACGGTCGACGGCCCGCTGCCGCTGCCCGAGCCCGCCCCGAAGACCGACTTCTACTTCAAGTTCCTCCCGGCGGTGGACGGTTCGGGCTTCGACGGCGACCCGCTGCTGGTGCACTGCGTCCGCGAGGAGAAGGTCCGCAGGCTGGACCGCGTCACCGGCGAGGTGATCCTCCGCGAGTCGGCGTACGACCCGGTCGCCGACCTGCCGGTGCTGCGCCTGCTGGACCTCACCCTCGGCGAGAAGACCAGCGGCCAGCGCGGCCGGATCGCCGAACGGGTCGACCCCCAGGCCCTGTTGCCGTACGTCCACCAGCGCTACGACGACCCGGGCCAGGTCCACGACGCGCCCCCGCGGGACAGCGAGGGGAGCGGGTCCTGATGGAGCTGCGCGAAGGACAGGTCGCCGTCGTCACCGGCGCGGCGAGCGGCATCGGACTCGCGATGGCCAGGAGGTTCGCCGCCGAGGGGCTGAAGGTGGTCCTCGCCGACGTGGAGCCGGCCGCCCTGGAGAAGGCCGCCGCCGGACTGCGCGTGGAGGGCGCCGACGTGCACGCGCGCGTGGTCGACGTCGGCGTCCGCGAACAGGTCCTGGAGCTGGCCGAGACGGCCTACGACACCTACGGCGCGGTGCACGTCCTGTGCAACAACGCCGGGGTCGGCTCGGGCGCCGAGGGCCGCATGTGGGAGCACGAACCGAACGACTGGAAGTGGGCGTTCGAGGTCAACGTGTGGGGCGTCTTCCACGGCGTCCAGGCTTTCCTGCCCAGGATGATCAAGTCGGGTCAACCCGGTCACGTGGTCAATACATCCTCCGGTGACGGCGGTATCGCCCCGCTGCCCACGGCTTCCGTGTACGCGGTCACGAAGGCGGCCGTCGTCACGATGACCGAGTCCCTGTACGCCCACCTCAGGGCGGAGCACGCGCGCGTGGGCGCCTCGGTGCTCTTCCCGGGGCCGCACATGCTGCGCACCGGCCTGTGGGAGTCGCATCGCAACCGCCCCGACCGCTACGCCAAGCAACGGCCGCGCCGGACGCCGTACCGCAGCCTCGACCAGTGGGAGGCGGCGATGCGGGCGGCGGGCAAGGAGGTCGCCTTCACGCCCGTCGAGGAGGTCGCCGGGTTCGTCGTGGCGGGCATCCGCGCGGACCGCTTCTGGCTGCTGCCGGAGAGCGGGCACAGCGACGCCCAGATCCGGGCCAGGGCGCGCTCGATGCTGGACCGGACGAACCCCTCGTACCTCGAAAGCTTCATCCTGGACTGAACAGGGGGCAGTGGTGACCGCGTACGACGACCCATACCTGATCATCTCCTCCGACTGCCACGCCGGGCTGCCCACGGAGGAGTACCGGCCCTATCTGGACGCCCGGCTCCACCGGGACTTCGACGAGTTCCTCGCCGGGCGCGAGCGCCGCCGGGAGGAGATGACCCGGCTCGGCATCCGCAACGAGGCGTTCGCGGCCAAGTGGTTCCAGGACCACGAGGAGGGGCTGCGCGGGGGCTGGGACGCCGGGCAGCGGGTGAAGGAGCTGGACGGCGACGGGGTGGCCGCCGAGGTGGTCTTCCCGGACGCCGACGCGGTCGACAGCCGGACCGCCGCGCCCTTCGGGGTCGGCCTCGGCCTGTCCGGGGACCACGAC
Organism: Streptomyces sp. NPDC001507; assembly: GCF_042894765.1. Classification (NCBI taxonomy): domain Bacteria; kingdom Bacillati; phylum Actinomycetota; class Actinomycetes; order Kitasatosporales; family Streptomycetaceae; genus Streptomyces; species Streptomyces sp. NPDC001507. The sequence goes on from NZ_JBIAVV010000002.1 coordinate 881,287, forward strand.
CCGGAGCTCGGCATGGCCGGTGCGCAGGCCCACAACCGCTGGCTGGCCGACTTCGTGTCCGAGCACCCCGAACGGCACTGCGGGGTGGCCCTGCTGCCCGTCACGGCCCCGGTGGACCGTGTGGTCGCCGAGGTGCACCGTGCGAAGGAGTCCGGCCTCGGCGCCCTGATGATCCCCGCCATGTGGGTCGACAGGGAGCCGTACCACGACCGCCGTTACGACCCCGTCTGGGCGGCCGCCGCCGAGTGCGGGATGCCGGTCCTCACCCACTCCGGCGCGGCTCCGCGCCACGAGTACGGCGACCATCTCGGCATCTACGTCAGCGAGGTGACGTGGTGGCCGGCCCGCCCGCTGTGGTTCCTGCTCTGGTCCGGCGTCTTCGAACGCCATCCCGGACTGCGCTTCGGCATCGCGGAGTCGGGCTGCTGGTGGCTGCCGAACCTGCTGTGGTTCATGGACCGCCTCTACCTCGGCGCGCACGGCGGCAAGAAGCTCTCCCCCTTCGAGGAGATGAAACGCCCGCCGCACGAGTACCTGGACCGGCAGGTCTTCGTCTGCGCCACCAACACCAAGCGCCGGGAACTCGCCCAGCGCTACGAGATCGGCGTCGGCAACATCCTCTGGGGCAGCGACTTCCCGCACCCCGAGGGCACCTGGCCCGACACGCGCGCGTGGCTGCGCCGCACCTTCCACGACATCCCGGTGACCGAGACCCGCCGGATGCTCGGTCTCGCGGCCGCCGAGGCCTTCGGCTTCGACGTGGACCGCCTGACACCGCTGGCCCGGCGCATCGGCCCCACTCCGTCGGACCTCGGCCAGCCGGCCGACCAGCCGGCCGTGGCGGCGTCCTGGGCGCGCTCGCGCGAGGTGGGCCGCCACTGGCTGACCGGCAACGACTTCCCGGCTCTGGGGGTGACGTCGTGAGCGACGACCGCTACACGGTGATCTCGGCGGACTGCCACGCGGGGGCCGACCTCCTCGACTACCGCCCCTACCTGGAGAAGCGGTACCACGACGACTTCGACGGGTGGGCGGCGACGTACGTCAACCCGTACGAGGACCTGCTCGCCGACTCGGCGGACCGGAACTGGAACTCCGCGCGGCGGCTCGCGGAGCTGGAGGAGGACGGGATCGTCGCGGAGGTGATCTTCCCGAACACCATCCCGCCGTTCTTCCCGTCCGGTTCCCTCATGGCCCCCGCGCCGACGGCGGCGGAGTTCGAGCGCCGCTGGGCGGGCCTGCGCGCCCACAACCGCTGGCTCGCCGACTTCTGCGACGCGGCACCGGGGCGCCGGGCGGGCGTCTTCCAGATCCTCCTCAACGACGTCGAGGAGGCGGTGAAGGAGATCCGGTGGGCGGCCGGGGCGGGCCTGAAAGGCGGCCCGATGCTCCCCGGCACCCCGCCCGGCTCGGGCCTGCCCGAACTGCACGCGCGCGTGTACGACCCGATCTGGGCCGTCTGCGCGGAACTCGGCGTCCCCGTCAACCACCACGCGGGTTCCGCATCCCCGCCGCTCGGCGACGAACCGGCGGCCCGCGCGGTCTTCATGGTCGAGACGACCTGGTTCTCGCACCGCGCGCTGTGGCACCTGGTCTTCGGCGGCGCCTTCCGCCGCCACCCGGAGCTGAAACTGGTCCTGACCGAACAGGGCTCCGGCTGGATCCCCGGGGTCCTGGCCATGCTGGACTACTACCACGGCCGCCTGCTGGCGGCGGCGCGGGCGACGACCGCGGAGGCGAAGTTCGGGGTGGGCCTCGCGGAGGCGACGGGCAGGCCGCCCTCCGAGGTGTGGCACGAGAACTGCTTCGTCGGCGCCAGCTTCATGCGCCCGCACGAGGTGCCGCTGCGCGACCGCATCGGCCTGGACAAGATCATGTGGGGCAGCGACTACCCGCACGACGAGGGCACGTACCCGTACACCCGGGAGGGCCTGCGCTTCGCCTTCGCCGGCGTCCCGCAGGACGAGCTCGCCGCGATGCTCGGCGGCAACGCGGCCCGCGTGTACGGCTTCGACCTGGATCTCCTGGACCCGATCGCGGCGAAGGTGGGACCGACGGTGGCGGAGATCGCCGAACCGCTGCCGGACCCGCCGGCGGACGCGACCAGCCCGGTGTTCGCGCGAGGGGCCTCGGTCCGGGTCTGGTGACGTCGGTGCGGCGCCGATCGGCCCCGGGGTGCGATCCTCCCTGCTGTGACCGAACCTACGCACGACGACGAGGCCCACGGGGGAGCGCTCGGCTCCCGGCTTAACTGGCTGCGGGCGGCCGTCCTGGGCGCGAACGACGGCATCGTGTCGACGGCGGGCATCGTCGTCGGCGTCGCGGGCGCCACGGCCGACCGCAACGCCCTGCTGACGGCGGGGCTCGCGGGCCTGCTCGCCGGATCCATGTCGATGGCGGCGGGGGAGTACGTCTCGGTGTCCACCCAGCGTGACTCCGAGCTCGCCGCGCTGGCGCTGGAGAAGCGGGAGCTGAAGGAGCAGCCCGAGGCGGAACTGGAGGAGCTGACCGAACTGCTGGAGCGCCGCGGCCTGTCCCGGGAGGTGGCCCGCGAGGCGGCGGTCCAGCTGACGGAACGCGACGCCCTGAGGGCCCACGCGAGGGTGGAACTGGGCATCGACCCCGACGAGCTGACCAACCCCTGGACCGCGGCCCTCGCCAGCTTCCTGGCGTTCACCGTGGGGGCACTGCTCCCGCTGCTCGCGATCGTCCTGCCGCCCTCCGACTGGCGGCTCCCGGTGACGGTGGGCTCGGTGCTGGCGGCGCTGGTGCTGACCGGCTGGGCCAGTGCCCGCCTGGGAGCGGCCGCGGTAGGCCCGGCGGTGCTGCGCAACGTCCTGGGCGGAGCGCTGGCCATGGGGGTCACGTACGCGGCGGGCAGGCTGCTGGGGGCGGCCGGGGTCTAGCCCGTTGGCGGAGATCGCCAACAAGCAAGCGCATACCGACGGTAATACTTGTGGGTAACAACGTCTAGCCGCGGTCGACCTACGGTTCTACGGTGCCCACATGCCGAACCTGCCCGATGTCGTGACGTGGTCGATACCCGCCTTCGTGCTGCTCACCGTGATCGAGGTGATCAGCTACCGCATCCATCCCGACGACGACGAGGCCGGGTACGAGGCCAAGGACGCGGCCACCAGCATCGGCATGGGACTGGGCTCGCTCGTCTTCGACTTCGTGTGGAAGATCCCGATCGTCATGATCTACACGGCGGTGTACGAACTGACCCCGCTGCGCGTCCCCGTCCTGTGGTGGACGGTCCCGCTGATGCTGCTCGCGCAGGACTTCTTCTACTACTGGTCCCACCGCGGTCACCACGTCATCCGCATCCTGTGGGCCTGCCACGTCGTCCACCACTCCAGCAAGAAGTTCAACCTCTCCACCGCGTTGCGCCAGCCGTGGACCTCGCTGACCGTCTGGCCGTTCTACGTCCCGCTGGTGGCCGTGGGGGTGCACCCGGCCGCGCTCGCCTTCTGCTCCTCCGCCAACCTGGTCTACCAGTTCTGGATCCACACCGAACGCATCGACAAGATGCCCCGGTGGTTCGAGTTCGTGTTCAACACGCCGTCCCACCACCGCGTGCACCACGCCTCCCAGGGCGGCTACCTGGACCGCAACTTCGGCGGGATCCTGATCGTCTGGGACCGGCTGTTCGGGTCCTGGGTGGCGGAGACCGAACGGCCCGTGTACGGGTTGACCAAGAACATCAACACGTTCAACCCCGTCAAGGTGGCCACCCACGAGTACGTCGCCATCGCCAAGGACATCAGGGCCGCCCGCAACTGGCGGGAGCGGGCCGGGCGGGTGTTCCGGGGGCCGGGCTGGGCGCCGGCGCCCGCCGTGGCGCAGACCGAGGAGTCCGTGGCCGCGTGAGGGCGTCCCGGGAGCTGCTCGCCGCCTTCGCCCTCGCCGTCTTCCTCGACCTCGCCTTCCTGGCCGTCGGCTTCCGCACCGGGCACGTCGTCGCCAAGGTGCTCCTGATGCCCCTGCTCGCCGCGTCCGCCGCCCGCGCGGGCGCCCCGCGGCTCCTCGTCGCCGCCCTGCTGTGCGGCTGGGGCGGCGACGTCCTGCTCCTCTCCGGCGCCGAACCCGCCTTCATGGCGGGCATGGCCTCCTTCGCCGCCGGGCACGTCTGCTACCTCGTCCTCTTCCGCCGCCAGGGCCCGCCACACGCGCGTGCGCGTCTGCTCGGCCTCGCCTACGCGGCCGCCCTCGTCACCCTGGTCGCCCTGCTCTGGCCCGACCTGCCGGCCGGCCTGCGCGTCCCCGTGGCCGGCTACAGCACCCTGCTCACCGCCATGGCGTACACCGCCGCCGGCCGGCTCGGCCCGGCGGCCGCCCTCGGCGGCGCGCTCTTCATGGTCTCCGACACGCTGATCGCGACCGGTGTCGCCGACTGGCCGCAGCTGCCGCGCTCCGACTTCTGGATCATGCTCACCTATGCGGCGGCACAGTTCCTGCTGGTCCGTGGCACCCTCGACGCGCGCCGGGTCCCGGCCGCGGCGTACCGTGAAGTGCGCTCGACCACCCCCTGAGCGCACCCACGCCACCGCACGAGAAGGACCCTCGCCATGCGCGCCACCACCATCCACGCCCCGTTCGACATGCGCGTGGAGGACGTGCCCGAGCCCGTGGTGCAGCTGCCCACCGACGCCGTCGTACGGGTACTGCGCGCCTGCATCTGCGGCAGCGACCTGTGGGCCTACCGGGGCGAGGCGGCCCGGCAGCCGGGGCAGCGCATCGGTCACGAGTTCCTCGGCGTGGTCGAGGAGACCGGCTCCGAGGTGGGCACCGTGCGGCGCGGCGACCTCGTGGTCGCCCCCTTCATGTGGTCCGACGGCGTCTGCGACTACTGCCGCGAGGGCCTGACCACGTCCTGCGAGCACGGCGGCTTCTGGGGCTCCGTCGGGTACGACGGCGGCCAGGGCGAGGCCGTGCGGGTCCCGTTCGCCGACGGCACCCTGGTCCAGCTGCCCAAGGACGCCGCCTCCGACGACCACCTGCTCTCCGCCCTGCTGACCCTCTCCGACGTCCTCGGCACCGGCCACCACGCGGCCCTCGGCGCGGGCGCGCGGCCCGGCGCCACGGTCGCCGTCGTCGGGGACGGCGCGGTCGGCCTGTGCGCCGTGCTGGCCGCCAAGCGGCTGGGCGCCGAGCGGATCATCGCGCTGGGCCGGCACGAGGTGCGCACCGACATCGCGCGCCGCTTCGGCGCCACCGACGTCGTCGCCGAACGCGGGGACGCCGCCGTGGACGCCGTGCGCGCACTCACCCGGGGCCAGGGCGCGCACGCCGTCGTCGAGGCCGTGGGCACCGAGCAGTCCATGCGGACGGCCGTCGAGATCACCCGTGACGGCGGCGCGATCGGCTTCGTCGGCGTCCCGCACGGCAGCGGCACCGGACTGGACCTCAACGTCATGTTCGACCGGAACATCGCCCTGCGCGGCGGTGTCGCCCCGGTCCGCGCCTACATCCCCGACCTGCTCCCCGACGTCCTCGACGGCACGATCGACCCGTCGCCGGTCTTCGACCTCACCGTCGGCATCGAGGGCGTGCCCGACGGCTACAAGGCGATGGACGAGCGCACCGCCCTGAAGGTGCTCGTCACGAACGGCTGAATCAAGGACGGACGCCTGCCGTGGCCCATGTTGACCGGCGGACGATCGTGGCTCGGATCCAGTTGGTCAAGCCCATCTGGTCAAGCCCATCTGGTCAAGCTCCTCTGATCAAGTCCTCCTGATCAAGTCCATCTGATCGGCAGCGGCAGCGCCGTCAGCACCCCCGACACCGCGACCACCACCCCCAGCACGGCCACCTCGGCCCGCGCGGGGACGTACGCGGTCAGCGGGTCGGCCGCCCGGCGCAGCCGGTAACGGGCCCACAGCGCGAGCAGCGCGACGGCGGCGACGAGGATCACCTTGGCCAGCAGGGTGCGCCCGTACGCCGTCGTCGTCAGCTGGTCCAGGACCGTGCTCGCGGGCATCCGCCGCAGTGAACTCCACACGCCCGTCGCGGTGACGGCCGCGAGCAGCACGGCGGCCACGCGCGCGTAGAGCCCGAGCAGCGCCGCCCCGGCCTCCCGGCCGCGCCACCGGCGCAGCATGCGCAGCGCGTGCAGCAGACCGCCCGCCCACAGCGTCGCGCACGTCAGATGCGCCAGAGTCAGGGCGGAACCGAGCAACGGGCTGTGCTCGGGCGCGGGATGGGCGCGCAACGCCTCGGCGCCGGCCACCGCCACCAGCGGCCACACCTGGGTCGCCGGGCGGCGCGAGCGGGCACACAGACCGGCCAGCAGAAAGGCGTTCACCTCGACCAGCGCCAGCCTGCCGTCGCGCGACCCGTACAGGCCGCCCACGTCGATGTCGGCGAGCGAGCGCGGCACCAGGTTGCCCGTCGACACGACCGACGCGAGCCCCAGGGCGGCGACGAACCCGGCGGCGGCCGCGAACACCGCCCAGTTGGCGGGACGTTCGGGCGGCGCGTCCGGCAGCCGGCGAACCAGCCGGTCCACGAACAGCTCACCTGCCGGCACGCACAGGGCGGCGAACAGCACCCCCCGCAGCAGGGCGATACCGCCCACCCCGGGCGCCGCGGCCTCCCCGGTGCCCCGCAGCGCGGCGGACGGCCCGAGCAGCGGTACCAGCGCGGCCAGGGCCACCAGGACCAGGACGGCGACGGCCCGCCAAGTCCCGGGGCGTCCAGCGGAGCCGCTCGCGGCCACCTCGGCGGTCGGTCGTGTCAACGGCCCCCCTGATCTCCACCAGCCATGACAGAAGCGGGCAAGTACAGGAAAACAGCTGACGGAACGGCATACCACCCGTTCATACGTTTCCGGCCGTCCTTGCGCGCACGCTCACCCCTGGCGAGCCGGGTCCGTCCTCACCCGGGGCCCCGCGCTCATGCCCAACGGGCCGGGCTCGACCCCCACGGCACCGGCGGCCGGGCCCAGTCGGCCGGGCCGCCCTCGAAGGACAACGGCGGACGCGCGTACCGCAGCCGCCCCAGCGGGCTGTCCGTCCCGGCGAGCCACGCGTCCGGCCCCTCGTACGGCTCGCCGGCCGCGGGTCCCGGCTCCAGTTCCTCCGTGAGCCACCGCGCGGTCCGCGCCAGCGCCAGCCGTACGGATCTGCTGCCCCCGTCGTACGACTGCTCGGTCAGGGCCCTCAGCACGCCTGCCGCCAGCAGGTAGCCGGTGCCGTGGTCCAGGGCCTGCGCGGGCAGCGTGCCGGGCCGGTCCGCCCGGCCCTCGGTCTCCGCGATGCCGGTGGCGACCTGCACCAGGCTGTCGAAGCCGCGCCGGCCGCCCCACGGCCCGTCCGCGCCCCACGCCGACACCTGGGCCACGACCAGCCCCGGCCGCCGCTCGGCCAGCGCCTCGGGGGAGAGCCCGAACCGGTCCAGGGCGCCCGGCCGGTAGCCGGTGACCACGACGTCCGCCGAGCCCAGCAGCTCCTCGAAGGCGGCCCGGTCCGTCGCCAGGTCCAGCGTCGCCGAGCGCTTCCCGAAGCCCGTGTCGGCGTGCTGGTCGGGGAGTTCGGGCAGCCAGGGCGCGTCCAGGCGCAGGACGTCGGCGCCCAGCAGCCCGAGGGTGCGGGTGGCGACCGGTCCGGCGAGGACCCGGGTCAGGTCCAGGACGCGCAGCCCGGCGGCGGGCAGCAGGGGAGCGGCGCCGGCGTCGAGCGGCGGGAGCACGCGCGGATGTGCCGTGTCCAGGCGGTCGCGCTCGACGAGGGGCTGCTTGGCCACGGCGACTGCCTGCTCGTGCCGGGCCCACTCCCCAGGGGAGCGCAGCGCCACGGCGAGTCCGCCGGCGGAGTAGACCGTGTTCTCCACGTCCAGCGCGGGCCGCCCGGCGATCCGGGCGGCGGCCTCCTCCGGGGAGGCGTGTTCCGGCAGGCCGAGCGCACGCAGCAGCCGAGCGCCGTGGTGGGGGTAGTTGGCATGGGTGCGCACCCATCCGTCCGCCGCGCGCCAGAACCGGGACAACGGGGCGAACTGCACGGGTGCGCGCCCGTCGAGCAGCAGGTGCCGCTCGCTGGTGAACGCCGCCGCCACGGCCCCGTCGTCCACCCGGACCCGGGGCACCTCCGCGGCCCCGGTCCGCCGTGCCGCCAGCTCGGCGGCGGCCAGCGCGCAGGCGCCGACGCAGGCGCGGGCGAGCCGGCGCACCGGAAGGCGCGCCGGGAGGGTGCTCTCGCGTGTCACGGTCGTGACACGCGAGAGCAGTGCCGGATTGCCGCCCAGGGCGGACCACGCCCAATTGATTCCAGTCATGACTGCACTATGCATTATTGACTGGATCAATGTATGTACCTCGGTGCCCCCGTGCTACCTGGTCACCGCCGCCAGGGCGTCGGCCGTGCCCCAGCCGTAGAAGCCGTTGTGGTTCCTGGAGCCCTCGCACACCGCGTCGATCTTGCCGTCGCCGTTGATGTCGTACGGGTCGGTGCACGGCGTGGCGGTCGCCTCGGCGTACAGGAGGGCCTTCACCAGGGCCGCGGAGGCGTGCGGGTGGGTCGACTTGATCAGTGCGGCGACGCCGACGACGTGCGGGGTCGCCATCGACGTACCGGCCATGTAGCCCCACTTGCCGCCCGGCAGCGGGCCGAGGATCAGGCCGCTGGTGGCAGGGGGCTCCGGCGCCTGGTAGGCCGTCGAGTCGCCGCCGGGTGCGGCGATGTCGATGACCCCGAGACCGTAGTTGGAGAACGATGACTTCAGGCCCTTCGCGCCGGTCGCCGCGACCGTGACCACACCGGGCAGCTGGGTCGGGATGTCGAAGCACTTGTGCGGGTCGATCACCCGGTCGACGGGCGTGCCGTCGTTCGGCGAGACCGGGTCGGTGATCGAGTGGGAGGCCAGGTCGTAGCTCTCGTTGCCGGCCGCCGCGACGTTGACCGTGCCTTTGCGCTCCGCGAACTGCGAGGCCCGGGTGATCGCGTCGACGAGCGCCTTCTGGTTCGGGTCGTCGGTGCAGTTGAAGTACCAGGGGTCGGTGTAATAGCTGTTGTTGGTGACGTCGATGTGGTGCTCGGCCGCCCACACGAAGCCGCAGACCACGGCCTCCGTGTAGAAGTACCCGGCGGTGGTGGCGACCTTGATGCCGGCCACCTTGACGCCCGGTGCCACACCGGTGATGCCGACCCCGTTCCTGGCGCCCGCGATCTCGCCCGCGACGTGCGTGCCGTGCGGGCTCTCCGCCGCGGTGGGCCGCCAGGCGCCGTACGTCGTGTCCGGCTTGCCCGAGACGCAGTTGGTGGACTGCGTGGCGGAGAAGTTCGGGGCGATGTCCGGGTGGGTGTCGTCCACGCCCGTGTCGATGACGGCGACGGTGACCTTGGAACTGCCCAGGGTCTTCTCGTGCGCCTTGTCCGCCTTGATGGCGGGCAGGTCCCACTGCAGCGGCTCCAGCGGGTCCTGCCCGGCGGCCGCCTGGGCGTCCGCCTCCGCGACCTGCTCGGAGCTGAGCACCTCCGGTGTGCCGACGTCGGTGGTCGACTGGGCGGGCAGCGGCGCGTTGCGGGTGTTCCCGGCCGAGTCCACGCCGGGCACCTTCCGTATGGTCTCGGCGAAGCCGGCGTTCGACGAATGGACGACTATCACGCCGATCTCGTCGTACGCGATCACCACCGAACCGCCGGCCCGTGCGATCGCCTTCTGTACGCGTTCGGAAGTGCCGTGTCCGGGACGGACGTTGACGACGTAGCTGAGGGACGTGGTGTCATCACCGGCGGCCGCGGACGTGGCCGCGCCGGTGTCGGCGGCGGACGCCGGGACGTTGGGCAGGAAGGCGAGGGCCGTGGCCATGGCCATGCCGAGCGGGAAGGCGAGGACGCGACGGTGGCGCGGCTGTGGCGCGGTCATCTGAGTTCTCCAGTTCGTTCGCTGAGCGGGCGTGCCGTGCGGGAAGTCCTGCTCTGGGATGCCTACTTGACCGCGCGGAGCGCGTCGACGACACCGGATCCGTAGAAGCCGTTGACGTGCTTGCCGCCCACGCAGGTGGCGTCGACGACGCCGTCGCCGTTCCCGTCGTACGGGCCCGCCGGGCAGCCCGGGTTGTGCGCCTCGGCCTTCAGGAGGGCCAGCAGCTGGGCCGGAGTGGCATGCGGGTGCGCCGACTTCAGCAGCGCGGCCACCGCGGCCACGTGCGGGGAGGCCATCGAGGTGCCCTGGAGGAAGCCGTACTGGTCGTTCGGCAGGGTGGACAGGATGCGGCCGTTCTTCGACGGGGTGGCCGGGATCTGGTACTTGTCGCCGCCCGGGCCGGCCACGTCGACGACGCCCCGGCCGTAGCTGGAGTAGTACGACTTCGTGTCGTTGACGCCGACCGCGCTCACGGTGACCACGCCGGGCAGCTGGGTCGGTATGTCGAAGCACTCGTGCGGGTCGACCGTCCGGGTGCCGGCCGTCGAGTCGTCCGGGCTCGAGGTGTCCGTGAGGGCGTGCGAGTCGAGGTCGTCGTTCGAGTTGCCCGCCGAGGCCACGTTGAGCGTGCCCTTGCGCTGGGCGTACAGCTGCGCCCTGTTGACCGCGTCAACGATGGCACGTTGATCGGGGTCGTCCATGCAGTTGTACAGCCATGGGTCAACGTAGTAGCTGTTGTTGGTGATCTCGATGCCGTGGTCGGCGGCGAAGACGAAGGCGCAGACCACGCTCTCCGGGTAGAACAGCTGCGTCGCATCGGGCTGGGCCACCGTGATGCTCGCGACCTTCACGCCCGGTGCCACGCCGGCCACGCCGATCCCGTTGCGGGCCGCGGCTATCTCACCGGCGACGTGGGTGCCGTGGTAGTGGTCGGCGTCCGCCGGCCGCCAGGCGCCGTACGTCGTGTCCGCCTTGCCGCTCACGCAGTTGGCGGACTGCGAGGCGGAGAAGTTCGGGGCGATGTCCGGGTGGGTGTCGTCGACGCCGGTGTCGATGATGCCGACGGTCACCGAGCGGCTCCCCGGGTTGACCGCGGCGGCCTTGTCGGCGCCGATCGTCCGCAGGTCCCACTGGTCGGCCTCAAGAGGCTCCTGGCCCGCCGTCGCCCGCTGCTCGACCTGCGCGGCCGCCGCCTTCGAAAGCACCTGTACGGCGCCCTCGTCCGTGGTCCCCGCCGCGCTCAGCGCGGCCGTCCGGGTGGCACCCGCCGACTGCACCCCGCGCACCGCCCGCAGCGCCGCGCCGAAGTCCGGGTTCGCCGAGTGCACGACGATCACGCCGATCTTGTCGTACGTCGCGATGATCGTGCCGCCGTTGCGGGCGACCGCCCGCTGCACCGACTCGATCGTGCGATGGTCCGTCGTGGTGTTGACGACGTAGGCCAGGTTCGGGCCGTCCGCAGCCCGGGCCGCCGGGGCGGACTGCGGGGCCGCCGAGGCCGCCGTCGGCAGGAGGCCGAGCGAGGCGGTCAGCGACAGGACGACCGGGACGGCGAGCGCAAGCCCGCGTCCGGAACGCAGATGAGCCATGGGGTCTCCACATCATCCGGAACATCAACCGAAAACGGGCCCGCCCAAGGCGCGAGTGGCGCTTGGGCAGGTACATGACGGGTGGTGCAGGGCCGAAGCTATCTCCCGCACTCACCGGCCAGCAATGACCGGAGGTGACTTGCACCGACGACTTCCGAAAGAACCCGGGCGAGTTGAACCTGACCACGCGTGGCGCCGTGACCTCGGGGAGGGAGCCACAGCAGGATCGAGGCCCCCCGTCGGAATCACGCACCGGAGTCGCACCACCACTCCACGTGTGTGGTCCACATGTCTGTGAGGTCAGAATCCGCATGTCCGTATCGCGAGGAGACTCCGTGGCCACCGAGACACCACCGCCCTCGAACACGCAGACCCGGCACCCCTCCGGCGAGGAGTTCGCCGAGGTGCAGCAGAGTCCGGAGTTCGCCGAACTGCGGCACTCCCACCGCTCCTTCGCCTTCCCGCTGACCCTCGCCTTCATCGCCTGGTACCTGCTGTACGTCCTGCTCTCCAACTACGCGGACGACTTCATGGGCACCAAGGTCGTCGGCAACATCAACGTGGCCCTGGTCCTCGGCCTCGCCCAGTTCCTCACCACGTTCCTCATCGCCTGGTGGTACGCCCGGCACGCCGCCGCCAAGCTCGACCCCAAGGCCGAGGCCATCAAGTCCCGGATGGAGGGCGGCGCATGAACCCCGCGATCACGATGGCGGCCGGCGAGGCCAGTGAGCACCGGACGCTGATCATCACCCTGTTCGCGGTGTTCGTCGCCGCGACCCTCGTCATCACCGTCTGGGCGGGCCGCCAGACCAAGGACGCCGCCGACTTCTACGCGGGCGGCCGCCAGTTCACCGGCTTCCAGAACGGCCTCGCCGTCTCCGGCGACTACATGTCCGCCGCGTCCTTCCTGGGCATCGCCGGCGCCATCGCCCTGTTCGGCTACGACGGCTTCCTCTACTCCATCGGCTTCCTGGTCGCCTGGCTGGTCGCCCTGCTCCTGGTCGCCGAGCCGCTGCGCAACTCCGGCCGCTACACCATGGGCGACGTGCTGGCCTACCGCATGCGCCAGCGCCCGGTCCGCACCGCCGCCGGCACCTCCACGATCGTCGTCTCGATCTTCTACCTGCTGGCCCAGATGGCGGGAGCGGGCGTCCTCGTCTCCCTGCTCCTCGGCATCACCAGCGACGGCGGCAAGATCGGCATCGTCGCCCTGGTCGGCGTCCTGATGATCGTCTACGTCACCATCGGCGGCATGAAGGGCACCACCTGGGTCCAGATGGTCAAGGCCGTGCTGCTCATCGCGGGCGCCCTGCTGCTGACCTTCATGGTCCTGGCCAAGTTCCACTTCAACGTCTCCGACCTGCTCGGCAAGGCCGCCGACAACAGCGGCAAGGGTGCCGCCTTCCTGGAGCCCGGCCTGAAGTACGGTGCCACCGGCACCAGCAAGCTGGACTTCCTCTCCCTCGGCATCGCCCTGGTCCTCGGCACCGCCGGACTGCCGCACATCCTGATCCGGTTCTACACCGTGCCCACCGCCAAGGCCGCCCGGAAGTCCGTCCTCTGGGCGATCGGCCTGATCGGCGCCTTCTACCTGATGACCCTCGCCCTCGGCTTCGGCGCGGCCGCACTGATCAAACCCGACGAGATCATCGCCTCCAACAAGTCGGGCAACACCGCGGCCCCCCTCCTCGCCCTCCACCTGGGCGGCGTCGACTCCAACTGGGGCGCGATCCTGCTGGCCACCATCTCCGCGGTGGCCTTCGCGACCATCCTCGCCGTGGTCGCGGGCCTCACCCTGGCATCCTCGTCGTCCTTCGCGCACGACATCTACGCCAACGTCATCAAGAAGGGCCAGGCCACCGAGAAGCAGGAGATCAACGCGGCCCGCTACGCCACCGTCGGCATCGGCGCGGTGTCGATCGTGCTCGGCGCCCTGGCCCGCGACCTCAACGTCGCCGGCCTGGTCGCGCTCGCCTTCGCGGTCGCCGCCTCCGCCAACCTGCCGACCATCCTCTACAGCCTCTTCTGGAAGCGGTTCACCACCGCCGGAGCCCTCTGGTCGATCTACGGCGGCCTGGTCACCGCGGTCGGCCTGGTCCTGTTCTCACCGGTGGTGTCCGGAAAGGAGACGTCGATGTTCCCGGGCGTCGACTTCCACTGGTTCCCGCTGGAGAACCCGGGCATCATCTCGATCCCGGTCGGATTCCTCCTCGGCGTCGTGGGCACTCTCCTCTCCAAGGAGGCCCCGGACGCCGCAAAGTACGCGGAACTGGAGGTGCGGTCCCTGACCGGCACCGGAGCGCACTGAGCTTCGTACGACTGGCCGCGTCGACGGGACCGTAGGATCCTACGGCGCGGCCGCGTCGTTCCTCGTGGTATCAGGCCTCTCCCGATGTCAGTGCCGTCACGTAGGCTCACAAGTGACGGCAGAGATCCGATCCGCGACGAGGGAGGGGGCCCACGTGCTCATCGACACCTATGGCCGGGTGGCCACCGACCTGAGAGTCTCGCTGACCGACCGGTGCAACCTGCGCTGTACGTACTGCATGCCCGAGGAGGGCCTGCAGTGGCTGGCCAAGCCCGACCTGCTCACGGACGACGAGATCGTCCGGCTGGTCGACATCGCCGTCCGGCTGCTGGGTGTCGAGGAGGTCCGCTTCACCGGCGGCGAGCCGCTGCTGCGCCCGGGCCTGGTCGGCATCGTCGAGCGCGTGGCGGACCTGGCCCCCCGCCCCCGGATGTCCCTGACGACCAACGGCATCGGCCTGCGCCGCACCGCGACGGCCCTCAAGGCGGCCGGCCTTGACCGGGTCAACGTCTCCCTGGACACCCTCCGCCCGGAGGTCTTCAAGACCCTCACCCGCCGCGACCGCCACCAGGACGTCCTGGACGGCCTCCGGGCCGCCCACGACGCCGGCCTCACCCCGGTCAAGGTCAACACGGTCCTGATGCCCGGCCTGAACGAGGACGAGGCCCCCGACCTCCTCGCCTGGGCGGTGGCCCACGGCTACGAGCTGCGCTTCATCGAGCAGATGCCGCTCGACGCCCAGCACGGCTGGAAACGCGACAGCATGGTGACGGCCGGGGACATCCTCGCCTCCCTCCGCAGCCGCTTCGATCTCACCCCCGAGGGCGCCGACGACCGCGGCTCGGCCCCGGCGGAGCGCTGGCTGGTCGACGGTGGCCCGCACCGCGTCGGCGTCATCGCCTCGGTCACCCGCCCGTTCTGCGCGGCCTGCGACCGCACCCGCCTCACGGCCGACGGCCAGATACGGACCTGCCTGTTCGCACGCGAGGAGACGGACCTGCGCGGCGCGCTCCGCTCGGGCGCGCCGGACGAGGAGATCGCCCGCAGGTGGCGGCTGGCGATGTGGGGAAAGAAGGCGGGTGCGGGACTGGACGATCCGAAATTCGTGCAGCCGGACCGGCCGATGTCGGCGATCGGCGGCTAGCCCGGCGTACCCGGCCTACCCTTCCTGCTCGGGCGATTCCCACTCCCGCAGCAGCACGACGTCCTTCAGGAACCCGCGCACGCCCAGGAATTGGGAGAGATGTTCCCGGTGCTCCTCACAGGCGAGCCAGGTCTTGCGCCGCTCCGGCGTGTGGATCTTCGGGTTGTTCCACGCCAGCACCCACACCGCGGCGGCGCGACAGCCCTTCGCTGAACAGACAACGTCACTCATTGCTTCGTCTCGCACTGCTTCGTCTCGCAAAAAAGCCCCGTAAACAAGGCGACGCCGAGCAGCCACGGGGGGAGCTGCCCGGCGTCGGTCCGTCGCTCCGACGGGGGATGCGGAGCGCGTACGCAGTATGTCACGGGTCACCCTTGGCCCGGCACTGGAACAGCACGATAGATCTGAGCATTTCTTGAGCTTCGGGCGGCGTCGCCGCCCGTCCGCGCCGCCTCCCCGAGCTCAGACCGGCTCCGCCTGCTCGCCGCTCACGGTCCCCGCCGCCGGGTCCGCCACCACGTCCTCCGGGACGGGTTCCGGCTGCGTCCCCTCCGCCCGCGGCGGCGCGATCATCAGCCGCGTCGGCGCGATCCCGAAGGTCGACGGGAGGGACTTCGGCTGCTCCCGGCCGGCGTTGGCGATGACGACGGCGACGTAGGGGAGCAGCGCCCCCAGCACCAGGGCCACGACGGCGACGTACCGTTCGACGTTCCACAACGTCACCGCGAGGATCACCGACATGGTCCGGATGCCCATCGAGATGACGTACCGCCGCTGCCGGCCGCGTACGTCCTCCGCCAGGCCGGTACGGGCTCCGGTGATCCGGAACACCTGGACGTTGCCGTCACCGCGCTGCTTCCGCATCACATTCCACCATCCGCCCGCATCGGACTCTCCCCGGCCCGTACCCGGTCCGCACCCGCTCGGGGAACCGGGTCAGGACCCTTCCCACGTTACGCCGCGCCTGCGCCGCCTTCGAGACCGGGTCGCCCTCCCGCCTGCGCGAACGGCCTGCGCCGTAGCGCGTACGGCGGTACCGACATGCGCCGTACGGCGTACGGGCCGAGACTTGGCGTAATGCTCACGTCGAGCCGTACGAGGAGGCAGTCATGGGCTGGTTGTGGGCGATCATCGTGGGTTTCGTGCTGGGCCTCATCGCGAAGGCGGTCATCCCGGGCAAGCAGCACAGCCCTCTGTGGCTGACGACCATCTTCGGCATCCTCGGCGCCATCGCAGGCAACGCGGTCGCCCGCGCGGTCGGCGTGGCGGCGACACCGGGCATCGACTGGACCCGTCACCTGTTCCAGCTGGTGGCGGCGATCATCATCGTCTTCCTGGGCGACATGGCGTACACGGCGACCTTGGGAAAGCGCAAACAGCGCATCTGACGCGCCCCGAAAGGGGCGCGGGGAACTGCGCGACCAGCCACATCGAACCCGCGGCCGACAACGCGCCCCGCACCCCTACGGCGCCTACGAACCGGCGACCTCCACGGCCGCCAGATTCTTCTTGCCCCGTCGCAGCACCAGCCACCGCCCGTGCAGCAGCTCGTCCGCGGCCGGCACCGCGTCCTCGGCGGTCACCTTCACGTTGTTCACGTAGGCCCCGCCCTCCTTCACGGTCCGCCGCGCGGCGGACTTGGACGCCACCAGCCCGACCTCGGCGAACAGGTCGACCACCGGACCCAGCTCGGCGACCTTGACGTGCGGCACCTCGGACAGCGCCGCCGCCAGCGTCCGGTCGTCCAGCTCCGCCAGCTCGCCCTGCCCGAACAGCGCCTTGGACGCGGCGATCACCGCCGCGGTCTGGTCGGCTCCGTGGACGAGCGTCGTCAGCTCCTCGGCCAGCGCCCGCTGCGCCGCCCGCGCCTGCGGACGCTCCTCGGTCTGCTTCTCCAGCTCCTCGATCTCCTCGTGGGACCTGAAGCTGAAGATCCGCAGGAACTTGGAGACGTCCCGGTCGTCGGCGTTCAGCCAGAACTGGTAGAAGGCGTACGGAGTGGTCATCTCCGGGTCGAGCCAGACCGTGCCGGACTCCGTCTTGCCGAACTTGGTGCCGTCGGCCTTGGTGATCAGCGGTGTGCCCAGCGCGTGCACCACGGCGTCGGGCTCGACCTTGTGGATCAGGTCGGTGCCCGAGGTGAGGTTGCCCCACTGGTCGCTGCCGCCGGTCTGCAGCGTGCAGCCGTAGCGCCGGTACAGCTGGAGGAAGTCCATGCCCTGGAGGATCTGGTAGCTGAACTCCGTGTAGCTGATGCCCTCCTGGGACTCCAGGCGCCGGGCCACGGCCTCCTTCGCGATCATCTTGTTCACGCGGAAGTGCTTGCCGATGTCACGCAGGAACTCGATGGCCGACAGGCCCTGCGTCCAGTCCAGGTTGTTGACCATGACCGCCGCGTTCGGACCCTCGAAGTCCAGCAGCGGAGCGATCTGGGCGCGCAGCCGCTCCACCCACTGGGCGACGACCTCGGGCGCGTTGAGCGTGCGCTCGGAGTTCGGCTTCGGGTCACCGATCAGGCCGGTGGCACCCCCGACCAGGCCCAGCGGGCGGTTCCCCGCCTGCTGGATCCGGCGCATCGTCAGGATCTGCACGAGGTTGCCGAGGTGCAGGCTGGGCGCGGTCGGGTCGAAACCGCAATAGAACGTGACGGGACCGTCCGCGAACGCCTTGCGCAATGCGTCCTCGTCCGTGGAGAGGGCGATGAGCCCCCGCCACTTCAGCTCGTCGACGATGTCCGTCACGGTTCTCGTATCTCCTTGGGTGGTCTTGTCAGCAGGTACGAGGTTATACGCCCTGGCTGACAGAGCTCATATTGAAGTCGGGCACCCGCAGCGCGGGCATCGCAGCCCTAGTGAACCAGTCGCTCCACTCCCGCGGCAGCGTCTTTTCCGTGCGCCCGGCCTCGGTCGCCCGCCCCAGCAGGTCCACCGGCGACTCGTTGAACCTGAAGTTGTTCACCTGCCCGGTGACCTGGCCGTTCTCCACCAGGTAGACGCCGTCCCTGGTCAGGCCCGTGAGCAGCAGCGTCGCCGGGTCGACCTCGCGGATGTACCAGAGGCAGGTCAGCAGCAGCCCGCGCTCGGTGGCGGCGACCATGTCCTCCAGGGACCGGTCCCGGCCGCCGTCCAGGATCAGGTTCCCGCCCGCCGGGGCGACCGGGAGCCCCGTCAGTCCGGCGGTGTGCCGGGTGGTCGTCAGGTGCTTCAGCTCGCCCTCCGACACCCACTCGGTGGCACCGACGGGCAGCCCGTTGTCGAAGACGGACTGGTCGCCGCCGGAGGAGTGCGCGACGACGAAGGGCGCGGACTCCAGGCCCGGCTCGTTCGGGTCGCTGCGCAGGGTGAGCGGCAGGTCGGTCAGCTTCTCGCCGACGCGGGTGCCGCCGCCCGGCTTGGAGAACACCGTCCGGCCCTCGGCCGCGTCCCGCCCGGACGCCGACCACAGCTGGTAGATCAGCAGGTCGGCGACGGCGGTCGGCGGCAGCAGCGTCTCGTACCGGCCGGCCGGCAGGTCCACCCGCCGCTCGGCCCAGCCGAGCCGTACCGCGAGCTCGGCGTCGAGCGCGCCGGGGTCGACGTCCTTGAAGTCCCGCGTGGAGCGTCCGGCCCAGGCCGAGCGGGTACGGTCCGGCGACTTGGCGTTCAGCTCCAGCGTGCCGGTGGGCTGGTCGTGCCTGAGGCGCAGCCCGGTCGAGGTGCCCACGTACGTCGACACCAGCTCGTGGTTGGCGAAGCCGTACAGCTCGCGGCCGCCCGCACGCGCGCGTGCGAAGGCCTCGCCGAGCGCCGGGGCGAAGTCGGCGAACACGGCGGATGAGGTCTCGGCGGGCGCGTCGGTGAAGTCCGGCGCCTCCGGTACGCCGGTGACCAGCGGCTGGGCGTCCTCGGCGGGCCCGGCACCGCGCGCGGCGGCCTCGGCGGCCCGCACCAGCGGCTCCAGGTCGTCGGCGGTCACGGCCGACCGGGAGACGACGCCCGAGGCCGTGCCCTCCTTGCCGTCCACGGTGGCGACGACGGTGAGCGAACGGCCGCGGGTGACGCCGTTGGTGGTGAGCGCGTTGCCGGCCCAGCGCAGGTTGGCGGTGGAGTGCTCGTCGGCGATGACCACGCAGCCGTCGGCCCGGGACAGCTCCAGAGCGCGCTCGACGATCTCGTGCGGCTTGTTGTTGCGGGCGCTCATCGACCGGCCTCCTGCGTGGTGTTGAGGATGTTGACGCCCTTGAAGAGGGCCGCGGGGCAGCCGTGCGACACCGCGGCGACCTGTCCCGGCTGGGCCTTGCCGCAGTTGAAGGCGCCGCCGAGGACGTACGTCTGGGGGCCGCCGACGGCCGTCATGGAGCCCCAGAAGTCGGTGGTCGTCGCCTGGTAGGCGACGTCGCGCAACTGCCCGGTGATCCGGCCGTTCTCGATCCTGAAGAACCGCTGTCCGGTGAACTGGAAGTTGTAGCGCTGCATGTCGATCGACCAGGAGCGGTCGCCGACCACGTAGATCCCGCGGTCGACCCCGCCGATCAGGTCCTCCGTCGCCAGCCCGGCCGGGTCCGGCTGCAGGGACACGTTGGCCATGCGCTGCACGGGGACGTGCCCGGGGGAGTCGGCGTACGCGCACCCGTTGGAGCGGTCGAAGCCGGTCAGCCGCGCGATCCTGCGGTCCAGCTGGTAGCCGACCAGCGTGCCGTCCTTGACCAGGTCCCAGGACTGGGCCGCGACGCCCTCGTCGTCGTACCCGATGGTCGCCAGGCCGTGCTCGGCGGTGCGGTCGCCGGTGACGTTCATCATTTCGGAGCCGTACTTCAGCTTGCCGAGCTGGTCGAAGGTGGCGAAGGAGGTGCCGGCGTAGGCGGCCTCGTAGCCGAGCGCGCGGTCCAGCTCGGTGGCGTGGCCGATGGACTCGTGGATGGTCAGCCACAGGTTGGAGGGATCGACCACCAGGTCGTACAGACCCGCCTCGACGCTCGGCGCCCGCATCTTCTCGGCCAGCAGCTCCGGGATCTGCTCCAGCTCGGCGTCCCAGTCCCAGCCGGTGCCGGTGAGGTACTCCCAGCCGCGGCCGACCGGCGGCGCGATGGTCCGCATCGAGTCGAACTCGCCGCTGGACTCGTCGACCGACACGGCCGTCAGCTGCGGATGCAGCCGCACCCGCTGCTGGGTGGTCACGGTCCCGGCCGTGTCCGCGTAGAACTTGTTCTCGTGGACGGTGAGCAACGAGGCGTCGACGTGGTTGACGCCGTTCGCCGCCAGCAGCCGCGCGCTCCACTCCGCGAGCAGCGCCGACTTCTCCTCGTCCGGCACGGTGAACGGGTCGATCTCGTACGCCGAGACCCACGTCTTCTCCGCGTGCACCGGCTCGCCGGCCAGCTCCACCCGCTCGTCGGACCCGGCGGCCTTGATGACCTGCGCCGAGAGCTTGGCCATCGCCACCGCCTGGGAGGCGACCTTGGCGGCCGCGTCCAGGGTCAGGTCCACCCCGGAAGCGAAGCCCCAGGTACCGCCGTGCACGACCCGGACCGCGTATCCGAGGTCGGTGGTGTCCGAGGATCCGGCGGGCTTGGCGTCCCGCAGCCGCCAGGACGCGCTGCGCACCCGCTCGAACCGGAAGTCCGCGTGCTCGGCCCCCAGCGCACGCGCGCGTGCCAGCGCGGCGTCGGCCAGGGCCCGTAGCGGAAGCGCCGTGAAGGCTTCGTCGATGGAATGAGGCACGGAGGTCTCCCTGCTGTCGTGGCCTGTCCGTCCGATCATGTCGCGCCCGCGTGCCCGTGGACCACAGGTTTCGGCCCGGCACCGGGCCTTTCTGTAGGGACCCGACAGCGACACCCCCGAGCCACTGTCGGTGCCCGCTTGCCCGCGGCGATGGCGGGACCGATAGGTTTTCGATGAAGCCGCCTGTCATGCCAGCTGTTCGGGCGGGTTGTCACACCGATCGAAAGGGTGATCCGTTGAGCCGCTCGGTTCTCGTCACTGGAGGCAACCGGGGCATCGGCCTCGCCATCGCCCGCGCTTTCGCCGACAACGGCGACAAGGTTGCCGTCACGTACCGCTCCGGTGAGCCGCCGGCCCTGCTCAAGGAACTGGGCGTCCTGGCCGTCAAGTGCGACATCACCGACTCCGAGCAGGTGGAGCAGGCCTACAAGGAGATCGAGGACGCGCACGGCCCGGTCGAGGTCCTGATCGCCAACGCCGGCATCACCAAGGACACCCTCCTGATGCGCATGTCCGAGGAGGACTTCACCTCGGTCGTCGACACCAACCTCACCGGCACCTTCCGGGTCGTCAAGCGTGCCAACCGCGGCATGCTGCGCGCCAAGAAGGGCCGGGTCGTCCTCATCTCGTCGGTCGTCGGCCTCTACGGCGGCCCCGGCCAGGCCAACTACGCCGCCTCCAAGGCCGCCCTGGTCGGCTTCGCGCGGTCCCTCGCCCGTGAGCTGGGCTCGCGCAACATCACCTTCAACGTCGTGGCGCCCGGCTTCGTCGACACCGACATGACCAAGGTGCTCACCGACGAGCAGCGCGCCACCATCGTGTCTCAGGTGCCGCTCGGCCGGTACGCGGAGCCCGAGGAGGTCGCCGCGACGGTGCGGTTCCTCGCCTCGGACGACGCCTCGTACATCACTGGAGCCGTCATCCCTGTTGACGGCGGACTGGGAATGGGTCACTGATCACCATGAGTGGAATCCTTGAGGGCAAGCGCATCCTGATCACGGGTGTGCTGATGGAGTCCTCCATCGCCTTCCACGCGGCCAAGCTGGCCCAGGAGCAGGGTGCCGAGATCATCCTCACCGCGTTCCCGCGGCCCACGCTGACCGAGCGCATCGCCAAGAAGCTGCCGAAGCCCACCAAGGTCATCGAGCTCGACGTCACCAACGACGAGCACCTCGGGCGGCTTGCCGACGTCGTCGGCGAGGAGCTCGGCGGTCTCGACGGCGTCGTCCACTCCATCGGCTTCGCCCCCCAGGACGCCCTCGGCGGCAACTTCCTCAACACGCCGTTCGAGTCCGTCGCCACCGCCATGCACGTCTCGGCTTACTCCCTGAAGTCGCTGACCATGGCCTGCCTGCCGCTGATGCAGAACGGCGGCTCGGTCGTCGGCCTCACGTTCGACGCCCGGTACGCCTGGCCGCAGTACGACTGGATGGGCCCGGCCAAGGCCGCCCTGGAGGCCACCAGCCGCTACCTCGCGCGCGACCTGGGCAAGCAGAACATCCGCTGCAACCTCATCGCCGCCGGCCCCATCGGCTCCATGGCCGCCAAGTCCATCCCGGGCTTCGGCGAGCTGGCCTCCGTCTGGGACCACCGCTCCCCGCTGGAGTGGGACCTCAAGGACCCGGAGCCGGCCGGCAAGGGCATCGTCGCCCTGCTGAGCGACTGGTTCCCGAAGACCACCGGCGAGATCGTCCACGTGGACGGCGGTCTGCACGCCATCGGCGCCTGACCCGCACAGGCGCGTCGAGGCCCGTGTCCCGCGAGGGGTACGGGCCTCACCCGTTCGGCCCACCGGCCGGGTGATCACCCGCCGGGCGGCGCACCCTGGAGACGCGGCGGCACACCCTGGTTGCGCGTGCACCGCGCGATGTCCCTCCCCAGCCCGGCCGAGGAGGTCCCCCTTGTGCGCCTTTCCCGCAGCCTGGCCCCGGTGACACTGGCCCTCGCCCTCGTGGTGTCGCTGCCCTGCGCCGCGGAGTCCCACGCGCGCGTGCCGAACGGACACGAGCCGGCCCCGCAGCTGTTCGGCGCCTCGTGCCGGACCACCGTCCGCGGCTCGCACGTGGTGGCCTACTGCCACAACCCCTACGTCGACACCGACCGGGTCCGGCTGCACATCGAGTGCGCCCAGTGGTGGGACATCGACACCGACGGCTCCCCGGCCGACACCGGCCCGGCGATGACCGTACGGCTCTCCGGCCGCTGCTGGAAGGACGTCCGCGCGGTGTGGATCAGTCACCAGAAGGTGAGCTGAACCGGTCCGGACGGCACAGGAACGGGTAGCTCGCCGCCTCCTTGGCGGCCGCGTCCGCGTCACCCGCGCGGATCGCCTCGACCAGCCGGGTGTGGTCCATGTACGACTGTGGCGTCAGCTCGGCGCCGACGTCCGCGCGCAGCCACTCCCGCAGCACCTCGCCCAGGTCGGCGTACATCGCCGTCAGCACGTCGTTGTGCGAGGCGGCCACCACGGCCAGGTGCAGGGTCGCGTCCGCCGTCACGAAGGCCTCCGCGTCGCCCGACCGCCAGGCCTGCTCGCGGCGCGCCAGGAGGGCGTCGAGCTGCCTGAGGTCCTTCTCCGTGCGGCGGGCCGCGGCCAGCCGGGCGGCCGACGACTCCAGCGTGGAGCGCAGCTCGGCGATGTGCCGGGGGTCGGCGCCGGCGAACCGGCGGTGCATCACTCCGGCCAGCTCACTGGTGGCCGAGACGTACGTTCCCGAGCCCTGGCGGATGTCCAGCAGGCCGTTGTGCGCCAGCGCCCGGACGGCCTCCCGGACGGTGTTGCGGGCCACCCCGAGCTGCTCGACCAGCTCCGGCTCGGTGGGGATGCGGGAGCCGACCGGCCACTCACCCGAGGTGATCTGGTTCCGCAGCGCGGCGATGACCTGCTCGGACAGCGCCGAGCGACGCGGATGGCTCAGAGGCATGACACACCTTCGCACGCGAGGGCCCGGCGGGAGCGGCCGGGTCCGCCCGGGGATGGACAACCATTCATCCCATGATTCTATGATGAGCCTCATGGCAGGCAAGGAAACCGAGACCGCGACCCCGACGACAGCACGGACGGCGGCACCCGAAAGGAGCCCCGTGACCGCCACGCGCGCGTGGGCGGCCCGGCTGGTCGTCGTCGGCATCGTGCTGTCCGCCGTCAACCTCCGGCCCGCCATCACCAGCCTCGGCGCGCTCCTGGCGGAGGTCCGCGACGGCCTCGGCATGAGCGGCAGCGTGGCCGGACTGCTCACCTCCGTGCCCCCGCTCTGCTTCGCCGTCTTCGGTGTCATGGCCCCCCGCCTCGCCCGCCGCTTCGGCCCGGCGGCCGTGGTCTGCGCGGGCATGGCGGCCGTCACGGCCGGCCTGCTGATACGGCCGTACGCCGGGAGCACCGCCGGTTTCCTGGCCGGCAGCGCGCTCGCGCTCATGGGCATCGCGGTCAGCAACGTGCTGATGCCGGTCATCGTCAAGCGCTGGTTCCCCGACCGGGTCGGCTCCATGACCGGCCTGTACTCGATGGCCCTCGCCGCCGGCACCTCGGTGGCCGCCGCGGTGACCGTGCCCCTGGCCGACGCCCTCGGCGGCAGCTGGCAGACCGGGCTGGCGGTCTGGGCCGGGCTCGCGGCGGTCGCGGTGCTGCCGTGGGTTCCGCTGGTCCGCGACCGCGGAACGGCACCGGCACCCGAGGCCGAGGCACCCGCGCGTACGGAGCGGCAGCAGCCCGCCCTGCGGATCACCCGCAGCCGTACCGCCTGGGCGCTCGCCGTGTTCTTCGGGCTCCAGGCCACGGCCGCCTACATCACGATGGGCTGGATGGCGCAGATCTTCCGGGACGCCGGCGTCTCCGCGAGCACGGCCGGACTGCTGCTGGCCGTCACCATGGTGATGGGCGTGCCGCTGGCCTTCGTCATCCCGCGGGTGGCCACCCGGCTGCCGCACCAGGGCCCGATCGTGATCGCACTCGGTGTCTGCGGCCTTGCCGGATACGCCGGCCTGTACCTCGCGCCCGCCGGCGGCGCCTGGGCCTGGGCCGTCCTGCTGGGCGTCTCGAACTGCGCCTTTCCGCTGGCACTCACCATGGTCGGGATGCGGGCCAGGACCGGCGCGGGCGTCGCCCAGCTCTCCGCCTTCGCCCAGAGCACCGGCTACCTGATCTCCATCCCCGGCCCGCTGCTGGTGGGCGTGCTCTACCAGCACAGCGGCGGCTGGGGCCTGCCGATCGCCCTCATGGTCGGCCTGATGATCCCGCAGATGGCCGTCGGCGTCCTGGCCGGCCGTGACCGCATCGTGGAGGACGAGGCGGCCGCGTCCGCCTGACGGCCCCTGACGGCCCCTGTCGGCCGATGGCGGCCGTGTCCTGGCCACCCCGCGCGGTCCGTCCCCTCCCGGAGGTGCCAGACTGACCCCATGCCAGTGCTCGACCCGAACCCCCAGAACGGTCAGAAGAAGATGCTGATCGTCTTCGGCTCGTTCTTCGCCATCTTCATCGTCATCGCCGTCATCGCGACCCTCGCGTCCCCCTGACCACGGCCGGCCACCGCCCCCGCGGCGGGCATGGTGGGGCTAGCACCACCATCCCCTAGGGGGTGAGGGTCAGGGTCAAGTGGGTGGGTCACCGGATGGGGCGGCGACCGCGGATTCCGTAGTTTCGAGGTGTGGCCGCGAGGGCGGCCGACAGACCCCGGATCCATCGGAGGCGATCATGCCGGCCCCAGCGCACACCCGGTCCCACCCGGCGACCCCGGGCAGCGTCGACATCCGGCTCCCGTGGTGGGCGCTGGCCCTTCCGGCGCTCGCTTTCGTCGCCCTGCTGATCCTGATACTCAACCCGGCGGACGCCCAGGCGGCCGGCGGGGACCCCGCCGTCACCCACCTCTTCGAGCGGGCCCAGCAGCTCGTCTCCCGCTAGGCCCTGCCGTCACATTCCCGTCTGCCCCGCGACGCCGTGCACGCACTGGCCCGGCCGGCGGCGCGGCCTCCGCGGACCGGGCGAAGGAGCATGTCAACTCCCTGAGCCCGATGGCCTGTTTCATGCGAAGCTGGGTGCCATGAGCGTCGCAGAACCCCGCAGGATTGTCCTCTTCCGCCATGCGAAAGCCGACTGGCCACAGGTGACCGATCACGAGCGACCGCTCGCTGAGCGGGGCCGAATGGACGCCGCCGTCGCCGGACGCAAGCTCGCGGACAGCGGCATCACCTTCGACCTGGCACTGTGCTCCACCTCCGTGCGTACCCGGGAGACCTGGAAGCTCGCGGTCCACGAGCTCGCGCACCGGCCGAAAACCGTCTACGAGGAGCGGGTGTACGAGGCCTCGCCGGGCGAGCTGATCGCTGTGCTCAACGAGGTGCCGGACGACGTACAGACCGTCATCCTCATCGGCCACAACCCCGGCGTGCACGGCCTGGCCGAGATCCTCGCCGGCGGCGCGGATGCCGACGCCCGTGAGCGGATGGACCGCCGGGGCTTTCCCGCCGCCGCCTTCGCCGTCCTGACGTACGAGGGCTCCTGGAAGGCCCTGGAACCCGGTGTGGCCACGCTCGCGGACTACTGGGCACCGTCCGAGTGAGACCTCGGACCACCGCACCGCCACCGTGAGACGACGCGGGCCCGGCACCGTGGAGACCGGTGCCGGGCCCGCATGTCCGGACCGGCCGGACGGCGCTCAGCTCTCGTCGTGGGTGTCCGCCGCCTCGACCTCTTCGCGGGTGACGCCCAGCAGATACAGGACCGTGTCCAGGAACGGGAAGTTCACCGCCGTGTGCGCGGCCTCGCGGACCACCGGCTTGGCGTTGAAGGCGACCCCGAGACCGGCCGCGTTCAGCATGTCGAGGTCGTTGGCCCCGTCACCGACGGCCACCGTCTGCACCAGCGGCACGCCCGCCTCGGCGGCGAACCGGCGCAGCAGTCGCGCCTTGCCCGCCCGGTCCACGATCTCGCCGGTCACCCGGCCGGTCAGCTTCCCGTCGACGATCTCCAGCGTGTTGGCCTGGGCGAAGTCAAGGCCCAGCCGCTCCTTCAGGTCGTCGGTGACCTGGGTGAAACCGCCCGAGACGACGCCGACTTGGTAGCCGAGCCGCTTCAGCGTACGGATCAGGGTCCGCGCGCCCGGCGTCAGCCGGACCTCCGCGCGCACCTTCTGCACGACCGACTCGTCCAGCCCCTTCAGCAGTGCCACGCGCGCGTGCAGCGACTGCTCGAAGTCCAGCTCACCGCGCATCGCGGCCGCCGTCACCGCGGCGACCTGGTCCTCGCAGCCGGCGTGCGCCGCGAAGAGCTCGATCACCTCGTCCTGGATCAGCGTCGAGTCCACGTCCATGACGACCAGCCGCTGGGCCCGTCGGTGCAGGCCCGCCGAGACCACCGCGATGTCCACGCCGAGCTCGGCCGCGTCGGAGGCCAGGGCGGTGCGCAGTGGTTCGGTCTCCACGCCGGACACCGCGAACTCGACGGCGGTCACCGGGTACTTGGCGAGCCGGAAGATACGGTCGATGTTGCCGCCGGTCTTGGCGATCCGGGCGGCGATGGCGGCCGTCGACTCGGCGGTCAGCGGGTGCCCGAGGACGGTGACCAGGGAACGGCCGAGGCCGCGCGGGCGGTTGTCGCCGTGGCCGGAGATGATCTCCGCCTGCATCTTCATCGACTCGGCCCAGCTGTGCACGGTAGCCCTGAGGTCGCCCTCGAGCCCCGCCGGGGGCTGGGTCACGAGCGCGCACAGCACCAGGCGGCCACGCGTGACGACCTGCTCGATGTCGACCACGTCGACCATGTAGGCGGCAAGAGTGTCGAAGAGGCCGGCCGTGATGCCCGGCCTGTCCTTGCCGAAAATCTTGACGAGGAGAGTGGGGACCTCGGAGGTCTGCGGATCGCTCATGGTGTAACCAAGGTAACCGGCACCCAGTGCCTACGGCGCAGGTGGTCCGCCTGACGGACACGGAACAATAGATGTCGGGCCGGTGTCGGACGCCTTGCCGCCGCCCTACGAGCGCACGTGCGTGCGATGTCCGCGGCCGGGACCGCGGCATACCCCGCCGAGCCTTCACGCACGGTTCAGCGCCCCGACACGCACGCGGCGGACACTCCGTGTTCCGCGGGGAGGACGCGAACCAGGCGCCGGCCTCACCTCCGGGGCCGTCCGGGCGGTGGTGGTGGCGGCGGGGGAGGGGGCGGCGGCGGGGGTCCGGCGCCCGGACCGCTCTGGGGGCCGTCGGGCCGCCGTGTTCCCGGCCGGGGCCGCGCGGAGCGGGGTGGCGGATCGAAGGGGCGCGCCACGGTGGGGGCGCCGTACACATCGCCCGAGCCGGACGGCGGCGCGTCGGAGGGGCCGCCGCCCGCCCGGCTCTCCTCCGGGGCCCGGCGGCCGTCGTCCGCCGGGGGCGGTGTGCCCGGCGCACGACGGCCCGGGACCGCGGAACCGCCCGGCGGCGCCGTCCCCGCCCCCGGCACTTCGCCAGGCCGGGCCCCTCGGCCGCCCCCCGACTCCCGCAGCTCCTCCGGCACCCGGAGATAGGGGTTCGTGTTCGGATTCGGCGGCCGGTACGGCGTACCCGGCACGTACGGCCCCGCCGTCCGGCTCCCGACCAGCCCCGGAGCCCGGTCGGCCCCCTGACGGGCAGGCCCGCCGCCCGCCGCGCCGTGACCCAGTGCCAACGGAGCCGCCCGTGACCCCGCCGCCCCGGTCACCCACGCCAGCAGCGCCCCAAGGGCTCCCGCCGCCGCACCCCAGACCGCGCCGAGCAGCAGCGCCATGCCCAGCTCCCCGTGCAGCTGGATCCCCGCCCCGAACGCGTCGAAGCCCAGCACCGACAGCGAGGCGTCCACCGACACGTCCGTCAGCCAGGCCAGCAGCGGCAGCGTGAGCGCGGTGGCGATGCCCAGCCGCACGGCACACCGCCCGGCGAAACCGGGCGCAGTCCGCCCCACCGGCGTCCGGACCGCCGTGAACACCCCGGCCAGCAGCATGAGCAGGGCCGCCGCGACCCCCAGCAGCCACACCCGTCCGTCCAGGCCGGCCAGGTGGCCCAGCGTCACCGACTGGTCGGACCCGGAGTTCAGGAGCTCGTCCAGGGGGTGCGGCAGGAACATGGTCAGGACGCCCGTGGCCCTGCCGTCGAAGGGGACGAAGAGCCCGATCGGTATGCCGAGCCAGACGCCGTTCGGGGCGCCGAGCAGGGCCGCGCCCATGATCCGGGCCGGGTGCGGATCGCCGATCGCCGCGTAGGCCGCCGCCGCCCAGCCGGCCGCCACGGCCACCAGCAGCACCGTCACCAGCGCCGAGGCCGCCGGCCGCACCACCCGGTGCACCGCCGTCCAGCCGGGTGGCAGCGGAGTGCGGCGCGAGGCCAGCAGGGCGATCAGCAGGATGCCCACCGACCAGCCGAGTCCACCGAGCAGGGTCGCCGTCGTGTCCACGCTGAAGCCGACCGCCGCGTTCGCGTGCACGAGGTCGCCGAGGCGGTCCGGCAGCAGCCCGCCGATGTCACCGATGCCGGGGATCTTCAGCCCGCCGCCGCTACCGCCACCGCCGCCGCTCCCGCCGCCCGTCAGCCTGTCCAGGCCGAGCGCACCGCCGTCGATCGTCACGACGGAGTGCCCCGCCCAGGCCAGTCCGCCCAGGACCGCCACGAACAGCACCACCACCGAGCCCGCGCGGGCCAGCAGTTCGGCCGGGGAGATCACAACTCCGGCCGTGCGCAGGGACCGTAGGAAGAACCATGACAAAAGGAGCGCACCGACCAGGCTCACCCCGAGTGGCGTGATCTCGATGGCGGTGGTGGCCTCGGCCCCCTTCAGGCCGAAAGCGGACAGATCTCCGTCAGGGGTGACCGAACCACCCGCCCCGAGCGCCACAACGGCCGCGGTCATCGGGCCCAGTGAGCCCGCCGCGTCGGCCCGCAGCAGATGCAGGCCCAGCGCCGCCGTACCCGCCATACCGATCAGCGCCCAGCTCACGGCGGCTGTCGAGGACAGCAGGATGTCGGCCCACGGCAGCCGCCCGCCGTGCCTCCCGTGCTCGATTCCCGTACCGGACGCACCCGTACTCATGGCAGCCCCCCGATCCGCAGCCGCGCCGGACCACTCCGCCGCGCTTGTCCCCCTCGCGTGGATTACCACTCTCCGGCCCGGTTTCAACCCCGTCAACGGAAAGAGTTGAAGCGCTCGACCGAGGCCGCCACAAGGTCCGGCTTTCGGTCAGAGGGCCGAGCCTGAAATAGTTCCCGACGATGTTCGACATCCCTAGACTCCCCGTGATGGGGGTAACTCGGGGGACTACTCATGGGGCTTGGAGTGCCGGAACTCGTACTGGAATCAAACGGACGTACCTGGACGCTCGATCCGTCCAGGTCATACACCCTCGGACGGGATCCGCAGGGGGACATCGTGTTCGACGACGCCAGGGTCTCCTGGCGGCATGCCACGATCAGCTTCGACGGCCGTAGTTGGGTCATCGAGGACCACGGCAGTACCAACGGCACCTTCGTGCAGAGCAGCCGGGTCCAGCGCTCGGAGATCGGCCCGGGCTCGGCCGTCCATCTCGGCAACGCGAACGACGGACCGCGCCTGGGCCTCTCCGGCGCCGCGGCCGCCGTCGCCCAACCGCAGCCCCGGCAGCAGCCGTTCGCCGCGCAGGGTGCGGGCGGCGCCGGCTGGTCCCAGCCGCCCGCGCCGCAGCCGTCGGCCGTGCAGCAGCCGGCTCCGCACCAGGGCTGGCAGCAGGCCCCGTCGGTGATCCCGCAGCAGCAGGGCGCTCCGGCCATGGCCTCCGGTGGTGGCGCGGGGGCGCCGCCGGTCTACGGCGACCGCAGCCCGACCACGTTCCACCAGTTCTCGATCGGCCGCGTGATGCGCATCGGCCGTGCCCTGGACAACGAGCTGGTCGTCTCCGACCTGCAGGTCTCGCGGCATCACGCCGAGTTCCACTCCATGCCCGACGGCCGCATGGAGATCCGCGACCTCGGCTCGCACAACGGCACGTACGTCAACGGCATGCCGATCGCCAAGGGCGGCAGCGCGCTGCTCGACGCGGACGACATCGTGGGCGTCGGCCACTCCACCTTCCGGATCGTCGGCGACCGGCTCGAGGAGTTCGTCGACACCGGTGAAGTCTCCTTCTCCGCACGTCACTTGACCGTCACGGTCGACGGCGGCAAGCAGATCCTCAAGGACGTCTCCTTCGGTGTCCCGGAGAAGTCCGTGATCGCGGTCATCGGCCCGTCCGGATCCGGCAAGTCGACCCTGCTCAAGGCGCTGACCGGCTACCGCCCGGCCAACGAGGGCGAGGTGCTGTACGACAACCGCAACCTGTACAAGCAGTTCGCCGAGCTGCGCCAGCGCATCGGTCTGGTCCCGCAGGACGACATCCTGCACAAGGAACTGACGGTCAAGAAGGCCCTCAAGTACGCGGCCAAGCTGCGCTTCCCCGCCGACACCACGGCCGAGGAGCGCGAGGCCCGTATCGACGAGGTGCTGCGCGAGCTGAAGCTGGACGTCCACAAGGAGAAGAAGGTCACCTCGCTCTCCGGCGGCCAGCGCAAGCGCGTGTCGGTGGCCCTCGAGCTGCTCACCAAGCCGTCGCTCATCTTCCTCGACGAACCCACCTCGGGCCTCGACCCGGGCATGGACCGCGATGTCATGCAGCTGCTGCGCGGCCTCGCCGACGACGGCCGCACGGTCCTCGTCGTCACCCACTCGGTGGCCGAGCTGGCGCTGTGCGACAAGCTCCTGGTGATGGCGCCGGGCGGCGCGGTCGCCTACTTCGGGCCGCCGGAGGAGGCGCTGAACTTCTTCGGCTACGACACCTGGGCCGACGTCTTCTCCGCCTTCGAGAACTACCGCGACTACGACTGGGCGGGCCGCTGGAAGGGCTCGCAGCACTACCAGATGTACGCCGCGGACATCGACGCCGTTGCCCCGCAGGCCGTACAGATGCCGCCGATGCAGGCGATGAAGCCGAAGAAGCCGCAGGGCTGGATGTCGCAGTTCGCCACGCTCGTGCGTCGGTACGTGTCGGTGATCGCGTCCGACAAGGGCTTCCTGATCCTGACGGTCGTGCTGCCGCTGGTCCTCGGTTCGGTGAGCCTGCTCATCGACTCGGGCAAGGACCTGCTGGTCAACACGGAGATCAATCCGGCGACCAGGCAGCCCGTCCCGAACGGCACGGCCACCACGGTCCTGCTGATCCTGGCGGTCGGTGCCTGCTTCGCCGGTGCCGCGAACTCCGTCCGTGAGCTGATCAAGGAACGGGTCATCTACGAGCGGGAGCGCGCGACCGGCCTGTCCCGCTCCGCGTACCTGATGTCCAAGGTCTTCGTGCTCGGCATCGTCACGATCCTGCAGGGCCTGCTGGTCGGCGTCATCGGCTTCGCCAGCCGGAAGATCCCGGCGGAGGGCGTGGTCTTCGGCCACCTCACGCTCCTGGAGCTCTGCCTGCCCGTCATGGCGCTCGGCTTCACCTCGATGATGTTCGGCCTGGTCATGTCCGCCCTGGTGAAGACCTCCGAGAAGACCATGCCGCTGCTGGTCATGTTCGCGATCATCCAGGTCGTCTTCACCGGCTGCCTGTTCGCCCTGAACGGCACGGTCGGCGTCAACCAGTTCTCGTACCTGATGCCGTCGCGCTGGGCCGTCGCCGCCGCGGGTGCCACCCTGGACTTCAACGGGATCGCCCCGCCCGGCAAGGGCAAGCCCGACGACCCGCTGTGGGCGCACACCGCCGGCGCCTGGACCCTGGACATGGTCGCCCTGATCGCCCTCGGTGTGGTCTGCGCCTTCCTCGTGGCCCGCTTCCTGCGCCGCCACGAGCCCGAGGTCATGCGCAAGTAGCACGCCGGTGCCCCCAGGACGCCCGAAGGGCGGCACCCCGCACTGGGGTGCCGCCCTTCGGCATGTACGTGAAGAGGTCCGCGCAGGCCTCAGTACGCGCTGTTGACGTTGTCCATCGAGCCGTACCGGTGGGCGGCGTAGTTGCAGGCGGCCGTGATGTTGGCGACCGGGTCGTAGATGTTCCACGAGGTGCCGGCCACGTGGTACGTGGCGAAGGTCGGCGGGATGACCTGGAGCAGACCCTTGGAGGGGATGCCGTTGATGGCGTTGATGTCCCAGTTGTTGATGGCGTTGGGGTTGCCGGAGGACTCCCGCATGATGTTGCGGTACAGGCCGTTGTAGGAGCCCGGGATGCCCTTGGAGTGCATGATGTCCAGGGACTGGCGGATCCAGCCGTCGAGGTTGTTGGCGTAGGTCTTCGCGGCGACCTGCTGGATCTGCGGGCGCTGCGCGGACCGGCTGGCGGTCTGCTGGGCGGCGCGCTTGGCGGCGGCCTGCTTGACGGCGGCGGCGTGCTTCGCGTGGGCCGCGTGCAGCTTCTTCGCGTGGGCCTGCTTCACGTGCGCGACGTGGGCCGCGTGGACCTTCTTCGCGTGGGCCGCGTGCAGCTGGTGGGCGGAGGCCTTCGTCTTGGCGGCGATGGCCTCGACCTTGACGTTCTGCAGGGCCAGCTGGTCCGTGACCTTACCCGTGACGTCCTTGACCTGCGCGGTGCCGTAGGCCGCCTTGGCGGCGGCCGCGGGGGCGCCGGAGGTCGTCTCGGCGCTGCTGGGCACGGCCGAGAAGGCGAGGGCGGCGGCGCCGAGCGTGGCGACACCGGCGAGCGCGATCTTGTGGTGCTTGGTCAGGGTGGGACTGTGGGCGTGCTTGGGCATAGCTGCTGGACCTCTTCGAATAGCGCGGAGTCGCTCGTTGTCCGCGGGGGAGACCGGCTCCTCCTGCACGAACACCGCCGGGGGAACCCGCGGTGCTGAGCGACGGCAGCCATTCTTAGCGGCCGCAAAATGCTGTGGCAAAGATGTGACGTACGAACCGCGGTAGTGGAGCCCAGATGGGCAAATCGGGACAGACTAGAACGTCTGCCCCGTTCGCGCCGTGACCCTTTATCTCCTATGTCCGTTCGTACGTGATGTGCGCCCTATGTGCGGCCTCACATCGTCCGAACATCAATCTCACCGGGAGTTGCTGACGCAATTCTCTGTGTGAGGGTCCTCCTCCGGCAGGATGAGGTGCACGTCGCCGAACTCGTGCCACAGGTAGAGTCCGCGCAGCGCCTCCTCGTAGCCGCGGTCGACCGCGGGCCGCCCGGCGACCGCCTCCAGCATCAGCAGATGCGAGGCCTCCGGCTCGTGCAGCCCGGTCAGCAGCCCGTCCACCACCCGCACCCCGCGCTCCGGCGTCACCACGAGCTCCGTCCACCCCGCGGCCGCCCGCACCACCCCGTCGCTCCCGGCGGCCGACTCCACGGCCCGCACGGCGGTCGTCCCCACGGCGATCACCCTTCCGTCCCCCGCCTTCACGTTGTTGATCAGCCGTGCCGACGCCTCCGGCACGGCGAACCGCTCCGCGTACGGCGGCTCGTGCGCCTCCCCCGACGACACCCCCGTGTGCAGCGTGATCGGCGCGAACTGCACCCCACGGCTGACCAGCTCCGCCACCAGCCGCGCCGTGAAGGGCCGGGCCGCACTCGGCATCTCCGCACTGCCCGCCCCGTCCGCCGACGGCAGCGCGAACACCGTCTGGTACACGGACAGCGGCTGGTCCCGGTCCGTGTAGGAGTAACGGATGGGCCGCCCGTGCTCCCGCAGCACCCCGCGCACGTCCGCGGCGGCCCGCGCCCACCACAGCCGCTCACCCCGCGCGCTCAGCGGCTCCTCCAGGAACAGCCGTCCGCCCCCGGGCAGCCGCACCTCACTCCCCGCGCGTGTACCCGCACGCGCGCGTGTGGTCCCCTTCCCGTCCGGCTCCCGCAGCTCCACCGCCCACCGCCCGTCGTCCCCGCGCGTGGAGAAGTGCACCACCACGCGCGCGTGCCCGACGCGTCCGTCCACGGCCGCCGCCAGCGTCGGCGACGTGTTCACCACCAGCAGGTCCCCGGCCCGCAGCAGGCGCGGCAGCTCGGCGAAGACGTGGTGCGACACCGCCGTCCCGCGCGACACCAGCAGCCGAACGGCATCCCGCTCCAGACCCGGCCCGCGCTGCTCGGCAGGCACCCGCGCGGACAGCTCCTCCGGCACCTGCACCACCGTCGTCATCGCCCCTCCACCAGGGCCGGCGCCCCGTACCGCCCGCTCGCCGGCCGCTCGTCCAGGAGCCGCAGGAAGGCCGGTACGACCGACTCCGGCGCCGGCCGCGGATCGTCGTCGTCGGGTACGGCCGCCGCGTACAGCTCGGTCGCCATGTCCCCGGGATCCACCGCCCACACCCGCAGCCCCGGTTCCTCCACGCCGAGCACGGCCGCCAGCTGGTCCAGAGCCGCCTTCGATGCGCCGTACCCGCCCCAGGTCTCGTACGCCTCGGCGCCCGCGTCCGAGCTGACCGTGACCACCGCGCCCGCCGCCGACTCGCGCAGCAGCGGCAGCGCCTCCTGGACCAGGCCCAGCGCGGCCACCACGTTCACCTCCAGCGCCCGGCGCAGCCCCGCCACGGGCAGCTCGCCCAGGCGCACCAGGGGCTCGGCGCCCAGCGCGCTGGCGTTGCTCACCAGCAGGTCCACCCCGCCCAGCTCCCGCGCGGCGGCCACCAGGCCGGCCCGGTGCCCGGCGTCCGTGACATCACCGGGCAGTGCCGCCACCCGTGTCCCGTGCCCCGCGACGGCGTCCGCCGTCTCCTTCAGTAGCGCGGCACCCCTGGCGTCCAGCACCAGATCCCAGCCGCGCGCGGCGAGCGCCTCGGCCAGCGCCCGCCCCAGCCCCTTCGAGGCCCCCGTGATGATCGCTACCGGCATGACAACCGTCCCCTCGGCTCCGTCCGCCCGCGTCGGCGGTGATCCCAACGTAGGAAGCGGACCGCACCGGGCGCCTCGGACGCGGGGCGCAACCGGGCGGGGCCCTTCGGCCTACGCCGCCGGTCCTGGACCCGGGCCCTAGGCCCCCGGGCCTACGGCCACCGGCCCAGGCCCGGCCGCCGTCGGCCCGATCCGCGCTGTCGGACCCCGCCGGTACCGTGAGGACATGAGTCAAGGTCCCCGGTCCGGTCTGGCGGCGGTGAGCTCCGCGCTGCTGGCCATGAGCAGGCATCTGGAAGTGCGCGACGTCCTCAAGACGATCGTCGCCTCCGCCCGTGAGCTGCTCGACGCCCAGTACGCCGCGCTGGGGGTGCCGGACGACCACGGCGGCTTCGCCCAGTTCGTCGTCGACGGCGTCACCGACGCCCAGTGGAAGGCCATCGGCCCGCTCCCGCGCCAGCACGGCATCCTCGCGGCGATGCTGCGCGAGGCGAAGGTCGAGCGGCTGGCCGACGTGCGCACGGACCCCCGCTTCGAGGGCTGGCCCGCCGCCCACCCCGACATGTCCGACTTCCTGGGCCTGCCCATCCGCGACGGCGACGAGGTCATCGGCGCCCTCTTCCTCGCGAACAAGAACTGCGAGAAGCCCGAGGGCGGCTGCGGCTTCACCGCCGAGGACGAGGAACTGCTCTCCATCCTCGCCCAGCACGCGGCCATCGCCCTCACCAACGCCCGCCTCTACGAGCGCAGCCGCGAGCTGACCATCGCCGAGGAGCGCTCCCGGCTCGCCCACGAGCTGCACGACGCGGTGAGCCAGAAGCTCTTCTCCCTCCGCCTGACCGCCCAGGCCGCCGCCGCCCTGGTCGACCGCGACCCCTCGCGCGCCAAGGGCGAGCTGCATCAGGTCGCCGTGCTGGCCGCCGAGGCCATCGACGAGCTGCGGGCGGCCGTCGTCGAACTGCGCCCCGCCGCCCTCGACGAGGACGGCCTGCTCGCCACCCTGCGCACCCAGGTCCAGGTCCTCGACCGCGCCCACACCGCGCGCGTGACCTTCGCGGCCGCGGGCTTCCGTGCCCTGCCGGCCGCCCAGGAGGAGGCCCTGCTCCGGGTCGCGCAGGAAGCACTGCACAACGCCCTGCGGCACTCCGGGGCCGAGCACGTCGACGTGACCGTGAACCGGCGCGGCGGCGGCGCCGTCCTGCGGGTCACCGACGACGGCAGCGGCTTCGACCCGCACCTCACCCGGCGCGCCGGACGCCACCTAGGCCTGGTCTCCATGCGGGACCGGGCGAGCGGTGTCGGCGGCACGCTGACCGTGGAATCGGCGCCCGGCAAGGGCACCACGATCGAGATGGAGGTCCCCGGTGGCTGACGCGATCCGGGTCCTGCTGGTCGACGACCACCAGGTCGTCCGCCGGGGCCTGCGCACCTTCCTGGAGGTCCAGGACGACATCGAGGTCGTCGGCGAGGCCGCCGACGGCGCCGAGGGGGTCGCGCGCGCCCAGGAGCTGACCCCCGACGTCGTCCTCATGGACGTGAAGATGCCCGGCCTGGACGGCGTGGCGGCGCTGCGCAGGCTCCGCGAACTGGACAACCCCGCGCGCGTGCTGATCGTCACCAGCTTCACCGAGCAGCGCACGGTGGTCCCGGCCCTGCGCGCGGGCGCCGCCGGATACGTCTACAAGGACGTCGATCCCGACGCGCTCGCCACCGCCATCCGTTCGGTGCACGCCGGGCACGTCCTGCTCCAGCCCGAGGTGGCCGGCGCCCTGCTCACCCAGGAGGAGGCCAACTCCGGCCAGGGCCGGGGCGGCTCGCTCACCGAGCGGGAGCGCGAGGTGCTGGGGCTGATCGCCGACGGCCGCTCCAACCGGGAGATAGCGCGTGCCCTGGTGCTGTCCGAGAAGACCGTCAAGACGCACGTCTCGAACATCCTGATGAAACTCGACCTCGCCGATCGCACCCAGGCCGCCCTGTGGGCCGTTCGCCATGGCGTGACCGGCTGAAACGCCCTGCGCAACGCTTCACCGACGGCAACCTGGAGGGTCGCCTTCCGGGCTGAGATTCATACCGTCGTGGGAATGTCACCCGGACGGCGCATCCTCTGTCCGGCCGTCGCCGTTCTTCAGTGCGTGCTGCGGCGACCGCCGTGGCGATCGCCAAGGAGGGCTCAAGAAGTGAAGAACCTGAAGAAGGCAGCGGCCGTGACGATGGTGGCCGGCGGGATCGTGGCCGCCGGTGCGGGACTGGCCTCCGCCCACACCGGCGGTGCCGCCGCGGCCGGTGCGGCCCACGGTTCTCCGGGCGTCGTCTCGGGCAACGTCATCCAGGCCCCGGTGGACGTTCCGGTCAACGTCGTCGGCAACAGCATCAACGTCGTCGGCGTGCTCAACCCCGCCTTCGGCAACCTCGGCCTCAACCACTGAGACCGCGCCGCACCGCGGCACCGACCTCCGGCCTTCCGGGCGCCCCGGAAGGCCGGTCGGCTTGTCCACGGTCGGGAAGCGCCCCGAAGGGGCGCTGGGGGTACCCCCAGCCGAAGGCTGGGGGAGGAACTGCGCGACCAGCCACGACGGCGCCGCAGACAACCGACGACATCTCGTGCCGCCCCGCTGCACTTCGCGGCCCTTCCAGCGGAGCGCTCAACGCCCCCGCTCACGCTCCTCCACAGCGGAGTTGTACGCCGCGACCTGCGCGCGCCGGGCCGTCCGCTCCACCGGCCGCAGCGCCAGCGACCGCGCCGCCATCTCCGACGCGCTCACCGCCCCGCCGTGCCCGTTGTCGTACGCCAGCGAGACCAGCAGCCCCACCCGCTGCGCCAGCTCCAGCACCCGCACCGCCCGCGGCGGATACCCCGGGGCCAGCACCTCCCGGCCCCGCTCCGCCCGCGCCCGGTACGCGTCGATCGCCGCCTCCGCCACCGGCCCCGACCCCGCGACGTCCAGCTTCGACAGCACGTCGGTCGCGTCCCGCAGCGCCTCCGCAAGCTCGCGCTCCGCCTCACCGAGCGAGGGCACGTCGGCGGGGGGCGCCTCCCGCACCGGCAGCACGTGCCAGACCACCTCGACATGCACGTCACCGGCCGGCCCGGCCTCGTACACCTCCGGCACCAGCCCGAACGCGGCGCCGTGACAGATGACCGCCTCCTCGGCCTCCAGCGCCCGCGCGTTGAACTCCGGCGGCCCGCTCAGCCCCAGCGGATGCCCCGACGCCGGCAGCGCGACCCGCAGCCCGGTCGCCCCCAGCGTCCGCAGCCGCCCCAGCGCCAGCGTGAGCCCGACCGGAGCGGACTCATTGGGCAGCCCCTCCACCCGGTGCACCGCGTCCTCGCCGACGATGGCGAGCACGGCGTCATCCGGAGAGACAAGTCCGGCCAAAAGGGCATTTCCCCAAGCGGCGAGGCGTCCTGAACGAGGTTCCGAGAGCATGCCCCCACCCTAAGGACAGGACCGATGGAATGGAGCGGCGCACTCGTGGCGTAGATTTCATAAGGGCCGCGCCCACCGGCGCCGCCGCCCGGGCCACAGGCGTACGCGACAGCCGAGAACGGCGACACTGCAAGGGGAGACAACGCGCTCATGAGCGATGTTCTGGAGCTTCAGGACGTATCCGTGGTCCGGGAGGGCCGGGCTCTGGTCGACCAGGTCTCCTGGTCGGTGAAGGAGGGCGAGCGCTGGGTCATCCTCGGCCCCAACGGCGCCGGCAAGACCACCCTCCTCAACGTCGCCTCCAGCTACCTCTTCCCCAGCAAGGGCACCGCCACCATCCTCGGCGACACCCTCGGCAAGGTCGACGTCTTCGACCTGCGCCCGCGCATCGGCATGGCCGGCGTCGCCATGGCCGAGAAGCTCCCCAAGCGCCAGACCGTCCTGGAGACCGTGCTCACCGCCGCCTACGGCATGACCGCCCACTGGCAGGAGGAGTACGACGAGGTCGACGAGCAGCGCGCCCGCGCCTTCCTCGACCGCCTCGGCATGACCGACTACGTGGACCGGAAGTTCGGCACCCTCTCCGAGGGCGAGCGCAAGCGCACCCTGATCGCCCGCGCCCTGATGACGGACCCCGAGCTCCTCCTCCTCGACGAACCCGCCGCCGGCCTCGACCTCGGCGGCCGCGAGGACCTGGTCCGCCGCCTCGGCCGGCTCGCCCGCGACCCGATCGCCCCCTCCATGATCATGGTCACCCACCATGTCGAGGAGATTGCCCCCGGCTTCACCCACGTCCTGATGATCCGCCAGGGCAAGGTCCTCACCGCCGGCCCGCTGGAGCTCGAACTCACCTCCCGCAACCTCTCCCTCTGCTTCGGCCTCCCGCTCGTCGTCGAGCAGCTCGGCGACCGCTGGACCGCCCACGGACTGCCCCTGTCCTGACCGGATCTGACGGGCCCTGACCCGGCAAAGCACACTGTCGTGGTCGGCACCGCCGGCCCTACCATGACTGTGTGAACAGCATCGACGCATGGGTGTGGTGGCTCGTCGTCGCGGCGGCGCTCGGAATTCCGCTCGTGGTGACCGCGATGCCGGAATTCGGCATGTTCGCGGTCGGCGCCGTGGCCGCCGCCGGTACCGCAGGCCTCGGCGCGGGCACCGTCATCCAGGTGCTCGTCTTCGTCGTCGTCTCGGTCGCACTGATCGCCGTCGTCCGGCCCATCGCGAACCGGCACGCCGCCCAGCGCCCGCAACTCGCCACCGGCGTCGACGCGTTGAAGGGCAGACAAGCCGTCGTACTCGAACGCGTCGACGGCGGCGCGGACGGACGGATCAAGCTCGCCGGCGAGATCTGGTCGGCGCGCGCCCTCGACCCGGACCGTGCCTACGAAGTGGGTCAGGAAGTCGACGTCGTGGAGATCGAGGGGGCCACCGCGATCGTCATCTGACCTCGTAAGACTCAACTGAACAGAAGAGTCCCCGAGTTGCGCGTGCGTCTGTCAGACTCATCCAGCAAGATCTTCAACAACCATAAGATCTGCCGAAGCGCCGAGGCGGAGAAGGGTACGGGGAGCGACGATGGAACCGGTCATCATCGTCCTGGTCATTCTGGTGGTGTTGGTCTTCATCGCCCTGATCAAGACGATCCAAGTCATCCCACAGGCGAGCGCCGCCATCGTCGAGCGCTTCGGCCGCTACACGCGGACCCTGAACGCGGGCCTCAACATCGTGGTCCCGTTCATCGACACCATCCGCAACCGCATCGACCTGCGTGAACAGGTCGTACCGTTCCCGCCCCAGCCGGTGATCACCCAGGACAACCTGGTCGTGAACATCGACACCGTCATCTACTACCAGGTCACGGACGCCCGCGCGGCCACCTACGAGGTCGCCAGCTACATCCAGGCCATCGAGCAGCTCACGGTCACCACGCTCCGCAACATCATCGGCGGCATGGACCTGGAGCGCACCCTGACCTCCCGCGAGGAGATCAACGCGGCCCTGCGCGGCGTCCTCGACGAGGCCACCGGCAAGTGGGGCATCCGCGTCAACCGCGTCGAACTCAAGGCGATCGAGCCGCCGACCTCCATCCAGGACTCGATGGAGAAGCAGATGCGCGCCGACCGCGACAAGCGCGCCGCGATCCTCACCGCGGAAGGCACCCGCCAGGCCGCCATCCTCACCGCCGAGGGCGAGAAGCAGTCCCAGATCCTGCGCGCCGAGGGTGAGGCCAAGGCGGCGGCCCTGCGCGCCGAGGGCGAGGCCCAGGCGGTCCGCACCGTCTTCGAGGCCATCCACGCCGGCGACCCGGACCAGAAGCTCCTCTCCTACCAGTACCTCCAGATGCTCCCGAAGATCGCCGAGGGCGACGCCAACAAGCTCTGGATCGTCCCCAGCGAGATCGGCGACGCCCTCAAGGGCCTCTCCGGCGCGATGGGCAACTTCGGCTCCCTGGGCGGCGGTTCCAACGGCGGAGGCAACGTCCCGGCACAGCAGGACCGCCGCGAGAAGCCCAACATCGACTGACGG
The DNA here is from genome assembly GCF_042894765.1 of Streptomyces sp. NPDC001507. Classification (NCBI taxonomy): domain Bacteria; kingdom Bacillati; phylum Actinomycetota; class Actinomycetes; order Kitasatosporales; family Streptomycetaceae; genus Streptomyces; species Streptomyces sp. NPDC001507. The sequence goes on from NZ_JBIAVV010000002.1 coordinate 922,604, forward strand.
TTCCGGAAAACAAAGGTTCCCCGCACCCCGGTAAGGGGCGCGGGGAACTGCGCGATCAGCCACGTACAACCTGCACTCGCCTGACCACCTCAGCCAGGCGCACGACTAGGCGGCGACATCTCCCGCCAGCCACTCGGGAAGCGCCGCCAGATCCTCGGCCCCCATGGCCAACAGCATCGCATCCTGCGGCGAAGGCTCGAACGGCTTCCGAAGCAACGGCATCCCCGCCTGCTCCGGCGTCCGGTCCGCCTTCCGGTGATTGTCCTCCGCGCACGACGCCACCGTGTTCAGCCAGGAGTCGGTGCCACCCTGGGCCCGCGGCACCACATGGTCCACGGTCGTCGCCCGCTGCCCGCAGTACGCGCACCGGTGCCGGTCCCTGACCAGCACCCCCCGCCGCGACCACGGCGCCTGTCTCCGAAAGGGCACCCGTACATACCTGCACAGCCGTATGACCCTGGGCGCAGGTATGTCCACCTCGGCACCGCGCATGCGCAGCTCGGGGTGGGCCTGCTCGACGACGGCCTTGTCCTGGAGCACCAGAACGACGGCGCGGTTCAACGTCACCGTAGACAGCGGCTCGAAGCTCGCGTTCAGCACCAGCGTGTCACGCATCCAGCCCACCTCCCATGTGCACCTGCCCACCCCCGGCGGGCTTGGATCAACTCTGGACGGGCGCGCCGAGATGGACAACGCAATAAAAACTGCCCGCCCCTGATCACTTCCATGACCGGAGGCGGGCAAACGTTCAATGAACGCTCAGCTGATTTCGCGCGCTGCGTCAGCCCTGCTCGGCGTTCTCGTACTCCCCGATGAGCTGCGCCCGCGCGATCGCGTGGAACCGCAGGTTGAACCCGACGACGGCCGGTGACACGTCGGCGTCCGGACCCAGCTTCTCCTGGTCCACCGCGTACACCGTGAAGACGTACCGGTGCGGCCCGTCCCCGGGCGGCGGCGCGGCACCGCCGAAGTCCTTGGACCCGTAGTCGTTGCGCACCTGGATCGCGCCCTCGGGCAGCCCCTCGAACTTGCCGCTGCCCGCGCCCGCCGGCAGCTCGGTCACCGAGACCGGGATGTCGAACAGGACCCAGTGCCAGAACCCGCTGCCCGTCGGGGCGTCCGGGTCGTAGCAGGTCACGGCGAAGCTCTTGGTCCCGGCCGGGAAGCCCTCCCACCGCAGCTGCGGCGAGGTGTTGCCCTTGGCGTAGACCTGAGCGTCCTTGAGCGTCGCCCCTTCCTCGATGTCCTCGCTCGTCACCGTGAACGACGGGACGGGCGGATGGAAGTCATGGGGGAGAGGCCGCCGCTTGAGCTCGGTCACCTCGGTACCTCCTGATCGATACTGATCGATTACGGAACCCGTTACGGAATCCGCAGTTCCCGAGCCTAGAACCAGTTGCGCTTGCTGCCGACCTCGGACAGCCACTGGTTGAGATAAGCCGCCCAGTCGGTCCCGTGGAAGTCGTGCAGACCCACCTGGAACGACCGGAAGGTGTCACTGCCCTCGCTGAACAGCCCCGGCTTCTTGTCCATTTCGAGGATGACGTCCATGGCGTGCGCGTCCGCCACGAAGCTCAGCTCGACCTGGTTCAGCCCCCGGTACTGGGACGGCGGGTGGAACTCGACCTCCTGGTAGAACGGCAGGGTGTGCCGCGTCCCCCGGATGTGCCCCTTCTCCAGGTCCGCGTTCCGGAACCGGAAGCCCAGCTGGATGAAGGCGTCCAGGATCGCCTTCTGTGCCGGAAGCGGATGCACGTTGATCGGGTCCAGGTCCCCGGAGTCGACGGCACGCGCGATCTCCAGCTCGGTGGTCACCCCGATGTGCATCCCGCGCAGCGCCTGCCCGTCGATCATCGTGACGGGCGTCTCCCACGGGATCTCCAGCCCGAACGGCACCGCGTGCACGGCCCCGGCCTGCAGCTCGAAGGCGCCGCCCAGCCGCGTCTTGCCGAAGCCGATGTTCTGCTTGTACTCCTCGTCGCCGTGCTCCACCTCGACCCGTGCCTGGAGCCCCACGGACAGGCCCTGGATCTCCTGGTTCACCGAGCCGCCCTGGATCCGCACCTCGCCCTGGACGACACCGCCCGGTACGACGTTCACCTCGGTGAGCACCGTCTCGACGGACGCCCCGCCGGCCCCCAGGCTCGCGAGCAGCTTCTTGAACCCCATGACTCTCCTCTACTACTGCCTACTACGTATGGACGGACCCTTGATCCCTACAAACGCGATCCGGTCACCGCCGGTTCCGGCCCACACCCTGGCAAGCAGACGAATCCTTGACCAGCCCTTGGCGTCATCGGTCTGGACTAGGCTCGGACGCCATGATCGCGCCCCCGGACCGTACGCCACTTCCCAGAAGCTTCTTCGACCGCCCTGTACTGGAGGTCGCCCCCGACCTCCTCGGCCGCATCCTCGTCCGCACCACCCCGGACGGCCCGATCGCGGTGCGCCTCACAGAGGTGGAGGCGTACGACGGCCCGAACGACCCCGGCTCGCACGCCTATCGCGGCCGCACCCCCCGCAACGACGTGATGTTCGGTCCGCCCGGACACGTGTACGTCTACTTCACCTACGGCATGTGGTTCTGCATGAACCTCGTCTGCGGTCCCGAGGGCACCGCGTGCGCGGTCCTGCTCCGGGCCGGTGAGATCATCGAGGGCGCCGAACTCGCCCGCAAACGTCGACTTTCGGCCCGATATGACAGAGAACTGGCCAAAGGGCCGGCCCGGCTGGCCACCGCCCTGGGCGTCGACCGGGCCCTGGACGGCACGGACGCGTGTGCCCCCGGGGAGACCCCGCTCCGGATACTGACCGGCACCCCCGCCCCCGCGGACCAGGTACGCAACGGTCCGCGCACCGGAGTCGCCGGCGAGGGTGGCGACGGCGACATCCATCCCTGGCGCTACTGGATCGCCAACGACCCCACCGTGAGCCCCTATCGGGCCCACGTCCCGAGGCGCCGCTCAAGTTGACGCGTCCCTGGAAGGTGCGTAATGTAGCCCGAGCCGCTGAACCGGGTACGGCAATCGCCAGCAGCCGGAAGTGGCCACCCACTACCTACGACTTCCCCTGACGGGGTCGATTTCGGCGTGCCTGCATGCCCGAATTCGAGCTCACGGAACTCGATTATGAGTCCCGGCGGGAATCGGCTAACGTAGTGAATGTCGAAAGGCCGACGGGCGAAAGCCGGAAAGCCTCAAGACAATCCCGCCGACCGGGAATCGGACGCCGAAAGGATCTGATAGAGTCGGAAACGTAAGACCGAAGGGAAGCCCGGAGGAAAGCCCGAGAGGGTGAGTACAAAGGAAGCGACCGTTCCTTGAGAACTCAACAGCGTGCCAAAAGTCAACGCCAG